>JAFTMI010000011.1 GCA_017452505.1 Oscillospiraceae bacterium
CTGCTGCTGACCCCGCATACCGCCGTGTTGACGTTGACGTCGAGACCGGTAAGGTGTCTGGCCTGTTCTAATTCCGATTTATACAATAAGCAGAGGCGGATTTCAGACTCTGATTTTTGGGTATAAAAACACAATGTAGGGCGGGGGCTTGCACACACCGCAAACACCATCGGCGGGAGCAAGCCCCCGCCCTACAATATTACTTTTAGGAGATACATACTATGGATATGACTATGGAAACCTGCCGCAAGTTTGTGGAGGTTCTGGCATCTGACGCTCCCGCTCCCGGCGGCGGCGGCGCTGCTGCACGGGTGGGCGCCATCGGCACTGCTCTGGGCAATATGGTCGGTTCTTTGACCGTCGGCAAGAAGAAGTACGCAGATGTGGAAGCCGAGATCATCGAGCTGAAGGCTAAGTGCGATGCTTTGCAGAAGGAACTGCTGGACCAGGTGGAAGCTGACGAAGTAAACTTCCTGCCCCTGGCCAAGGCTTACGGCATTCCCAAGGATGACCCCACCCGTGACGCTGTTATGGAAGAGGCTACCATCATCGCCTGCTCCACCCCCATGAAGATCATGGAGCTGTGCTGCCAGGCTATTGAGTACATCGCTGTGTTTGCCGCTAAGGGCAGCCGCCTGGCTGTTTCTGACGCTGGCTGCGGCGCAACCATCTGCAAGGCCGCTCTGCAGGCCGCATCCCTCAATGTGTTCATCAACACCAAGACCCTGAAGAACCGTGAGGTTGCCGAGGAAATGAACGCAAAGGCACTGGGTATGCTGGATAAGTACGGCGCAATGGCTGATGAAATTTTCAATACCGTGAAATCCGGTTTTGGTGTCTGATTTAGGAGGAAATAGAAAATGGCAAAACAGCTGTTAGGTAAAGAAGTTAACGAAGCTTTGGTTGCTGCTCTGCAGGGCCGCACCGCAGCTTTGAAGGAAAAGGGCGTCACCCCCACTCTGGGCATCATCCGTCTGGGCGAGAACCCCTCCGACCTGAGCTATGAAAAGGGCGCTACCAAGCGCGCTGAGGAAGTGGGCGTAGCCATCAAGAACTACATCCTGCCCGAGGAAACCACCAAGGAAGAGCTGCTGAAGGTCATCGACGGCATCAATGCTGATGACAGCGTTCACGGCGTGCTGATGTTCCGTCCCCTGCCCAAGCATCTGAAGGCTGACCAGGACGAGATCTGCAACCGCCTGGATCCCAAGAAGGACGTGGACTCCATGACCCACATGTCCAACGCCGGCGTATTTGAGGGCCAGGATCTGGGCTATGCTCCCTGCACCCCCGCCGCTTGCATGGAAATTCTGGACTACTACGGCATCGACTGCAAGGGCAAAAACGCCGTTGTCATCGGCCGTTCTTTGGTTGTCGGTAAGCCCGCAGCTATGATGCTGATGGGTAAGAACGCCACCGTTACCGTCTGCCACACCAAGACCGTCAACACCGCTGAGATCTGCAAGAAGGCAGACATCATTGTCACCGCTGCCGGCGTGCTGGGCAGCCTGACCAAGGATTTTGTCAGCGAAGGTCAGATCGTCATCGACGTTTCCATGAACTGGAATCCCGAGAAGATCACCTCCAAGGGCAAGGGCGGTATGTCCGGCGACTGTGTCTTTGACGAGGTCGAGCCCATTGTTGGCGCTATCACCCCCGTTCCCGGCGGCGTAGGCGCTGTTACCACCACCGTGCTGATGAAGCACGTGGTCGAGGCTGCTGAAAAGATCTAATTTTATAACGCATCTGCATTACTGACGGAAATGTGGAGTACCACAAGGGAGTGCAGAGCAAAAAAGCCGACCGTCTGGGCAATTCGAACTTTTGGGCTCGGATTGCCCAGATTTTAATAGAGGTGTATTATGAAGAAACTCAAAACTATGAACGAAAGCAGCTTTCTGAAGCTGTTCTTTGCCGTTATTTCCCTTTCCTTGTTGATTGCGGCTGTGTGTATGCCCGACAGAGGCACTATGTTCACCGGCCTGTGGAAGATTCTCAAAAGTCCCGCCAAGTTCTATACCAGCGTGGGCGGCTATGCAGCTACCTTCCTGAATATGGGTCTGGTTGCCGCCATTATGACCCTTTTGTTCTGCGTCACCGGCGCAACCGTTAATAATGTGTCTACCCTGGCATTTCTGCTGACCCTGGGCTTCTGCTCCTGGGGCATCAATGTGCTGAATATGTGGCCCACCATGTTGGGTGTTGCAGTGGTTACCCTGCTGAAAAAGCAAAAGCTGGGCGCCAATGTAAATGCAATGCTCTTTACCACCGGTGTTGCGCCCTTTTTTTCCAATCTGCTGGTGTGCTATCCCAATGCAGAAACCGTCGGCTTCAACTGGCTGGGCTTAGGGTTAGCTTTGGTTATGGGCCTGATTGTGGGTGTGGTAGTAACTGCCGGCCTTCCCCATTCTCCCAATGTGCACAAGGGTATGAATCTTTACTCTGCCGCATTGCCTGTGGGTATGGTGGCTTTCTTGCTCAACGCCATTTTGTATAAAGTTCCCGGCGTTCCCGGCCCTATTGCCACCGGTGATGCTGCCGTTGCCAGCGCAGCTACCGCCAATATTTTCTACGGCGCGCTGTTCGGCCTGTTCATTCTGGTGGCGCTCCTGATGGGTGCAGCCAAGGACTACTGGAAGCTGCTGACAAACCGCAACCAGGTGGCAAATGTTTCCGGCACCTGCGGCAACGGCGTATTCTTAATGAATGCCGGCGTTTACGGTCTGTTCATTTTGGCTTACTACAATGCCATCGGCGCAACCTTCAACAGCGTGCAGCTGGGTCTTATTTTCTGTATGCTCTGCACCTGTAATTCCGGCTCTCGCCCCACCAATGTATGGCCCATTATGGCCGGCTATGTGGTGGCATCCTTCGGCGCAAAGTATTACGCCCAATGGATGGGCGGCGATTTCTCCCTGCAGATCAACGCAGCCGCTATCTGCATTGGCCTTTGCTATGCCAACGGCCTGAGCCCCATTGCTGACAAGTACGGTTGGCAGTATGCCTTCGTGGGTGGTATGATCCACTACGTTTTTGTGACCCTTGTTCCCAGTCTCCACGGCGGTGCCTGCCTGTACAACGGTGGCTTCACGGCTATCTTCGTGTGCATCATTTTGGTGCCTGTTCTGGAAAAATTCTGCAAGACCAAGGAAGAACGCAAGCTCGCCAAAGCTGCAAAGTAAATTGCAAAAGGCAACCTCCAAAAGAGGTTGCCTTTTCTTTTTGGAATATTTACAAAATTGTCTATTATTTTCCATCCGGGTGTGCTATAATGATTAAAATTATGCTCTAGCCTGACCAATATAATCCGAACCCGTTCCTGAGCTGCGGGGCAGTCCCAATGCCTCGTTACCGCTTCTTGAAGGGCGGCAAGCCCATCTGCGAAGCGGTGCCTTGCCTTAGAACCGCCCCGTAGCTCAGGAATCTGCGACCTAAGGGGGATGGATGAATGGCTCAGGCGAAGCATAGGAAGCCGATGGGCTGACGCCCATCAATGAATATAATGACGACTGAGCCAATCAGACGCACCCTTAGGCGGGTTCGGATTATATTGGCCAGGCTAAGGAGACCGTTATGGGACTTGTTTCTAAAATTTTCGGCACCCGTTCGCAGCGGGAAATCAAAAAGATACAGCCTCTTGTTGACAAGATTTTGGCGCTGGAGGAAGAATATAAAGCCCTCTCCACCCCCGAACTGCAGGGAAAGACTGCTATCTTCAAGGAGCGCTATGCAAATGGCGAGACCTTGGACGATCTGCTGCCGGAGGCATTCGCTGCCATCCGGGAGGCTGCCTGGCGTGTACTGGGTATGCGCCCGTATCCTGTGCAGCTCATTGGCGGTATTGTCCTGCACCAGGGCCGTATCGCAGAAATGAAGACCGGCGAAGGTAAAACCCTGGTGGCCATTCTGCCCTGCTACTTAAATGCCCTCACCGGCCAGGGTGTCCATGTGGTTACTGTCAATGACTATTTGGCGACCCGTGACTCCCAGTGGATGGGAAAAGTCTATAAATTTATGGGCCTTACCGTAGGCCTGGTGGTGCCCGGCATGAAGCCCCCCGAGCGGAAAGAGGCCTATGCCGCCGACATCACCTACTGCACCAACAACGAGCTGGGCTTTGACTACCTCCGGGACAACATGGCGATCTACAAATCCGAGCTTGTCCAGCGGGGACATGCCTTTGCCATCGTGGACGAGGTGGACTCCATTCTTATCGACGAAGCCCGTACTCCTTTGATCATTTCCGGCCAGGGCGAAAACTCCTCCCAGCTGTATGAACTGGCTGACCAGCTGGTTGCCTCCATGCGCAAGCAGGTTTTTGCCAAGACCGACGAGAAAGAGGAGCAGGACAGCCTGGACTGCGACTATGTGGTGGACGAGAAATCCCGTTCCGTCACCCTCACCGCCGCCGGCATTGCCAAGGCTGAGAAGTTCTTTAACCTGGAAAACTTAGCCGATGCGGAAAACACCACCATCTCCCACCATATCAACCAGGCTATGAAGGCCCGGGGCATTATGAAGCGGGATATTGACTATGTGGTCAAAGACGGAGAAATAATCATTGTTGACGAGTTCACCGGCCGACTGATGTACGGCCGCCGCTACAACGAGGGTCTGCACCAGGCCATCGAGGCCAAGGAAAAGGTCAAGGTCGCCAGCGAAAGCAAGACCCTGGCTACCATCACCTTCCAGAACTTCTTCCGTCTTTACGATAAGCTTTCCGGTATGACCGGTACAGCGCTGACCGAAGAAGAAGAATTTAATGCCATCTACCTGCTGGACGTGGTGGAGATCCCCACCAACCGGCCCATTGCCCGGAAGGATATGCCCGATGTGGTCTACAAGACCGAGGCCGGCAAATTCCGCGCCATCATAGCCCAGGTTGCAGAGTGTCACCGGAAGGGTCAGCCTGTGCTGGTAGGTACGATTTCTATTGAGAAGAGTGAGATCCTCAGCAAGCTCCTCAAGCGCACCGGCATTCCCCACAACGTTCTGAACGCAAAATTCCACGAGCAGGAAGCGCAGATCGTGGCCCAGGCCGGTAAGCTGGGCGCTGTAACCATTGCCACCAATATGGCAGGCCGTGGTACGGATATTATGCTGGGCGGCAACCCGGAATTTATGGCTATGAGCGAGCTGCGGAAAGAGGACTATTCCGAAGAGCTTTTGCAGCAGGCCAATGCCTACTCCGAGACCGATGACCCGGAGATTTTGGCTATCCGGGAAAAATATGCCCAGCTCCACGCCAAGTACAAGAAGGAAATGGCAGAGGAGGCCGAGCAGGTGCGCCAGGCCGGCGGTCTTTATATCATTGGCACCGAGCGCCACGAATCCCGCCGTATCGACAACCAGCTCCGTGGCCGTTCCGGCCGTCAGGGTGACCCCGGTGAGAGCCGGTTCTATCTGAGCCTGGAGGACGATCTGATGCGGCTTTTCTCCTCCGACCGGATTATGAATATGATGAACGCGTTGGGCTTGGACGAGGACACCCCCATCGATGCCAAGATCCTCTCCGGCGCAGTGGAAAATGCCCAATCCAGTGTGGAAAGCCGCCACTTCCGTTCCAGAAAGAATGTGCTGGAATACGATAACGTGATGAACACCCAGCGTGAGGTCATCTATGCCCAACGGCAGAAGGTGCTGGACGGCGAGGATCTGCGAGAGAATATGCTCACGATCCTTAAGGATCAGGTGGACACCGCTGTTGCCGAGGCTCTCAGCGAAAACGCAGGTATTGTAAACGATGATGCACTGAACACTTTGGAAAAGGCCATGGGCGGTCTGTACATCCCCAAGGACGCCAAGCTCACAAGCGACAATGCCCACGACCTGTCCGAGGAGATCTATAACCTGGCCCTCAAGGTTTACGAGGAAAAGGAAACCGCCATTGGCTCTCCCATGATGCGGGAGCTGGAGCGGGTGATCATGCTCCGGGTGGTGGACGAATACTGGATGGACAACATCGATGCCATGGACGAGCTGAAGCAGGGCATTACCCTGCGGGCTTACGGCCAGCACGATCCTGTCATTGCCTATAAGGAAGAGGGCTATCAGATGTTCGAGGCTATGGTGGCCTCCATTCGTGAAGAGACCCTCCGCCGCATTTTCCTGGCACAGCTGCGGCCTGCCCAGGAGATCAAGCGGGAAAAGGTGGCCAAGGAGACCGGCACCAGCGGGGATTCTGTCATGAAGCAGAAACCTGTTCGCAGCGAAAAGAAGGCCGGCCCCAACGACCCCTGCCCCTGCGGCAGCGGCAAGAAATACAAAAAATGCTGTATGCAGAAAGATAAACTCAATTAAAAACATGTCTATTATTACAAAAACGCAAGGTTCGTTTGAATATCTTGTTGCTGAGGGTATTCCTGTTGCCCACGCCTTTACCGGCCGTATAGGCGGCGTGAGCGAGGGGTATCTCAGCAGCCTCAATTTGGGTATGCACCGAGGCGACGACCCGGAGAATGTGGCAAAAAACTACGACATCGTGGGAGATGCCCTGGGTTTTTCGCCCAAGAAGTTGGTGCTTGCCAACCAAATCCATTCGGATATCGTCCGGGTGGTGACGGAAAAAGATTGTGTGGGCAGCCTGTCCCATCAAGCCTACCCCCAATGCGATGCCCTTGTGACCAATACCCCCGGCGTTGCCCTCGCCGTATTCTCCGCCGACTGCACCCCCATTTTGTACCATGACCCTGTCACCGGGGCCGTGGGCGCTGCCCACGCAGGCTGGCGGGGCACTGCCGCAGGCATTGCCGCCAATGTGGTGGACACCATGGTTGCCGCCTTCGGCTGCAAGCGGTCAGATATCCGGGCTGCCATCGGTCCAAATATCGGCGTTTGCTGCTTTGAGACCCACGCAGATGTGCCGGAGGCAATGCTTGCCGCTTTGGGTGAGGATGCCAAACCCTATATTTTTCCCCAGGGCGAAAAATTCCGGGTGGACTTAAAGGGCATCAATGCCCATTTCCTGCGCCGTGCCGGCGTAGAAAACATCGAAATCGCCACGGAATGTACTGTCTGTGAATCTCACCGCTTTTGGTCCCACCGGGTAACCAAGGGCAAGCGGGGCTCTCAGACCGCTGTGATTATCAGATAAGGAGGTAAGAGATGAAAAAGCTCCTTGCTACAGTTTTGTGCCTGTGTCTTTTGCTTTGCGGCTGCGGAAAGTCCGGGGGCAATGCCTATACCCCCACCGGCGACGGCTTGGACTACGGCCCGGAACATACCGGTCCGCAAACGACCCCCGAGCAGAACGATACGCCCGAAAGCTTCAGCCTGGCTTACTACAAGGAAAAGACGCTGAACCCCTACCAATGCAACGATTTTACCAACCGGGCGCTGTTTTCCCTGCTGTATCAAAGCCTGTTTTCCATTGACCGGGAATACAATGTGCAGCCCCAGCTTTGCAAGAATTACACCGTTTCCCAGGACATGAAGACCTACACCTTCACCTTGGAAAACGCAACCTTCTCCGACGGAAAGCCCGTCACCGCCAAGGATGTTGTGGCAAGCCTTACCGCCGCCAAGGAAAGCGATTACTACAAGGGTCGGTTCTTCCACATCAATGAGATCTCCGTCCAGGGTCAGAGTGTTATCATCACCTTAAATGTGCCATACGAAGACCTGCCCATGCTGCTGGACATCCCCATCCTGCCGGAAAGCCAGGTAGGCTCGGAGCGGCCCATCGGCTCCGGCCCTTATGTGCTCCACTCCGCCGCCGTGGGCGACAGCCTGCAAAAGCGGGAAAATTGGTGGTGCAAGGCAAAGCTTCCTATCAACGCCAACACCATCACCCTGTTCGCCGCCACCAGCGCAACGGATATCCGGGATCAGTTTGAATTTTCCGATCTGACTTTGGCCTGCGCAGACCCGGGCAGTGACCGGTATGTTGACTACCGGTGCGACTATGAGCTTTGGGATGCGGAAAACGGCACATTCCTGTACCTGGCCACCTCCAAGGACAGCGAGGTGTTCCAAAATATCTCTGTCCGCTCTTCACTCACCTATGCCATCGACCGGGCCACCATCGTCAAGGAGTTTTACCGGGGCTTTGCTGCGGCAGCCACCTTGCCCGCATCTCCCAGCTCTCCCTATTACAGTGATGTTTTAGCCCAGCGCTACAGCTACGATCCAGGGAAATTCTCCCAGGCCGTGACCATGGCAAATTTAGAGCAGACAGAGGTCATCTTCCTGGTAAACAAGGACGACAGCCTGCGTCTGCGGGTCTCCCGGAGTATTCAAAAGATGCTCAAAGACGGCGGCCTCAATGTGACCATGAAGGAGCTTAGCGGCAACAGCTATCTCTATGCCCTGAAGAACCGGCAGTACGACATCTATTTGGGACAGACCCGACTCTCTCCCAATATGGATCTGTCCGCCTTCTTCCACACCTACGGCGAACTGAGCTGGGGTGGCGTGAACGATGTGGGCACATACGCTTTGTGCCTGCAGGCTTTGGAAAACCACGGCAACTACTTCACCCTCCACAAGCAGATCATGGATCAAGGCCTGCTGATTCCCGTCCTGTTCCGCAATTACGCCATCTTTACCGACCGGGGCGTGATCCCTGATTTAGCTCCTGCCCGGGACAATCTGTTCTACTATTCCACCGGCAAGACCCTGGAAAATGCAAAACTGGAAACAAAAGAATAACACTGCCCCCAACGGGTTTCCCGTTGGGGGTCTTGCTTTGCCAATTTTCGGCAAAAGGTTGCATTCACTAAAACAATATGCTATAATGGCAAGGACTATAATTGCTGATAATATGCGTACCTGACGATACCTTGCTATATAAAGAAAAATAAGAGAGTAGGTAACTGCTATGAATTGTAAAAAACATTCCGTTTCCGGCATAAAAGGCTTGATTCGCGGCCTGGAGGGCTTGACGGAAGTTGTAGCTCTGACATTCCTTTACTTTTCCTTCTGGTCAGACGATTATAACAATCTGCACATTCTGTCCGCTTTTGGCGGCTACGGACACTGGATCATTATCGCGATCTACGCCGCGCTGACTATGGTATTGCTCTCGGCCTTTGACGGCCTGCTGTTCGGCTACTTGCGGATGTCCGATATGCTTTTATCCCAGTCACTGAGTATGCTCATCGTCAACTTTGTCACCTACTGGCAGCTGTGCCTGATCGGCGATGCTCTGCTGCCCGCCACGCCTATGGTAAAGCTGATGATTGCCGATGTGGTGCTGATCTTTGCCTGCGTGTACTTCTACACCTGGATCTACCACAAGATCTATGCTCCCAAGAAGATGGCTATGGTCATCGGCCGCCGGAATGCGATCTCCTTGAAGTTCAAGATGGAGACCCGGCCCGACAAATACCATATCGAAAAAATCATCGATGCTGATGACAATTTTGCCAGCATCTGCATGCAGCTTGACGGATATGAGTCCGTCATCATCAACGACGTTCCCGCGGAGATCCGCAACCGGATTCTCAAATACTGCTATGAGCATGAGATCCGCACCTATGTGACCCCCAAGCTTTCCGATATCATTGTCCGGGGCTCTACGGATATCACCCTGTTTGACACCCCCCTGCTTTTGGTGAAGGGCACCGGTCTGACCCCTATGCAGCGGTTCTTCAAACGGGTTTTGGATCTGGCCATCTGCATACCCGCAGCCATCATTACATCGCCCATTATGCTGGTAACCGCCATTGCCATCAAAATTGAGGACGGCGGCCCTGTGTTCTTCAAGCAGGCCCGGGCTACCCTCCACGGCGATGTGTTCAACATTCTCAAGTTCCGCAGTATGATCGTGGATGCGGAAAAGGAAGGCTATGCCATCCCCGCCACCGACAAAGACCCCCGCATTACCAAGGTGGGCAACATTATCCGGCCCTGCCGTATTGATGAGCTGCCCCAGCTGCTGAACATCATCAAGGGCGATATGAGCATCGTTGGCCCCCGTCCCGAGCGGGTGGAGCATATGGAAAAGTACTCCGAGGAGATTCCCGAGTTTATTTACCGCACCAAGGTCAAGGGCGGCCTCACCGGCTATGCCCAGATCTACGGCAAGTACAACACCTCTGCCTACGATAAGCTCCGCCTGGATCTGATGTATATTGAAAACTACTCCATTATCCAGGATCTGAAGCTGATCTTCCTGACCCTGCGGATCCTGTTCAAGAAAGAAAGCACCGAGGGCTTCGACGCCCAAAACGAAAACGCCACTAAGGAAGAGGATGCTGTTGCAAGCAAATAAATCTTCCCCGGAGGATGCAAATGCGTAACAAAAAAGTATTGATGTTTGGCCCGTCTTATTTTGGATATGCCGAATGTATCATCGCGCAGATGGAAGCTATGGGCGCGCAAGTGGATTTCTACAATGACCGCCCCAATAACAGCGGCCTTTGCAAAGCCCTGGTCCGCTACCAGGTGAAGGCCTATTATCCCACCGTGGTTGCCCATTATACCAATGCGGCAGAGGAAAACAAGGATAAGGACTACGATTTCATCTTCGTGATCAAAAGCGAATGCGTGGACGCTAATATTATGAAAATGCTCCGGGAGCATTTCCCCAGAGCCAAGTGCATTCTCTATATGTGGGACGGTTTGCACAACATTCCCCACGGCACGGAACGGCTGTGTCTTTATGACCGGGTGCTGACCTTTGACCATGAGGATGCAGAAAAGTACGGTCTGATCCTGCGGCCGCTGTTCTTCCGGAAAGAATACGCAAAGCCCTCCGCAGAGCCCGACCACTACGATTACGATGTTTCCTTCATCGGCACGGCTCACTCCATCCGCCCCAAGATGGTAAACGCCATCGAAAATATTTGCCACGCCGAGGGCAGAAAGTGCTATAAATACCTGTTCCTGCCCAGCAAGCTGGTGTATTTTTACAACAAGCTGTTCAACAAGGCCTACCGCCATGTCCGCAAGGGGGATATTCATTTCACCTCTATCAGCGCCGACGAGGTACGCCGCATTTACGATACCAGCCGGTGCATTTTGGATGTGGAGCATGTGTCCCAGCGGGGACTGACCATCCGCACCATCGAGATGATCGGCATGGGCAAAAAGCTCATCACCACCAACACCGGCATCAAAAAGTACGATTTCTACAACCCCAAAAACATTCTCATTCTCGACCGGGATAACCCCCAAATTCCCCTGGAATTTTGGGACAGCGCCTATGAGCCGATCCCGCAAGAGATTATTAACCGATACTCCCTGGAGTCTTTTGTCCGGGAGCTGTTCGAAGTGAAGGAGTAAACCATGAGCAAAGTTTTAGTCACCGGCGCTAACGGCTATATCGGCACCTGCGTAGTGGCAGAATTGCAAAAGCGTGGCTGCCAGGTCGTGGCCTGCGATGTGGCCTTTACCAATCTCCCCGGCAATGTGGATAAGCTGGCAGCTGATATCTTTGACCCGGATGTGGACATCTACAATTTAGCCGGTCAGCCCGATTGCCTTATCCACTTGGCTTGGCGCAACGGCTTTCAGCACAATGCCGATACCCACCTGCAGGATCTGCCCCACCATTTTGCTTTCCTAAAGAAGATGATAGAGGCCGGCTGCAAGCAGCTGTCCGTCATGGGCAGTATGCATGAGGTGGGCTACTGGGAAGGTGCGATCACCGCTGATTCTCCCACCAATCCTCTGTCCCTTTACGGCATTGCCAAGAATTCCCTTCGGCAGGCCTTGGAGGTCTTTACCAAGGGTAAGGATGTAAGCTTCCACTGGCTCCGGGGCTACTATATTTACGGCAATGACGCCAAGAGCAGCTCCGTACTGGGTAAGATCCTGGCCGCCGACAAAGAAGGCAAGGAGCTGTTCCCCTTCACCTCCGGCAAAAATCTTTACGACTATATTAGCGTTACAGAGCTGGCCCGGCAGATCGTGGCTGCCTCTCTGCAAGATAAATACACCGGCATCATCAACTGCTGCTCCGGTGTTCCCATCAGCTTAGCTGAAATGGCTGAGAAATTCATCCGGGAAAACGGTCTTAAGATCAAGCTCCAGTACGGCGCATTCCCGGACAGACCCTATGACTCTCCCGGCGTATGGGGCGATGCCTCTCTGATTCAGAAAATTTTGGCAGAATGTGAGGAATAAGCTGTGGCCAATCGGTACAGTCCTTCGGAATTTATCAAAAATTGCTGGGCGCTTTTCTGCACCAAGCTTTTCTACCGGCCTGCCCGGCTGGTGAGAAGACCGGTCTATATCCGGGGCAAGCAGGGTATGACCTTCGGCCCGGGCTTTACCACCGGCTATCGCTGCCGCTTTGAAATGTTCGGCAAGGGAAAAACCCTGCAAATCGGCAAAAACTGCAAATTGGGTGACTATGTACATATCACCGCATCGGAATCCGTTACCATCGGTGACGATTGTCTGTTCGCCAGCCATATTTTCATCAGCGATACCAACCATGGCACTTTGCAGGATGACCCCACCACCGCCCCGGACAGCCGTCCGCTGACCACCCAACCGGTTTGTATCGGCAGCAAGGTTTGGCTGGGCGAGAATGTGGCAGTCCTGCCCGGCGCTAAGATCGGTGACGGCTGTGTCATCGGCGCTCACGCAGTGGTCAAGGGCGAGATCCCCCCTTACACCATGGCTGTGGGCTCTCCGGCAAAGCCTGTGAAGAAATATAATTTTGAAACCAAAGTATGGGAGCGTTGCTGATATGGCAAGTATTTCCGTAGCCATGGCCGTTTACAACGGCGAAACCTATCTTCCCGAGCAGCTGGACTCTATTTTGTCCCAGCTGGAGCCCCAGGACGAGATCGTGATCTCTTACGATAAGTCGCGGGACGGTACTTGGCAGCTGATCCAGTCTTACAAAGAAAAATATCCCCAGGTCCGGGTGCTGGAAAATACCCATCCCGGTATCAATGGGAATTTCAATAATGCCATTGCCGGCTGCACCGGCGATTACATCTTCATCTGTGACCAGGACGACCGCTGGGCAGAGAACAAGCGCAGCGCCGTTTTGGAAACCTTTGAGAAAACCGGCGCGGATATGGTGATCCACAACGGTGTCCATATTAACACCCAGGGCGAAGTCATTTCCGAGCCTTTCTTTACCCTTTACCGCATCGGTGACGGCAAGCTGAAGAACATTTTGAAGCCCCGTTACAGCGGCTGCTGCACCGCCTTCACCCGGGCTATGGCAGAAAAAATTATGCCCATGCCCATGAACCTGGATGCCTACGATCACTGGATCGGCACTGTGGGCGAATTTATGGGCAAGATTGCCTACGAGGACCGGATCTTGCTCTACCACCGGCTCCACGATAACAATGTGACCCCCGTGAGCACCCGTTCTTTGAAAGTGATCTTGAAAGCAAGATGGACGCTTTTACAGAATCTTCGCCGGCGGATCCGCCGTGAAAGGAGAAAATAATATGTCCTTTGCGGCCGCTGTGGTTATCTATAACACCGCCTGCCAAGACAGCCCCACCTGCCGGGCACTGGAGAAACTCTCCGGCATTACCGTTCTCATTTATGACAACAGCACCCGGGATTTCGGAAACCGGGAATACTGCGAGAAGGCCGGCTGGGTCTATTTGGGGGGACAGGGCAATTTGGGCCTGTCCAAGGCATATAATGCCTGTATCGACTACTTAAAAGGCAAGCCTGTGGCAGATATGCTCTGCCTGTTCGACGATGATACCGATTTAGAGCCCGCTTACTTCGATGCTTTGGAAAAAGCCCGGGCCCAGGGTGGCCGAATCTTCGTGCCCACCGTTTTTGCCGGCGGCTCTTTGATTTCTCCCTGTATTCTGGATTCCGGCCACAAAGTTCGGACATTTGCCAGTGAGGAAGAAGCCAGGGCCTACACCGGTGAGAAGCTTAGCGCCATCAATTCCTGTATGGCCATTGATTTGGAGATTTTTGACGATTTCCGCTACGATGAAAATATTTTCTTAGACGGCATAGACCACAATTTTACCCAGGCGATGAAAGCCCGGGGCGAAAAGATCACCATAATAGATTACCGCTGCAACCATGCCTTCTCCGGTGTGGAAACGCCCCCCATGGCCTCGGCTTTGGTGCGTTTCAAGATCTATGCCAAGGATTACGCTTATATTTTGCGGGATAACAAAGCCGCCTACTACCGCTTGGTTGGCAAGCGGGCTTTGCGGCTGACTGCCCGGTACAAGACCCTTGCCTTTTTGAAGGCTATGCGATAAAGATTGTGAGGACCAATATGGAGCGAAAGGAACTGCTGAAACATATCCCCAGCCTGCTGGTGGGCACCCTTGCCCTCGGCCTGTGCGCGGTGGTAAATCCCATAAACCACTATGCCTGTGCGCTGATGCTGACGGTTTGTGCGGTAGCCATGTATTTTTACACCGCCTTCATTCCCGGAAAGCGTAACTGGTGGGATATCCGTGCGCTCTTTTCCGCCATTTGGCTGTTCACCATCGGCCTTGCCTGCCTGCGGCTGACGGATTATCAGCGGCCCTGGGAAACAGCTACCTGGCTGCTGGTAGCTGCAAGCTACGCACTATTCTATGCAGGCGCTGCCCTTGGCATCCGGCTGGGTCAAAAATCCTATGCCCGGTGCAAGCACGGCATTACCATCAAGAATTTCACTTTCCGCCTGCAGGGTCAGCGGCTGTTTTGGATCTGCTTTGGCGTAACCGTTTTCTGTATGCTTTGCTTTGCCGCCAACATCGCCCTGCGGGGTTACATCCCTTACTTTGCCAGATCCGGCGACACCTATGTGGGCTTTTACAGCAAGTTCTACATTTTCTGCACCGCCGGCACCGGCATCTCCGGCCTCAGCTACTACACCTTGAAGACCCAAAAGCTCTCTGCCTGGCAGAAGATCTTCCTGTGGTTCAGCATTGTGTATTCCACCTTCCTGTACCCCATGCTGGTGGTGTCCAGAGGCATGTTCTTAACTGCCGCGCTGTCCCTGACCACGGTGGTATTCTACCTGAACAAGCGGCGGTTCCTGCTTTTGGTGCTGAGCATCGCGGTCATCGGCGCTTTCTATATGGAGGGCACCAAGGCCCGGGGCTATTCCGAGGATCAGCTGAACGCTTTTTTTGAGCCCTCCATCATTGCCCCCGACAAGGAGGACACCGACAGCACCGATCCCTCCGCTCCCACCGAAACTCCGGAGGAGACCCCCAACGAAAATCCCGGCTTCCAGCTGTCCGGCTCTGCCGCCTTTATCTACTCCTACCTCACTGTCAGCCACGATAATTTCAACGAGGCTGTCCGCACGGTGGACACCTACACTTACGGTCTGCGGCAGCTGCTGCCTTTCAATGTGATCCTGCGCATCGGCGCCATTGATAAGACCGTGGAAGAAGTGGGCCACAATTTTGTCCGCCCCCATCTGAACACCACCAACTTAGTTGGCGAGGCTTATTACGATTTTGGTGCCATCGGTGTGATTTTGCTGATGCTTCTGTGGGCCATTGCCTTTGGCATGATCCAGGGCATTGCGCTGGAGTCCGACGGCCCCTTCGGTCTGATGGCTTTGGGCAATACCATGACCCCGGTGGTGCTTTGCTTCTTTGAATCCTGGATGAGTATTTTCTCCCACTGGATGCACTGGGGCTTTGTGCTGATCCTGTTCCTTTTGGCAACCGTAACCAAAAATCATAAAGACAAAGGAGATTTCTGATGAAAGGTATCATTTTGGCCGGTGGCTCCGGCACACGTCTGTATCCTTTGACCCTTGTCACCTCCAAGCAGCTGCTGCCGGTGTATGACAAGCCCATGATCTACTACCCCATGTCCACTTTGATGCTGGCCGGCATCAAGGACATTCTCATCATCTCCACCCCCACCGACACCCCCCGTTTCCAGGCCCTTTTGGGTGACGGCAGCCGCTACGGCGTGAATTTAAGCTATGCGGTGCAGCCCTCTCCCGACGGCCTGGCACAGGCCTTTATCATCGGTGAGGAATTTGCCGGCGACGAGCCCTGCGCAATGGTGCTTGGCGACAACATCTTTTACGGCAACGGCTTTTCCGCCATTTTGGCCCGTGCCTGCGAAAATGCAGAAAACGGCCGGGCTACCGTGTTCGGCTACCATGTCCACGATCCCGAGCGGTTCGGCGTGGTGGAATTTGACGATGCAGGCCGCGCCATTTCTATTGAGGAAAAGCCCGCTCAGCCGAAATCCAACTATGCCGTTACCGGCCTTTACTTCTACCCCAAGGGTGTGGCCGCCAAGGCCAAGCAGGTCAAGCCCTCCAAACGGGGCGAGCTGGAGATCACCACCTTAAATGAAATGTATCTGCAGGAAGGCACTCTGAGCGTGGAACTGCTGGGCCGGGGCTTTGCCTGGCTGGATACCGGTACATTCAAGAGCCTTTTGGAGGCCGCTGAGTTCGTGGAAATGAACCAAAGCCGGCAGAATGTGCAGATCTCCGCCCCCGAGGAGATCGCCTATGTGAAGGGCTGGATCAACAGAGACCAGCTGCTTGCCGCCGCCGAGGCCTACGGCAAATCTCCCTACGGCGACCACCTGCGCCGTGTGGCAGACGACAAGCACCGCTTCATTCATAAACATTAAGGAGAAACGCTATGACGATTATTGTTACCGGCGGCGCCGGCTTTATCGGCAGTAATTTCATTTTCCATATGCTGGGCAAGTATCCCGACTACCGGATCATCTGCCTGGACAAGCTGACCTATGCAGGCAACCTGAGCACCCTGGCAGGTGTGATGGATAACCCCAACTTCCGCTTTGTGAAGCTGGATATCTGCGACCGGGCCGGTGTTTACAAGCTGTTTGAGGAAGAAAAGCCCGATGTGGTGGTGAACTTCGCCGCAGAGAGCCATGTGGACCGCTCCATTGAGAATCCCGAGGTGTTCCTGCAGACCAATATCCTGGGCACACAGGTGCTGATGGATGCCTGTCGGAAGTACGGCATTACCCGCTACCACCAGGTCTCCACCGACGAGGTCTACGGCGACCTGCCCCTGGACCGTCCCGACCTGTTCTTTACTGAGGAGACCCCCATTCACACCTCCTCCCCCTATTCTTCTTCCAAGGCAGGCGCTGACCTGCTGGTGCTGGCTTACCACCGCACATTTGGCCTGCCTGTGACCATCAGCCGCTGCTCCAACAACTACGGCCCCTATCACTTCCCCGAGAAGCTGATTCCTTTGATGATCGCCAATGCCTTGAACGACAAGCCCCTGCCTGTGTACGGCGAGGGTCTGAATGTCCGGGACTGGCTGTATGTGGAAGACCACTGCAAGGCCATCGATCTGATTATTCATAAGGGCCGTGTGGGTGAGGTGTACAACATCGGCGGCCACAATGAAATGAAGAACATTGATATTGTGAAGATCATCTGCAAGGCTTTGGGCAAGCCCGAGAGCCTCATTACCTATGTTGCCGACCGGAAGGGCCACGATATGCGTTACGCCATCGACCCCACCAAGATCCACACAGAGCTGGGCTGGCTGCCGGAAACCAAGTTTGCAGACGGCATTCAGAAGACCATCCAGTGGTACTTGGACAACAAGCAGTGGTGGGAGACCATCATCTCCGGCGAGTATCAGAACTACTACGAAAAGATGTACGGCAACCGCTAAATCTCTTCGACCTTTTCCTTTTATGCCTGCCGGCGGCGATACTTTCTTGTTTCGCCAAGAAAGTATCCAAAGAATGCGCCATAGGGGAGGGGCTGAGCCGCAACTCCCGCTTGCGAACCGCCCCTCCCCTATGTACCCCTCCGGGCGCATTATAGGGAGATAGGCATAAGTTTAAGATTTCAAAAATTCCTATCCAAGCAAGAGGATTGTTTATGAAAGTATTTGTAACCGGTGTGGCTGGGCAGTTGGGCCACGATGTGGTAAACGAGCTGATTTCCCGTGGCCATCAGGCCATTGGCAGCGACATAGCCCCCCAATACAGTGGCATCGCTGACGGCAGCCCTGTCACCGCCTGCCCCTATGTGAGCCTGGACATCACGGACAAGGCCGCTGTCAACAAAACTCTGATGGTCCTTGCCCCGGATGCGGTGGTGCATTGCGCCGCCTGGACCGCTGTGGACCTGGCAGAAGATGCTGACAACCGGGAAAAAGTCCGGGCCATCAATGCCGGCGGCACGGCGCATATTGCTGAGGCTTGCGAGGCGCTGGATTGCAAAATGCTCTACATCTCCACCGACTATGTGTTTAACGGACAGGGCGAAACCCCCTGGCAGCCGGATTGCAAGGACTACAAGCCCCTCAATGTGTACGGACAGACCAAGCTGGAAGGCGAGCTGGCCGTTTCCGGGACTTTGGAAAAATACTTCATTGTCCGCATCGCCTGGGTGTTTGGTCTTAACGGCAAGAATTTTATTAAAACGATGCTGAACGTGGCCAAAAACCACGACACCGTCCGGGTGGTAAACGATCAAATCGGCACGCCCACCTACACCTATGACCTTTCCCGGCTGTTGGTGGATATGCTGGAAAGTGAAAAATACGGCTACTATCACGCCACCAACTCCGGCGGCTACATCAGCTGGTACGATTTCACCTGTGAAATTTTCCGCCAGGCGGGCTACACCACCAAGGTCGTGCCTGTCACCACCGCTGAATACGGCCTAAGTAAGGCCGCCCGGCCCTATAACAGCCGGCTGGATAAATCCAAATTGACCGAAATGGGCTTTGAGCCTCTGCCCACCTGGCAGGATGCCTTGGCCCGCTACCTGAAGGAGATGGCATAATGGGACAGATCACTGTTGAAAAAAACGTAGGCGGTATTGACGGCCTCTGCGTCATCACCCCCGCCGTCCACGGCGACAACCGGGGCTATTTTATGGAGACCTACAGCCTGCGGGATATGCAGGAAGCAGGCATCAATATTGATTTTGTGCAGGACAACCAGTCTATGTCCGTAAAAGGCGTACTGCGAGGCCTCCACTTCCAAAAGAATTTCCCCCAGACCAAGCTGGTGCGGGTGATCCGGGGATCTGTTTTTGATGTGGCTGTGGACCTGCGCCCCGGCTCTGCCACCTACGGCAAGTGGTACGGCGTGGAGCTGACCGCGGAAAACAAAAAGCAGTTTCTCATTCCCCGGGGCTTTGCCCACGGCTTTTTGGTGCTGAGCGACACCGCTGAATTCTGCTACAAATGCGATGACTTCTACCACGCCAATGACGAGGGCGGTCTTGCCTGGAACGACCCCACCATCGGCATCACCTGGCCGGAAGTTGTCGGTCAGTACAAGGGCAGTGCTTCCGCTGAGGGCTACACCCTCTCCGACGGTACACCCCTCAATTTAAGCGAAAAAGATCAAAAATGGTTGGGTATTGCCCAGATTTAAGGTGAAACTATGTCAGAAAGCAAGGCGCTGCGCTCCGGAGTCGGTTACACCCTTGGTAACATTTTAATCAAGGGTATCAATTTCCTGACGCTGCCCATTTTCAGCCGACTCCTCTCCCCGGAGGAGTTTGGTGTTTATAATGTATTTGCGTCCTATGATATGATCCTGTTTGTGCTCATCGGCCTGGCCCTGCACACCAGTATCCAAAGCGCAAATTTGGAATTCCGGGGCAAGATCAACAGCTATACCTCCTCCATCAGTCTGATTTACGTGCTCAACGGACTGGTGGCGCTTGCTGTGGCTGTTTTGTTCCGCCGGGCGCTGGGACAGGTTTTGGCGCTGCCCCCCGCATCCCTTACCCTACTAGTGCTGGGCAGCTTCTCCACGGCTGTGATCCAGCTGTACAACACCCGTATCAGCTTAGACTATTCCTATAAAAAATATCTGCTGGTGTCCGCCTGCAGTTCTATATTGAATATCACCCTTTCTTTGGTGCTGATTCTGACGGTTTTTTCCGAAAACCGGGCTATGGGCCGGATCATCGGCGCATCGCTGCCGGCATTCCTTATTTCGGTGGTGCTGCTTATCTCCTTCTTCCGGAAGGCAAAGCCCCAAATTTCCAAGACCTATTGGAATTTCGGCATCAAATACAGCCTGCCCATCGTACCCCACGGCATTTCCCAAATGCTGCTGAACCAATGCGACCGGATCATGATCAGCAAAATGGTCAGCGATGCTGCTGCCGGCATTTACTCTTTGGCCGGCAATATCAAGCTGATTTTGGTGATCATCACCGAGTCCGTCACCACCGCCTGGACCACCTGGTTCTATTCCCAGATGGACAAAGGCGAAAAGACCGCCATTCAAAAGCGGGCTACCCAGCTGCTTTTGCTGTTCTTTGTCCTGACCTCCGGCCTTATGGCACTGTCGCCGGAGCTGGTGCAGCTGCTGGGCGGCGCAAAATATACATTGGGTAAATATGTGGCGATCCCCCTGGTGCTGGATGCCTTTGCGCTGTTTCTTTATAATTTGGTCGTCCCCGCCCAATACTATGCCAAGAAGACCACCTACATTATGTACGGCACTGTGGCTGCCGCGGTGGTAAACATCGTCTTAAACTATGTGTTCATCAAGCTTTACGGCTTTGTAGCCGCGGCATACACCACCCTGGCGTCTTATTTGCTGTTTGCGGCGGTGCATTATTTCATCTCCGGAAAGCTATTAAAGTTCTTTGTGGTGCCTCCCAGCCGGATGCTGGGTGTCTGCGCCGCTGTGGCTGCAATGGCCGCCTGGCAGCTGCTGTTTGTGGACAGCATTCTGCTGCGCTGGGGTATATGCGCTGTGATGGTCATTCCCGTATCCCTTTATTTGCTGAAGCAAATGCGCAAGGATAAGGTCGCCGTCTAAAATATACAATTTTCCAAAAATTTTATGCATTTTATACATTGAAAAGCAGGGCTGTGCGCCCTGCTTTTCTGCGCACACACGGGTAAAATGCCCGGTTTTTGTGCATAGTTACCAAAACAAACTCGGTTTTTTCATTAACTTTTGGAATGAAAATAATGAATATGGGCTTGCATATTTATTCAAGCTGTGCTACAATCTTGCCATAACATAAATTACACGGGCTATCCCCGCGGATATCAGGAGGAAACAAAAATGGATAAGAAGGACATCAAGAAGATTGTTTTGGCCTACTCCGGTGGCCTGGACACTTCCATCATCATTCCCTGGCTGAAGGAAAACTACAACGATCCTTACATCATCGCTGTGGCCGGTAACGTTGGCCAGGCCGATGAGCTGGAAGGCCTGGAAGAGAAGGCCTACAAGACCGGCGCTCACAAGTTCTACGCTGCAGACCTCAGCGAGGCTATGGTGGACGAGATCATCATCCCCTCCATGCAGGCCGGCTGCATCTACGAAGAGTACCTGATGGGTACTGCCTTCGCCCGTCCCATCATCGCCAAGGCTCTGGTAGAGATCGCTTTGGCTGAGGGCGCTGACGCTATCGCCCACGGCTGCACCGGTAAGGGCAACGACCAGGTTCGTTTCGAGCTGGCTATCAAGCGCTTCGCTCCCGATATGAAGATCATCGCTCCCTGGCGTGAGTGGGATATCAAGTCCCGCGAAGAAGAGATCGACTACGCCGAGGCTCACAACGTACCTCTGAAGATCAACCGGGAGACCAACTACTCCAAGGACAAGAACCTGTGGCATTTGAGCCACGAGGGCCTGGACCTGGAAGATCCCTGGAACGAGCCCCAGTACGAGAAGCCCGGCTTCCTGGAGATGACCATTTCTCCCATGCTGGCTCCCGACGAGCCCACCTATGTGACCATCGACTTTGAGAAGGGCGTTCCCGTTGCTCTGGACGGTCAGAAGATGTCCGCCACCGATATGATCTGGAAGCTGAATGAGATCGGCGGCAAGAACGGCATCGGTTTGTTGGACATCGTTGAGAACCGTTTGGTCGGTATGAAGTGCAGAGGCGTCTACGAGACTCCCGGCGGCACCATCCTGTACAAGGCTCACCGCGTACAGGAAACCATCTGCCTGGATAAGATGACCGCCCACAAGAAGCAGGAGCTGAGCGTTTGCTTTGCAGAGCTGCTGTACAACGGCCAGTGGTACACCCCCCTGCGTGAGGCTCTGTCCGCTTTCGTTACCGAGACCCAGAAGAATGTCACCGGTACTGTCCGGCTGAAGCTGTACAAGGGCAATATGATCAACGCAGGCGTGAAGAGTCCCTTCTCCCTGTACTCCGAAGAGATCTGCACCTTCGGCGAAAGCGACTACGATCAGTCCCAGGCCACCGGCTTTATCAACCTGTGGGGCCTGCCCACCCAGACCCAGGCTCTTATGGAACAGGGTAAGCTGAACAATGGCTAAGATGTGGGAAGGCCGGTTCAGCAAGGCGCTGGACCAACAGGCCGACGACTTTAACTCCTCCATTCACTTTGACTGCCGGATGTTCCGGCAGGATATCAAGGGCTCTATGGCCCACGCGGCAATGCTCTCAGCCCAGGGGATCATCCCCTCCGCTGATGCCGACACCATCATCGCTGAGCTGGAAAAGATCTTGGCGGATTTGGAAAGCGGCAAACTGCCAATCGATATGACCGCGGAAGATATCCATATGTTTGTGGAGGCGGAGCTCACCAAGCGCATTGGCGATATTGGCAAAAAGCTCCACACCGCCCGCAGCCGTAACGACCAGGTTGCTCTGGATGTGCGTCTGTACTTAAAAGAAGAGGCAGCTGGCATTGTGGCAATGCTTAAGGGTCTGCTGGAGGACATTCTCTTCCAGGCAGAGCAGCATAAAAACACCATTATGCCCGGTTACACCCACCTGCAAAGAGCCCAGCCCATTACCTTTGCCCACCATCTGTTGGCATACGGTATGATGTTCACCCGGGACATTGGCCGCATCGAGGATGCGGTGAAGCGGATGAACTATTCTCCCCTCGGCTCTTGCGCCTTGGCCGGCACTACCTATCCCACCAACCGGGAAATGGTGGCAGCCAAGTTAGGCTTCGACGGCATTACCCTCAACAGCATCGACGGCGTGTCCGACCGGGACTTCTGCGTGGAGCTGCTGAGTGCCTTCGCCACGGTGATGATGCACCTGTCCCGCTTCTCCGAGGAGGTCATCCTCTGGGCAAGCTGGGAATTCAAGTTCATCGAGCTGGACGACAGCTACACCACCGGGTCGAGCATTATGCCCCAGAAGAAGAACCCGGATATCGCCGAATTGGTGCGTGGCAAAACGGGCCGCGTCTACGGCGATCTCATGGGAATGCTCACAGTACTGAAGGGCCTGCCCCTGGCATATAACAAGGATATGCAGGAGGATAAGGAGTCCATCTTTGACGCCATCGACACCGTCAAGCAGTGCTTAACCGTATTCCCGCCCATGATCCGCACCATGAAACCCCTGCCCGAGAATATGCTCCGGGCCGCACAGAAGGGCTTCATCAATGCCACCGACCTGGCTGACTACCTCACCAAGAAGGGCGAACCCTTCCGCAGTGCTTATAAAACTACCGGTCAGATCGTGGCCTACTGTATCGCAAATAACAAGGTGCTGGAAGAAATGACCATCGCAGAGTACAAAGAATTCGACACCCAGTTTGAAGACGATGTTTTTGAAGCCATCGACCTGCGACGATGTGTGGAAAGCAGAATCTCCGCCGGCGGCACCAACCAGGCTTCCGCCGACGAGCAAATAAAGTACATTCAAAAATTTATTTAATTTTAGGAGGAAACCAAAATGAAAAAGTTTATCGCATTGACCCTGGCACTGGTTCTGTGCCTGTCCCTGTTCGCTGCTTGCGGCGCTAAGGACGAAGCCGGCGCTAAGATCGCTGCCCAGAAGGGCACCACCAGCTTTATGTATGCTGACAAGCTGGCCAACACCAAGACCACTTCCTACGACACCTTCGCACTGGCTGCAAAGGACATGATCAACGGCAACGCTGATTACCTGTTCGTCGACAAGACCACCGCTAAGTCCCTGGCTAAGGAGATCGAGGGTCTGAAGATCATCGAGATCGCTCTGTCCAGCGAGAACTACGGCATCGGTATCGACAAGAACCAGGCTGACCTGAAGACCAAGATCGACAACATTCTGAAGGACAAGGCTACCGAGATCGACGCCATCAAGGAAAAGTACATGAACGGCGAAGAGGCCAAGTATGTTGGCATCACCTCCGGCACCAAGGACGGCAGCAAGGCAGCTGAGCAGCTGGTTGTTGCTACCAACGCTGAGTTCGCTCCCTGGGAGTACAAGGAAGGCAATCAGTTCTACGGCATCGACATGGAGATCGCTAAGCTGATCGCTGACGAGCTGGGTCTGGAGCTGGTTATCGACGATATGGAGTTCGACGCTGTTGTGGGCGCTGTTGGCAAG
Organism: Oscillospiraceae bacterium; assembly: GCA_017452505.1. Taxonomy (GTDB): domain Bacteria; phylum Bacillota; class Clostridia; order Oscillospirales; family Oscillospiraceae; genus Faecousia. The sequence continues at coordinate 24,161 of JAFTMI010000011.1, forward strand.
CAGAATGTTGACATCGCTATGTCCGGTATCACCATCACCACCGAGCGTCTGAGCGTTATCAACTTCTCCGAGCCCTACTACACCGAGTCCATCGTCTGCGTGGTTCCCACTGCCTACACCGAGCTGGATTCCGCCGGCACTGTTGTTGACATGCTGAACGTCATCTGCGCAAAGTAATTTAAGTAAATCAGAAAAGGTAAGGTGAAGGCTTAGTGCAAGCACTAAGCCTTCACTTTGGTTAAAAATATGACTATAACTCAAATGTGGAATGAATTTATCAAGCAGTTCATCACCCTAAAGGGATATGAAAATGTGCTGAACGGCCTGTGGATCACCGTGCAGATCGCCGTTGGCGGCTTGCTGATCGGTATTTTGATCGGTACTCTCATTGCCATTGTCCGGGTGATGCCCAAGTATAAGAGGCTTCCCCGGATCTTGGACAAGATCTGCGTATGCTATATTGAACTCTTCCGGGGCACACCTATGGTGGTGCAGCTGCTGATCGGCTACTGGGTACTGCTGCCTGCGTTGGGCATCACCGTGGACTCCGGTGTTCCGGTTGCCATTATTATGTTCGGTCTGAACAGCGGCGCTTATGTCAGTGAGATTATGCGCAGCGGCATCCAATCCGTAGACCCCGGCCAAATGGAGGCCGGCAGAGCTGTCGGTCTGACCTACGCCACCACTATGCTGAAGATCGTGGTTCCCCAGGCCGTCAAGAACATCCTGCCCACCTTGGGCAACGAGTTCATCGTGCTGATCAAGGAAACCTCCATCGTCAGCTTTATTGCGGTGACCGACCTTTACAAATCCTTCAAGCAGCTGGGTGATCCCACCTACGATTACACCATGCCCTATCTGATGCTGGCACTGACCTATTTGATCATGGTGCTGCTGATCTCCTGGGGCGTGAGAGCGCTGGAAGCAAAAATGAAGAAGAGTGAAAGATAATATGGAAAAACAGTTAGTTTTATCGGTTAAAAATCTGACCAAGCAGTTTGGGGATAACCAAGTTCTGAAGGGCATCGACTTAGATGTTTACGAAGGCGATGTGGTAGCGATCATCGGCCCTTCCGGCTGCGGTAAATCCACCTTCCTGCGTTGCATCAACTGCCTGGAAGATCCCTCCGGCGGCTCTATTATGTTCGACGGCGAGGATCTTGCCGATATGAAGGTGGACATCAATATCCACCGGCAAAAGATCGGCATGGTGTTCCAGCAGTTTAATCTGTTCAACAACCTGTGCGTGCTGGACAATATCACCCTCGCACCTGTTACCATCGCCAAGAAGAACAAAAAAGCCTTGCGGGCCCAGGGTAAGACCGTTGCCGATGTAAAGGCGGAGGCCGAAAAGCGGGCTATGGAGCTGCTGAAGGCCATTGGCCTGGAGGACAAGGCAGCCGCGTTCCCCTCTCAGATCTCCGGCGGTCAGAAGCAGCGTGTGGCCATCGTCCGGGCCTTAGCTATGAATCCCAAGGTCATTCTCTTTGACGAGCCCACCTCCGCCCTTGACCCGGAAATGGTCGGCGAGGTGCTGGATGTTATGAAGGAGCTGGCCAAGCAGGGTATGACCATGGTGGTTGTTACCCACGAAATGGGCTTTGCCCGTGAAGTCTCCAACCGGGTGATCTTCATCGATGACGGTGTCATCGCCGAGGAAAACACCCCCGCTGAATTCTTTGGCAACCCCCAAAGCGAGCGTCTGAAATCCTTCTTAGCCAAGGTATTATAAGGAGATTTGAAGATGAAAGGCAGAAATTTTCTGAAGCTGCTGGACTACACCCCGGCAGAAATTACGCAGCTGATCGATTTGGCTGCTGATCTGAAGGCCAAGAAAAAAGCCGGCATCCCCCACAAAATGTGTGAGGGCAAGAACATCGTTCTCCTGTTTGAAAAGGACTCCACCCGTACCCGCTGCGCCTTCGAGGTTGCAGGCTCCGACTTGGGTATGTCCGTGACCTATTTGGGACCCTCCGGTTCTCAGATGGGCAAGAAGGAATCCATCGCCGACACCGCCCGGGTTCTGGGCCGTATGTATGACGGTATTGAGTACCGCGGTTACGGCCAGGAGATCGTGGAGGAGCTGGCCAAGTACGCAGGCGTGCCTGTTTGGAATGGCCTCACCAACGAATTCCACCCCACCCAGATTTTGGCGGATATGCTTACCATCCGGGAGCATTTCGGCGAGCTCAAGGGCAAAAAGTTAGTGTTTATGGGTGATGCAGGCTTCAATATGGGTAACTCCCTGATGGTGGGCTGTGCCAAGTTGGGTATGCACTTCGTGGCCTGCGCCCCTGCAGACTACTTCCCCAACAAGGAGCTGATCGCCACCTGCCAGGCCCTCGCCAAGGAAACCGGCGCAAAATTGGAGTTCATCGAAGATCCCAAGGAAGCCGTCAAGGGCGCCCATGTGATCTACACCGACGTTTGGGTGTCCATGGGTGAGCCTGCCGAGGTTTGGGGCTACCGGATTCGTGAGCTGACAGCTTACCGGGTGACCCAGGAGCTGATGGACATTGCAGGTCCTCAGTGCAAATTTATGCACTGCCTGCCCGCTTTCCACGACCTGAACACCAAGATCGGCAAGGAAATGGGCGAGAAGTTCGGCATTGACTGCATGGAAGTCACCGACGAGGTGTTTGAAGGCCCCCAGTCCATCGTCTTCGACGAGGCTGAGAACCGGATGCACACCATCAAGGCAGTTATGGCTGCCACATTGTAATGCTTAATGCATAATGCTGAATGCATAATGAAAGGGAACGACCATCGGTCGTTCCCTTTTTTTTGCAACAATGTTGGGTCTTCCTCGTAGGGGAGGCATAGTATGCCTCCCGCGGGCGGGATACTATCCCGCCCCTACAACCATTTATGTTGGGGCCGGCGTCCTGTTGCGGTACCCGGCACCCGCCTGCGTCGCAAAGCTCCTTGGCATTTGCCGACCGCTGCCACTCGCTCAAGTCGCTTCATCCGCCACAGGCGGCGCTCCTATCGCTCCCCCCGACGGCCCTAATTTTCAGCTTTCCATTTGTTTGCCCAGGAAGCCGGCAATGGTTTGGGTGATCTTCTGATCCGCCTCGGTGACCGGTGCGCTGTCTTCTCCCATCAGCAGCATTACGCAGCCCATGAGATCTCCCTGGCTGAGAATGGGCGATGCCGCCCCCAAAGCGTACTTGTCCGTGTTGTCCGTGGGACGAACCACAGGCTCACCGGGGTTGTAGCGGTAGTGGGTGCGCTGCTCCATAAGCTTCTCCAGCTCCGGGGAGTTGGGCTTGTCCATCAGCTCCCGCTTGGGTGCGCCGGACAGGGCAATGATGCTGTCCCGGTCTGCCACGGCGGCAATGCGCCCGGTGCTGTCACCGATGGACTCGCAGATCTGTGTGGCAAAATCCTGCAGATCGCTCATGGGAGAATACTTCCGGAAGATCACACCCCCGTCCTTTTCGGTGTAAATTTCAAGGGGGTCGCCCTCACGAATGCGGAGGGTGCGTCTAATCTCCTTGGGAATCACAATACGCCCTAAATCGTCCACCCGACGGACGATACCAGTTGCTTTCATATATATCTATCTCCTTATTTTACAAATTACGCTGTTAGTATCTGTAAACAAGGCAAGATTATACCGCCCAAAAGAAAAACTCCTCTGTACGTTACAGAGGAGTTTTATACAATTACGAGCAGCGCCTTATTGAGATTAAGATTATGATTTTGTCAGTTATAGTTCGACTATACCAATTCCATATTCATCAATGCTGATTTTTGTACCATATGCTGCAGACATTTCAGCAAGTCTTTCCAATATGTTGCAGTCGGTCCTAACATGAGGATTTCCGTTTTTCCATCTCGGTTCTTCAAAATCGAGTTCAATCGGCAAGAGTTCTAGATGTGTCATTTTGCCATTCTCAATCTCGAAATACGGTATGAACGATTCAAACATCCTTCTGTCAGTCATAAGCCCCCTGGTATAGTTAGCAGACCTCTTACAGAAAAGCTCACGCATTGTATTGTCTGAAGTAAGGCCGTACTTTTCATACAAATCCTCAGGAAGTTTCGGTATGCTTTCATTGTGAAGTATAAAATCACCCAACGAATAAAATATAGGGCATCCTTTATATATTTCTAACGGTCTAATAAGGTGTGGTCCGTGCCCTATAACGGCATTTGCACCACTATCAATACACATATGTGCAAATTCTTCAAGGAATGGTGCAGGTGTTTCCTTCGATTTACCGCCAACTTCGTGAGAATGAATGCTAATAATAACATAATCGGCATGCATCTGTGCTTCGTATATGGCTTTTTTTACTCTATCTACATCTTCCTGATTTGGCGAAGTGTGATAATAAGTTTTATTGCCTTTAAAGAATTTCAAATCTTTTAAGACCGTTATACCATCAGGCAACGGATTCTGATAGCCTTCTGCTCTTGATATATTATCTTTCGCATTTATATCACTGTTTTGTGCGATGTATTCAACAATTTCAAACTGCTCGGGTGTAAGTTCAATTTTTTCATCAAATCTAAGTGGATTCACACCAGGTCTGCCAATAATTTGTCTTGACTGTTTGCCGGCCATTGCTGCCGGATTCATCATAGTAGATACGACAGAAATAAGCGCTACCCTACCGCTGGGCGTATCCAAATATCCCGGAGCCGCCGCATCATCAAGATTTTTACCTACACCGGCGTTTACAAATCCAGCCTTGTTAACATTATCAAGAGTAGCAAGCATACCTCCGTAAGAATAATCCATCGTGTGATTATTGGCAAAAGACAACATATTAAAGCCATATTCTTTTGCAATATCAAGTACTGACGGATCCGCATAAAGATAACTGCCGCCATAAAATTGATTTCCGAAATACTCGCCGTTATGAAGCGTTGTTTCCAAGTTAAAAAAGCGCACATCAGCTTTTGAAATATACTTTTTAAGTTGTTCGAAGCCATCGTATGCGGTTGAAATTTTTCTTTGAATAAGCATATCGCCGGCTGCAACAAAACTCATTTTAAAATCCTTCATTTTTGCGCTCCTAAATCAATTTTATGGTATTAGAAATAAGCTCTGCTATATCGTCAAATGTTGATAAATCTACTTTTTCATTGCGTGTGTGCTCACCATAACCAATCGGGCCACAAGAACACAAGGTGGGCGTTCCTGCCATAACTGTATAGGCAGCGTCGCTTCCACCACCTTTTATTATGCCTTTGAATTCATCCATCCCGAGATTTTTAGCAGCAATATTCCATTTCTCTAAAAGCTGCAAGTTCTTGTCATTAACCATCATTGGGGGTCTTTTACTCATCACCGTTACGGTACGGTGAGTATTTTCAACAACATTCCTTTGCGATAAATCGCACATAGTTTGCTCTGCTTTTTGCATTTCTTCCATGCTGGATACTCTTATATCAATATCGATGCTGCACTTATCCGCAACAGTGTTTGGAACAGTTCCGCCATTGATTACACCGCAATTATATGTAATTCCCTCTCTTTGGCTCAAGCCTTCTATTTCGAGAACCATATGTGCAGCTTCTTTAATGGCACTAGCACCGTCAAAATATGCATTTCCTGCGTGTGCTGCAACGCCAAAGATTTCAGCACGCATCTTCAAAATTCCCTTTCTGCCAACCGTAACACTTCTCGGTCTTGACGGTTCAAGGTTAAAAACAGCAGCAGCCCTTTTTGCAGTATCGATTATTAAATCCTTACCTGTCTGTCCTGAAAAACGACTGCTCACTTCTTCATCAGAAGTTAAAAGAAAATATACAGGCCGCTTGAGATTAGAATCTGCCTTTAAGCGCTCCATAACGCATAATCCTAAGGCAATTCCGCCCTTGCAGTCCATTACACCGGGGCCATACAGCCAATTGTCGACACTGCTAACAACTTCATCACCAAACGCTCCGATCTTATGGACCGTATCCATGTGTGCCATAAGAAGTATTGGCTTTTCGTTTTCACACTCCCGCGTTTTTATAAGCAAAAAATCGCCCGCCTCAGAAAAAGAAAATCTTTCTGTTTGTAAATTTTGCTCTATAGCGAATTTCTGTATAAAATCGACCATTTTATCAATGTTTGCCTTATTATCCGATGGTGTTTCTATCTTGCATATAGAAGTTAAAAAGTCGATATATTTGTTTTTAATTTCTGTATTCATATTAATACCCTTTTTCGGCAAAGTCCTGACATTTTTCCTCAACACTTGACAGCAAGATACTCCATGTATTTTTATTGATAAACGGATTCGTATTTTTGTTATGCAGCATATATTCTCTTTTTGCAATTAAGGAATTGTGGCCGGGATGATTACCAAGTGTTATCTCAACATCTTCGTTTCTAAGCTTATTTACAGTGAAAAGCAACTCTTCGTTCATGTTTTCCGGCAAGTTGTACTGTCGGCAAAATTCTTTATAAATGGTTAAAAAGCCAAGGCCGCCAAGATATCCTACCTTGTGATTTTTCACGCCGTCTGTTGCCTCGAAAAAAAACGCCATTGTACCCAACGTGTGTCCGGGAGCCGATACGCATCTGATTTTTGTATTTCCCAGTTCAATAAAGTCGCCGTCATTTATGGTTTCATCGGGCCAACAAATTTGATCTTCCTTATTTGGTGCCAAATGCATAAGTGCTCTATCAGGCATTTCTTTTAATAGCTCGGTATCTGTTTCACTCATCAATATCTTCGCACCATAAAGATCGCGCAAACGGTCACCACCGCCAAAGTGGTCAAAGTGACCGTGTGAATGAATAACATACTTTATATCCTCACAACGGAAACCAAGCTTATCAACTGAGTCAACAAGCGATTTAAAATTGTGTGAATAACCACTGTCGAAAAGTATGAAACCATCGTTGGTATCAATCAAGTGCATACAAACTTTTTTATCCCCAACATAATATAAATTGCCAAAGATCTTAAATGGCTCTATATTATAAGATTCGGGGTTTTCATAATAGTCTTTAAGAGCTGGCAAAAATCCATCAATCACTTCTTTATAGGTCCTGATTTTAGCCAGTTCGCATTCATTATAGGCAAGCATTATATGTTATATCTCCTTTTTTGAAACTTTAATAATGTTCAAATGCGACATTTATGAAAGCAGACTTTTACCAGGAGTATTTTTTCTCCATCGTTACACGCATCCTTTAAAGAATTCATGTTGATTATATAACAGTTTTTAAGTATAATCAAATAGATATATTGCAATAACTTCATAATAAATTCATTATAGGGATGTGGGCTAAATGGAACTATCTGCAAAATATGCTTATCAGGTATATAAAGAAAAGAGTTTTTCCGCCGCAGCAAAAGTGTTATATGTCTCTCAGCCTGCACTGAGTGCGGCAATTTCAAGACTTGAAAAAGAACTGGGCATGCGCATTTTTGACCGGACAAAATTACCGTTAACACTCACTCCGCAGGGCAGAATTTATATCGAAAGCATAGAAGAAATAATGGAATGCGAGAGCAATATGCGCCGAAGAATCCGTGAACTCTCTGATATGAGTTACGGCTCCCTGACGATCGGCGGCTCAAGTTTTGCTTCCTATTTCCTTATGTCCAAAATCTGCGGAGCCTTTCATAAAAAATATCCCCAAATCAAGGTGACTCTCGATATTGGAAATGTTGGAAGCTCAGACGTTCTTTGGAGCAAATTAAAGAACGATGAAATTGATTTGTTGGTTACATATGTTGCTGACCACAGCAAATATATCACGGAGCCGATTTATAAAGAACGGCTGGTGATTGCAATGCATAAGGAGATGCGCGGCGCCGGCGAATTATCACACCTTGCCTTGACCCACGAAGAAATATTGACAGGTAAGTATTCAAAGGAACGGGAGATTGAAGATTTATCTGTATTCAATAATATAGAATTCATTAAATATACCGATATGTTAGACACTGCGCGCAGAATGACACAAATGCTTGGGGATTTTAAAACTGCATCTTGCGCAATCAAAAACGCACGTCATAGTGAAATGCATTATAATTTGATGTGCTCGGGCATCGGCGCCGTTATAACAACCGATTCGGCTATTCGCCAAAAGCAACACGACGCTGAAAACATACTGTTTTTCCTGCCAAAAAGCAAAGAATCCCACCGCACCATATATATTGCAAGGCAGCATAGCACGGACGATAACCCCATAGTTAAAAATTTCATACAGATAGCCAAAGCCTACTCCTCTTTGCAATAAGCATTTGATAAATAAAAGTATAATAAAAACGATCTTACTATAGCAGAAACCGGATGAATCCATTTTCATCCGGTTCTTTATTATGTAGTTGCACGCCTCTCTTTAACAGTTTAAACGGTCGTTTTTGTTTAGGATTTACGCAAATTCACCCCAACAAAACGCAGAAAAGTCTTATTGTTTATGCGCCTTCTTCGACTTTTGTCCTAATATGACACATTCCTCAACTCTTCTGACAATGCCAGTTGCACCCCAGGGGCACTTCCTTCGGGCGCTTTCATATATCTTTCTCCTTTTCTGCGGCAAAGGCCCCCTTGCCTAAAGGGGGCTGTCACCGAAGGTGACTGGGGGATAAATGCCGCTTTGCGGCATATTGCCCTGTGGGCAATTATCCCTCCACCGCTTACGCGGTCCCCCTCCCTCTAGGCGAGGGAGGCTTTTTACGCCTACAATAATTTTACAAATTACGCTGTTAGTATCTGTAAACGGGAGAAGATTATACTGACGGATTTACTTTTTTAGTCCGTTGTGGTATAATGCTTTTTCGAGGTGATTTTTTGAATATTTGGATCGTTTTGCTCGTAACCTTTTTTGCAGGTATGGGCGCAGGTCTGGGGACCGGGTTTGCGGGTATGAGCGCCGCCGCTGTTATAAGCCCCATGCTGATTACTTTCCTTGAGATTGAACCCTACACCGCGGTGGGTATTGCCCTCGCCTCCGACGTACTGGCAAGTGCGGTGTCAGCCTTCACCTATGGAAAAAACAAAAATCTGGACATCAAAAACGGCTTGCTTATGATGGCTATGGTCTTGCTGTTCACGATTGTGGGAAGCTATGTCTCCAGTGTTGTCCCGGCACAAACCATGGGCAGCTTCAGCACATTCATGACACTGATCTTGGGCATCAAGTTTATTGCCAAGCCGGTCATGACCACCAAACAGGAAATGGAGGCCGTCAGCAAGAAAAGGAAAATCGCAGGTTCGGTTCTTTGCGGCATTTTTATTGGCTTCATCTGTGGCTTCGTTGGCGCCGGCGGAGGTATGATGATGCTCCTCATTCTCACATCCGTGCTGGGATATGAGCTAAAGACCGCCGTAGGCACCAGTGTATTTATTATGACCTTTACCGCGCTGACCGGTTCAATTTCCCACTTTTCCTTCGGCGACAGCCCCAATTTTCTGATTATGGTGCTGTGCGTTCTGTTTACCTTTATGTGGGCACGGATCGCGGCAGTATTTGCAAACAAAGCAAAGCCCGAAACATTGAACAGAGCCGTTGGTGCTGTATTGGTGCTGTTGGGTGTTCTTATATTGGGATTTGAGTATTTGATAAAATAGAAAGTAACAGCGGAGTGAAATTCACTCCGCTGTTACTTTGTGCCGTCTGTAGGGGGCAGCGCCTCGACGCCCCGCAAGGACAGGGCGTTCCTGTTGCGGTGCCCGATAAAATCTTCGGGCTTCGCCGATCCTCGATTTTATCGACCGCTGCCACTCGCTCAGGTCGCTCCTCCCGCCACAGGCGGCGCTCCCATCGCTCCCCTACAATATTTTTACAAATTACGCTGCGAGTCTGTAAACTCACGGAGATTATACCGCAGGATTTACATTTTGAAATTGCAACGTAAAAATCCGTCGATTCATACGCCGGTGGTCGGATTCCCTGCATTTTAGGGGTCAAAACGCCAACATTCCCCCCTGTTTTCCCCAGGAATTTGGTGCGGTTGCCGAAAAACAGCAAATCGGTTTACTTTCAGGTGTCCTTATGGTATGATAGCACCATTCATCAACAACAGGTGTATGCAGAATGGACAACAAGACTTTACACGACGGATTCCGTCGACAATTTACACATTTACACGCGCTCACAGTATTGATCATTTCTTTGCTTGAGATCATCGGTTATATCGTTTTGGTCGTTTCGCAGATCGAGCAGTTCTCTTTTGCGAATGCATACCTCTGGTATGGGGTGGTTATCCCCATTGTCATCAATACTATCACGCATTTTGTCGCAAGAGGTATCATCAACAACCCCTCTGTGGGTCGGGAACAGAAAAACCGGTGCATCGTTAACGCGGCGCTGGTCACCTCGTTTGTGGTAGCGATCCTCCACAAGGAGTATATCGTAACCAGCTGCGCCTTTATTTTCCCCATGGTGCTTTCTTCCGCATTCAATGACCGCAAATTGCTGAACACAAGCTTTGGAGCATCGCTGGTTATTTTGCTGTGCGTAGGGGGCGCTTTTGAACTGGACGGTGCAATCACCCTCACCACAATTCTGAATCTGGTGATTTTATTTGGCCTTGCTGTGGTTTCCTACCTGTGCGGTATCGTTTCCATCAATTTTTCAAAGCAGAATTATGCTACCATCGAATCACAAGCCCAGCTGAACGACCACCTGCAGGAAAAAGTGCGCAGAGATCAAATGACAGGTCTTTATAACCACAATACATTTTTTGATCATTTGGATAACAAGATTGCCGCCCACACCTCCGATAAGCAGCTTTGCCTGGCAATGCTGGATGTGGATGATTTCAAAACCATCAACGACACCTTTGGTCACGATTGCGGCGATACCATTTTGATCTGTCTTGCCCGAATTCTGCAAAAGCATTGCGGCATGGAGCATACCGCTTATCGCTATGGCGGCGAAGAATTCGCGGTTGTTTTTAACGGAAAAAGCCAAGCTGATGTCTGTTCCATTACAGAGAATATGCTGGATGAGTTCAGCAGCTACAACTTCCCGTTTACGGACGCTTCTGTCACCTTCTCCGGCGGAATCGCCTGCTTTGAGCCGGGCATGACAAGAGATAAATTCTTTGAGGCTGCCGATCAAACACTCTATCGCGCCAAGCGGGAAGGAAAGAACCGCATTTTAACAGCAAATGAATCCATTCGGGTATAAAAAGAAAAACAGCGGAAATCCGCTGTTTTTCTTTTTTATGATACTGTCACGCTCTTACTTTGTTCCTTGTGCAAATACATGGCATGGTCTGCCTTTGCAAACACATCCTTATACACCTGGTCAATAGCAGGATCAAAGACAGAAACACCTCTTGCCAGCGCCACGGGAATTCTGTTTTCGCACACGGTAACATAGTCCTTTGCGCAAGCTTCATCCAAGCGCACCAACAAGGTCCGGTAATTATCGTAATCCTTGCCGGCAAGGATCACAGCAAATTCATCGCCGCCGATGCGGAACACAGAACTGGTTTTGAAAATATCTGTCAGAATCTTAGCGGTATGTACGATCAGCTCATCACCGATATCATGACCGAACCGGTCATTGGTCTGCTTCAGATTGTTGATATCCGCCACCAGCACGCCGAACTGGGGATTGCCGCAATTGATCTCCTGGGAGAGCTTTGCGGTGGCTTCTGTGTAGGCGGTGCTGTTTTTGATGCCGGTGAGGGAATCTCTATAGGCCAAAGCATTGATATAAGATGTGTACTCCTGCATTTTTTCGTAGGTATTGCTGAGAACTTTGTACAAGGTGCCGATCTCATCCTTGGAAGTCACCTCAATGCGGTTGGTCTCCAACTCTTCGCCTGCGGAAATCTTCTGTGCAGCAGCCATAAGATGCTTCAAGGGCTTGGTGATTCTGTTGGTCATGAACACCGTATACACAATAGCGCAGGCCAGCACCACAAGGAATGCCAGCACGATATTGCTCATCATGGGCCGAATGTTCCGCTGGATATCCTTATACTCTGCCCGCAGCTCCAGGAACATTCCGTTCTGCAGCTCAGCGTCAGCCTTGGTATGGGGCTCGGTGCTGTCCTCTTTATCCTGGTTGTTGTATCTGGTTTTGCCGTCGCTTCCCAGCAAAACAGCATAGCCGTTCTCGTACACGGAGATGCTGTTGATCCGCTCCACCAACTGCTCAAAATCCATATCAAAACCGATAACACCCAGCAGCTCAGACCCCACATACATGGGCATAGCATAAGAAATCATCTGTCTTGTATATCCGGGGAAATAATAGGGTTTCAGCCAGGAGGCCTTTCCCTCCTTAATGGGAGTATAGTACCAGCCTGCATTCCGCTCATCGTCCTCGGCATATTGGGAAAGGTCCGTCACCTGCATTTCCTTGACGGTATTGTTTTTTTCGACCAAATTGTAATAGCCGGTCGTACCGTCGGTGAATTCGGGATTCAGTCGCAGGTAGAAGCCCTCGATACCTTTGGTGTTCAAGGCGATCTCCGTAAACATCCGCTTAGTCTTCTGCAGATAATTGCTGCGGAATGTAAGGTCCGCCAGCTGGTCAATGCTCTCGATCTCACCAAGGGCATAGTGCTCCATAATGGCAGCGGATTTGCTGATATCACCCAAAGCATCGTTGATATAGGCCGCTTCCTTTTGGGTCACATTACTCAGAATTCTGTCTGCATCCTTGTGCATAATTTCGTGGGTCGTAGTGACCGCCACAGCGGACACCGCGGCAGTTATCACCAAAAGTCCGGCAATCACAACTGTCAAAATTTTTCCTTTGATCGTTTTCATTCTTTTCTTCTCCCTTTATGCACCGACTATATCGGTGATGCTGCGGTAATAACCCTCTAAGACGACCATACCGTCTGCGTTATCCACACGCTTTCCGCTCATGCGGACCATAATCTCCCCAAACTGGGGATGACACCAGGGGAATTCCATCTGCACAGCTTTTTCTCCGCAGATCATCTCGGTAAGATTTTCTTTCACATAGGCCCGGTAATCCGGGTGTATGTTAGACTCCCAATAGCCAAAACACGCCTTGGGGGAGCAATTCGTTTCCACCGCCAAAAGTTGTTTCATAATTCCATCGGTGTGAAGCTCATGATCGCTTTGGGATTCCTTGATGCGCATAGCCCAAAGGCCGATGCCGTTTGCCCGAAGAATACCCTTGGGGTCAAAACGCAAAATGCCCATTTGCTCCTTGTATGCATGGATTTTCTGCAGGAACGCAAGGCGGTTCTGATATTCCGGCGCAGCGGGATCCAGGTAGGCCTTTTCAATCCTTTGGGCAGTGTCGGGCTTGTCAAATAGATAACCTTGCAGCACATCCGGCTGCAGCTGCTCCAATATAGCCAGCTCCCGGGTGGTTTCCACACCCTCGCAGCAGGTACGGATATCATTACCCTTGGCAAATTCGATAACATTGCTGATAAGCTTGTAATTGTAGGTGTCCTGCTCGATATCGGTGACGAACACCCGGTCAATCTTGATCTTGTCCACATTCAGCTGCTTCAGATAGCCCAGATTGGAATAGCCCGTGCCAAAATCGTCGATGGCGAAACGAATATCAAAGGCCCGGAGCTGTTTTATGATATTCTCCATCTGCTCGCTGCTGTGAAGCTCTATAGACTCGGTGATCTCCACGGTCAGCGCAGCGCCCTCCAGACCTATATCCTTTAGAATCTCAATAATCTTTTCGCCCAGATAGATATCCTCAAACTGCAGCGCAGACACATTCACGCTGACCCGCAGGTCCGGAATCGTCTCCCGCCATTTTTTGCACTGAGTGGCAGCTTCCCGCAGTACCCACAGGCCCACTTCCTTGATGAGCCGTGACTGCTCCAGCACCGGGATAAATTCATCAGGGAACACCATCCCCCGGGTCTTGGAATTGTACCGCAAAAGTGCCTCAACGCCGTAGAGGGTATAATCTCCTGCACGAACCTGGGGCTGATAATAGACCGCAAACCCTTCACAACCGTTTTCCACACTCTGCTTCAGCTCTTCCAGCAAAGCGAGGGTGGTAATTTTTTTGCTTAAATCCTCCCGGGAGAAGAACTCAATCCGATTATCCGAAATGGCCTTGGCCTTCTTCATGGTCATATTGATGGAATCCAGCAGCTGGGTCTCATCAAAGAACAGTTCCTTGTCAATGGGCACGACACTGGCTGTAAAGGTGCATTTTTCCTGCATTGCCTGCTTAACACCTTCATAGAAGTCACGGACCTGCGCTTCCGTCCCGGCCTTCAAAATGAGAGCAAAATAGTTGTGGTCAATGTGGTAAGCGGTCTTGACCAGCTTATGATTTTCGCACAGCTCGGCTACTTCTTTCAAGAGGCTGTCGCCGTACGGCCTGCCGTGGGAGAGGTTGATTGCAGCCAGGCTGTCAATATCCAGAAACATCAAATAGCCTTTGCCCCGTTTCACCGCTTCTTTCAAGTCGCTTCTGAGCTTGTTCTTATTCCAAAGACCGGTTAGCGGATTGTATAGATGCCGCAGGTTTTCCTCGGACACTCTGCCGATCATCAAATGGGGCTTATTTTCGTTATCCCGAATCACCGTGCCGTGGCAGTTGATCCACACCTTTTGACCGCTGCGATTGATCCAGCGGTAGTCCATATTGTGGGTATCCTTTTTGCCCTCGGCGATCTCCTGCAGACTTTCCCGGACAGCTTTTCGGTCCGCCGGGTGAATGATCTTCATCATTTCCGGGGTGCTGTTGGTGTCGCTGCCGTTTTTTCGGATATGGTAATACTTGTCGATATCGCCGAAGAACCACCTTCTGTCGGCCTTGATATCCCAAATGAACAAATAGTCATCGGTGGACCGGTTGATGGTTTCAATCAGCTTGCAGGTAGTTTCAAAGCCTGCATTTGTCTTTAAGAAATTATCCATGATATTCTCCGTTATATTGGATCAGTGTGGCATCCTCGACGCCTTCCAGGTCACGAATCTTATCCAAAAAGAACATGTCATTGTCTTTGCAGTATACCTCCACCGCCATCTCGGTTTTGCCCTTGCGGACGGTTTTGGATTTGACAAAATATTTCATTTTGCCGAAGGCACGAATCACATTGTCACCGGCTTCATCCCCCAGGTAATGGATCACCGCAATGTAAATGCGCCCCTTTTGCTGCTTGTGGTAAAAAAGAACGATCATAGCGATCATCACCACCGCTGCCACCAAAACCAGCAGGTACATACCTGCGCCGGCGGTAATGCCGGTGGTAATGGCCCAGAACAGGTACAGAAGATCCAGGGGATCTTTCACCGCCGTACGGAAACGGACGATAGACAGCGCACCCACCATACCAAGGGAGATAACGATATTGGTACTGATGGCCAGGGTGACCATTGCCGTGAGCACCGTCATACCCACCAAGGTAATAGCAAAGCTCCGGGAGTAGATCACACCCACATAGAACTTGCTGTAAACAAGATAAATGACCGCGCCCATCAGCACTGCGGTGATTAGGCCCAGCGCAATGTTGGTCAGGCTTGCGCCGTCAAAGGCGCCGGATTCTAAGATTGATTTTTTGATAAAGTCCTGAACACTCATAATAATTCCCCCCGATTAGTTCTCATACCAGTATTTAAAACTGTTCATATACTCGGTTTTCTCATAGCAAAGGACATATTTGGATACCGCCGTGAATTCCGACGCCCTGTCGGGAAGCAGTTCCCGGACAAACTGGGGCAGAAATTCCGTGAATTTCACTTCCATCACGCATTTGCCCGGCTCCAGCACCGACAAGGTGGGCAGGGTGGGATCAAAAATATCGTAGCTGCCCACAGCCGCCCGCACATCCATATCAAAGGTGATCCGCACAGTGCCTTCATCCAGCACCCAGGGCTCCCGGTCATAGTCCACAATGGTCCGGGGCCGCATCACATTGCTGACACACTCCACATAGAACTCCCGGCAGAGGGATTGATCGCTGTGGAGCAGAAATTCATAATCCCCGTCCAGAATCTTGTAGACCTCATCCCGGGTCAGGGATGCCGCCTCCTTGAAGATGTACGCGCCGAATTTCTTCTTCCGCTCCAGCTTGATGCTTTTATCGGAGCAGTCATAGATACGGATACGATACTTCTTTCGTTTCAGAACACCTGCATCCTTTTCCTCGTAAGCCGATTGATAGTAATCGTCAAAATAGAGGCTGCGGAGCATATAGCCGCCGTTTAAGGCGTGCTTATCCAGCTGCAGCATCGGATCTAAACGCTGGCATATCAGTTCCTTTTGGGCGGTGTCTATGAGATATTTCCACTCGTTTCTATACCGCTCAGCTTTCGACATAAATATCCTCCACGATCTTGCCCTTCTCGTCCACAAAGAAGCTCTTCGTGCCATAGACCTTGCCCCGCTCCAGTATGTAGTAATCAAAAGCATACTGGCTCTGGCCACTTTCGTTGGTAGCCGTCACCCGCATAAAATACTGACCCCGGGGCAATTTGTCGAACTTGGCCATGGGAATGGCAAGGTCTGTCTGCTTTACAATGGGATTTTTGAAATAATAGTCCTTTGCCAGCTCAAAGGTGTATGTAATATCCTCCCCCTTAAAGTCGAAAGAGGCATCCCACTGCACAGTATAGCCGCCGTCTTTTTCCTGAGGCACACCAATATAGAAGGGCATGGGCTTTTTGAGAGATTCCAAATAGCGGTTGTAGTTATCTGCGATTTCTGTATTGATGTTACCGGCCACCTTGTCATATTGGCTGGGGGTCAGGCGCACATACGTTAGATCCTTGCCGGAATATATATGGGGCTTTAGCAGTTTTGTGTAGGCATTCACATAGGAGTCCAAAAGCTCCGGTGTTAGCAGTTGTTTTAAGTCCTGCATAGCATCATCCAAGGCTTTCCGGAAGGTTTCCGACTTCAGACATCTCTGGAACAGCACATTGCCCCAATAGTTACTGATGCCGCTTTCCCAATGCTCGTAGTCATATCTGTCCACAATGGTATATTCGGTTCGGCAAAGCATACCGTCAATATCCCAGGGCAAAATGTACCATCTATCCACATTCTGGGGGCTGTAGAGATAGAAGTTTCGGCTTTGGGTATCCACATTGCCGATCATCAGATTGAATGCCATCCAGTAGGCGATATTTTCCAAGTCGAAGTTTTCTTCCAAAATCTCCTCGATGGGAATGGAGAAGTCGTTGACCTTCTGAAGCATTTCAATGAGCTTGGTGTGGTCATCGTCACCCTTGATCTCTAAAATCTCCTCGAACTTCTTTACATCGTAGCGGGGATCGTCCTTTAGAACAATGGTATCCTCGTAGCGGTAGAACTCACAAAAATTCACCTTATACAGGTGTCCGCGGTTATCCAGTCCGTGGGCTTTCAGTGCGGTTTTGTTCAGCTGTTCCACCTGGGTATAAATGCCGTAGTCCTGGAATTTTGCATTGGCGCCGGCTGTGGTGTCCTTCACATACAGCCGCACAAAGGTGGTCCGCAGACCCATCAATTCATCAATATGCGTCAGCAAGTCAAAACCCAGCTTGTTGCGGAAACGCAGGCCATCGCCCTGGTGCTTGTTCAGGGCAATAGTGGTCTGTCCCCGCCAATCGCCTTTATTGTCTTTGATGGCGATCTTGTAGTTTTTCTGGGGGTTGCGGCTGGAGGACTGACCTCTTATCTGCACCGTGCAGTTGGGCGCTACCTGGCCGTAACCCAATTCACCGGGAATCAATCCGTTCTCGTCGCCCACCTGCAAAAGGCCCGCCACCTTATAGCGGTCCACACCCATTTCCTCATAATCATAGGCGGAATAGGTGTTTACTTCCTCCCAGGTGTGGTTGGTGCCTTCTCCCTCGTTGCCCGTGGACACGGTCAGGTACATGGTTACGATCTCAGTATTGTCATACTGGGTGTATAAAAGATTTTTGTCCCGGAGATGAATATCCGTTTCCGTCTGGATCTCCTGCTTGTCGATCTGTGTTCCCAGCTGGGTATCCACAGCCTCCTCAAACTGGCCGCAGCCACACAGGGACATCAGCAAAGATGCCGTTAAAAAGCCCGATAATATGCGTTTGACTGCCATATTTATCTCCTTTCAAACTTTTCTTCCAGATATACACCCAACCGGGCAAAGAACCCGGAGCGGTCTTCCGCCACCAGGGGCTGCACGGACAGGATATAGTAAGGTAATCTCTTGGTGAAGTAATCCAATCGCAGGGCGGTGGCTACCGTAAAGACCAGCGTTGCCAGCAGGAAGCCGAAGCCGTAATACACATTGGGGAAAAACAGGGATATGACCGTAAACACCACCGTACAGGCCGCAAACAAGGCGGTAGTGACGCAAGCGCCCTTATAGTCGGTGAAATACAGCAGTATCAGCATCAGCATATTGCCGATGGCATAAAGGCCATAGGCCACGCAAAGGGTGCGGAAATATCCCCGCATAATCTCATTAAAGCCCAGAGGCAGCAGGTCCAAAATATAGCCGCCCAGGGCGATGCAGGCCGCCGAGAACAAAAGCTGCTTCAAGGCTGTGTAGAACACCTCTGTTTTCAAGGTGTCCAGCATTTCCTTTTCCGACTGTAAAATATCGCCGATGGTGCCTTTGTCATTGTAAAGGCTGTAGTGGTTGCGGTACTTGGGGTAGAAATTCACCTCCACGGAAACCACAAAATTCACCGTGGTCATCAGTGCGGTCATAAAGGCCAGCAGCGCAGGCACATCGTGCCAGGGCGCGCCGTAGAACAGGCCGTGGACATGGACTTGGATATCCGAGCACCACATGATCACCAAATGGGAGAACATACCGATGTTCATAAACAGGCCGGACAAGGCCAGGGGCAAAAAGGCATCGATCCACTTAAAAAAGGTGAATGCGCCCAGTTCGGTATGGGGGAAATACCGGTGGAGCAGAATCATATTCCAAATAAGCATCACACCGTAGCCCACGGACACGGAAAACAGCAGCGCCTCCACCGGGGGGCATTTCAAACACAAAAGCAGCGCACCCAAGCCGATGGACACCGCCACCGAAGTGAGAAAGGACAGGAAGATGCCCTTATAATCCTTGATGGCAGTCAGAAAGCTCATGGCGTTCCATACAACGATCAGCTCATTGAACAGGACAAAGCACAAAATGCCCTGCAGCAGGGTTGCCCCGGAAATGCACAGAAAAATCCCATAGATCACACTGCCCACTGCCATCATAATCACCGTTGAGCCCCAAAAGCAAGGCAGTACCGCGGTGTTTTTCTCCTCGAAGAGCATATCAGCCACATACCGGGTCACCACCATAGAGAAAAAGGAAGTGACCGTCACCGATGCCAACAGGGTATAGGTAATCATGCAAATCAGCAGTTCCCGGTGGAAGCCACCCACCTTAAAGATATTGCAAAGGAACATAATGCCCAAAAGCAACAAAACGCCCAGCAGCATAGGGCCTGCGCAGATCACCGATGCATAGCCGTATGCTTTGGCGGTGTTCAGCACGCCCTTTTTCTGGAACAGTTTTTTCAGTTCAAAGCCTATGCCTGCCACTGGGTCTCCACCTCTTTGTACAAATCTCTGTATTTTGTCAGCATAATGTTGTAGCGATAATATGTATATGCCCGTTTTTGGCCGATCTCGCCCATTTTCAGCCGCAGCTGGCGGGATTCGCAAAGCATTTCCATGGCATCTGCCAGTTTTTCCCGCTGCATGGGCGGCACATAAAAGCCCGCCTTGCCCAGGGTATCTCCGGGAGAGCCGTCCAAAAGCTCATTGCAGCAGCCCACATCGGTGGTCACCGCCGGCCGCTTGGCGGCAAAGGACTCCAGCACTGACAAAGGCTGGCCCTCGGAAATACTGGTAAGCAAAGTAAAATCCAGCTTTTCAAAGTACTCAATGATATTCACACGGCCTGTAAAGATGATCTTGTCCTCCAAATTCAGCTGCTTGACCAGCGCATAGCACTCATCGGCATACTCCTGGTCGTCCACGCCGCCCATAATATGCAGCCGCACATTGTCCTTACGGCAGGAAAGCTCAAAGAAGGCATAGATCATGGTTTTGATATCTTTTATGGGGGCAAGGCGCACCACCGCGCCAATGTCCACCATGCCGTCATCTGCTTTTAAGGGGATATTGCAAAGCCGTTCGTAGCTGATGCCATTTTCCACCACCCGGCACTTCTCCGGGGCGCAGCCCATATCGATCTGGGTTTGCATAGCCCTTGTAAAAAGCGCCGACACCCGGAACGCCCGGGAGTAGATCATATCCGACAACATATAGAAAAAGTCGATCCAATGGGGCTTAAATGCCCGGGCCACCCATTTGGCCCGAATGATCTCTTCTTCCCGCTCCCGGGTATAGATGCCATGTTCGGTGAGCATCAGAGGTTTGTGGTTAATGTATGCGCCCATGGTTGCCAAAAGGCCGCCATAGCCTGTGCAAATGGCGTGATAGCAGTCAGCCTCTGGAATTTCCGTACCCATCAGATACAGCACCGGCAAAAGCCGGGACCGGACAGAATGAAAGGCATCGGAAAAGGCGATAAAGGGAAACTCCGCCTGGCAGGTTTCCGTAAGGGTCTGCAAAAAGCTCTGGCTTTTCAAGTAGGCCATAGGATTGATCTTTTTCACCTGGTACAGGTCGAAAAGCAGCTCCCAATCGGGCTTATCGGAAGATACCAGCTTTTTGTGGGCCTCTTTCTCCGCCTCCGTGAATTTATGATCAAAGAAGCCTGTATCCTTCACCCGCAGGGCATCGTCTAAGAACACCTGCTGGACACCCACCACATTGGGTGGCAGGGTATACACAAATTTATCTCTGTCTTCTGCTTTCGCACCAATAACCCAAAGCACAAATTCGTGTTCGGGCATTTCGGTGATATATTGGTGCATCCAGGTTGAAACACCGCCGTTGATAAAGGGGTAACAACCTTCCAGAATCAGACAAATTTTCACTTTTTTCTCCTATTTCAGCCGTACAGTAACTGTATCCCGGTCAGCCTCCAGCAAATACAGGTCTCCTGCAAGCCGGGTAAGCTTGCCGCCTGTTACTGTGCCGGGTTCTTTCTCATTGAATCTGACAAGGAATTGCGCGTCATCATAAAAATTATCGATACGCAGAACCATCTCGTGGTCCTGCACCTGCATCTCCGGTATAACCGCCGCAAAGCGCTGCACCGCCGCAGAAAATTCCGTGCCTGTAAAGTTCCGCAGGTTGGGAGCAGAAGTGTAAAGCCAGCTCAGATAGCTGTCAAAGCGGTTCTTCAGTTCCTTCCAACCCAGCTCTGCACCACGCTCCGGGTCCAATGAATCGTCCGGGTGGGTGAAGTGGTTGTTCACATAGTGCATATTCAGCTCGGAAAACGCGCCCATGGTCATAAAATCGTCAATGTCACAGCCGGAAATAATACGGGGCTGATCCACCACGCCGTTTTCGTCCACTTCATACTCCTGCAGGAGTGCAAAGTCCAGCGCATCATCGGGCAGATAAATACCGGACAGGGTGGTCACCTGGGGGAATTCCTGCAAAAGCATCTGTTTGCCTTCCTCGGCCAACAGGTTAGACGGCGGCACATACACCGCCATCTTCACATCGGGGAACAGTTCGTCGCAAAAATCCACCAAATGCCCAAAGGCCTTCTCCATGGCTTCCATATCCTGCCAGGTCTTATAATCGTAGATATCCTTGTAGTCCTTATTGCCCAAAGCAAGGGGCTGATGGTTATAGCCGTGATAGCCCAGCTCGCCGCCCTTGCGCAGGAGCATATTGCCAAAGTTTAAGAATGTACCCGTATCGGGCTGGGCATCGGTGGTGCCGTCAACGGCATCGTCGTAGCATTCAATGGCAAGGCCGGTATATTTGAGGCCGTATTTATCGGAGAGGTTCATCATGTCCGGCCACCAGATATTGATGTAAAAGTCCCGGATGGTAGTGCCGAAATCCCGGGTGATGTATGTGCTGTTGCCGCTGGGGATCTGGGAGGGAAAATCGTCCAAGTAGAAGGTAGATCCGTTGATGACCGGATAAAGGGAAACCTCCCCGAACAGGCTTAAAGATGCGGCAAAGAACCCTCTGTAGGCCTTGTCGCACATACCGAAATTGTTCACCACAAATTTGCCCTTGCCGTAGGCGGCCTCCCAAATAAGGGGCACACCCTGTTCATCGCCCTCCCGGGCATAAATCTTCGTGGTCTTGGGGCTGAGCTGAACGGTTCTTGCGGATTCATAGGCATCGGGCACGGCAAAGGCCTTGCCGCCACCCACCATAAAATCGCCGTCCACATAAATGTGGTCCACCAGGGTATATTCGTAGGAAGCCTCAATGCCCAGCTTATTCTCAATGGCAGAGGAGTAGGCATTTTGGTCGATGGTCAAGGGAAAGTACACATTGCCACCCTCCTGGACCCACCGGCAAATATCGATAATCCGGTCGCCCACATAGGAAAGGTCTGAAAACAAAATGATGACCACCTTGTAGTTTGCAAGACTGGGAATGGCCGTCTTTGCCAAATTCACAGCCTTTGTTCCCCATTTCATATCGGAAAGAATGACTTCAAACTGCCCATAAGCATCGCTGGAGGCCTTGTCCGCGGTGCTGTACAGCAGCAGCGTTTCCTGCTTCACTGCATTGTAGGCCGCCGTTTTGGTGACCACCTGCTCTTTAGGGAGCAGGTCCAGCTGCTTTTGGGTAAAGTTTACCTGCACGCCGCTCAATTCCACAAACAGAATGGCCGCGATCAAAGCAAAAACCAGGGCAATCATCAGGGTGCCCTTAAAGCGGAAATTTTCAATTTTTGCTTTCAGCTTTCCCAAAATGCCAAAACCTCCTTTGTGGCAGAAGACAGGTAAATATGTTTTGTTTGAATCTCTTTGAGCAGGGCCTTGATCTCCTCGCCCTTTCCCAAAGAAGCCAAATAGTTAAGCCGGCTCAGATAATATTCCTCACTGTTCGGATACAGGGTCTGCATCTGCACCAGCAAGGCAGATGCCTGGGTATAGTTTTTGCGGCGCAATTCATTTTCCACCGCCCACTGAAAATCGGTGATGCTACCTGCAGTCAAGGCCAGTTTTTTCTCCATAAGGGAGGAAAACAGCTCCCGGTTCAGCACTTCCACCTGGCCCTGCATCAGATTCTGGGAAAGGCAGCTCCACAGGAAATCCGTGTAGCCGGTGAGCACTTCCACATTCTCCGGGTCCTTGGCGTGCTGCCGTTCAAAATCCTGGAGCTTGTAGTCGTTTTCCTTGGAAATCTCCACCATGGCCGTAACCGCATAGTGGACCACTTCCGTGTCCTCGTTGTTGCCGGCTTTCTGCAAAAACTCTATGTACTCCTTGGGGTTGTCGTTGAGCACGTCCATAATGATGGTCCGCCGCTCCTTGGCCGAGTTCACCAACAGCGCCTCCTCAATGGGCACCGTGTTGGCCGCCACCTTTTTTTCGTCCACGGTGACGCTTCTGTAAAGCTCCGACTCTA
The DNA here is from genome assembly GCA_017452505.1 of Oscillospiraceae bacterium. Taxonomy (GTDB): domain Bacteria; phylum Bacillota; class Clostridia; order Oscillospirales; family Oscillospiraceae; genus Faecousia. Next base: position 47,490 of record JAFTMI010000011.1, read on the forward strand.
ACTTCAGCTTTTCCACACCCACATCGATACCATCATCGGCATGGAAGAAAATCTGAAAATGCAGAATGAGAACTGTCAGCACACCCCAAAAGGGCATAAACAGCGCCACGAAGAACATATACTTGTGGACTTTCAGAATATCAAATTGAATACCCAAAAACACCAGCACACTGATGATCAGGTGCAAGATCAGTAGGATGATATAAATCCACATTCTGCAATCTTTCCTTACTTTACTTCTACTTGGAATCCCTCAAAACGGGGCAGTATATACGGCAGGTCCTTTTCCGTGGCCTGCGCAAGCAGCAGCTGCAGCTTGCCCTCCTCGGTGACGCCCATAATATCGTTGGCGCGGACCTTGCCCCGGAGCAGACTGTCCATTTCTGCGCAGGTGCGGCCTTGCATATCTACCTCCAGCAAAATGTAGGTAGACACCTTCTTCTCGGAAAGAGCATCATAGTTTGCCAGCACTTCCCCGAAGGCCTCTGCATTCATAATATGGGTGCCTGCAATGTACTGCTTTTCATAGACGGCCTGGTTATAGTCATAGGCCCGCAGCAGGGACATCTGCACCAAGTCCCGCAGGATTTTAAACAGGTTAACATAATATAGCGTTCTCTGTTCTACCTCTGCCCGCCACAGGAAGATCAGCAACTGGAGTTCTTCTCCTCTGTAAACACCTGCGGCATACATGGGATAATCCGGCTTCAAATCGGTATTGCGCCAGATCTCGCCGCCGGCGATCTTCTCAATAACCGGGGCATAGGTCTCGATGGAGATAGAGCGGGAGACCGTCTGCATAATATCCCGGGAGGCTACCTCCAGTCTGCCAAAGGTGCTTTGGCTGTTCACCGAGTACACGGTAATCGTCTTATTTTCCAGGACCTCTTCAAAGGTCTCCATGATCCGCAGATACAGCTGCTGGGGCGCTACCGTATCCAGCTTGCGGGTGATGTCAAAAATCTTGCCGAAGCTGTCCTTGGAGCCGATGATCTGCTTTTTCAGATCCCGCTTCTCCTTATAGGTGTCCTCATAGATCTCCCGGGTAAAGACCAGCTTATCCTCCAGGAGCTTATTCTCGTCACTGACAAAGCGAATGGTATCGTCCTTGCGGAGCTTAACATAGCCGCACAGAGAACCCACTAAGAAGAAAAACACAAAGGCCAGCCAGTTCGTGGGCTCATAGAAGATGGTGAGCACATTGGTGCCGGACGCCACCTTGGCCACAAGCCAGGATACACTGCTTAAAAAAGATGCTGCCAGACCAAAATACAGGCCGTGGACCGTGGCCATCACCACAATGAATGCCATACGGAAATCCACAATGGAGAAGATCACCGCAGAGTCGGTAAGATACAGCAAAAGCTCCGTGAGCGCAAACAGCAGAATCAGCTCTGCGATCTTTACAAACAGACTATGCTCTTCTAACCATTTTTTGATTTTTTGCCAAAGGGTTAGGGTCTTTTCCTGCTTGATGACCAGGTATTTTTCGTATTCCTCTGCCAGATCCTCCAGCAGAGAAATTCTGGCAAACCAGCCATACGCGTTGCGAATGCCCTTGTTGTTTACTTCCAGCTTTCCGCTGTCACCGGTCGCGGCAAATTCAAACTGTGCCTTTTCACACAGCTGCGTCGTCTTTTCGGCCAGATCTTGAAAGGTGATGGAAAAATCATCGCCCACGGACAAAATGCCGCTTTGACTCTTCCAGTTGTCGATCATGCGGGCAATCAGCCGGGCCAGGTCGGAAAGGGCGATAAAATGCGCTTGGGTTTCCGGCAAGGCTTCCAGGGACACAGGCTTGTGCTTGTAGATTTGCTCGAACATCTTGTAGAGGAAATCCTTGCTGTAGCTGCCGGAATACAGATAGGGAACCTGCACCACTTTGATATCCAGTGTGGAATCTTTTGCATAGAACTGACAAAGCTTTTCCTTTGCCTCAGACAAAATGGCTCTGTCGGTTTTTTCTTTGAACGCCGAATCCAAAGAGGACAGGAACAGAATCTTGATGTCCTTGCCGGTGGCTTTGGCGGATTCCAAAACCTCTCTGAGCTCCTCGGCATCGTTTTTCTCGGTGGTCTGATAGGTAAGGTCGCCGGAAAAATACACCACCGCATCAAAATCGTAGGTTTCAAAAATGGCCTTGATAGAGGGCTTCCTGATGCGGAACAGCTTGATCTTATCCGCAGAGCCCAAAACCGTATTGCCCACCACGGTGACCTTACTGCCGGGGAAGGCTTCCTCTATAAAGCTTTCCGTCAAATACTCCGTATTGCCAATGCACAGCACCCGCTCCGGCACAAAACCTGCGTGTCCCGATATCACGGCTCTGTTTTTATACAGCGTTTCCCGCAAGGAAACCAGGGCGCTGTGGTTCACCACCTTCATCAGGCAATCGATCAGCACTTCATTGAACACGCCGCACATACCGCTGGAGATCATCTGAATGGCAACATCCTGAGAAAAAGCATCCTTGTAGCTGCGGTTACTGGTAAGGGCATCATAGGCATCCGCCAAAGAAACAACCTGGGCAGACAGGGGAATATCCTCACCTTTCAGTCCTTCCGGATAACCGGTGCCGTCATACCGCTCATGGTGATAAAGGGCAATTTCCTTTGCATACTCTTTGATCTCGGCGGAAACAGCATCTACGCTGCACCCGTCTATGATCTCTGCACCGAAGGTGGTATGCTTTTTGACAATGTCATATTCCAAAGGAGAAAGCTTCCCGGGAAAATCGAGAATGCTCTTGGGAATTCTGGACTTGCCAATGTCGTGCAAGGAGGATGCCACGGCAATTGCCTTGATTTGCTCCTCGGTCAGGGAAACCGTTTCCTTCAGTTGATCCAATATCAGTTCCGTGAGCATACGCACATGGTAAATATGGAAGCCACTTTCGCCGTTCAACTCTTTGGGAATGGTCTTTTCATCAAAGGTGCGTATCTGTAAGGCATTGTCTGCCCCATTGTTTTGGAAAACCAATACGCTGTTGCTGTTTGTCACAAACCCCCTCTCCTTTCCCCCAAAAAGTATAGTTCTCTAATTTATTATTATAGTATTTTATGCATTTATTGTCAATGAAAAGCCGCGGTAAATCCTGTTATACTGCCAAAAAATAATCCCACTGCGCTAAAACAAAAAAGAACCTGTCTTTTTTCTCAAAAGTCAGGTTCTTTTTTATTCTGTTTTACGCTTTTGGGCAGTCCTCTAACAGCTGCATACATTTAGACAGCATTCTCATCACATGGAACGGGCCTTTATAGGTGTGGCCCTTGCAGGCAGGCTCTGTGGGCAAGCCGTCCCGGCGCAGGTAGCCGAACCATTCGCCGTGCTCTCTGTCCGAGAAATGGGCAAAGGCATAGTCACTGACCTGGTTGAAAATATCCCAATACTTTCTATCGTCCGTAATGCGATAGAGCATCAAGGAAGCAATCATAGCCTCGTTGTGGGGCCACCAAAGCTTCATATCGTGCTCATAGGCTTCCACAGGCAAGCCCAAAATATCCTTAAAGTACAAAATACCGCCGTATTCCTTGTCCCAGCCCAGGGCAAAGGCATTGTCAAACACCTGTGCGGCAAATTTTATAAGGGCACCATCCTGTCTGCGCACCGCCTCCTCCAGCAAAAACCACGCGCACTCAATATCGTGTCCAGGGTTGATCACTCTGCAGGTGGCCGTGTTCAGAATCACGCTGTTGTCATCGGCGTTGATATTTTCAAACATGGCCTTGTATTCCGGCTTATAAAAGCACTGAATATCCTTGATCAAATCTGTGATGATCCCATCATAATAGGAAAACCGCTCCGTGTCCGCCTGCCGCATAATAGATGCTACATTCATGAGGATCATGGGATTGGCAAGGGTCTTGGTGTTGCGGGTTTCAGCATAGCTTTTGGGTGTGATCTTATAGGGATCTGTCTGCGGGTATTTGTACATCCCATACACAAAGTCAAAATACTTTTGGGCGGTTTTCAGATAAGCGCTGTCCTTGGTCGCCATATAGTATTCCGCATTTGCCATGATGTAAAAGGTTTCAGAGAACCAATATCTGCGCTTGCGCAGAGGCTGACCGTCCCGGGTGACCGTAAAGAACATACGGCCATCGCTGTCAATACAATGCTCTGTAGCAAAATCGATGCAGCTTTTGGCAAAGGTCAGATATTCTTCTTTTTGATCGATGTGATTGTAGATATAAGAGAACATCCAGCCTGCACGGCCCTGCATCCAGACACTTTTATCCTCGGAATAGACCTTTCCTTCCCGGTCAAGGCAGTTGATAATGCCGCCGTGTTCCCGGTCCTGGGCATTTGTAAGCCAAAAGGGGATGCAGAAGTCCATCAGTTCGCTTTTCAGTTTGTTATATAATTCTTTCATAGCGGCACCTCACAGATTGGCAAAATTCACGCAAGGATATTGCGCTACCTGCTCTACCATTTCCATTGCATCACGATTGGGCGTCCAAAGCATTTCCGCGTACAGCGCCACAGGGAATGTGATTTGATTGCCCAGCATAGCATCTTCAACCAGCGCCTCAACAATGGTATCTTCCTTACCAAAACGGGCAACCGTGGCAATGATTTGGCGGACATAGTCTGCATTTTTTAACCAACTTGCCTGCTGGAGCTTCCAGGCCCTGTCCTTTTTCATCTGCCGCCGCTTGATATAGTTGCCGGTTCTTTCACCCAGGATATAGGGCGCAGTAAAATGTTCAAAGGTTCCCCAATCTAAGTTCAGCATTCCCTTTAAGACCGCGCCCCATTTTTCATCGCTGCCCCGCAGCTTTAGCGTCTGCTCGGTAATGGCAACGGTTTCGGCAAAGCCCTCCACATGGTCGGCAAGATAATTATAGGGGAAGCTGCCGCAATCCTCCCAAACAATATGGATCCGCTTGTCCACTTTCTTTAAGTGCTCCAATTTTTCCCGCACAGAGGTCGCGTGCAGGCCAAATTGAATTTGCAGATCGGGATACTTTTCAAAAAGGCTTGCCGAAATATCGTTTACCAGCTCCGTGACGATCTGGGCAACGGGTTTTCCGCCAATTTCCGACATGTTGTGCTCGGTAAAGGTCTGGAAATAGATGCCGTCCGCGCCGGTGTGGCTATACTCTTTTTCGTAGGTACGCAAGACCCGCTCCTTGATTTCCGCAATTAACTGATCTCCATAGCGGTCAAGAACATTTTTACAATTGGAGGTATCCCAGCCCCAGGCAAAGCCCCAGATCACCTTAATATTCAGGCTGTGGGCATAGTCCACCACGTCCTTTGCATTCAGCGGCGCCACATCATTCCAGATGATGATCTCGTTCAGCCGCAGCTTTGCCATATTCTCAAAGAACTTCCGGTAATCGTAAATGACATGCCCCCAGGTCCAGATAGCCCGGCGCTTGATGGCAGGGGCAGCGGTCATTTTCCAGGGGTTCAGCTCTTTTTCAAAGGGCATATCAAAGATGCTTTCGCCCCAAATGTTCTTATCCACATAGACAGGGCCACCAAGGTATTTATTGCAGAAATCCATGCAGCCGTACAAAACACCTGCCGCATCATAACCGACGATCACCAGCATTTGGTTTTCTTCCCCAAATGCGCTGTCACCCACATAAATGGAGTAGCCCTCTTTTTCTGCCGGCATATCGGTTTTGCATTTGGCAAGGAATCCGCTATCGGCTTTTCCCACGAAAATGATATTGTTGTTTTCCAGTTCCTCTTGGGTTACTTCCTCAGCAGATTTTATGGGCAGGACATAGGAAACGCCACCGGCGATCACGGCATACAGCTGATTGACCGCAGTCTTTTCCAGGCCCTCGTAGCTATCTGTTAAAAAAATCCATCGTTTTTCCATTTTATCGTCCCCCTATTATATCTCGATTTCTATACCGTCGTAGGCAACCTCTATACCGGTGCCTGCAAAGATTTCTTCCACTTTTTCGTGGTATTCGGATTTATTGTGGGTTATGTGGGTTACCACATGGCGGGTATGGGCATCTGCAATACCAAGCTGCTCCAATTCCGTTTTGAGGCGTTTATTTTCCTCGTAACCCATGTGATAGATATAAGTTTTCGCCGGAGCAAAACCAAAGGTACCGTCCATGACAACAAGGTCAAAGATTTTCCCCAGGCTTTGCAGATAGGCAAGTGTCTCTTCCGTAGGATAGCCGCTGTCCACAAGATAAAGAATGCGCTTATCCCCTTGTTCGATGATGTAATTCAAGCTTCCCAGCTCCGGGGAATGCAAAGCTTTGAGGGGCGTAACCGCATATTCGCCGATGCTGACTGTTTTCTGCGGCGCAAGGGCAACAAACTGAATATGTTCCCGGATGGGTTCCGGAATGTTTACAGCATCACAAATTTGCTCCAGGTTAGCCGGCCCGTAAAAATAAACATCTTGATATTTCAAGTTGTGGGCGGCAAAGCCACCGCGATCAGACAGCAGCTGCGGCACATAATGGTCTCTGTGGGAATGGGTGATCAAGACATTTTGCAATTGCCCCAGATTCACGCCGAAACGCAAACAATGGGCATTTGTGTCAGCAGGAAAATCGATCAGCAAATCGTCATTTATGATGGATTGCGAAAGGGATCTTAAGCTTTTTTCACCCATTTTCCGGGCTGTTTCACAATGCTCACAGGAGCAAAAGGGGGCAGGAAATCCCTCGCCACCGCCACTGCCTAAAATTCTGATTTTCACAAAAACACCTCCGGCAAAATAATGGTCTCTTCCAATTATTAGAATACACCTTTTATATTCATAATACCATATCCGAATATCTTAGAAATTATATCATTTTTTGTCTTTTCAAATGTTGACATCTTCGCCCGTTGTGATAAAATGGTGCTATGAAATACATAATTCAAAACAACGATCGGCGCATTTTTCAAAACAGGTTCTACGACTTTGAAACCAAAGCGTTGCTTTCCCCCATTGAAACGCAAAACTATACCATCATTCAAGTTGCGGAATCCTATTATACCCACGACTTTTTCATCGACAATCACCAACAGTTCTGTGATTTGGAGCTGACCTTTTCCCATATAAACGGCCTGCTGTGCGCGGCAAATGAGGTATGGGAAACCGTCGATAAGCACGGACTCCATCTTGCCTTTCGCGGTGAGATCCACGCCTTGAAAAGTCGCAGAAGCGCACGGTTTCAAACCCTTGCCATCAATTTCAAAGACGGGCCTTGTATGCCCCTGCTCCGGGCCATACAGGCAAAGGGTCAACGCAGCTTTTGTATGCCGGAAATTTTCGGATACCTGACCGACATCATATCCGAATTTATGCGGTCGGATGGGCCATTTCTGGAAAACAACTTAGACTGCCTGATCACCGCGGTTTTGGTGAAGATCGCCCGGTGGGGAACGGACGAGCCCCTTGCCGAGATCTCATCCTACGACGATAAGGTATCCGCCATGAAGCAGTATATCGACACACGCTTTCTGCAGCTTTGCTCTTTGGAGGAAATGGCGTATTCTTTTGGGTATACCTATAGCCATATCTCCAAGGTTTTCAAAAAAGCATACGGCGTAACCCCCAGCGACTATCTGCAGAAAAAGAAAGCAGAGTATGCCTGCAGCCTGCTGAAAGAAGGGGCAAAGCTGGAAGAAATTGCGGTGGTTTTAGGCTATTCCACAACATTTAACTTCAGCCGGGCCTTCAAAAACCAGCTTGGCCTTTCCCCAAGCGCCTATCGAAAACAAAGCAAACAAGCGAGGTAAAACCGGTGCGTTTCGTCCTTAGAACCAAAACATAGGCTCACCCCGTCAATCTTAACCACCGTTTGACAAACTCCAAAATCGTGTGTATGATGTAAACAGGATCAAAAAGATGAAGAAAAGAGGTAGATATTTATGAAAAACCTTCCCTCCCCGATTACAAAAGACAATTTTGATCAGGCACAGGCATTCATCGCCGGACAACTGGCATTGACCAAGGCTAAAAAACGGATCCGTAAAATCATTCGACCGTTGGGCAGTCTTCTGTTCACCCTGCTCAGTCTCCTTCTGGTTTACGGCGCGATTTATGGCGCATGCGACCCGGAAGATATGGTGGTCATGGAAAAATTCACATTTCTGACAAAGGCGTGGGACACCTTTGCGGGTATTTTCACCAACGAGGGAATGGCCTGGTATGTTTCTTGGCTCATTCTGATCGCGGCAGCATTTGTATTGCCCCTTTTGGTCTCGGCAATCATTACCATCATAGTATTGGCAGTTTCCAAGACAAAGGCAGAAGCTACCTTTGAGGGCACCGATGCCGAGAAGGCAAAAAAATTATATGATGACGCATGCGCGATCTCCAAGGGTTCTTCCAATTACGATTCCGGCTCTACAAAAACGGTATTCAAAGTGATTTTCACAGCCGCAATCGCTGCATTTCTGGTTTTCGCATTTCTCACTTTCAAAATAGGATTTTCCATGAGTATGCTGATCGGCTTTGCAATTGCGGCAGTCCTCGTTTATTTCGTATACGGCTGGATCCTTTCCGCTTTCTACGCACTCAATAAGCTGTTTTACAAAAGCCGGTATATCCCGGCGCTCACAAGCGCAACTGAGGAATATTGGCTGAGTGTGGATGTGGAGGAAGCAAACCGCCGCAAAGCGGAAGCTGAACGCAAGGCAGAAAAAGAACGCAAGGCAGAAGAAAAGCGCGAGGCTGAAGCAAAGCGCACGGCAGCGCGCCAGAGCGCAGCCTCCTATCAACCTTCCGCAAGCAGCATTGACAAATACGACAGCTTCACCTGGACCAATGCCTATGTGCAGGCAAACGAGGATCAGTGCTCGGACATTGCTTTGAGCACATTAAAGGTTTCAAAAGAGCTTTTAAGCGAGGGCGATTATAGCGGTGCTGCGCTGGGCTTCGATAAAGTTGTTCGCGCCCTTGAACTGTTGAAAAATGTTGACGGCGGCGACTATTACTTGCCTCCTCTTTTTGCAAACTGCTATGCTTTGTGCCACATTTTTGCTTTTGGTCTCAACAACCAGCGCAAGGCCTGTGAGTATGCCAAAAAAGCTTGCGATTATGCATCCAAATGCAATTCCGCCTCAGCAAGTCGCGATTTGCAGGTTATGCGCGATTTTTATAACGCTTTGCTGTCTGCCAGCTCCATCAGCAGCCTGACCGATGAGTTTGATATCAATTTCCCCTACGACATTTTAAGCAAGGATTGATCAATTCTACATAGCAAAAGCGAGGTGAATTTCACCTCGCTTTTTGTTATTTGCCGTAGGATTTTAGTTCCCGGGGGGTGCAAAGCAGGTGCTTTTTCACCACACGGGCGAAATATTTGGGGTCATTGAAGCCGCTTTTTTCCGCCGCCTGCTCAATGGGCACGCCGCAGGAGATCAGCGATCTTGCATACTCCAGCCGCAGCTGGGTGATATACTCCGTGGGGGTCTTCTGATAGTATTTTTGAAACAGCGCACGCAGGACGGTTGCGCTGATGCCGGCATTTTTGCAGATGCTGTCCGCCGAAAGGGTGCTGCTTCTGTAATTTGCATTGATGTAGGAGATGGCAGCTGTAAAATGCTCCGGCATTTTCCCCGTGATGGCATTGTTGCAGAGCTTGCCCAAAATGGAATACAACTGGGCCAGCACATTGGCCTCATACCCCGGCTCTTTCTGCTTCCAAAAATCAACCGCCCGTAAAAAGGCCCGGTAAACCTCCTCGCTGTTGGCAAGGGTATAAACCTCTGCCGCCCGGTCGCTGTCCCGGGTCTTAAAATGGATGGCTAAGATCTCATTATCGTCATATTCGGCGGTGTAGGCAACACCCTGGGGCAGGTATAAAACCTCATTTGCGCCCACCGAATAAGTCTTATTGTCCACTTTGATCTTCGCCGTTCCCTTGATCCGAAAGGTCAGCGCCGCATAGTCCCGGGGAGCAATTTCAAAGAAATCGGCCTTCCACCCCACCTGCACCACATCAACGATTTGGAGAATCGGATTTTTGCAGTTACAAATCATAGAACCACCTCATTTGCATTATAGCACCGGTTTCCCCAAGTTGCAACCGTTGAAAAGTCCACCTTTTTTGATAAAATGTGGGTTTAAGTCACAAATCCGCCACGCTATAATGAAAGAAAAAAACACCGGAGGTCATTCAAATGGAAACTCTGAAACAAAAAATCATTGATTTTGCTAAGAAAGACGGGATCGATCTGATCGGCTTTGCCGAAAAGTCCCGTTTTGACGGCCTGGACGAGCGGCTGAACCCCTTCTCCATCTTCCCCGAGGCCAAGACCGTGATCCTCATCGGCAAGCGCATCTGCAGAGGCGCTTTGCGGGGTGTGGAAGAGGGTACAAACTTCGGCGACTACGCGCTCTTCGGCAAGAACTGGCTGGAAGACGAGTTCCTGGCCCTTTCCTGCTACAATCTGACCAACTTCATTGAGAGCAACAACTACGAGGCCGTGCCCATTTTCCCCAATCCCAGCGACCTGGAGCCCTCCGGTATTCCCGTTGCTCCCGGCAGACCCGCTCCCAATGTATATCCCGATTTCGATTACGCAGCAATTGCCTGCGGTCTTTGCACCCTTTCCTACAACCGCATCGTCTTCTCCAAGGAGTTTGGCTCCCGTCAGCGTTTCCATATGATCCTCACCGACGCAGAGCTGGAAAGCTCCCCTCTGCTGGAGGAAAATGTCTGCGACGGCTGTGGCAAATGCGCCGCTGCCTGTCCTCTGGGCGCTATCAGCCAGACAGAAACCGAAACCATTGAGATCTGCGGCAAGAAGTTTACCGTGGGCAAGATCGACTACAGCAAGTGCAAGGTTTGCGAAAACGGCGCTGTTGCCAACCGGTTCTCTCCCAACTCTGCCCCCGACCGGATCGCCGCTCTGTGCAACCGCACCTGTATGTGCCACTTAGAGGAAGACGGCCGCCTGGCTAACAAGTTCGCCAATCCCTTCCGCACCGGCGAAACCTGGCAGATCGGCTCTGCAACCACCACCATCGACCGCTCCGACGAGCAGGCAAATGTCCTGGGCGGCGCATTTTCCAAAACCGGAAAGCGGGGTCACTGATATGAAGCTGACATCCGAAATTCTGAAAGCAAAGGCCAAGGAATTGGGTATCGACTGCATCGCCATCGGCAATATTGAGCGTTTCAAAAACGCCCCCACGCTGATGAGCCCCATCACCTATTTCCCCAAGGCCAAATCGGTGATCGCCATTGCCATGCCCATCCCCCGGGGCGCAAACCGCGGCATTGAGGAAGGTACGCACTGGCACAACTATACTTTCTATACTTACAACAAGCTGAACTCATTCTTCCGTCCCATCAAGACCTATCAGCTCAGCTGCTTTATTGAGGATTGCGGCTATGAGGCGGTGGCCCACTACCCCGCCGTGCCCGAGGGCAACGGCACCACCAGCAAGCCCGTGGCCGAGGGCAAAGTACCCCCCGATGTGGTGTGCAGCATCCGTGTGATCGCCGCCGGCTGCGGTTTGGGTGAGATCGGCTGGTCCAAGGTGTTCCTCACCAAGAAATACGGCCCCCGTGTCCGCCTGGGTCTGATTTTCACCGACGCGGAGTTAGAGCCCGATCCCATCATCGACACCGGCACACTGTGCCTGCACTGCGGTGCTTGCACCAAGAACTGCCCCGGCGGTGCCATTCCCCACCCCCGGGAAACCGACAAGCGGATTTATGTGGACTTCGGCGAAAAGCAGATTTATTTCGGCGATGTGCAAATGGGCCGCTGCACCCTTTCCCACCACGGCATGAACAAGGAGTGTTCTCCCTTCCTGTCCAAGGAGTTCCCCAATATGGCCTTTGATGTGCGCAACTCCCAGATGACCGAGGAAGAGGCCTATATCCTCACCTACGCCTTAGCCGGCGCAAAATGGGGTCGTAAGCCCGGCAGCCACGCGGTGATCGATTACTACAATCAGATCATCGAGCATACGGGCTATTTCTCCATCTGCGGCGCAAAGGGCTGTATCCGGGCCTGCAACGCGATTATGGAAAAATCCGGACGGGTGGAGCAGACCTTCCAAAATCCCTACTACAAGAAGGAATCCTGGGCGCTGCCCGTTCAGCCGGATACCAAGCCCCAGGGCGTCAACCCCTACCGGGAGGAATATCTGGACGAGCACTACCCCGGCATTCGCGAAAACGAATATGTGTCCACAGACAGCAAAAAAGAAGAAAAGTAAAACACAGGGGCGGTCAATGACCGCCCCTTAAATATTCGGTTTCGTAGAGGCGGATGACTCCCCTACAATCTTTTACAAATTACGCAGTTCGTATCCGTAAACAAGCAGAGATTATACCGCCCAAAAGAAAATCCCCTCGGTTGAGGGATATAGACACCATTTCCTGGAACAACTTATTCTTTTGCGAATTTCTTGACATCCTTTTTGGAATTGATATAATTATAATAAAAATAAGTAAAACCGCAAAGGTTGTCTTTTGACTGAGGAGGATATCGCATGAATAGACGTATTCGCAAATTTTGTGCAAGTAACGACCTTGACCATAGATGGTCTCTGCTATGCGAGATTGAACATTTGCTGAAACGCTCAGAAAAAGTATCAAATTTCGCAGCTGTAGTAGGATGTTTATGCCTGCTTCCTTTCCTCGTGGTAACATTTTTAAAAATAATGTGGTCTATCGGATTTATGACAGACAACGACATTAGCCCTATTCAACAGTTTATGACCCAATATGGGTTCATTTCTTGGCCGTCTGTGTTGAGAGGGCTTCTCGCAGCCTGTATCTGTACTCCCATTCTTGTTGTTATCATATATAAAATTGGAATTTGTTTTGGAAAAAAAGCAATTCCCGAGAAGCTATGCGGAGGAGATGCTTACAAAGCGCAAAAAATCGCACATAAGGCAAAAGTTCTGTCCGGTTCGTCTGACGATCATATGTTTATGGCAACCACTTTGTTAATTATTGGAGGAATTATTGCCACAGCGGTTATACACGTCATCGATCAAACTATTCATTCTTCCGCTCCTATTTGGGGGGTATTGCTTATAATCCTTTTTTCATTGATTCCCCTTGCCCTTCCTGTTGGATTTGCAGGTTTTATATTTAGTTTTTGTGCCACACTGCCACTTAGTATGCTTTTGGACGGAATTAAATTAAGACGTTTGGCAGACAATGCGGACAGTGAGTGGGTCAAGCTGGATCCCGCAGAAGCCGCGCGAAGAAAAAAGCAAAAAGAAAATGAAGAAAAAGCAGCCCAAGCCGCTCAACGGGCTTATGAAGAAAATTTAAGAAGCTCACATACTCCGATACCTTCCTACTCGAGTTATTCTTCCGAAAAAGGATTAAATACCTATATGACAGATAGAAGGACTGGTCAAAGCATATATTACAAAGATGGGCTTTATCTAAACGAAGATGGGGACCGGGTTCCCCTCCAATATATAGAAGAATAATACACGCTTGCCCGCTGTTTTCATTTTTCCAAAAATGATTGTCTTTTCAAAACAGTTTTGCATTTTGATGGCGTAATTATTTCAACAACACATATGCTAAAAGCGAGGGGATACCCCCTCGCTTTTGCTATGTAGATTTTATGTTATTATACCAGCCCAACGAACGATATCATCTGCTTTCATATATCTTTTTCCTTATTTTTCAAATTGCGCTGTTAATATCTGTAAACAAGTAGGGACACCGTGGAGCGGTGTCCCTGCAAACATTAGATAAACAAATTCAAAACCCAGTAAAGGGTGGGAATGGTGATGACGGACAGGACGGTGGTGCCCAAAGTGAAGATCACTGCGTTCTGGGTATCGCCGCCGAACTCGTCGGCAAAGGTAGCCGAAAGACCTGCGGTGGGCATGGAGAATGCCACAAACACGCCCAAAATAATTTCCTTAACAGGAATGTTCAAGCTTACATTCTGAAGGGCCAGCATGATTGCCGTGATCGCCACCGGGAACAGCACCAGCTTCAGGAAAGAAACATAGTAAAGCTTCCCGGAGCTGAACAGCGTCTTAAAGGAAATTGCACCCAGCTTCATACCAATGATGGTCATGGAAATGGGGGTGACGATGTTACCGAAATGGTCGGAGAATTTCCCCACCTCGGGAACAGCCTTGGCAACGCCCAGCAGGTTGCAGATGCAGCCCAGCAGGAAAGCTGCCAGCACCGGATTGAGGAAGGCTTTCTTCACGCTGATATTCTTCTTATCGCCGGTAGCTAAGTAAGCGCCCAAGGTATACATCAGCACATTGTTGATAATATTCAGCACGATCAGCACAGTGAACACCGGGGAATCGCCGCCGAACACCGCAACTGCCAGAGGAATGCCCAAAAAGCCGTTGTTGGCAAACACGGCGCAAAAGCGCATCATGCCTTTGGTCTTTTGGTTTTTCTCCATTGCCACCAGGGGTGTGGAAACAAAGAACATACCCAAAACCACCACGATGCCGATGAGAGCAACCACACCCAGCATCAGCAAAGAATCCCCGTCAAATGTCAGATTCTTTACCACACCGGAGAAGATCATAAAGGGCAGCGCTAAGTACATAAGAAGCTTCGACAGCACGCCGGACTGCTCGGGCTTTAAGAGCTTTGCCTTCACCAAAATAAACCCGGGACTCGCCAGCGCAACGAACATCAGCACATTCCGCAGCATAATCATAAATTCTTCCATAAGTGCCTCCAAAAGGAAATTTGTTACATTATATAACAAATTGTGTGATATATCAAGTAGGGGCAGGAAACCCGCCACTATTGGTCCGCTTTAAAAAGCTCCTCTGCTGTATGCAGAGGAGCTTTTTCTAATAACATCAGAATCTGAAATAAATAAACGGATTGTATGTAGAGCCAACCAAAAATACAATGCTGATCGCCAGCAGAGCAAGGCAGATCATATTGGCAAGCCAGTCGGGAATTCTGAACTGCTTGTTTTTCCACGGCAGCATACAAATCAAACCGAGGGGAACATAGATCAGCGCATACACAATATCTGTATTGGCGATCACAGCGGTTGTGATGTCCGTATAGCGGAAGCTAAACATCTGAGAAAGGGCGTGGATAATGGCAGCAGGCTCCGTCAGGTTAAACATAACCCAACCAACCAGCACAATCAGCATCGCATAAAGCCAGCACAGGAACTTGGGCAGCTTTTTCAGCAGCTTATGCAAAAACAGCTTCTCGCAGATCAACAATGCCGCATAATACAAGCCCCACGCAATGAAGTTCCACTCTGCGCCATGCCAAAAGCCGGTAAGCGCCCAGACAATCAGAATATTCAGCAGCCATCTGTGTTTTTTCACTCTGTTGCCGCCCAGCGGGATATAGACATAATCCCGGAACCAGGTCGACAAGGAAATGTGCCATCTTCTCCAGAAATCTGTGATGGAAGTTGCGATGTAGGGGTAGTTGAAGTTTTCCAGAAAATGAAAACCGAACATTCTGCCCAGGCCGATGGCCATATCGCTGTATCCGGAAAAGTCAAAATAGATTTGCAACGCATAGGCAATTGCCGCTAACCAATAAAACTGTGTGCCGTAAATTTTTGCATCGCCGCTGTATATCATAACGGCAATGGCGCCAACATTGTTTGCGATGATGACCTTTTTGGCAAGACCGACTATAAACCGCCGCAGTCCGCACACGAAATCATCCAGACTTTCTTTTCTTGCGTTTATTTCGTCTTCAATCGTTTGGTAGCGAACGATGGGGCCCGCAATCAGCTGGGGGAAGAAGGTAACATATAAGGTCAGATAAAAATAATTTTTCTGCACGCTGACCTCTTTTTTATAAAGGTCGATCACATAGGAAAGGATCTGGAAGGTATAGAAGCTGATGCCGATGGGCAGTACGATTTTCGCAAGCGCAAAGGAGCTGTTAAACAGGCCGTTGATCTGGGTGATGGTAAAGTCTAAGTACTTAAAAACAAACAGATTTGCCACAAGCAACACAACTGTTATAATAAATACAGTCTTTTTTAATTTCTTTTTGGCATCAAAGCGATGGATGAGCAAACCGCCAACATAAGCTACAAAAGATGCCGCCAACACCAAAACAATGTATTTGGGTTCTCCCCAGCTGTAAAACACCAGGGAAAAGATCAACAAAATCACATTTTTATAGGTGCGGTTTGGTATTAAAAAATATAATATGCAAACGATTGGCAAGAATGCAAACAAAAATGTAAGCGTACTAAATACCATACATCATTTCTCCCATACAAAATCACTTGAAGCGTAAAAAACAACATTGCCAACGAACAAAACCTTGTCAATATCGTTCTGTTCCATATATTGCTGGAAATTGAACTTGCTTCCCTTGACACGCTCATAGTGTCTTAGATCAATAGAATGTGTCCGGTTAAAATGTGTGGCCATCAGCTTCAGAATCGCGTTATCGTAAGAGTTTCCGATCACCAAAACATTATCCCGGTCGGTTTTTCCGGTATCAAATATGACTTCTGCATCGTCCCAGCCATAAAACTGTCCATAAGACATGGGCTGAATGGATTTCGCTTTCGCAAAATCTTCCTGCAAGCCATAGTCACCTACCTGTGCGCCGGTGATATTTTGGAATTTCGGGAACGCAAATTCATAAGCATAGAAGGGTTCGTATATGATTTGAGAACCTGCGCCTGCCGCGTGACTGCCCCCAAATTGGGGCGTGATCAGAACTTCCTCGCCCGCCTTTATGGGCGCATCCTCACATCCCATAAAATCCACAATGTCCGTATAAGCTCTGTAGGCTCCTGTGTGCTTCCAGTGATGGTCGGTTTTATAGAAGTACTTTGCGTATTCTTCAAAATTGTCTATTGTATAGGTGCGTTTTTTCGCATTCTCGGAATTCAGCAGGGAGAATAAGTACTGATCTGCGTGGAGTTTCTCACCGGTTTCAAAATTGATATCGGTTTCTTTTTCAATGTAATATGTGTAAAAGTCCACATCGGGGTATTTTTCAATCAGTGCATTCAGTTTGTCTGCGTTGGCAGAAAAGCTATCCTTCACCTGCTCCAGCGTATAAGGGGATGCAACATAATATCCGCCAAAAATTTTCGTGTTGTTTTTATAGTTTATATATGTCCTGTCGTTCTTTTCAATAATTGGCGCTACAAAAAGCTTAGTAAACATAGATGTTGCATCGTTATAAGCGGACTTAAGCCGTCGCGCCAAAGGTATTTGATCCGAGAAAGCATCCTCTATGCTGTTTTGAAAAGAGCCGTCCAAAATGGTGTTTACAGACGGTGTGCTGATTTTATTGCTGTACCGATTCTCATAATAGTTTATATCTTGCGGGAAAAATACTGTTCTGACCAAACCTACCGTGAATACAAGCATAATTATGCAGATAAACACTATGCTTCCCAGCTTTGTCTTTTTATCGTTGGTATTCATACCGTACTCCATATTTTCCATTTATTTTTATGCACCATGCACCCAAAGTTATCGCTATAATTATACGCTTCTACATGGTCAAAGTCAAGCCGGACACTATGCGCAATACGCCTCTGCTATGGGTTAATTGGTGCCGCTGTCCTGTTGCGGTACCCGGCAATAGCGTCGCCCGGCAAAGCGGGCTCGCTATTCGCCGACCGCTGCCACTCGCTCGCCTCCTTCCTCCCGCCACCGGCGGCAGTCGGCTCGCTCCCCGGAATCTCACCTGCGGTTCGTTTCCGACCACAGCATATAATAACCGGGATACCCCAGCGGGGTATCCCGGTTATTGGTGCCGCTGACCGGAATCGAACCGGTACGAGGTTGCCCTCAAGGGATTTTAAGTCCCTGGTGTCTACCTATTCCACCACAGCGGCATATTTAATTAGATTGTGCGTTGTTCGCCCTGTTGCGGTGCCCAAAATTTCCTGTTCGCTTTTCGCTCACGAAATTTTGACCGCGGCCACTCGCTCGGCTCCCTTGACTCCGCCCCCGGCGGCGGTCGCCTCGCTCCCCCTTGTGTCTACCTATTCCACCATACCGGCGAAGAAAGCTCCGTTATAGTACCACATTTTGGAGTGGCAGTCAAGTTTTCCGGTAAATTTTCAAAAAACAGTTGTAACTTTGACTAAAATGATGTAAAATAATATAGCTGAAAAAATGCAAACTTATACCCATCGATTTTGGAGGACATAGAAATGGAAAAGAAACCCCTTGTTTTGGTTATTATGGACGGCGTGGGCAAGGGCGACGGCGGCAGCGGCGATGCCGTAGCCGTAGCCAAGACCCCCACCCTGGACAATTTGTTTGCCACCTGCCCCTACACCTGGCTGAAGGCCCACGGCACTGCCGTCGGTCTGCCCTCTGACGAGGATATGGGCAACTCCGAGGTTGGCCACAACGCCCTCGGCTGCGGCCAGGTCTACTCCCAGGGCGCAAAGCTGGTTGGCGAGTCCATTGAAAACGGCGCACTGTTCGCTTCCGCCACCTGGAAAGAACTGGTTGCCAACGCAGAAGGCAAAGCTCTGCATTTCCTGGGCCTGCTGTCTGACGGCAATGTGCACTCTAACATTCACCACCTGATCGCTCTGCTGAAGCAGGCAAAGGCCGAGGGTGTGAAGAAGGCTTACTGCCACATTCTGCTTGACGGCCGTGATGTGCCCGCCACCTCCGCACTGGAATATGTAGGCATGCTGGAAGATACCCTCAAGGAGCTGAACACCGAGGGCTGCGACTATGCCATTGCTTCCGGCGGCGGCCGTATGCAGGTCACCATGGACCGGTACGAGGCCAACTGGGGTATGGTTGAAAAGGGCTGGAGAACCCATGTACAGGGCGAGGGCCGTCAGTTTGCATCTGCCGCTGAGGCTATCGAGACCTACCGGTCTGAGACCGGCTGCATTGACCAGGACCTGCCCGCTTTCGTGGTAGCAAGAAACGGTGAGCCTGTGGCTAAGATTGCCAACGGCGACAGCGTCATTCTGTTCAACTTCCGCGGCGACCGGGCACAGGAGATCTCCCTGGCCTTCGACCGCAAGGACTTTGATAAGTTCGACCGTCCCGGCTACACCGGTGTGAAATTTGCCGGTATGCTCCAGTACGATGCCGACCTGAACATTCCCGAAAATTACCTGCTGCAGCCCCCTGTGATCAAGAACACCCTCACCGAGGTGCTGTGTGAAGCCGGCATTACCGAATACGCCGTGTCCGAGACCCAGAAGTACGGCCATGTGACCTATTTCTGGAACGGCAACCGCTCCGGCAAGGTCAGCGAGGAGCTGGAGACCTACGAGGAGATCCCCTCCGATGTGATCCCCTTCGAGCAGGCTCCTGCCATGAAGTCCAAGGAGATCACCGAGAAGATGGTCTCTGCCATCGCATCCGGCAAATACCAGTTCATCCGCTGCAACTTCCCCAATGGCGATATGGTGGGTCACACCGGCGTGATGGAAGCTGTTGTCACCGCTATGGAGTGTGTGGACAGCGGCCTGAAGGCCATTTTGGAGGCTGCTGACAAGCACGGCTACACCGTGCTCATCACCGCCGACCACGGCAATGCCGACCAGATGACCGAAACCAAGAAGGGCAAGACTTCCGTCCGTACCGCCCACTCTCTGAATCCCGTTCCCTTCATCATCTACGACAAGGACAACACCTACACCATAAAGGAAGGCAACTTTGGCCTTGCCAATGTAGCCCCCACCGTGGTCAAGATGCTGGGCCTCACCGCACCTTCCTGCTGGGAAGAAAGTGTTATCTGAAACCGCTTTTAAGGAGGTAAATATTATGATCCATCACAGCAACGAAAACGGTTCTGTTATTGTCAGCGCTGGCGTATATACAGATATTGCAGGCACTGCCGCTGTCAACTGTATGAGCGTCAAGGGCATGGTAGCCCGGTCTGTTTCCGACGGCCTGTACCACCTGCTGCGCCGGGAATCCATGGGCAAGGGCGTCAAGGTGGAATTCCACAAGGACGGCGCCATCTCCATCGACCTGCATATTATGGTGGGTGACGGTGTGAACCTGTCCGCTGTGGGCAAGGCCATCATCGACGAGGTCCGCTATATGGTCTCCAATACCACCGGCACTGAGGTCCGGGGTGTGAATGTGTATATCGACGCCATCAAGCTGGAAAAGCACAAATAAAATAGAAAGAATATCCCCATCAGGAGGTAATCAACATTGATGCAGACAATGAACGGCGCCGATTTTTCCCGGCTGATGCTCAGCGCCGCCGCCGCTATCGAAATCAACAAACAGAGATTAAACGAACTGAATGTGTTCCCTGTGCCCGACGGTGACACAGGCACCAATATGTCCATGACCATAGGCGCCGCCGCCACAGACCTGCGGAAGCTGCAGGATCCCAGTCTGGAAAAAGCTTCTGCCACCGCCGCCTCTGCCATGCTCCGGGGTGCCCGGGGTAACTCCGGTGTTATCCTGTCCCTGCTGATGCGGGGCATGTCCCGGAAGCTGAAGGGCGAAGAGCTCTGTGACGGTGCTCTGTGGGCCAAGGCTTTGCAGGAGGGCGTGGACGCAGCCTACAAGGCTGTTATGAAGCCCGCCGAAGGCACCATTCTCACCGTAGCAAGACTGGCTGCCGCCAAGGCCACTTCTGTTGCCAAGAAGAACAACAATGTGGAATTTGTCCACAAGGCCGCTTTGGAAGAGGCTAAGGTCGCCCTTGCCAACACCACCGAGCAGAACCCGGTGCTGAAGAAGGCCGGCGTGGTGGACGCAGGCGGACAGGGTTGGGTGTTCGCATTGGAGGGAATGCTCTGCGCTATGCAGGGTAAGGATATTCAGCCCCCCACCGGCGCTGAAACCGTAACCGCCACCGAGGCCACCTTCTCCGACTTTAACACCGAAGACATCACCTTCACCTACTGCACTGAGTTCATCATTTCCCGGGAGAATAACTTAGACCCCGAGAAGCTCCGTGATTTCCTCAGCAGCCTGGGCGACTCTTTGGTACTGGTTGACGACGACGAGATCATCAAGGTCCACGTCCACACCAACGACCCCGGCAAGGCTCTCCACGAGGCTATGGACTACGGCTCTTTCGTTACCGTGAAGATCGAGAATATGCGCCTGCAGCACACCGAAAAAGTGCTCAATGAACAGGCTGCTGCCCCGGCAGAACCTGCCATCGCTGCCCCGGAAAAGCCCTTGGGTGTAGTTTCCGTGTGCGCCGGTGAGGGCTTGGCCAATGTGTTCCGTGATTTGGGCGTGGATGGCATCATCTCCGGCGGTCAGACCATGAACCCCAGCACCCAGGATATCTTGGAGGCTGTGAACAAAGTCCCCGCTGAGACCGTTTTCGTGCTGCCCAACAACAAGAATATCATTATGGCTGCCGAGCAGGTGAACGAGCTGACCGAGAAGAATGTGATCGTGATCCCCAGCAAGACCGTTCCCCAGGGCATCACCGCTATGCTCGGCTTCAATCCCGAGGGCACTGCAGAGGAAAACACCGAGGCGCTGACCGAGGCGCTGCCCATGGTTGACACCATGCAGATCACCTACGCCGCCCGGAACTCCGATTTCGACGGCTATGATATCCACGAGGGTGACTATCTGGCCATCTACGGCTCTGCGCTGTTTGGCACTGACACAGATGTGACCGTTCTGCTTAAGTCCCTGGCTGAAAAGGTCAAGGAAGAGGGCAAGGAATATATCACCATCTACTACGGCGAGGACATCACCGAGGAACAGGCCCAGGTGGCCGCAGATATCTTTACGGAAATCTGCTCCGACGCGGATGTGAATCTCCTCTCCGGCGGTCAGCCTGTATATTATTATCTGATTTCCGCAGAATAACAAGAAAGGCTCACTGCAAAAACGTAGTGAGCCTTTCTTTTCAATATTAGTGTTTTGGACAAAAAGGCCCCCTTGCCTAAAGGGGGCTGTCAGCGGAGCTGACTGGGGGATTTATTTATGCCGCTATGCGGCATATCACCCTCTGGGTGATTATCCCTCCGTCTTCGCCTTTGGCGAATCCACCTCCCTTTAGGCAAGGGAGGCTTAGGGGGAATACTATGAAAAAATTTTTCAACAATTTCATAGGTAAATTTGTCCGTTTGGCGCGGCATTTGTCCCGGCAGAACATCCGCTCCCACGCCGCTGCGGCAGGATACTTCATCGTGCTGTCGGTGTTTCCCCTGCTGGTGATGATTTTGGCGCTGCTGCGCTACACCGGCCTGGAAGTGGAGACCCTTTCGGATTTTGTGGGCAATTTTCTGCCGGATGCGCTGGCTCCCTACATCAAACGGCTGATCGAAGGCGCTTATCGGAACACCTCCGGCACCGTGGTCTCCGTGTCTGCCGTTACCGGTCTTTGGTCGGCCAGCCAGGGCGTCCACTGCCTGCTGAACGGTCTGAACGCCATCTACAAAGCACCGGAGACCCGGAGCTATATCCGCACCCGTCTGCTCAGCATTTTCTACACCGTCCTGTTTATCATTTTGCTGTTTGCCACCTTGGTGCTGAACGTGTTCGGCGCAACGCTCCTGCGGAATTTGCATTTTGAGAACATAACACTGTTGCAATTTTTGTGGGACTTGGTGCACCAGCGGTTCATTCTGATGATGCTGCTGCAAACCGGTCTGTTTTCCGCCATGTATATGGCCCTGCCCAACCGGCGCATCTCTTTCCGGGCTGCACTGCCCGGGGCACTGCTGTCCTCTGCCGGCTGGCTGATCTTTTCCAGCCTGTACTCCATCTACGTACGGCATTTTGCCGCCTATGCCAATATTTACGGCTCGGTGTATATGGTGGCGCTTAGTATGCTGTGGCTGTATTTCTGCCTTTCCATTGTGTTCTGCGGCGGCGCACTGAATCACTATTTGGCCACAGAAACCAATTACACAAAAGGAGCAAACTATGGGACTGAAAAGTAAGATCCGCGGCATTCTCTACCGCAAGCAGGGCAAAGCCTACTTTTGGAAGCTGCGGGAAACCGGCAAAACCAGCCGTTTCCCCTTGACCCGGTGGTACTGCCGCCACCAATATCAAAAGCTGATGAGCAAAAACGGGGCGGACATTTCTTTTGGCTGCCAAATGGCCGGCATTCCCACTTTTCCCCACGGTTTTTCCGGCATTTTCGTGTCTGAGGGGGCAAAAATCGGCAAGAATTGCGTGATTTTTCATCAGGTGACCATCGGCTCCAACACCCTCCCCGGCTCATCCGGACAGGGTTTTCCCACCCTGGGGGACAATGTGTATATCGGCTGCGGCGCCAAGATTATCGGCAATGTAAAGATCGGTAACAATGTGCGCATCGGCGCAAACTGCGTGGTGACCCGGGATGTGCCGGATAATGCCACGGTGGTTTTGGAAAAGCCCCGGGTGATCGTCCGGGAAGCGCCTCAGGAAAACCGCTTTGTAAGCTTTGAAGAAATGACCGGAAAATAAAACAGGAGGTGTAGCGGTGTTTGGTTTGGTCGGCGTCAATATCAAAGAATTGAGCAAAGAAGAAAAAGACCGCTACAACGCCGTCTACTGCGGCATTTGCCGGGGCATTCGGCAGGAATGCTCCCAGTTTGCCCGGCTGGGCCTGAGCTACGATATGGTCTTTTTGGCGCTGCTGCTCATGAGCCTGTATGAGCCCGCGGAAACAAAAGGCGACCGGGCCTGCAGCCTCCACCCCATAAGGCCCAAGCCCTGGGTGGACAACGAATTTATCCGTTACTGTGCCTGTATGAATGTGGCTTTGGGCTACTACAAGGCCCTGGATGATACCCAGGACGAGGGCGGTGTTTCCGGCAAGGTAATGCTGAATATCTTCAGCAAAGAAATAGACAAAATCCGGGAAAAATACCCCCGCCAATGCAATGCCATGGCTGAAAATCTTGCTCAGCTGCGGCAATTGGAGAAAGAAAATTGCCACAACCCCGACCTGCCCGCCGGCTGCTTCGGCGCGCTGCTGGGGGAAGTGTTTGTATATGAGGAAGATTTGTGGGCCAAGTACCTGCGTCAGATCGGCGCATCCCTGGGCCGCTACATATATTTGGCCGATGCCGCTATGGACTACCGGCAGGACAAGAGAAAGGGCCAGTATAATCCCTTTCTTGCCAAGGAAACCGAAAAAGAAGACCGGGAGCAGTACCTGCTGCTGGCAATGGGCCGCTGCACAGAGTATTATGAGAGCCTGCCTCTGGTGCAGGACAAGTCCATTTTGGACAATATCCTCTACAGCGGCGTATGGGTAAAACTAAGGAGCAAGCAACAATGATAGAAGATCCCTATAAGATTTTAGGCGTCAGCCCCAATGCCTCCGATGAGGAGATCAAACGGGCATACCGCCGTTTGGCAAAGGAGTATCACCCGGACCGGAATCCGGGAGATCCGGAGGCCGCCCGGAAAATGCAGGAAGTCAACGCCGCCTATGAGCAGATCAAGAATCCGGACAAGACCCAGCCCGGCTACGGCGGCTACAGCCAGTACGGCAGCTACGACACCGGCGACCGGTATGTGACGGCGGCTTACCGCTATATCCGCTTCGGTCGGTATCAAGAGGCTATCAACGCCCTCAATGCCGCCACCGAACGGAACGCCCGGTGGTATTATCTGTCTGCGGTGGCACATTCCGGCCTTGGCAACCAGGTCACGGCTTTGGAGCATATTCGCCGGGCCGTTTCCATGGAGCCGGATAATCCCGAATACCTGCAGGCTCTGAACATCATCGAAAACGGTGGGCAGGTCTACCGGCGCAATGCGGGCAATTACCGGGGCTTTACCATGGGAGGTTCGTCCTGTGCGCCTTTGTGCCTGTGCTGGTTGGTGAATTTCTTTTGCTGCGGCGGCAGATTTTACTTCTGCTGTTAACCGTTAATAAGGAGGATATATAGATGAAAAGGATTTTATGCTTTGTTCTGGCGCTGGTGTGCCTTGCCTCTTTGGCACTCAGCGGCTGTAGCCGTGACCCCGATTCCGCGCCTATGGCATCTTCCAGGCAGGCCAAGAACCTAATTGTGGAGAAGTCCGCCTCCGCCGGCGGCGCCATCACCGCCCATCCCGGCGGCAGAATTACATACACCATTTCTATCACCAATAACAACAAAAAGGCCGTTGCGGTAAAAGTCACCGACACCCTGCCGGAAAACACGGTCTTCGTTTCCGGCTGTGAAACGGTGGACGGCAACACCCTCTCCTGGAAGGTAAAGAAAATCGAGCCCGGTCAGACTGCAAAGGTCACCTACACCGTCAAGCCCAACTATACTGTGAAGCAGGTGAGGGAAGCCAAGGAAGACATCATTCTGAAGAACACCCCGGCCAAGGTGATGAAGATCGAAGTGCCTGCACCCCAAAAGGATATTTATGTGCTGGAGACCTTTAACGCTGCTGACATCCGCCGGATGGAAATGGCCATCGATTCGCTGGTAACAGCCAATCTCACCGCCAAAAACTCCGCCAACAAGCCCTTCAGCCAGCTGAATCTGCTGACGATGATGTACTATGTGGGCTTCACCTGCGGTACTAATTTCGGCACTTCCGAGTTAGATCAGATCCTGAATATGATCTATGACAACGGCACAACAACGCCCGGCAGCGGCGGCACCTCCGCCGGTGTGGAGGAAGTGGTGGAAACCGCCCAAAGTCTTTTGGCCCGCGTGGTTCCCACCCTCTACGGCGGCGCAAATGTCCCCGCCGAAAAGGATAAGCTTTTCCGGGGAGCTCGTGCCACAGAAGTGACTGTTGCCGATCTGATCTCCGGCGACGTGATCGTGACAGAAAAAGAGGGCGAACATAAGCTCTACGTCGTGGACGGCAAGAATCTTGTGCTTTTGGGCAAGTCCTATGTCACCCGTCAGATCGATCCTGCCACCGTCCTGCCGGAGCTCCCCAAGTCCGACCGGTATGTGGTGATCCGTCCCTCCATCCATATGAATGTAAACCTCTCCTTAAACGAGGACGAGTACTTTAACGATGCGGATAAGGAAGGCTACACCGATTTGGAAAAAGCCCTCATTGCCACCGCTGAAAGCTATCTGCTCCGAGGTGACCGGGCCCAGTACACCGATGATAATACCGGCAAGAGCCTCTACCGCTGGGAATCTGCCACCCGGCAGCCCGAGGACTACACCGTAGACCAGTACGGCTACACCAACTGCGCCGCCTTTACCTACGATGTCCACTGGGCCACCTACGGCTACAGCGCCAAGGCCAAAAACAGCAAGGACAACACCATCACCCTGAACACCACCGCCAACTTAGCGGCCTCTGCCGCCCGGGGCTGGAATGACGAGACCCTCACCGGGGACAATAAATCCACCGTTTTCCACTACACCCCCGAGGCCAATGTAACTGACCAGGAAAAGGCGGAGAAAACCAAGCAGATCTGCGCTTTGCTGCGTCCCGGCGATATCATCTGCATCCGCAGAACCACCGGCTCCGGTCACGCGATGCTGTATGTGGGCAACGGTCTGATCATCCACAGCTCCGGCTCTAATTACAGCAACGCCAACAAGACCGACACCCACGAAGCTACCATTCGCTTCCGGGCCGTGATGGATCTGTTTGATGAATCCATTGCCGGCAAGACCAGCTATGTGTTTAACTTAAAGAGCTTCTCCATTGTCCGGCCCCAGAACAACACCACCCCCAAGCTCACCGAGAATGCCAAAAACCGGGTAGAGCGTATGCAGGGCATCATCGCAGAAAAGGTAAGCTCCACTGCCATGGGCAAGACCGTCAACCCCGGCGATACCGTCACCTACACCTTCTACATTTTCAACACCACCAAGGCCGAAAAGCAGGTGGTTATCCAAGACGAGCTGTCCAGATTCACCACCTTCGTATCCGCAACCGACGGGGGCAAGTGCACTGACAGTGTGATCTCCTGGGATCTGAAGATTCCCGCAGACACCCGGATCCCTGTTTCCTACACCGTGAAGATCAAGGACGATGCGGCCGCCAATGTGAAGATCGACGGCGCCAAGGCCACTGTGAACGGCGTTCTCCACAAATGCTTTGACACTGTGGTGGGCCACACCCTCACCACCCAGGAGCAGACCAAGCTCAAAGAAACTGTCGACACCTTGACCAAGGCCAATCCCGGCCTGGCTGACCTGGCGCTGGTAAACCGGATCTACAAGACCGCCTTCGGCGTGAACAACATTTTCGGCAGCGATGTAAAGACCCTCGCTGATCTGGTCAATGGCGACGGCACCAACAATGTGGGCATCTTCAATGATTCTTCCAACTACACCGATCCCGCAATTGTAGTCCTGACGGACATCAATAAATCCAATGCCTGCCAAATGGTAGCCCCCGGCCTCTTCGGCGGACACAATGTGTACACCAGCACCCGGTCCTCCGACCCCTTCTTCCGGTATCTGGACCTGGTGGATAATCCCCTGCGCAGCCGGTACTTCTGGGAGAAAGACCTGATCGTGGGCGATTTGCTGGTGATGCAGGGCGAGGAAACCCAATGCCTGTATCTTTACACCGGCGTCAATACCTTTGTCAGCCTGAATGCAGGTACTGTGTTTGAAGCCCAAAGTGTTGCCGACCTGCTGGGCTATGCCCCCTCCACCGATTGGCTCTACACAGCTGTGCTGCGGCCCTCTCTGGTGCTGGATATCCAGGAAAAATAAGAAAAAACCACCCTTTCGGGTGGTTTTTTTATACTTTAAAGCGGTTAAAATAGTCGTAAAGGGGAATGAGTTTTTCTAAAAATTCACCGGCACGCAGGCCCAGCTCCGGGCCGAAAATATCCGGGGATACCGGCTCGTCCACAGAACAGGCAATGTATTTCCGCCAGGCAAAGAAGGGCGCCAGCTCTTCGCTGGGGGCTTCCTTGGGCCGCTTGTAGCATTCTGCCGTGATGGGTACGCCGGTGGCTTTTTCGGTGTCCTTGACCAGCTTCAAAAATTCCCTGGGCCGGGCGGCAATGTCCTTGCGGATCTCCTCCAAGGTGCTGACCCGGGGACTGAGCAGGATAAAGCCGTAGCTGACGCCCTCCGGACGGATCTCGAAGTAAAGACAGGGGTTCTCCGCCCACCACTGTACATCCTGCCGGATGCAGATCCACAGGCTCTCCTTATAGGGGGTGGGGTGGTGCAGCCGGGCATCCCGGTAGATGCGGCTGACCTTCAAGAGATTGCCGGGCTTGTCCAAAAACGGCTGGAACAGTTCCTTGCCCAAAGCCTTCATGGGCTCATAGAGGTAGTTTACATAATCTTTCTTATGCTCCAGGAACCACTCCCGGTTGTTGTTCATCCGGATGCCCCACAGAAAATCCACGGTCTCCGGCGTAAAACCTTCAAACATAGCTCGCTCCTTTCAAAACGCCTGCCGGCAGCGGTACTTTCTTGTTTCGCCAAGAAAGTACCCAAAGAATGCGATATAGGGGAGGGGCTGAGCCGCAACTCCCGCTTGCGAACCGCCCCTCCCCTATATACCCCTCCAAGCGCATCTTTGAAGGTGCGGTATAATGTTTCAGGTTTTGGGTGCAGTAATAATTCTCAATTTTCAATTCTCAATTTTGAATTTTTAGTGGGCGCCGGACAGGGGGCGCATAACGCTGTACACATCAAAGCGGGTATCGTGGAGCTCTGTAAGGAACACCAAATTGATGGCCGGGTCTGCCACGCCGCTGTTTGCCGCCACCTGTGCCGCCTGGGCAGCATCCTTGCCGGTGATGTACAAACGGCTGCGGCCGGTGGGGGGCGTAAAGTCCTCGGTCTTCACAAAGGACAGGGCAAACCGATTGGTGGCGCATACCTTCATAAGCTCCGCCGCCGCAGTGGTCAGCAGCTCCTTCCGGTCGCCGTCCACCTTGATTTTATCGGTGTTCTGGGGGAAACAGAAATCGTCCAAAACCACCTCGTCAAAGCCCAGATTCCGCAGCTCCACAATGATTTGGGTCAGGAAAGACAATGTGCCCTGGCTGGCAGGATTCAGCCAGTAGCAGCCGTCATCGTCCTGGTACAGGTAGCCGCCGGAGCGGTGGGGAACACCGTCGGGCACATGATTGAGGCCGTAGGTGTAATCCCGCAGGGCGGGGAACTTGGCAATGGCATAGATATTCTGCTTTTTCAGCCACGCCAGCAGCTCGTCCATCTTCTGAATGTCCACCTGGTTGCTCCGGGTGTCGCTGACCGCAGAGGAATAGTAAAATGCGCCCTGGATGCTCTTCACATCGATCATAACCGGCGTGCCGGAGGGCAGCGCCTGGATCTGGGCTTTCACCACATCCAAATTGGAGAGGTCGCCCGGCTCCACATAGTAGCCCACCATCTGCGCCAGTTCCACTGCCTCCAAGTCGGATGCGCCGCTGTCATAGCGGATGGACACCTCCGGCTCGTCGGGCTTTTGAGCGGCCTGTCCGTCAGACAGGGGAGGCAGCTCAAAGTTCAGGATCGCGTGTCCGTCGGCAGTATACATCACATACCGCTGAGCCCAAATATACCAGCAAACACCTGCCACAAGGGCAAGCACCAAAACCGGCAGTAAGGCCACGCCTATACGCTGGAGCACCCGTTTGGTGCGGTAAGGAATGTTCATACACTTCTCCTTTTTGCGCTGACACAGCGCCATTCTTCTTTGGCCTTTGTTGCCGTAACGGCAATGCCGGCCTGCTCCAAAGCATTCACCACATCAGAAAGTCTTGTATCCAAAATGCCGGAGCAAATGAGGGTGGTGTTCTCCCCCAAAAACCGGGGCAGTACCGGGGCAAGGCCGATGATCACATCGGCAACGATGTTCACCAGCACCACATCGTACTGTGCGGCAGAAAGCTTGTCCATCAAAGCCTTATCCGCAACCACATTGCCGGTGAGGGCGGTAAATGCCGGGGCGGAAAAGCCGTTGTAGGCGGCGTTTTCCCGGGAGATGTCCTCGGCCTTGGGGTCGATGTCCACGCCAATGGCGGATTTTGCCCCCAAACGCAGCGCGGTAATGGACAAAATACCGCTGCCGCTGCCCAAATCCAGGCAGGCTGCGCCGGGTTTAATTACGGTTTCCATGGTTTCCACCACCATTTGGGTGGAGGGGTGAGCGCCTGTACCGAAGGTCAGACCGGGATCCAAAATCACCGGCAGGCGGCCATCCGTTTCATCGGCTCTCCAGTAGGGCAGGACGATGAGCTTTTCACCGATGGGCTGGGGCGGATAATTGTCCTTCCAGCTTTCCTCCCAGTTTTCCTCGGCAAGGGGCTTGACAGTCAGCTGCAGCTGACCCAATTCCTCCCCCCGGAGCTTCTCTAAAAGGGCTTCCAGCCGGGCAAGGCCGGCTTTATCCTCATCCTCTAAGTACAGCTTGATGCAGGAAAGGCCCTGCAGCTTTTCCTGCAATTCCTCGTCGATATAATCCCAGCAGGCCCGGTTCTCCTCCAAAAAGGCCTCAAACTCCCCCTGATCTTCCATGATCAGTTCGCTGAAGCCCCCGGCGGTGAGGGCAGCGGCAGTCTTCTCCGCCTTTCCGGGCACTGTATCAATTGTCAGTTCCAAATATGCCATAATATTCTCCTATGGACTTTTTCGTAGGGGAGGCATAGTATGCCTCCCGAAATCCCCAAATTGCAATTTTTAGCGGGAGGGATAATATCCCTCCCCTACAAGGGGGCTTGTTTTTTACTATTTTATCGTAAAACGCGCAAAATAACAACTACCCAAAATGTAAATTTTTCGCCCGGGTCTTTCCATATCCGCAAAAATGGTATATAATTAAGGAACATTATCCTTAGGAGGCACTATGATCCAAACAATTTCTCTGCTGCCGGGGGTCACTCTGCGGTGTTTTCCCGACAGCCGTTTCAAGCAGGAAGGGCTGAGCCTGCAATTTATAAGGCCTATGTGCAAGGAAGAAGCCGCCCTCAATGCCTTGCTGCCTGCGGTGCTGCTCCGCGGCTGTGAAACTGCCCCGGATCTGCGGGCCATCACACTCCGTTTAGACGACCTCTACGGCGCTGCCGTGGGGGCGCAGCTGCGCCGGGTGGGTGACTACCAGGCCACAGGCCTCAGCTGCAGCTTTATGCGGGAAGAATATGCCCTGCCCGGAGAGCAGGTTTTTGCGCCAATGATGCAATTCTTAGAGGAACTGCTGTTCCGTCCGGTGCTGGAAAACGGGGTATTTTGCCCGGAATATGTGGAGAGCGAAAAGCGGAATCTCTCCGCCGCCATTGCCGCCCAGCGCAATGACAAGCGGGCCTATGCCAACGCCCAAATGGTAAAGCGGATGTGCAAGGGTGATTCCTTTGGCGTTCCCCGCCTGGGTGAAAAAGAGGATGTGGAGGCCATCACCCCGGAGAGCCTTTATGCCCACTATCAAAAAGTCCTGCGGGAAAGCCCCGTGAATTTGTTCTATGTGGGCGCTGCTGACCCGGAGAAATTAGCTGACCTTTTACGGCCCATTTTTGAAAAATTAGAAAGAGACCCCATCACGCTGCCGAACCAAACCCCCTTCCATGATTTGGGCGGCTGCCGGGAAACGGAAGTGATGGATGTGGCCCAGGGCAAGCTGTGCATGGGCTTTACCACCCCCATCACCCTGCGGGATAAGGATTTTGTAGCTATGCAGCTGTTTAACACCGTGTTCGGCAGCGGTATGGTCAGTAAGCTCTTTATGAAGATCCGGGAGGAGATGTCCCTTTGCTACGATATCCACTCCTCCTATCACGGCAGCAAGGGCATCGTCACTGTGTCTGCCGGCATCGATTGCAATATGGATGCCAAGGTGGAGGAAGAAATTCTTCGCCAATTAACGGCCTGCCAGGAGGGTCAGATCACCGAAACCGAGCTGAAAGCAGCGAAAGAGGCACTTCTCAATCAGCTCCGCAGCACCCACGATTCCCCCGGGGCTATCGAGGGCTACTATGCGGTTGCGGCTCTCAGCGGTCTGCAGCTGACCCCGGAAGATTACAGCCGGGCAGTGGAAAACGCAACGGCTGAAGACATCGCCAGAGCCGCCAAAACCTTGCAGCTGCACACCGTTTATTTCTTAAGGGGGGAAGTCTGATGGAAACAAAATTCTACCCCCAGGTGGGCGAGACCCTTTACAAAGCGACCTTGCCCAGCGGATTAAAAATGGTAGTCCTGCCCCGGCCCGGCTTTGCCAAAAAGCTGTGCTATCTGGTGACGGACTACGGCGCGATTCATAGAGATTTCGAGATGGACGGGCAAAAATACTCCGCCCCTGCCGGCGTTGCTCACTACTTAGAGCATAAGCTTTTCGATATGCCCGGACGGGATATCACCGGGGAATTTGCCACCCTGGGCGCAAGCCCCAACGCCTTCACCAGCTATGATATGACCGCCTATTATTTCTCCTGCACGGAAAATTTCCGGGAAAACCTGAACCTTTTGCTGGAATTTGTCACCACGCCCTACTTTACCGAGGAAAGCGTTGCCAAGGAACAGGGCATCATCGGCCAGGAGATCGATATGAACCTGGACAACCCGGACAGCCGGCTCTTTGACCTTTTGATGGAAGTGATGTATGAAAAGCACCCCGTGGGCACCCCCATTTTGGGCACGAAAGAGAGCATTGCCCAAATCACCCCCCAGGTCTTAACGGATTGCCACCGGGCTTTCTATAAGCCGGACAATATGTTCCTGTGCGTGGTGGGCGATGTAGACCCCGACGAGGTTGCCGAACTGGCCGAGGCCCGTTTCAAAGAACTGCCCAACCCGGTTGTCACCGCACCCCGGGAATGGGCTGAGCCTATGGAAACCTGCAAAAAAGAAATCACCACCCAAATGGAGGTGGCGATGCCCATGTTCCAGCTGGGCTTTAAGGCCGAGGCCCTGCCCAACGGGGAAGCAGGTGTCCGGGGCGAGATCATCGGTGACTTGGCGGCGGAGGCGCTGTTTGGCGAATCCTCCCAGCTGTATCTGAAGCTGTATGAAGAAGGTCTCATCGACGCCTCCTTCGGCGGCGGCTTTGAGGCAGTGGAGGGTATGGCGCTGCTCACCGCGTCCGGTGACAGCGAGAACCCCCAGGCGGTACGGGATGCCATTTTGGCGGAAGCCAAGCGTTTGGTTGCCGAAGGCATTGCGGAAAACGACTTCCTGCGGATGCAGCGCAGCGCATTGGGTCGACGGATCCGGGGTTTGGACAGCTTTGAGTCCACCTGTTTCCGGCTCTGCGCCTATCATTTCTCCCATTTCGACTATTTTGAGATCCCCGCAGTTTACCGGCAGGTAACACCTGCGGATCTGACTCAATTCTTACAACGAGTGGTCACGGAGGACCGTATGTGTATGGCTGTGATCACTCCCAAGGAGGTATCCTAAATGGAATGGATCAAAGCAGATTCTCCCATCGCATTCCCCGGTCTGGGCTTTGAGATCAATCCCCCCACGGGCTTTACTGTGGGTGGTTTTGAGGTGATGTTTTACGGCCTCATCATCGGCTTGGGCCTGGTGCTGTGCTGCATTTACGGCCTGCGCCGGGGCAAGGATTTTGGCCTCACCCAGGACGACATCTTAGACGGCGCCCTGTGGATCATTCCCTTTGCCATCGTCTGCGCCCGGCTTTACTACTGCGCCTTTTACTGGGAGCAGGGCGGCTACGGCAAAAATCCCATCAGCATCCTTTACATTTGGGAGGGCGGTCTTGCCATCTACGGCGGCGTCATCGGCGCAGCCATCGGCATCGTGGTCTACTGCCTTTGCAAAAAGATCCCCATCACCACCTGCTTAGACATCACCTTTATCACCTTCCCCATTGGACAGGCCATCGGCCGCTGGGGCAATTTCTTCAACCGGGAGGCCTTCGGCGACCAGACCGAAAGCTTCCTGCGGATGGGTCTGAATCTGACGGAGGACGGATACGCATCTTCCGAGATGTTCTACTACCACCCCACCTTCCTGTATGAATCGGTGTGGAATGCTTTGGGCTTTGTGCTGCTGCATTTTCTCTCCAAAAAGCGGAAATACGAGGGTCAGATGGCCCTGTGCTATGCGCTGTGGTACGGCCTGGGCCGGACCTTTATCGAGGGTCTGCGGACGGACAGCCTGTACTGGGGTCCGTTCCGGGTCAGCCAGCTGCTGGCAGCGGTGAGCGCCATTGCAGCCGCCTGGATCCTCATTTGGCAGATGTTCCGCCCCCACCCGGCAGAAAAACTTTATGTAAACCGCGTCGCCGCCAAAAAGGCCGCCGAAGCAGCTGTCATTGCTGAGGTTTCCGAAGAAGAAACCACTGAGGAAGAACATTCGGAAAAAGAAACTCCCGTTGAGGAAACAGAAAATTAAGCATTCTGCATTACGCATTAAAAAAGCACCCCTTATGGGGTGCTTTTTTCTTATCCAATGGGTTCAAAATCGGCGGCGCCGTGTTTGCACAGGGGGCAAACCAGGTCCTCAGGAAGCTCTTCTCCCTCATAGACCCAGCCGCAGATCTTGCAGACGAAGCCCTTCTTCTCGGTTTCGGGATTGGGCTTTACGAAGTTTTGGTAGTAGGTGTAGGACATGGTCTCCACCTTGCTCAGGTTGGCGCACTGGGTAACATCGCAAATGAACATCATATGGGTGCCCAGATCCATCTGATCAATGACCTTGCAGGAAATAAATGCGTTGGAGTACTTGTCTAAGAACAGCAAGCCGTTTGCGGCCCGCTGGGTATGGGTAAAGTCAGAGAACTTATCCACCTCCCGGCCGGACTGGAAGCCGAAGCGCTGGAACAGCTTGAAGGGTGCTTCCTGGGACAGGGTGGAAATATTCAGCTTGCCGGTCTTGGCGATGACCTCGCAGGAATAATTCAGCTTATTGATGGTGACAGCCACCCGGTTGGGGGTGTTGGTGACCTGGGTGACGGTGTTGACGATAAGGCCGTTGTCCTTTTTGCCGTCGTTGCTGGTGACCACATACAAGCCGTAGCCGATGTTGAACAGAGCAGTTGCGTCCACAAAATCATCCTGCACTTCCACTGGATTATAGGATGCGGCCAACTCCTCGGCAAGCTTTTTCACCTGCTCGGTGGATGCTTCATTCAGCGCGGACATAATGGTCACATTGTTCTCGGCGAAGGTAATATCCTTGGAATCGGCCAGCTTGCCCTTCATCACCTTGATGGCGGTGGGCGCCCAGGAGCCGTTCTCGATAAGACCCACGGTGCGGTTCTGGAAATTCCGCTCGGTGAGCTTGTCCAAATAGGTGCGCATATAGGGGAACACATCTGCATTGTAGGTGGTGGTAGCCAGCACCAGCTTGTCATAACGGAAGGCATCGCTCACAGCCAGAGCCATATCGCAACGGGCCAGGTCGTGCACGATCACATTGGGCACATCTCTTGCCCGGAGCTCTCTTGCCAAAATCTCCACAGCCTCTTTGGTATGGCCGTAAATGGAGGTGTAGGCAATGACCACACCCTCGGTCTCGGGGGTGTAGGAGGACCACAGGTCATAAAGCTTGATATAGTGGCCCAAATTTTCCGTCAGCACCGGTCCGTGGAGGGGGCAGATGATCTGAATGTCCAAAGTTGCGGCAACCTTCAGAATGTTCTGCACCTGCTTGCCGTACTTGCCCACGATGCCGATGAAATAGCGTCTTGCCTCGTCGTCCCAGTCTTCCGTCACATCCAATGCGCCGAATTTGCCGAAGCCGTCGGCGGAGAACAAGACCTTGTCAAAGCTATCGTAGGTCATCATAACCTCGGGCCAGTGGACCATGGGGGCAAAGGCAAAAGTGAGGGTGTGCTGACCCAGCTCCAAAGTGCCGAGATTTTCCACAGTGAGGGTGTTTGCCATTTTTAGCTTGGGGAAGAACTGGCCGATCATCTTGAAGGTCTTCACATTGGCCACCACGGTAACTTCCGGGTAGGTGTTCACAAAGGCCTCGATGGATGCGGCGTGGTCCGGCTCCATGTGCTGGACAACCAAATAATCGGGCTGACGGCCGGCCAGGGCCTTTTCCACATTCTTCAGCCACTCGGCGGTCTTACTTTGATCGATGGTGTCCATAACGGCCACCTTCTCGTCCAAAATCACATAGGAATTGTAGGCCATGCCGTTGGGCACAACATACTGCCCCTCAAACAGGTCCACCTCGTGGTCGTTTGCGCCCACATACAAAATGGTATCGGTAACTTTTTTAAGCATATGCTATCCTCCCGTTAATTTCGTAGAGCGGGAACTTGCTCCCGCCAAGGCTTCCTCTTGAGGGTGTTGCAGAGCGCAGCGAACCTTACAATACCAATGCTTGCCGGGGGCAAGCATACAATAATTTATAAGGTGCCCCGTAGGGGCAGATGCGGCGTTCTCCACCTCATCAGTCACCTGCGGTGACAGCTTCTCCTCCAGGAGAAGCCTTTTTTCTTGCCCTATCATAGCAAATTTTTTCCACTTTGTCAATATAAGAATAATTCTTATTCTTAAATTTATCTTGACAAAAATCCCCTTCCGGGTATACAATGCATATAGAAGGAGGTATTACCTATGGAACTTGTACTTCTCACAGCCCTGGGCGTGGGCGGCGCAACCGTCTTCGGCACGGCCCTTGGCTTTCTCTTTAAGAATATTTCCCATAAATTCAGCGATATAATCCTGTCCTTTGCCGCAGGCGTGATGCTGGCGGCGGCGGTGATGGGCCTTGTGCTGCCCTCTTTGGAGTACGGCGGCGAATACGGCCTTGTGTATACCGTCTTGGGCGTGTTTGCCGGCGCGGTGTGTGTGAACCTGTTTGATAAATTGGTGCCCCACCTCCACCGGCTCAGCGGCGTGGACCAGGAAACCCACCCCAGCGAAACCCAAAAACTCAACAAGGTACTTCTGTTCGTCACGGCTATCGCCATCCATAACCTGCCCGAGGGCATCGCCGCAGGCGTGGGCTTTGGCTCTGGCAACAATGCAGAGGCCCTCACTGTGGCAGGCGGCATTGCCCTGCAGAATATCCCCGAGGGTATGGTCATCGTCGGCCCGATGCTGGCAGCAGGCATGAAGCCCGGCCGCACCTTCCTCATTGCAGCCGCCACAGGCATTGTGGAGGTACTGGGAACCCTTTTAGGCTACTTTGCGGTGACGGTGTCCACGGCGATTTTGCCCTTTGCTCTGGCCTTTGCCGGCGGCACCATGCTCTATGTGATCAGCGACGAAATGATCCCCGAAACCCACGCCCACGGCTCTGAGCGGGGCGCGACCTATTCTTTGCTGGTTGGCTTCTGCTTGATGCTGGTGTTTGATGTGCTGTTGGGATAAAATACAAATCTAAAAACCAAAATCTTATACTCTCTTTTCGGCGATGCGCCCGGAGGGGTACATAGGGGAGGGGCGGTTCGCAAGCGGGAGTTGCGGCTCAGCCCCTCCCCTATGGCGGTTCTTTGGATACTTTCTTGCCGAAACAAGAAAGTATCGCCAACCGCAGGCATATATCCCCCAGTTTTATTGCCTAAAAATTAGCAATAAAACAGCCCCCTTTAGGCAAGGGGGCCTTTATTGTATTTTATTGCAATTTACTTCTTCTGCGGCGGCGTTGGGCGCCGGAGGGTCTTTTTACTTCCGGGTCTGCCTTTTCTGAGCGCCTTGCGTAAGCCTCGGCAGCCTCGGAGGTAGCTTCATAGGTGAGCCGGCTCACCCGCACCTTTCCGTCGGGCTGGTCGGACAGGCGAATGCGAATGAGGAATTTCCCGTGTTCCGGACATTCTGCCAGATCCATATACCGCCGGCCGGGCTGGGCAAACCACCGGGTGCCGGTCATTTGCTTTCCGCAGGTGGGACATTTGTTTTCCGGGCCGTCCATAGCGGCGAGGGCGGCCTGCTTGTCCGCATAGTCATAGAACACCTTGCGGCCGATACAGCCGGGGAGCTCTGCTCCGTGGAAGCCGTTTTCGTGGCTCTTCACCGCCTGTCCGTACTCCATAACGCCCCGGACAAGATCTAATTTTGCGCAAATGAGGGCGGTATGATAGGCATCGCCCAAGGCATCGTGGGCAGGCCGGGTGGCCTCGATGCCGAAAATTTCCATAGCAGTCTTCAGCGCCTTTTGGGAAGACGAGCCGTCGGTCTGGGCATTGAAGATCATCTGGGCATTGTACCAGCGATTCACCCAGCTTTCGTCGATGCCGTAAAGCCGGAGATTCTCCCGCAAAATGGTGATATCGTCAAAGCCCCATGTGAGGAAGATCACATCCTCCCCGCACCAGGCGCGGAACTTCGCCATAGCCTCCCCCATGGGAACGCCTTCGTCCCGGAGCTGGGCTTCTTTAATGCCGGTGAGCTTGCTGACCCGGCGGTTTAAGCGGCGGTAGAATTTGGGCTTAACAAGCACTTGAAATTCGTCGCGAACCTGCTGATCTTCCGTGATCCGCACCGCGCCGATCTGAATGATCTCGCCCCGGATCTGCACCGGCAGCACCTTCTTGGCAGAGGGCGAACCGGGCCAGGGCTGATTCCATTCCATATCCAAAACGATGTAATTCATCTTTGAAACCTCGTAACAAAATTCTTCCTATATCATAGCACAGCAGGCCGGGTCTGTAAACCCAAAGTTTTGATGTAGGGCGGGGCCTTGGTCCCGCCGAAAACTGTACCGACGGCGGGAGCAAGCCCCCGCCCTACACTCACCACTGTGGGATGTAGGCAGCATCCCCGGAGGCGGCCTCCTGGGTGAAGCCCTCCAGGCCATTCAGGTACATCCAGCTTAAAACTGCATCGTATTCCTCGTCGGTAATTTTCCGGTCAAAGGGAGCGAGCATGCCGGGCATGGGGGTGTACTGCCGCATAAGGCTCACCAGCACCTGTCCGGGGGCAAAGGTATCCCCGATCCAGTCCAGCACTTTCAGAGAATTTTCCACATTGCCCGGCAAAATCAGATGCCGGATAATGACACCTTTTTTGATCCTTTCGCCCTCCCATTGGGGCGCGCCCACCTGATGCACCATCTCTTGGATGGCCCGACTGGCAACGACAAAATAGTCCCTCGCCCCGGAAAGCGACCTTGCCAAGGCATCGTCTGCATACTTCATATCCGGCAGGTAGATGTCCACCAGGCCGTCCAATTTGGCGATGGTTTCCGCCTTTTCGTAGCCGCCGCAGTTGTACACCACGGGAACGGGCAATTTGGGGGTCAATGCGGGAATAATCGTGGGCAAAAACTGAGTAGGGGTCACCAAATCGATATTCTCCGCCCCTTGGGCGATCAGCGTTTCCATCTCCCGGCGCAGTTCAGCAGAATCCATGGTTTTGCCCACCGGGGCGGCAGAAATGGCTCTGTTTTGGCAGTAGCTGCACTTTAGCGTACAGCCGCCGAAAAATATGGCACCGCTGCCAGCCTTTCCTGCCAAAGCAGGCTCTTCCCACTTGTGGAGCATGGTCTTGGCAACAAGGGCCTCCCCTGGACAGCCGCAAAAGCCCAATTCCCCGGCTGTTCTGTCTGCCCCACACTCTCGGGGGCATAAATTGCAGGTTTTATAATCCATAGAACCCTCTTCTTTTCGTAGGGGAGGGATATTATCCCTCCCGAAATTACCCAGGTTAATGTTGCATTGTTTGCGGGAGGCATAGTATGCCTCCCCTACGATTTGATTTTATCACGAATGTGCGTAAATTGCCACCTTTACAAAAATTTTATTTGCCATTGGGAAGAATTTGGCGTAGTATATAGGAGATGACAACACGGAGGTGACATCATGACTTTACAATTCGATGACCTGCGCCAAAGAGGGAATCGCTGCTTGGATTTTGCCGCCTATTCTCCCCGGCGTTTGGTGCTGATCCATACTGCTGTATCCTTGGGCGCGTCCTTGGTTGTGGGACTGCTCAACCTGCTGTTTTCCCAAATGATCGCCACTACCGGCGGCCTTGGTGGTATGGGAATGCGTTCTATGCTGCAGACCGCCCAAACAACGCTGGAGTTAGCCGTGACCCTTGCGCTGCCTTTCTGGAACATCAGCCTGACCCGGGCAGCACTGTGCTGGGCAAGGGGTGAATTAGCAGAGCCGCCCGCTCTTTTGGAAGGCTTCCGGCGTTTCCGCAGCGTGCTGGGTGTCAAGCTGCTCACCGGATTTATCTTCCTTGGTCTGTGTATGGCGGTTTCCTATATTGGCACTATGCTGTTCCTGTTTACCCCCTTTGCACACGGACTTATGAAAGCCCTGGATCCCATTATGCAGAACTCCGGTGTCCTTGACCCCGAGCTGCTGCTGAGCGACGAAGTGATGGCCCAGATCAGTTCCGCCGCTGTGCCGCTGATGATCTTCTTAGGTGTCCTGTTTGCCGCTTTGGCAATTCCTGTATGGTACCGGATCCGGTTTGCGGATTTTGCCGTGATGGACGGGGGCCGGGCTGCGGCCTCTCTGCTTGAAAGCTTCCGCATCACCAAGAAAAGGGCTTTGGAAGTGTTCAAAATCGACCTGCATTTCTGGTGGTTCTACCTGCTACAGCTGCTCACCGTGGTGCTGTGCTACGGCGACACGATTTTGGCTGCCCTGGGGGTTAGCTTGCCTATGTCCGAGGAAGTTTCCTATGTGCTGTTTTTTGCCGTGGGCATTGTAGCCCAGGGACTGCTTCTTTGGTGGTACCAGGCCCGGGTATCCGTAACCTACGCGCTGGCCTACGAACAACTCACCGCCGACACCGCTGCGGTTTGCAGCCAAACTGTGCAATAGGGCAAAAACTTGCAGGTTTTCCTGCGTTTTGTGCTCTGTGTCCAAAGATTAGCGGGAAAAATTGTGTATTTTTACAATTTAGATACTTTACAACAGGTTTTTGGTATTGTATAATGTTAAGGACTGGGGTCTAACCCCGCAAAAAGTACATTTTGCTGCATAAGCAGCACGAAAATTGGAGGAAAATAAAATGTCTGTAAAAGTTGCTATTAATGGTTTCGGTCGTATCGGCCGTCTGGCTTTCCGTCAGATGTTCGGCGCTGAGGGCTTCGAGGTTGTCGCTATCAACGACCTGACCTCTCCCAAGATGCTGGCTCACCTGCTGAAGTACGACTCCACTCAGGGTGCTTACGCTAAGCCCTTCGGCGCTCACACTGTTGAGGCCGGCGAGGACAACATCGTTGTTGACGGCAAGAAGATCACCATCTACGCTAAGGCTAATGCTGCTGAGCTGCCCTGGGGCGAGCTGGACGTAGACGTCGTTCTGGAGTGCACCGGTTTCTACACTTCCAAGGAGAAGGCTCAGGCTCACATCACTGCCGGCGCTAAGAAGGTTGTTATCTCCGCTCCCGCCGGTAACGATCTGCCCACCATCGTTTACAACGTTAACCACGAGACCCTGACCAAGGAAGACAACATCATCTCCGCTGCTTCCTGCACCACCAACTGCCTGGCTCCCATGGCTAAGGCTCTGAACGACCTGGCTCCCATCGAGTCCGGCATTATGTGCACCATCCACGCTTACA
>JAFTMI010000012.1 GCA_017452505.1 Oscillospiraceae bacterium
ACCATCCACATTGAGGCGGATCAGCCCCAGAACACGCTGGAGGCGCTGGATAAGATCCACGAGCTGGGCTGCAAAGCAGGTATCGTTCTGAAGCCCAAGACGCCGGTAGAGGCCGCTATTCCTTATCTTGAAAAGTGTGACATCATTCTGGTGATGACCGTGGAGCCGGGCTTCGGCGGTCAGAAATTCATGGCGGATATGATGCCCAAGATCAAGCAACTGCGAGAGTGGATGGATGACATCAATCCTGATTGCGTCATCGAAGGTGACGGCGGCGTGGATGCCAACACCTTCGCGGTGTGCAAGGAAAACGGCGCCGATGTGCTGGTAGCCGGGTCTGCTTACTTCAAGGCAGAAGATCGGGCAGCCTTCGTCAAAACAATTCAAGCGTAAACCGGGAGGAAGCCGACAGTTTTCGCATCTGTCGGCTTTGTAATTGTAAGGTGCTGGCTATATCCTGCCTCTTGTGTAGGGACCGGTGTCCTCGACGGTCCTTTATCGCAAGTTTTGCCTTTGAGCCACAAATATACCGAACACTCCCAATCCTCTTTGCCGTTGGTTGACTTCCTTAATCATTGGAATTATAATTCAGTTAGACCACTTGAATTTCGTAGCCCTGGGGCAAAAGGGAGGTACGACATGAACACCAATAAATTATCTCCAGGCAATAAAATCGGCATCATTGTTATCGTTTCTGTCCTACTATTGCTTATGGTGCTTTTTGCATTTCTGCTTATCAATTCTATAATAGGTTATTCTCAGTATGACATTGCGTATAGTGATTTGATATACCAAGAGCTAACCTTTGAACGATATGAAAGAATCCCTCAAGGAAAAAGCGGTTATGCATACGACATATACTTCAAAGAATATGAAGCGCCTTTTAGAATTCATAGCTTTGTAAGGAAAAAGGTGGACAAAGTTGCGCTTAGTCAGTTAGATGGGGCACCAAAAATACAAGTATATTTGCATCAATTGTCCGACAAAAATGGGGATTATTTTCAACTTTGTGAGATGCGTTACAATAATACCAGTATTTTGAGTATGTCCGATTATGTAAAAGCCAATCAAAACAATCTCCTCTTGGGAGTGGGGCTTTGTTCATTTTTTATTCTCGATTGCTTGTTTTTGCTGTGGATGTTTACCCGTATGTTCAAGAAGCGCACTCGTGAAGATTGTGGAATACAGGCGGATGATGATTTGTTTAATAATTAATAGATAAGCAAAAACCAATCAAGAGCGAGGTGAGGATCGTAGAGGCGTTTGTCATGGAGGTCGCCGGGCTTGCGACCTATGTGCAGCCCATGTTTTTTAGTACCCGGGAATATTGCCATCTCTACCTTACTGAGCGGAATCCGGATTTTTTTGTAGAGGTCACCCCAGAGGATCTGATACACCAGCAGGCGGCCCTGGATCAAGAGGCTGACCGGGAAGGTCTGCGCCGCAGAAAATTCACGGATCACTTCCTGGAGCGAACGGTAATCCAGGCGAAGATCGCCGGAAAGCTACTGGAAAGAGGCACCTTGCTACTGCACGGCAGCACTGTGGCTGTGGATGGGCAGGCCTATTTGTTTACAGCTCCCTGCGGCACCGGAAAGTCCACCCATACCCGATTTTGGCGGGAGCAGTTTGGTGACCGGGCGGTGATGGTAAACGATGATAAGGTGTTTTTGCAACTGCGTCAGGAGGGTGTATGGGCCTACGGCTCTCCCTGGACGGGAAAGCACGGCATCGGCACCAATATTTCTATGCCACTGAAGGGAATTTGTTTCTTACAGCGAGGAACAGAAAACCTGATCCAAAAAGCAATGCCGGAAAAATGGCAACCTGAACTAATCCACCAATGTTTTATGCCAGAGGAACGATATTTCCCTCTGGTTTGGAATCTGGCACAAATGGTCCCTCTGTGGGAAATGTCTTGCACCAAAGACCCCCAAGCTGCCACCATCGCCTATGAAGTGATGTCTCGTGTGATGTAAATTCAGGTTTATCTAACAGTTGACCGCAGCACCATTTTTGATTTGGTGCTGCGGTCAATTACTGAGGTCAGTGTGCAGTTCGTGAATCGACCCTCCCCTACTTTTTTCATCGATAGGAATTGACAATCCACATAGTTGAATGTATAATATATGCGGAATTTCAGGGCGGCATACCGCCCGATGAAAGAAAGGAAAATACGCCATGATTTATAGTGCAGAAGTACAGCATATGTGCTCCGTGGCCAAGGGTGCCTATCACGGCCCCGCTCCCATCCCCGAAGAGGGCAAGTGGGTTCAGGTCAAGGAAATTAAGGATGTCAGCGGTTTTACCCACGGCATCGGCTGGTGCGCTCCTCAGCAGGGCTGCTGCAAGCTGACCCTGAATGTCAAGGAGGGCATCATTGAGGAGGCTCTGGTGGAAACTCTGGGCTGCTCCGGCATGACCCACTCCGCCGCTATGGCTTCCGAGATTCTGATCGGCAAGACTCTGCTGGAGGCTCTGAACACCGACCTGGTGTGTGATGCCATCAACACCGCCATGCGCGAGCTGTTCCTGCAGATCGTTTACGGCCGCAGCCAGTCCGCCTTCTCTGAGGACGGTCTGGCCATCGG
>JAFTMI010000013.1 GCA_017452505.1 Oscillospiraceae bacterium
AAGTCCGAATATTTTAAGATTGTACTTTGCATATAAATATAATATTGTTGCTAGTATTGAAGGCGAAACAACATCCAAATTGTTGATTTGTAATACCTCCAAAAAGAGCATCGGCATACGAGTATTAAAGTCTATTTTAAAATTATTTATTATTGGTTTTGCAATTTTAATGTTATATGCAATGAATCAAGTAAGTTAGGGAAAATCCTCGGTTTTCACCCAGTTCTTTTTCGGACACGAATGACAAAAAAGAAACCACCCAATCGGGTGGTGTCTTTTTTGGTTTCCTTGATGCATTTGCATCCAGGATCTACCGATCTGGAGTCCTTCGCTTTAGCGACTGAGCGTAGTGAAGGAGGTAGCCAAAGCAATGTCCCGCTACATTTCAAAAATCCATTTTTCGAAAAAGTTTCGTGAATAATGCTATTGACAGATATATTTATTAGCGTTATAACAACGGTGTGGTTTGGATACAAGACCCACAGAAAAATTCTTGTGCAAAAAGGAGCAAAGCAATGGACAAAATTAAGGTTGATTTTTCCAAAACCTTGGGCAAAGTAAAGCCTATGCACAGTGTAAACAATGGTCCGGTTTACAAATTTGCGGCAGATCAAAGAATTACCAATATAGATCATTATAGAGCAGCCGGTATTCCCTATGCAAGAACCCATGACGCATCTTTTTATGCAACCTACGGTGGGGAGCATATCGTTGATGTGAATATGATATTTACTGATTGGACAAAGGATGCGACAGATCCTTCTGCGTATGAT
The DNA here is from genome assembly GCA_017452505.1 of Oscillospiraceae bacterium. Lineage (GTDB taxonomy): Bacteria > Bacillota > Clostridia > Oscillospirales > Oscillospiraceae > Faecousia. Next base: position 774 of record JAFTMI010000013.1, read on the forward strand.
TTCGATTTGACAGATGAATACCTGCGCGTCATTGAAGCGGGTGGTGCAAAGGTGTATTATCGCCTAGGCTCCAAAATTGAGCATTGGTCCAAAAAATACAACACCCTCCCGCCTGTTGATTTTCAAAAATGGGCAGTTGTATGTGAGCATATCATTCGCCACTATACCGAGGGATGGGCAGATGGATTCCATATGGATATTGAATATTGGGAAATATGGAACGAGCCTGATCTTGACCCGGATGATTCAAAGCATAAGCGTTGTTGGGGAGGAACTGCTGCAGAATTTTATGAGTTTTACTGCATTGCGCATAAGCATTTGAAAGCCTGTTTTCCGCACCTAAAAATCGGAGGCCCTGCCTGTGCGGGACTGAATAAGAAATGGCTTGAAGGGTTCTTCTCCAAGCTGAATGAAAACGGTATTGTGCCCGATTTCTTTTCATGGCATGTTTACGGTGCAACAGTAGAGAAGGTTCAGGAAAGAATAAGACTTGCCCGTGAATTGCTTGACAGTCACGGTTTTGAGAGGACTGAAAGCATTCTCAATGAGTGGAATTATGTTCGTGGATGGAAGGATGAAGACTGGATATATTCGTTAAAAGCAGAAAAAAGCCTCAAGGGAGCGGCTTTCCTTGCTGCAACCATGTGCATGGCGCAGTACGAAAAACTGGATAATCTAATGTTTTACGATGCCCGTCCTGGCGGAATGAACAGCCTTTTTTCTACTGATTGTGTGTTTGAACGCTTGAAAGGATATTATCCGTTCTATATGTTCAACCAGATATATAAACTGGATCAAGCTGTGGAAACAGAACGAGAATCCAATGACGTATGGGCGGTTGCCGCAAAGGGCGATGAGCAAAACGTGATGTTGACATATTTTCAGGATGATGATAGCGCACCTGAAAAGACGGTCAAGGTCGAGTTCAAAAACGTTAACAATACAAACGGCGTGAAACTTGAATATTATTGCCTTGACGAATCGCATGATTGTGAGCTGGTTAGAGAGGAAATCTTTACGGCAAACGATTTTGCCGCGTATATCAAAATGCCAAACTGCACAACATACCTGCTGAAAATCGTTCAGTTGTAATTTTGTCCTATGAGCCCCAAAATCCCGAATGCGAAAGCGTTCGGGGTTTTGTCTTTGTGATATATTGCGGCCATACAGCTTTTGTGCTATACTAAATCCAAGGTGGTGAGAAAATGCAAAAGGAAAAATTTGCCCTTGACGATATTTGTACTGATTTACATAGTAAAATTAAAATCTTTGGTAAAAGGATTGCTTTGCTTTCTACATTGTTTTTGGTAATGCTTGGACTGCTTTTCGCTGATTTTTTCCTGGGCACTTGGGACTTGGGCGGGAAAAGGCTCCTGGGAGCTGTTGCGGAAGTGATTTTGCTTGTAGTGCTCATTGATCAGATCCGAATTTTCGCAATGCTTTGCCGGAGCGTGAAAGCAGAGCCGTGTATCGTAAAGGATACATTGCTTGCCACGGAAGTAAAAGACAGATACAGCAGAAAGCTTGTTGATGGAAAATACCATTTGCATTTCTCAAAGTATGGCAATTATGTTATCCCGATCAAAAACTATACTTGGAGCGCTGCTTATGAGATGGATGAGGAAGGCGTATTTCACCATTCCTGCAGCGGTGACGAATTTTATTTGGTGCTGTCCAAGGCTCAGAGAGGTAAGATCCTCCTGGCCTACAATACGAAACTATTTGAATTGGAGGAACTGACATGAAAAAACTGATAGCTATTTTGCTGTGCCTTGCAATATGCCTGTCCTTTGCCGGCTGCCAAAAGCCGGAAAAGCAAGAAGAAAAGCCAACGGAAAACCCCAGAGAAGTGCTGGAAAAAGTTCTGAACAAGGAAGAAAACTTTACCTACAAAAGTTTGGTGTTTGATAAGGTCACGGAAGAGAACCTGGAAAAATTCAGATTTGATACGGAAGGTGTCGCTTTGTATCCTTTTGTACCTGTGGCCTATACTTATATGGATTTTGATGCTGACGGCACGGAAGAATTGTTGATTTCGGATATAGGACTTCACTTTTTCCTGATCCTGCGATGCGATAACGGAAAAGTGAACGGCTATATGCTTGAGCGACTAAGCGCCCAGAATATCAAAACCGATGGCAGCTTTGTGATCTCCTGGAATAAAGGCCCTGAAACCGTTAATCGGATCAAATTTGATGGTGTGGAATGTGAGCTGACCGAGCTTGCCTGCAAAGACGATACGCAAAATACATACGAATTAAACGGAAAGACCGCTGCCAAAGCGGAAGTTGAAAGCTATATTGCCGATTGGAAGAGCGGCGGCACAAATATTACTTGGACAAACATAAAACAAAACTAAAATCAAGGAGAGCTCACGGATGGAGGTAATAGTGAATAGTGAAGATGTATTGCTCCGCCATCGCTATTATGCTATACTAACCCCAAGGCGGTGATGATATGAAACGGTCCGTTTGCATTGGAATCATTCTATGTTTGATTGTTACTCTTTTCGGCTGCGTGCAAGAATATACACCTGAAATAGCAGATGATAATGTTGGGCACCACCAGCACGTTGCCCTTGATGAAGAAGAATATTATCAGTATTCTTTCTTAAACGATGTTGAAAAAGAAGTGTACAGGCGTATTCGAACTGCTGCTTTGTCTTATGACAGGACTATTGAAGTAACGGATCTTGCCCTCGATGCAGACAGGAAGTTAGAAATTTTTGAGTGTTTTTTGGCAGATAACCCTCGGTTCTTTTGGGTTAAAGATTCTGTTGGGGTCGATTCCAAAGGGAACATTTCCATTGGCTTTTGCGATGGCGAGGTTTCCGACTATACTGGATTTGGCGAAGCGGATATTTCCAAGATAGAGGCAAGAAGAAAAGTTTTGGATGAGGTCGTTTCCGATATTGTTTCTTCTATAGATCCTTCTGATTCCCAATATGAAAAAGAGCTGGCTATCCACGATTACATTACCAAAACCACTCGTTACGATAAGGTGGCGCAGAATACGCCGTTCGTAAACGGCGTTGAGGATTCAGCTTATACGATTTATGGTACGCTTGTGGAAAATATGGGTGTGTGCCATGGCTATACCAGGGCATTTCAGTATCTTTGTTATATGGTTGGAATCAATGCAAATATTGTATTTGGCAACGAGCACATCTGGAATACTGTAAATCTTGACGGAGCGTGGTATCAGGTTGATGTGACTTGGGATGATCCAACAAAAGCTGATGGCAGCAGCGGTGATGGTAATCACAAATATTTTAATTTGACTTCGGCTCAGATGTATCAAGTGCATCCCCTGTATCAAGAATTGTCACGCGCCTGTCTTAAAGTGCCTGAATGTATAGAAACGAAATATTCATATAAATAAGATACCTTCAAGGGAGTGATCATATGAAGGTTATCAAAAGAATTCTTTTGATAGTTGTACTGATTTTGTTACTAATAATTGTTATACAACTGATATACTGGATAAAAACAATTTTGGGTATGTACTATACAAATCATCTGATTTGAAAACACAGGAGATAATACTTGAATAAAGTTTTGGACTTTAGCGAGGTGAAATATATGCGTGCTTTCCGATGTCCTGTTTGCGACAATAAGATCGGTTTTTTGAGGAAATGCAGACATGCAATGTGGGAAAAAGGTGACTTTAAGTGTTCGTCTTGCGGCAGCAGCTTGCGTGTAAAGAAATATGGCACAGGCAGATCTGATGCAACAGTAGCTGTATGTATTGCATACTTTTTCCTGGGAACAAAAGATGTTTTTCTACCGGCGTGCTTTTTAGGAGTCTTTGTTCTTCCTTTTTTGAAAAACCTTTTTTCACCAATGGAGCAGCATGATCCGGATCAAAAAATAGGCCTTGCAGAGTGGATAATGATCGGTGTCGCGGTGATATGCCTTTTAGTAGTATTATGGCTTGAATTCACAGGCAAATAATAAGCGTATAAGGAGGTTGTGCTATGAGAAGGATCATTTCTTGGATTCTCGTTATATTGATTGTTCTTATTTTTGCATATGATATATACTTTGTAATTGCCGGTACTATCGAAGTGAAGAACCAACTGGATAGGCTTGCGGCATCGAATGCCAGCGGACATGAGTATTTGGGTGTTCCAATAGACATTGTTGTTATTGGCACTTTTTTGATTTCTGTTGTCGGATTGATTTTCTCAATCATCTCGTCTAAAATCGCACAAAACACCGTGATAAGAAAGTTGTCTTTTACGCTAAGTTGCTTGTTCGGTTTGATGAGTTTGACTTGCTTCTTGCCTATATGCGTATAATTTTTTTTATGAGTTTATAGGGCGGTGATAATATGAAATGGAAACGAAATGCGCTGATAGTGCTTGTTTTAGGCCTGATTGTTGCAATTTCCGGATATGTAACGCCTATGGTTTATTGGAGCCATTACACAGCGCACCACGGATCAATTGGCCTGATCGGTGCTGCGGATAATCCGCCGTCTTACCTCTTTGCGCTATATGCTATGTTTGGCGCTTTGCCATTGGTTTTAGTGATATTGGGCATTACTTTATTTGTTTCGGCTGCCTTTTGCCTGCTGTTTTCAAAAACGGTTAAAGCACATTGCAGTATAAAAACGTCTGCAATATCGTTAGGGTTATCCGGTGTTGGCGTGTTAGAATTTATATGCGCTTTTAAGTGGTTTACAATCGTTACCTTTCACGAAAGGGAAAAATATCCGATTGCATATCCCGTTAGTATATTGCTGGGCATTCTTTGCGCTGTTGCATTTGTAGTTTTATTGGTGTTATATTTTGAAGTGCGTAGAATGAATTGGTCGATCAAAGGATTTGCAATGGATGTTTTGACCGGTATCGTGCATTTGCCGGCGTTTTTCTTTGTGTTTGCGTACTTATCTGAAGTAGTATCCTAAATGCGCATAAAAACTCGTTGTTTGATGAGCTGCTCCCATTTGTACGAGTCCGTACAAGTGGGAGCAGTTTGCATTCAGCTTGTTGAGAATTCGAAAATTTTTCGAAGATGGTTTTATTGCTTTCTGTGTCTGATTATGCTAAACTACTATAAAAATAACAAAAGAAGGTGCTTGTTATGGATTTTATCATTACTGAGTATGGCGCCCGGCAGTGCGACAGTATGCAGACGGAAGCAATTCAGGCTGCGCTGGATGCATGCTTCCTTGCTGGTGGCGGCCGTGTGATCGTGCCGAAGGGCGTGTTCTATACAGGAGGCTTGCGGCTTCGCTCCAACACTACATTGTACTTGCAGGCCGGCGCGATCCTCCGGGGCAGCCGTGACCCTGCGGACTATTATGCCTACCGGGATGATAAGATCGAGCCGCTGAAGGAGTTCGTCCTGCCTCCCAAGGTGAAGGAAACCGGCAGTACCCTTCCGTACAGCGATTGGAATTCCGGCCTCATCAAGGTGATCAGCGCCAAGAATATTGCCATTATCGGCGAATGCGGTTCCTACATTGACGGTATGGATTGCTACAATCCGAATGGTGAGGAGGGCTACAGAGGCCCTCACGCCATCAATATCTTTGACACCGAGAACATCACGCTGGAAGGCTATACCGTTATGAACAGCGCCAACTGGGCCCATAATATTTATTGCTCCCAGAATATCACCGCAAAGAATTTGACGGTTTTGGGCGGTCACGACGGCTTTGATGTGCGAACCTGCGATAATATTCTGATCGAGGATTGCGAGTTCAGAACCGGCGATGACTGCGTAGCTGGCTTTGACAATAAAAATGTGGTGGTCAGAAACTGTATTTTTGAATGCGCATGCTCCGGTATGCGTTTTGGCGGCACGGATGTTTTGGTGGAGAATTGCCAAGGCTTTGCGCACTCCGGCTTCGGCTTCCGTGGAATGCTGACTGAAGATGAAAAGATCTATGGTGTTAAGACCGGCCCCCATTGCAGACGGCAAATGCACCAGCCCTTCCAGTACTATTGTGATTTCAGAGCGGACATTCGGTATACCCCCGGCAATATTGTGATTCGGAATTGCCGTTTTGAAGATCCTAACGCTGTGTTCAAGCATGCCTTTGGTCATATGTGGTGCTGCAACCGGCCGCTTTCGTCTATTACCTATGAGGATTGCGAGGTCCTGGGCCTGGCCGTACCCGGCCTTCTGCGTTCCGTTGCGGAAGAACCCCTGGATTTCCGTCTGAAGAATGTGAAGCTGACCGCAAGAGAAGAAGGTGCGGATTTCCCCATCTTAGAGGCGAGCAACTGCAAATACATTGAATTTGACAATGTTACCATTGAGGGCTTCCGGGATCCCCACATCGTTACGGACAAACCGGATGTGGTAAAGATCATAAACGGCACTGCAGTGAAAATTGTGCAACCGGAAAAGGAAGACTGATATCTTTATAAAGGAGTATTGTTATGAAGTCTGTTTTTATGCGATATCCGGGCGGAAAAGCAAAGGCTGTTACTTTCAGCTATGACGATGGCGTGGTGCAGGATAAACGGCTTGCGGAGATTTTTGATAAGTATGGACTTAAGGCAACCTTTAATTTTAACAATATAAGACCGGGAAGACACCACTACTCCAAAGAGGAAATAAAGGAATACTTTCTTTCCAAAGGTCACGAAATTGCGGTGCACGGCGCGCATCACCGGGCAAATGGTCATACAAGAACCATTGAGGGCATCAAAGAAGTGCTGGATTGCCGGCTGGAACTGGAAGAAAGATGCGACAGCATCGTAAGAGGTATGGCGTACCCGGATACCGGTATCAATCTGATGGGTAATTTTGGTACTTACGAACAAATAAAGAATTACCTTACGGAACTGGATATTGCCTATGCCAGAACCCTTGGCGGTGACAATGATTCGTTTATGCTGCCCCAGGATTTCCATGCATGGATGCCAACAGCGCACCATAAGAATCCCAAGATTTTGGAGTATGTTGATAAATTCCTTAGCTTGGATATTTCCGATAAAATGTACTACGCAAGACGCGTACCGCGATTGCTGTATATTTGGGGACACAGTTATGAGTTTGATAAGGACAATAACTGGGAGTTAATGGAGGAAATTTGCAGTAAGCTTGCCCATAACGATGAAATTTGGTATGCAACCAATATTGAAATTTATGATTATGTGCAGGCATATAAGAGCCTGCGATACAGCGCAAATAGCCGTAAAGTTTACAATCCTACCCTGTATACAATTTGGCTGGATGTGGATGCAAAATTGTATTCTGTAAAACCCGGCGAAACCATTTGTATTGAAGATTAATATATTATGACAGAAACAATCCACCACCCGCTTGGGTGGTGGATTTTTCGTCGCATTGCAACAGTTAGGTTGCGTGCAAAATACCGATATGCTATAATAAGAACAAGGCGGTGAATGAAATGAAACGGGTACTCCCTATTGTAATAATTGTTGTTATGCTGATATCTTCTTCTGCGTGCGCTTCCAGGAAAGCGAAATTTGAAAATTTTGCAGATTGCAAGGCTGATTTTGAAACGGTATCCAACTTTTTGCGTTCTTATTATGTGGATCAGGATTATTCCGGGAGCGCTACATTTGAATTTATAGATGGCGATATTTGGAAAGATAGCCTTGTTGTTTCTGAGGAGTATGCAGAAGAAATAAAAACGATTCAGCAGAACGGGTTTACTTATGTTTGGGTTGAGGAAGAGTATACCATTTTTTGGCAGGATGAAAGCAAGTATTACGGTGTTTTGTTCTCGGAAGATCCGAAAGCCGCGTTGCGGTCTGTAAAGGAATGGTACGACGAACTGAAATCAAAAAAGCTGGACAAAAACTGGTATGAGATCGGTGCGTTAAATTCTATTTAAAAGAGCAGGAGAAAAATGGAAAACAGACAGTGGAAATATAAAATAGGAAGCGGGAAGACACCTGTGGTGCTGTCGCTTATTATGTTTGCCATATTCGGTGGCGTTACCGGGTGGCTGTATAGCGAAAACAATGGCGCGTTTTTGTTCACAGGCTTGTTTTCTGCGATCCTGCTGGCCCTTGTGATCGCAACCGTTTATCGTCTTGCTTTTTGTAAGGTGCTGATCGGCAAGGACGGCTTTTATTATCAAACCGGCCCCGGTAACGGCAAGTTCTACGCGTATACCCAGGTGGAAAAAGCATGGATCCATTCCGGTGAAGCCCAAAACAGAGCCCAGGAAGACTACTGCAACATTGAGATCCCCGGCATTCCGGTTATCCGGTTTCAGTTCTTTTACGCTGACGAAAAAGCCGTAAACTACCTGATTAAGAGAATCGAGGCGGCTGAAAGGGAACACAGTGCAGAAGAATATCTGATTGACGGCAAGGTGTTCGGAAAAACAAGGATCGTCCTTGGTATTGTGCTGCTGATCGTGATAGCCTTTGTGGATACGGTCATCATCAAAACTTCCGGACTTGTTTTGATGGTGATTCCCGGCATTGTAATGGCGCTGTATGTTTTGATCTCACTTGTCAACAGCAATCTGTTTTTTAAGGTGAAGATCGAGGAAACGGGTTTCTACTGCCAGACCAATCCCTTTAACGGACAGTACTATCCATACAGTGAAATTACCGCCTGCAGAAGGATCAAGAAGGTCGTCCGCAACAGAAGACCCCGTCAGGCTGAGAATCCCCGGTATTATTTCTTCTTTGAATTTACGGACTCCGGCGGCGCAACAAGAAAATTCCAGTTTGAGGATCAGATCCACGGCCACGAAGTGGATGTGCTAAAGCAGCGCATAGAAACAAGACGGTGATGTTTATGAAGAAAATTGCACAAGGCAGATATGAACTTACCTGCTCAAAGGAAGAGGCAATTGAACGATTTCAGGAAATGGCAGGATATTGCAGGGAAGAGCTCAGTGATGAGTATCCGGTTTTTGTTGGATGCACAAGAAAGGGAAAAATTGGAATTGGCACGCGTATGCGAAGAAGCGGAGTGGATAATCCCACTCATTTATATGCGCAGATCGTTGAGGAAGCGGATAAGACATATATTACTTATTACACGGCGTTTAGCAAATTCGACGCGGTTTTTAATGTGATAGTTTGGGTGTTCTATTTGATAATGGCGATATTCGCAGTGGTATATGCGAAAACAACGATGGCTTTGATACTGGCTGTCGTGTGTGGTGCGTTTTATGCTCGGCAACTGTACGCCGGCAGGAATGGAAAAAACAACGCCCGGCAGGATTCTGAGATTATGATAAAAGTCCTGGAAGAAAGAGTGAAAGCAGTCAATCGCTGGGATGAATAGCTAAAAGGGCGAAGATACCGTTTCGGTATCTTCGCCTTTTGTTTAGGCCTTTTTGAACTTGAATACGATGAGTGTGACCAGTAAGCCGATAAGCCCCACAGCGCCTGCGGCGGCGACCCAAAGCATCACACGGGGGTCGATGCCTCTGTTGGGGTTCTTGACAGGCCGTGTGGTGGTCGCCTCGGTGGGGGCTGCGGTTGGCTCTGTGGCAGGCGGGGTAGTGGGCTCGGTTCTAAACTGCTGCGGGTCATTGGAAATCAGCATCCAGGGCTCTTTCGCCATAGGGGTATATGTGCCATCGTAAGTTTTGGCAGATGCTTCGTCAGCGCCTGCGTAGCCAAACACACCCTCGCCCAAGCGAGGGTAAGTATAGAAAGCGTGCTTGGCGGCGATTTTTACTGTGCCGCCATTGATGGCAATGTCGGCAGGGCTGTCCGGTGTGCCGGCGCTAATGCCGTAGTAAGGGCTGCTAATGTCAACTGAGCCGCCGTTTATTTCAATGCCGTTTTTGGCATACAGAGGCACAGAAGCCTTGGCGGTCGCTTTTACAGTACCGCCGCCTATGATGATCTTGCCGCTGCTGCGGATGGAGCCGTTGGCGGGAGCGGCGCCGATGGAGCTGGTCACATCCAAATTGCCGCCGCTTATAATGATATTGCCGGAGCTGTGGGTGACAATACCGAAAAGGGATTTTTCCTCGTCGGTGTGAATTTTGATGTTGCCACCGTTGATGGTCAGGTCAGCCTGGTTTGTCTGCAGAATGTGAGAGTTGGCATCATAGTAAGATGCAACAAACAGATCCAAATTGGCATCTATGGTCAGCGCGCAGTGGGTGCTGCCAACAATAGCGCTGGAAATATTCCAAATATTCAGCTTGGCGCTGCCTTCGCTCTTGATCTCCAAATTACTCTTGTAGTGGATGCCGAACCGGGTCTTGAGCTGACTGTTTCCGCCGGTAATGACGATCTTTGTGGGCTGATTGGCAGGAATGGCAATAGCGGTGGTTTTGGTATCCTTCCATTGAGAAGTCTGCTCGTTGTATTCGTCTACGATAAAGTTCTTCAAGTACAGTGTAGGAACAGTATCACCGGAATGCCAAACAAGCTTTGCGTTCCAGTTATTGGCATCGCCCCCATCCTGGATAACGGCGGTAAACTTGTTGCCTTTGGCATCTAAGCGTTCGGCGCTGGTGTTCACGGAATAGGCTGGCGTATCGTAGGCTTTTACGGTCAAAGCTTTGCCCGCCAGGGTCACAGAGGCGGCGGGAGTGTCCGCCTTTGCATTTATAGACAGGCCAGCTGCCATACAAAGGCAAAGCAGCAGGCTGTTAAACTTGTTTTTCATAGGGACTTCTCCTAAAGTTGATAAATGTAGTCTAACATAGTCCACGACTTTTTTCAATGTTTTTCACAAAAAAGAGAAGGCACCGCAGTGCCTTCTCTTTAAGGATTTATATTACTTTTCCGTATCTTCCTCAGTATCCTCATCAAGGAGCTTTGCAAAGAATTTGCTGAGCTTCTCCGTTGAGAATTTTTTGGGCTTTTCCGGAAGATCCGCTGCGGAATCTTCTGCTGTTTCATCCTGGGTTTCTTCAACAGCTTCTTTCTGGGATTCTTCGGAAGCGACTTCCTCGGACTCTTCGACGGGGTCTTCGTGGAATTCCTTAAGGATCGCCTCCAATTCGTCTTCGTCGATATCTTGCAGAGGTGCTTCAAGGATTTCTTTCCAAATTTCTTCCTCGATATCTACGTCTTCAGAAATGTCTTCTTTGCTCTTTTTTGCAAAGAACGTTTTGAACTTCTTGAGTTTCTCACGAGAGAATTTTTTGAAATTCTCCCAAGAAAACTTCTTGATTCCGTCTTCGACTTCTTCAACGGGAGTTTCTTCGGAGTCTTCTTCCAATTCATCCTCGTATGCTTCCGCTGCACTTCTGCGGAACATCATGATCGCCATAGCTGCAGCGCCACAGGCACACAAGATCATCAGAGCAGTCAAAATCCAAAACATTGTTCCGCTTTTTTTGGCGGTGCTGTTGGCCGGGAGCGTGGGGGTAGGAAGGGTAGAGAGGGTGGTTGTGGGTTTGGAAGAATCGGGTTCGGCGGGAGGGAAGCGTGTAGGCTCGGTGGAATCAGTTCCAGTGGGATCGGTTCCAGTGGGATCGGTTCCAGTGGGATCGGTTCCAGTGGCATCGCTTCCGGTTGGATCTGTTTCGCTCACAGTGGGCTCAGTGGGTTCGGTGGGCTGCTCTAAGGATTCAGCGTAATAGTACTGATAAGCACCTACAAGATCTTCATTGTAGGGAGCGGTAGTTTCTTTGGTTATGCCGGCAACAGCTGTGTATTTGCCGATGGTTCTGGGCAACGTGGTGCTGCTGAAGATTGCAAATCTTGTGCCGATAATCTCAGCATTGCTGGTGTGAAGCGTAAAATCACCGCGTACATCTACAGTTTCTTTTGTGTTGCTACGGCCTGTCATATACAGCGTGGAGCCGTTAAGCGTCAGATTCCGGCCACAAAGAAGGGCCTGGGTATCGCTGGAGAATTGTACATTGGACCTGAAGATTACCAAATTGCCACCAAGCTTAAATGCAGTATTCTGACTGGTGGCAGAGAAAACAGAATGGGAGATATTGGCACAGCCGTAACCGGACACGTTACCCTGGCCGAGATATACGCCGACGCCTGCCCGGTTGATAAGCTCAATTTTGCAATTGTCAACGGTCAGGTTACCGGCAGGAATTTGAATTGCATTGCCGTCAGCGCTTGCGAAGGCGGTGGCCTTTAAGCTCAGATCCTTCAGCGTCAGAGAATTTACATAGGATTCTCCGCTAAAAGCAATAGCAGAGGTATAGCAATTCATTGTCAGCTTTTTGGGGCCTAAAATGGTGACATCACCGTAGGATGCCCGGTAGATGCCGTTTTTGTTGGTGGATTCAATGGTGCTGTCGCCGGCAATTACAATCTTGACAGGAGCATCAAAAGAGGACAGATCCAGAACATTGCCGGTGGAGCGCAATCTTGCGTTCATTAGGGTGATGGTGGGCAGACCGTTCTGAGGGTACTCAAGTTTTACATATCTATTATTGGGGACGGCAGCGCCAATCACAAGGGTGGGCGTGCCGGAATCGTTGGTGGTGGCATAAACAGGCTTGCCGCCTTTGGTTGCGGTAAGTAGGACGTGATAAGCCTGTGTGGTGCTGTTTTCACACAGCTTGACGGATACGGAAGTGCCGTTGGAGGTAGGATCCGTTGCGCCGGTAGGAACGCTGGTTGTAGGCGTAGTTGTAGCGGGTTGGGTAGCGGGGGAAGTGACCGCAGGGGTGGGGGTTGTTGCCTTTGTGGTAGCGGGAGTTGTTGCCGGCTTTGTAGTGGGTGCGACAGTAGGCACAGTGGTAGCTGCAGTGGTGGGTACAGTTGTGGCAGTGGTTTCCGCACTGACCATCGTAATGGGAAGAAGCCCGGCTATCAGGCTGATGGCAAGCAACAGGCTTAAAAGCTTAATTTTCATTATCTCTACTCCTTTGGGGGAAATGAGTCTGTTTTTAAATATACTACCACAGATAATTGCTTTTTTCAACATGCAAAAAACGGAGATGCCGTGTGCATCTCCGTTTCAGGGAAAGCATAATTACTTCATAATGTACTTGTTCTGAGCCTTTACAGTGCTGATGGTGCGCATAATGGTCAGTACATCGTGATCACTGATGATGAAGGGCTTGCCTTCGGTCAGAGTCTCGTGGAGCAGAGCCCAGTAGGTGGGGAGCTTATCGCCTTCGGGATCCACATCATATTCCTCGGTAACCCAGTCGATGACCAGCTTGGATTCGTAAGTGCCGCTGGAGCCGAAGGAAGCACCGGGAGTGCCGGGGTTGGCAACGATTTCGGGGATCTCCTGCTCGGGGTTGATGTAACGCAGAGTCAGTTTCTTGTTCTCATAGACGGCAGCGCCACGATTACCGAATGCCTCGTAGACACGGCCGATTCGCAGAGCGGTAGCACCGCTAATGTACATATTGACCACACGGTCATTGTTGCCGACCAGGGTGATGCCCAGGTGGTCTTCGCAGTTGCCGCCGGCGGTTTCCTGGAACAGGTAGCTGCGGATGTCGGCAGTGGGGGTGCCCAGGAACTGCCAGGACTGGTCGATCATATGGGGACCCCAGTTCAGCAGTTGGCCGCCACCGAACTCGTCAATGGTCTGCCAGTCATCTCTGTGCTGGAAGCCGTTCTGGTGAATGTTGACCTCATAGACCTTACCCAGCTTGCCGGAGGCGACAACTTCCATCATCTTGCAGAAAGCTTCCTCCAGACGGCGCTGCTGGTGGACGAACAGACGGGGCTGGCCGGGGTGGTTTGCGTGCTTGTACAGTTCCACAGCCTCGTCGTAGGAAACGGTAGCGGGCTTTTCCAGAACTACATCCTTGCCTGCCTTCAGAGCCATCATAGCGTGGTCGAAATGGTCGCAGGAACGGGTGGCGATGTAAACGACCTCAATATCCTCCTGCTTCAGCATCTCGGCATAGTCGGAGTACTCCTTGCAGCCGGGATACAGCTCGGCAACCTTGGCGGTCCGGTCAGGGATCAGGTCACAGGCAGCCACGATGGTGAACTTATCGGGATACTTACTGAGCTCGGATTTTGCCATAGACCAGCCGATACGGCCGATGCCTACAAAGCCCATCTTAATGATCTTTTCCATATTAAATACCTCTTTTTAATAATAATAGTACGCAGGGTGCGTATAAACCTATGCTAAAGATAGCACACTTCTGCAAATAAATCAACCCACCCTTGCAAAAAAAGCTTTTGGTGCTATAATAAAAATATACCTTGCAAAAACCAAAAAGGAAAAGAGGTACTTACTATGAAAGCGTTGAATGTGTTTGGTATTATTTTTGCATGGATCCTGAGTATTGCCCTGGTGGTTATGCTGGTAGCTGCGCCCCTGGCACTTTCTACCCTGTCTTTGCTGGATACAGAGAACATTGTGGAGATCGCAGGGCAGGCGCTGCTGGGAAATGATAAATCCGCAGCTGCCCAGACTCAGGAAGAGATTGTTCTGCAAAATCTCTCCGCAGAGACTGAGGCGGTGACAGAAGCAACACCCGAAAACGCTGCCGGAGATATTCTCCAGGGCCTTTTGGGCGATGATGTCAGTGAGGAAATGTTGAACAAGGTGCTGACCTCCGATGCGATGACTGAACTTTTGGGCGCTTATACCGAGGATCTTGTCAATACTATAGCAGGAAAAAACAAGGATAAGGAATTTACACCTGAATTGCTGGTGGAAGTGGTGCAGGAGAACTTAGATGAGATCGTGGAGATCGTAGAAGCATCCGGAACACCTCTTACCGACGAAGAAAAGCAACAGCTCAAGACGCAAATCGGGACAGCGGTAGAGGAGAAAGCAGAAGAAATCGTAGATGCAATGCCCGCCCCCGAAGAACTGAAAGAATCTCTTGTGGACGGCAACAAGGAAATGGAACTTGCTTTCACGATCCTTGCCAGGAAGAACGAGATCAAGGGCGCTATTGTGGGCATTATCGTTGTACTTTCTGCACTAATTTTTGCACTGCGGTTTCCCGGCTTGCGGGGTATGCGGTGGCTTTCCACCGACCTGTTTACTGCCGGCGGATTCAATGTGCTGATCTGCGTGGTACTGGGAATTGCATCTTCTGCTGTTAAGGGTATTACAGCGGGTATGAATGCAATAGAGGGCGCAGCAGTAGACGGTATTATTGGCATGCTGCTTTCTCAGCTTACCAAGGGTGTGATCATTCGCACGGTGATTATCTTTGTGGCGGCGATCGCCTTGCTGGTTGGATACATTCTCCTCAAGCCGTTTGTAAAGAGAAAGAAGACCGCAAAGGCGGAAGCGCCTGTGGCAGAAGAAGCTATCCCTGAAACCGTACCTGCATTCGAGCCCGCTCCGGTAGCTGTTGAGCAGGAAGTTGCGGTGGAGGAACTCACCGAAGAACCTGTAGCAGAAGTGCCTGCTCCCGCAGAAGAAATTTAACACACAAGAGGGAGCGGCATGCTCCCTCTTTGGTTGTTTGTGGGAAATGAAAACAACCGATAGTTGTATTTTGAAAATCTACAACTGCAGGTCCATTTACATACAGACGAAAGATAGTATAATAGGCTTATCTTAGGAAATGGGAGATAAGGAAATGGCTATCAAAATGGAAACCCTCACAATGCCTGCAGCAAATATGGGCAACTTAAACCCTATGCCGGACATCAAAAATGTCAGTTATATCCACGCCGGATATGAAATGACCAATAAGATCCGGGAAGAGGAGAAAACCTATATCGGCAAGGGGATGATCCCCACCATTTTGCCCTACCAGCTTCAGGACGGCTATGACCGCAACAAGCAAATGCGGGATTTCAAGGCAGCGGTGATCGAAAATGACCACTTAAAAGCGGTATTTCTGCCGGAATTGGGCGGACGGCTTTGGTCGCTGTATGACAAGGACCTGCAGCGGGAGCTGCTGTATGTAAACCCTGTGTTCCAGCCGGGCAATTTGGGACTGCGGAATGCCTGGTTCAGCGGTGGTGTGGAGTTCAATGTGGGTATCAAGGGCCATAATATGCTCACCTGTTCGCCCCTTTGGTGCGTGGCGGAAGAAACA
Source organism: Oscillospiraceae bacterium (assembly GCA_017452505.1). Lineage (GTDB taxonomy): Bacteria > Bacillota > Clostridia > Oscillospirales > Oscillospiraceae > Faecousia. The sequence goes on from JAFTMI010000013.1 coordinate 16,644, forward strand.
GAAGATGGGGAAGTGCTCCATTTGTATGAATATGAGCGGATCCGGGGCGTGGTGTACAGTATCAGCGCCTGGATTCCCGAAGATGGCAACACCCTGTATCTGCGTTGCCAAATCGAAAACAAAAGCAGCGAAGAAAAGCATATGTACTGGTGGAGCAATATTGCAGTGCCGGAAACAAAGGATACCCGGGTGCTCGTGCCTACTGATGAATCGTTCCTGTGCTTCTACAATGCTGACCATTATGTGCTGGATAAGGCCACCATTCCTCACCACGATGGCATGGATGTGAGTTATCCTGCCAACATTCCTTCCTCCCGGGATTTCTTCTATAAGATCCCCAAAGGGGAGAAGAAGTGGATCGCCACCGCCGAAGCCGACGGCATTGGCTTGCTCCAGTGCTCCACCCGGGAACTAATTGGCAGAAAGCTCTTTGTTTGGGGGCAGAGTGCCGGTGGACGGAACTGGAATGAATGGCTGTCTGAGGAAGGCTCTGCTTACATTGAGATTCAAGCGGGCCTGGCCCATACCCAGCTGGAGCATATTCCAATGCCGCCCAAGACCACCTGGGCCTGGACGGAAGCCTATACCGCCTTGCAGGGCAAGCCGGAAATCCTCCACGGAGAATACACAGAAGCAGTCAAAACTGTGGATCGCTATATGGAAAGCCGGTTGGGTGATGTGGATGCCTTGCCGTTCCCCACAGGCAAGACCCTGTCTGCCCGCATCCTTCACAAGGGCAGCGATTGGGGCTACATAGAAGAAAAAATCCGGGGCGAAAAGATCAGCGATAAATTCCTGTTTGACCCAGCAGATTGCAAAGAAACCGAAATTTGGAAAATATTCTTAGAAACCGGGAACTTGCCTGTTCCGGCTGTAAATGCAGAACCCCAAAGCTATGTAAGCGGTGATTTTTGGCTGAACAAGTTGGAAAACCTCACCCAAAAGAGCTGGTTCAGCCTGCTGCATATCGGCGTGATACGCTATGCCAAAGGTGATGTGACCGGCGCGAAAAAGGCCTGGGAGGAATCTCTTGCCATAGAGCCTTCCCCCTGGGCTTACCGCAATCTTTCTATGCTCCATAAGAGCGAGCTGGCGGATTCGGCCAAGGCAAGGGAGTATATCTTAAAAGCCTTCTCTATGAAGGGGGATAACCCCACCCTTTGCAAGGAAGTGGCTATGCAGCTGACCACCGACGGCGGGGATGCCCTTTGGCTGGATATTTACGAAACCTTACCCAAAGAACTGAAAGAACTGGGCCGCCTGCGGCTTTATAAGGCTATCGCTCTTATCAATTTAGACAGATTGGAAGAGGCAGCCGAAATCATCAACAAAGACTTTGTCCTCAGTGATATCAAAGAGGGCGAGCTGTCCGTGTCCTATTATTGGTTCCGTCTGTACCGGGGCCTGTATGCCAAGGAAAAGGGTCTTAAATATGACGAGCAGGACAAAGCATTGGCTCAGGCGGCAGACGCCAAATACCCCTTACCGAAGAAATTGGATTTCCGTATGCATTAAGTGGAGGTGAAGTTATGAAAATCCCTCAGCCGTTTTTGCCTGTAACGGTAGAAAGTAAAAATTTGCACCATACTGTCCGTGTGGTGGGCAGAGAATATACCTTTGGCCCCGACGGTATGATTACTTCCATAAAGTCCGAAGGCATAGAATTGCTGGCCGCCCCAATGCGCCTGGTGTGTATCGAGGACGGAGAGCCTGCTGTTTTTGACCGGGATTATGCAAACAATGAAAGCGAAAGCTTTATCCAGCGGCGCAGCGACAGCGAAGCGGTGATCTGCGGCGCAATGCAGACTGACAGATTTTTAATCAATACCTGCCAAAAGATAGGCTATGACGGCAATGTCGATATTGATTTTAAGCTGCTGACCCGGGGCTATACCGTACCCCAAAATTTAGGCTTGGAGCCTATTATTCCCCAAAGCTACCGGCTGGACAGATTGTGGCTGGAAGTGCCGCTGAAGAAAGAGCTTTGCACCTTGTTCCACCAATCTCCTGTCAGTGAGGTAAAACTCTCTGACGGAACTATCCTGCCTAAGAACAGTATGTCCTCCAGCGGCGCGATCCCCGGCAGCGCGGCATTTCCGTTTAAGACCCTGTTTTGGCTGGGTAACGAGGAACGGGGGGTGGGCTGGTATGCGGAAAATGACCGCAACTGGCAGCCGGAAGAGCCGGATAAGGCCATTGAGCTGGTGGTGCAGGAGGATTGCGTGATCCTGCGGATCCGTTTGCTGGATAGCCACCCCAAGTCCTGGAAAGGTGATTTGCTGAAAGGAACAGGCTTCCTGCCCGTGGAGTTCTTCTTCGGCTTCCAGGCGACCCCTGTCAAGCCTTTCCCCAAGCAGCCCTATATCCACAATGCCTTCCATATCGATTGCGGTATTAAGATTCGAGGTAATTATCGGGATTTCCTTGACCAGGACAACCGCTTTGATCTTCTGAAAGAGCGAGGGGTAACTACACTAATACTCCACGAGAAATGGAACAAATCCCAAAACTGGTTCGAGCTGTCCGAATACACAGAAAGTCAGCTTAAATACATCTGCGATGAATGCCACAAGCGGGGCATTCAGGTGCTGCCTTACTTTGGCTATGAGATGTCCTCACTGTCTGAGATCTGGAGCAGCCAAAAGAACGAGCTGGCCCATTTAGGTCCCACCGGCAGATTCCAAAGCGGCTGGTGGCGGGTGCCCTTCCAGCGGGATTATATCTGCTGTTACGCATCTGATTATGCGGAGTATTTCCTTGCGGGCGTCGAGAAAATTATGGACACCTGCCATATCGACGGTGTGTACTTGGACGGCACAGCCAAGCTGAAATGCTGCTATAACGAGGCCCACGGCTGCGGCTGGCGGGACGAGGATGGACAGATTCACGGGACATATCCTGTCCGGGCAACCCGGGATATGTTCCGCCGGCTCTATGATATTGTTTCTTCCCGTGGCGGTGAGATCAATGTCCACTGCGTCAGCCAAATGAATTTCACGGTCCTGCCCTATGTCCATCAGACCTGGTACGGCGAGAATCTCCAGGCAGAACTGCTCAAGGGCAATTCCGCCGATGTGAACTTGGACTATTTCCGGGCAGAGTATATCGGCCGGAATATGGGTGTGCCGGTAGAATTTATCGTGTACGCCAAGGAGGGCGTGTGGACCTTTGAGAACGCAATGTCTACTTGTATTCTCCACGGCATTCTGCCCCGGCCCAATGATATCGGTCATCCCTTAGAGATGATGAGCGAGGTGTGGAAAATTTTTGACGCCTTCCCGGTGGAAAAATCCCGGTGGTGTCCTTACTGGAATAACGGCGCAGAAACCTCTCACGAAAAGGTGAAGGTCAGCTACTACAGCTTTACCACCTTGAGAGGGGAGAAGCAGCTGCTTGCCTTCGTGTCCAATATTTCCAACCAGAAGGCGGAAAATGTGGAGATCAAGCTTCGAGAGCCTGTGACCAGGGCTCTGGATGTGACCACCGGACAGGAGATCGGCCTGCAGTTTGATTTGAACGGCTACGACTATAAAATCCTCTTTGTGGAATAATATGGTACAGGGAACGGCTTGTCCGTTCCCTGTTTTTTGTGTAAATGTGCGGTTGCTATTTGCTAACTACTGTGCTAATATATAATGCATATACACAAAGGAGGTGCGCGCAGTGGAATATAATGATATATACGATATACACCGCAGACCCACCGGGCGCGTCCATAAGCGGGGTACGCCCTGGGCCCAGGGTGACTTCGGATTTGTGGTTTGCGTTTGGGTCTATGACGGAGAGGGGAGAGTGCTCCTTACCCGCCGCGCCCCCCAAAAATCCTTTCCCGGCACTTGGGAAAATTCCGGTGGCGCCGTGAAAGCAGGGGAGACCAGCCGCCAGGCAATCGCCCGGGAGCTGTTGGAGGAAACCGGCATCGAAGCTGCCGAGGAGGAATTCCAGCTTTTGGAAACAAGCCGGGAGGGCAATATTCATTACGATCATTATTGCCTGCGCCGGGATACACCCCTGTCCCAGATCGTGTTGCTGCCGGGAGAAACCGACGGCGTCCAGTGGGCCACCTTTCAGCAGGTTCACGAAATGATCGAGAAGAAAAAGATCTGCCGCATCATTGCCCGGCAGTTCCGCCGCCAGGAGCCTATGCTCCGGGCCCGCACAAAAAAATAATTGGATTTCAGAAAAATTTTCTTGTATTTTCAAAAAAGTTGCGATACAATGAAAAAAAGCGTTTTTCTTTAATCCGGCTGAAAACGCTTCTGCCGGAGAGAAAAACGCTTTTTCTTTTTTCTATAAAAGGAGGAAAACACTATGATCGAATTGATGAAGCTTCCCAACAAGCATTCCGGTGTGCCCCTGCGTTATGCCCAGGGCCATTTCGCCACAAACCACAGCCATATCAATTACTATATTGATATTACATATCAGAAGACCCGTCTGAGTGAGGCAAAGGCTGTGGCCAAAGCCTTGGTGCCCCATTTTGATTCTACAACCATCATAGATACCATCTTGTGTCTGGACGGTACCCATGTGATCGGTACTTGCTTAGCTGACGAGCTGACCAAGGGCGGTTTCCGCAGCATCAACCGGCACCAGACCATTTATGTGGTGGAGCCGGAATTCAATACCAATTCCCAAATGATCTTCCGGGATAACATCAAGCCCATGATCAAGGGCAAGCACGTTTTGGTGCTCATGGCAAGTATGACCACCGGCTTTACCGCAAAGCGGAGCTTGGAAGCCATTGCTTACTATGGCGGCTATGTAGCCGGTGTGGCAGCAATGTACAGCGCAGCCAAGGAAGTAAACGGCTATCCTGTGGCATCGGTGTTTAATCTGAACGATCTGCCCGACTATGCCAGCTATGACTCCCACGATTGCCCCTATTGCAAAGCCGGCAAGCCCATTGACGCACTGGTCAACAGCTTCGGCTATTCCGCGCTGTAATTATGCATATTCTGAAAGGTGGTGGTACCGATGGCCTACGAAACCGAAACGGAACAGATGTACGAATACAGGCCTGAGAATTAAGGAGGTATTTTATGAAAAGAATAGTATGCGTATTGCTGGTGGCACTCGTACTGACCGCCTGCGGCAAAGGAAAAATAGAAGATCCAACGGTTACTACTGACCCAACCACCGTGCCGACTATATCTGAAACATTGCTTAAAGGATTTTCAGACTTGGGTATCCGAACGATTATCAGCCAATATTTTTCTCAGAGAAAAGCGTATTTGCAAGGTGAGGTAGATACGATTGATGTAATTGTGGAGCCGATGGTTAGGGACGAGGCGGCGCACAAGACTAAAATTAAGCAAACGAATGCTACTTTAGTAGATTCTGTAGTCGTGATTGATCTTTTGCGATTTGATGATTGGGTTGCAGAAGTGGCAACCACAGAGACAGCGACTTTTGAGATCAATGGCGAAACGAAGCAGGAGAGTATAGTGCATCTTATTCGCGTATATCTAAATGCGGCAGGATATTTGGTTGTTGGCAGTGACGGTTACACAGAGGAAACAACGGGATTCATTTCTGCTTCGTATCTTAGTGGAGAAACTTTTAAATAGGCTAATGCCGCATAATGTAAAACGCCCCCGGCTGCATCGCAGCCGGGGGGTGTTCTTGTCTGCATTGTCATTGCGAGAGCCAACGGCCCGTGGCAATCTCCAGAGTAATCGAATCTGTGGCATTGTGTGTAGGGGCGGATGCCTACATCCGCCCGGGAAGGGTGGCGGATTTGCGGCGGGACGATGTGGGCATCGTCCCCTACAGTGTGGTATGGAGGCAATAAAAAATACCCGAAAAATTTCGGGTAAAATTTGGAAAAAATAGATTGACAGGGGAAGACGGATATGATACAATGGTCTTCCATGCTGCGAAAGTATCGGGTTTTGCCCGATTTTTCCCAGTGTGAGCATTATAGCACAGGACGGTGTGGCTGTCAAGTGTGAAAATTCACAAACTAACAACCTATCCGTGCGTATCATAATGAAAAGCGATCCATTACCCCGGTAAAAATACCAAATGAAAGGCAGTGAAATACCCTATGGCAATGGTCAAGGACCAGATGTTCGGCAAGACTTTGCGTAAGTCTTATGCCAAGTATCAGGAAATCCTGGAAATGCCCAACATGCTGAAGATCCAGAAGGACTCCTATCAGTGGTTTCTGGATGAAGGTTTGCGGGAGGTTTTCAAGGATGTGGGTGTAATTACGGACTTCTCCGGCAAGCTGGAGCTGAGCTTCCTGGATTACACCATGAACGACAAGCCCAAGTATACCATTGAGGAGTGCAAGGAGCGCGACGCCACCTACGCAAAGGCCATTAAGGTCCGCGTGCGCCTGCGCAACACCGAAACCGACGAGATCAAGGAACAGGAAATCTTCATGGGTGATTTCCCCATTATGACCAACGGCGGCACCTTTGTGATCAACGGTGCTGAGCGTGTCATCGTTTCTCAGATCGTCCGCTCTCCCGGTATGTACTATACCCACGATGTGGATAAGGCCGACCAGCATACCTATACCGCTACGGTCATTCCTTACCGTGGCGCATGGCTGGAGTATGAAACCGACCTGAGCGATGTGTTCTGGGTCCGTATCGACAAGAACCGTAAGCTGCCCATCACCTGTCTGATTCGCGCCCTGGGTGTGGACACCGACGAGAAGATCAAGGAGCTGTTCGGCGAGGATGCCCGAATCCTGGCTACCCTGGAGAAGGATACCTGCAAGACTCGTGAAGAGAGCCTGCTGGAGATCTATCGTCGCCTGCGTCCCGGTGAGCCTCCCACGGTGGAGACTGCCCAGGCCCATTTGGAAGGCCTGCTCTTCGATGCACACCGCTACGATGTGAGCGCTGTGGGCCGTTATAAGTTCAATAAGAAGATGGACATTTGGAGCCGTCTGTCCGGCCAGGAGGCCGCTGAGCCCATTACCGATCCTATGACTGGCGAGATCCTGGTTATGCCCGGCGAGATCATCTCCCGCGCTAAGGCGCACGAGCTGTCCCATTTGGGTGTTACAGAGGCTGTGGTTAAGATCGGTGATCAGAATGTGAAGGTCTTCTCCAACCGTATGGTAGATATGGCCCGCTTTGTGGACTTCGATCCCAAGGAGTACGGCATTAAGGAGAAGGTTCGTTACAGCGTTCTGAAGGAAATGCTGGAAACTCCCGACATTGATTGGGAAACCGCCATTGCCGAGCGTATGGACGATCTGATCCCCAAGCATATTATCGCAGACGATATTATGGCTTCCATCAACTATCTGAACTGTGTTGCTATGGGCATTGGTACCCCCGATGACATCGACCACCTGGGCAACCGTCGCCTGCGCTGCGTAGGTGAGCTGCTGCAGAACCAGTTCCGTATTGGTTTCAGCCGTCTGGACCGGGTCATTCGTGAGCGTATGATCGTCCAGGACCTGGATGCTGTTACCCCTCAGAGCCTGATCAATATCCGTCCTGTGACCGCTGTTATTAAGGAATTCTTCGGTTCCAGCCCCCTGTCTCAGTTCATGGACCAGAACAACCCCCTGGCTGAGCTGACCCACAAGCGCCGTCTGTCCGCTTTGGGCCCCGGCGGTCTGAGCCGTGAGCGCGCGTCCTTCGATGTGCGTGATATCCACTATACCCACTATGGCCGTATGTGCCCCATCGAGACCCCCGAAGGTCCCAACATCGGTCTGATCAACTACCTGGCAACCTTTGCCAAGATCAATGAGTACGGCTTCGTGGAAGCTCCCTACCGCAAGGTGGACAAGGCTACCGGTAAGGTTACCGAGCAGGTGGACTATATGACCGCCGATGTGGAAGATGATTTCTATATCGGACAGGCTAACGAGCCCCTGGACGAGAACGGCTGCCTGGCCAACGAGCGTATTACCTGCCGTCACCGCAATGAGATCATTGAGGTTGACCGTCAGATGATCGACTACATCGACGTGTCTCCCAGAATGATGATCTCCATCGCGACTTCTTTCATTCCCTTCCTGCAGAACGACGACGCAAACCGCGCACTGATGGGCGCGAACATGCAGCGTCAGGCTGTGCCTCTGCTCACCACCGAGCCTCCCATTGTTGCTACCGGTATCGAGCACGCTGCTGCTGTTGACTCCGAGGTCTGCCTGAAGGCCAAGGGTGATGGCACAGTTCAGGCTGTTTCCGCCGACGAGATCACCATCTTCTATGATGACGGTGAAGTGGTCACTGAGAAGCTGACCAAGTTCTCCCGCAGCAATGCAGGCACTTGCGTGAACCAGCGTCCCATCGTGAAGGTTGGCGAGCGGGTCACCGCAGAGCAGATCATTGCCGACGGTCCTTCCTGCTCCGGCGGTGAGGTTGCACTGGGTAAGAACGTGCTCATCGGCTTCGTGACCTGGGAAGGTTACAACTACGAGGACGCCATTCTGCTGAACGAGCGTCTGGTTCGTGAGGACGTCTTTACTTCCATCCATATCGAGGAGCACGAGACAGAGGCCCGGGATACCAAGCTGGGACCCGAGGAGATCACCCGTGATATCCCCAATGTGGGCGAAGATACTTTGAAGGACCTGGACGAGAACGGCATTATCCGTATCGGCGCCGAGGTTCGCTCCGGTGACTACCTGGTTGGTAAGGTCACACCCAAGGGTGAGACCGAGCTGACCCCCGAGGAGAGACTGCTCCGCGCCATCTTCGGCGAGAAGGCCCGGGAAGTCCGCGACACCTCTTTGAAGGTGCCTCACGGCGAGAGCGGTATCGTTGTGGATGTAAAGGTATTCACCAAGGAAAAGTCCGACGAGCTGGCTCCCGGCGTTACCAAGTCCGTCCGTGTTTACATCGCCCAGAAGCGTAAGATCTCCGTGGGCGATAAGATGGCCGGCCGTCACGGTAACAAGGGCGTTGTTTCCCGCGTTCTGCCTGAGGAGGATATGCCCTTCCTGCCCGACGGTACTCCCCTGGATGTGGTGCTGAACCCCCTGGGCGTGCCTTCCCGTATGAACATCGGTCAGGTTTTGGAAGTTCACCTGGGCTACGCCGCAAAGGCACTGGGCTGGAAGGTTGCCACCCCTGTGTTCGACGGCGCTGACGAGAAGGACATCCGTGAAACGCTGAAGCTGGCAGGCCTCCGTGAGGATGGCAAGACCATCCTGTACGATGGCCGTACCGGCGAACCCTTCGATAACCT
>JAFTMI010000001.1 GCA_017452505.1 Oscillospiraceae bacterium
GCTGCTGACTCTGTGCAATATGCGGGATGAATATCCGGATTTTATCGAAGTTTTGGAGGTGTAATACTATGCTGAAGATTGGTATTCAGTACTTTGCTCACCATAAGGGCGGTGGTTCTACTAAGAACGGCCGTGATTCTGAGGCAAAGCGCCTGGGCGTAAAGCGTGCTGACGGTCAGTTCGTTCTGGCTGGCAACATTCTGGTTCGCCAGAGAGGCACCCATATCCACCCCGGTGTCAATGTGGGCATCGGCAGTGATGATACCCTGTTCGCTCTGGTTGACGGCACTGTCCGTTTCGAGCGCAAGGGCAAGGATCGCCGGCAGTGCTCTGTGTACGCTGCTGAGCAGTAATGGAAATGAGGGGCTGTCGCGCATTGCGACAGCCTTTTTCTCTGTGCGCGAGGATTGATAACAATGGGGAAAAAGGGAAAACTGGATTATAAATGGGTCATTGCAGCGGCCTGTTTTGTTCTGTGTGTGGTAGGCCTTGGCCTTTGCAGCGGCAATGCGGGGCTCTTTGTTGTGGCCACTACCGAGGCACTGGGAATTTCCCGCAGCGCCTATGCGGTGAGCAGTAGCCTGCGCTATGTTTCCACAGCCGTTATGAATATGTTCTTCGGAATGTTGGCGCTGAAATTCGGCACGCGAAAGCTGATCGGCGCAGGTATGCTTGCCCTCGTTTTGTCCTGTGTTGCCAATGCGCTGGCCACCAATGTGATCGGCCTGTACATCGGCGGCGTGCTTTTGGGCGTGGGCTTGACCTTTGCCGGCACGACCATCATTGGCTATGTGATCCGGCAGTGGTTTGCGGAGCATCAAGGCGTTGTTTTGGGTGTGGTGCTCAGCGCCAATGCCTTGGGTGCAGCGGTTTCTGCGCCCTGGTTCAGTTCTGTGATCTACGGTGGCGAGGTCTTCGGCTATCGGAAGGTGTACTGGGTCGTTGCCGGCATCTTGCTGGTGTCCGGTATTGTGCTGGTGCTGCTTTTCCGGGATGTCCCCAAAGAAGATAAGAAACGCCCCGTGGCCGGCAAGCAGTTGGAGAAGACCCGCGACTGGAAAGGCAATGCTTATGCGGACAGAGCTGTAAAACCCTATTTTTATATTATCTGCGCCTGCTTGATCCTCACAGGTATGGTGCTTGCCAGCAGCGCAGGTGTGTCAGCGGCCCATATGAAGGACCAGGGGGTGGACCCCACCTATGTTGCCCTGGTCACCAGTGTGTATTCTCTGATGCTGGCGGCATCCAAATTCCTGATAGGCGCTGTCAGCGATAAAAAAGGTCTGCGCTTTGCGGTTTTGACCTGCGATGGAGCAGCACTTATAATGGTGGTCCTGCTTTGTGTGGTGTCCGGCTCTGCAATGGGTAAAGTGATTGCAATGACCTATGCGGTATTTGCCGGTTTGGCATTGCCTTTGCAGACAGTACTGCTTCCGCTGATGGCGGGAGATATGTTCCGGAACGAGGACTATAGCAAAGTGCTGGGTATTTTTACTGCAGCAAACAGCATCGGCTTTTTGCTTGGCAATACCCTGGCGAATTTCTGTTTTGACTTGTTTGGCACATACCGTCATATCCTTATAACGGATGGCATCCTGATGGTGGCCATCAGCGCTGGCTTTGTGTTTGCTTATCAAAAATTGACAGCAAGCCGAAAGATAACGAAAGTTTAAACCGTCCAATGGAGGTTTTTCAATATGGAAATGTTTGTAGATAAGGTGCGCATCACCGTTTGCGGCGGACGCGGCGGCGACGGTGCGGTGGCCTTTCATCGGGAAAAATATGTGGCAGCCGGCGGCCCGGATGGCGGCGACGGCGGTCACGGCGGCAGTGTGATCCTGCGGGTGAATGACAACCTGTCCACACTGCTGGACTTCCGCTATAAGCGCAAGTACGCCGCCCAGTCCGGTCAGAACGGACAGGGCCGGAATATGAGCGGCAAGCGGGGAGAGCCCTTGATCATTCAAGTGCCCCGGGGCACTGTGGTCCGGGATGCCGAGAGTGGCGCCGTGATCGTGGATATGTCCACCGGAGAGGATTTTATTCTTGCCAAGGGTGGCCGGGGCGGCTGGGGTAACGGCCATTATGCAACCCCCACCCGGCAGGTTCCCCGGTTTGCCAAGGCAGGTCTGCCCGGCCAGGAGCGGGATGTGATCTTGGAGCTGAAGCTTTTGGCAGATGTGGGTCTGGTGGGCTTCCCCAATGTGGGTAAATCCACGCTCCTTTCTGTCACTTCCAATGCCCGGCCCAAGATCGCCAATTACCACTTTACCACCCTGTACCCCAATTTGGGCGTGATCTATGTGGACGAGGGCGTATCCTTCGTTATGGCGGATATCCCCGGTATTATTGAGGGCGCGGCTGACGGCGCAGGCCTGGGCCACGACTTCCTGCGGCATATCGACCGCTGTCGGTTGCTGGTTCACGTGGTAGACGTGTCCGGCTGCGAGGACAGAGATCCTGTGGAGGATTTTGATGCCATCTGCGAGGAGCTGGCCAATTACTCCGTAGACCTTTCCAACCGGCCTATGATCGTGGCGGCCAATAAGTGCGACCTGCTGATGCCGGAATCCGACAATTTGGAGCGGCTGCGTAAGCACGTGGAGGCTGCCGGCTGTGAGCTGTATGAGATCTCCGCCGGTACGACCCAGGGCACCCGGAATCTGATGCGCGTGGTGGCAGAAAAGCTCCGCACATTGCCTCCTGTGACCATTTACGAACCGGAGTATGTGGAGGTCATCGAAGCCGCCGGCGATCCCAAGGAATTGGAGATCGAGCATTACGGCAGCACCTGGCTCATTACCGGAACTTGGCTGGAGCGGCTGATCATGAACATCAATTTCGACGATTACGAATCCCGGAACTATTTTGATGTGCAGCTGCGCAAATGCGGCCTGTTCAAGCGCCTGGAGGAAATGGGTATCCAGGACGGCGACACCGTAGATATCTACGACTTCCAGTTTGAATATCAAAGATAAACAAAAGCCCCCTCGGAAGAGGGGGTATTTGCTTGACAAAACCACTTTCTCATAGTAAACTAAAGCGGATAACGAAATGGCGAAAAATGGGATTTTCCAAGGGTTTTGCCAACAATGGAGGTTACTATGGAAGGTAAGAAAAGACAGTTTGGCAGTCGTTGGGGCTTTATCCTCTCGGCTGTGGGTTCTGCCGTGGGTATGGCAAATGTGTGGGGCTTTCCCGCAAAGATGGGCGCCAATGGCGGTGGCGCTTTTTTGGTAGCATATTTGATTTTTGTGGCCCTGTTCAGCGCAGTTGGTCTGTCTGCTGAGTATGCCATCGGCCGCCGGGCCAAAACCGGTACTTTGGGTGCTTATAAGGAAGCCTGGGCAACCCGTGGCAAGACCATGGGCAAAGCCGGCGGTTTGTTGGGTACGCTGCCCCTGGCAGGTTCGTTGTGCATCGCCATCGGCTATGCGGTCATCATCGCCTATGTGCTGAAGGCCTTTTTCTCATCCATTACCGGTGAGCTGATGCATGTGGATACCGGTGCTTGGTTTGAGGGCTTCTCCGGCGCAGATATGTCCGTTGTACCTTTCCATATCATCGTGGTGGTGGGCGCAGCGCTGACCCTGCTTTTGGGCGCTAAGAGTATTGAGCGAAGCAATAAGGTCATGATGCCCGTTTTCTTCATAGTATTTTTGATCCTGGCGGTGCGGGTGGCATTCCTGCCCGGCGCAGCAAAGGGCTATCAGTTTATGTTCACCTTCCGCTGGGAGGCATTGAAAGACCCCATGGTTTGGGTTTGGGCAATGGGACAGGCCTTCTTCTCCCTGTCCGTTACCGGCAGCGGTATGATCGTTTACGGTGCTTACCTGGATGAAAAGGCCGATGTGGTGAAGATGGCAGTGCGGACCGCTGTTTTGGATACTGTTGCAGCCTTGGTTGCGGCGTTGGTTATCATTCCTGCCTGCTTTGCCTATGGCCTGAATGTGGGCGCAGGTCCTTCCTTGTTGTTTGTCACCTTGCCCAAGATCCTGCAGGATATCCCCCTGGGCCGGCTGTTTGCCATCTTCCTGTATACCGCAATGGTCTTTGCCGGCATTAGCTCTCTGCAGAATATGTTTGAGGCTGTGGGTGAGTCCGTGGAAAACCGCTTCCCCAAGGTAAACCGGAAGCTTGCGTTGCTGCTGGTCAGCGCGATCTGCCTGGGTGTGGGCCTGTTTATGGAGCCCATCCACAAGTGGGGCCCCTGGATGGATATCGTGTCCATTTACATCATCCCCATTGGCGCAACTTTGGGTGCAATCTCCTGGTTCTGGATTATGAAGAAAGACCAGCTGCTTGGGGAGATCAACAAGGGCGTAGCCAAACCCCACGGCAAGCTGTGGTACAATGTAGGCCGCTGGGCCTATGTGCTGTGCGCACTGATCCTGTGCGCAGTGGCACTGATCAAAAAAGTAGCATTTTAATAGACTTGGGCGTGTTCATAAGAACACGCCCAATCTTTTTCAATATTTTTTTATCGAATACTTGCTTTGTGCTGCTTTTTAGTGTATACTATACAAATCATACTATTAGAATGCGAGTTTTATTATGGATTTTAAGGTTTTGGCAGTGGGAGATGTGGTTGGCGGCCCGGGTATGGACCGGGTCTGCAAGAGCCTGCGCTGGATGAAGAAAAAGACCGGTGCGGATTTTGTGGTGGTCAATGGCGAGAATGCCAGCGTCGTGGGAATTACCCCCAACCAGGCAGAAGACATTTTGGATGCCGGCGCTGATGTGATCACTATGGGCAACCATACCTATGCCAAGCGGGAGATCGCTCAGTATATGGAGGACGCCTCCCGGATCTTGCGCCCCGCCAATTATGCTCCCCAGGCTCCCGGCCGGGGTTATGGAATTTACGAAACCTCCATCGGCCCGGTAGCAGTTGTTGACCTGCAGGGCCGGGTGAATATGGATTACACCCCGGACAATCCCTTCCTGGAGATTGAAAGGATTCTGAAGGACATCGATACCAAGATCATTTTGGTGGAGCTGCACGCAGAGGCAACCTCTGAAAAATTAGCTATGGGCTATATGCTGGACGGACGGGTCAGCGCCCTATGGGGCACCCACACCCATGTTCCCACCGCTGATGCCCAGGTGCTTCCCCAGGGAACAGGCTATGTGACCGACCTGGGAATGACCGGACCGAAGATCTCCGTGCTGGGCATTCAGCCGAACTTGTCTATCGCCAAATTCCGTGGGGATTTGCCGGAGCGCTACCGCTGGGCAGGCGGCCCAACCAAAATGGAAGCGGTCCTATTTACCATTGACAGCCAAACCGGCCTGTGCCGCAAGGCGGAAAGGGTGGATTACTATGAAGATTCTGCACACGGCTGATTGGCATTTGGATGCCCCGCTGGTGGGCCACGGCCCTCAGTTGCGGAAGGCCTTAGAGTCTGTGCCGGGAAAGATTTTTGAAATTTGCCGCAATGAGCAGTGTGATGCGGTTCTGATTGCCGGCGACCTGTTTGACGGCGCTTATAGCCCCCGTGGTTATCAGATCGCTTATGATGTGCTGAAGGCTATGTCCGTGCCGGTGTTTATCACCCCGGGCAACCATGATTATTGCGACAGCGCCAGCGCTTGGCTGAAGGAAATGTGGCCGGAGAATGTCCACATTTTCAAATCCTCCCGGATCGAATCCGTGGCAGTGCCTCAGTTGGATTTGCGGGTCTACGGCGCAGGCTTTGAGAGTATGGATTGCGATGCTTTGCTGCAGGGCTTTTCTGCTCAGTGCCCGGAGAAATTTGCCGTGGGCGTTTTCCACGGTGACCCCACCCAGGCGGGCTCTCCCTACAATCCTATCAGTAAAGCCCAGGTGCAGGATTCAGGCCTTGCCTATTTGGCTTTGGGGCATATCCATAAAGCCGACCAATTCCGCGCCGGCAGAACCCTGTGCGCCTGGCCCGGCTGCCCTATGGGCAAGGGCTATGACGAGCCGGGGGAGAAGGGCGTGTATGTTGTGACCCTGGAAGATACCGCTTCTGTGAAGTTTGTGCCCCTGGATACACCCCGTTTTTACGATTTGGAGGCAAAGCCGGAGGAACTTCCCCGGGTGCTGCCCCCGGTCAGCAGCGAAGATTACTACCGCGTGACGCTGGTGGGCGCTTGCGATACTCCCAACCTCACTGCGTTGCAAGTAGAATATGCCCACCTGCCCAATTTGACCCTCCGGGATAAGACCACCCGGCCGGCAGATATTTGGGGCAGCTTGGGGAAAGATAGCTTTGAGGGCGTGTATTTTGGCCTGCTGAAGCAAGCCCTTGACAATGCGCCCGAGGAGGAAAAGCAGGAAATTTTGCTGGCGGCCAAGCTTTCCCGGAGTCTTTTGGAAGGTGAGGAGGTGGTGCTGCCGTGAAAATTCTTTCGATGACTGCCACCTTTGGCAAACTGTCCCGGCAGACTCTGACCTTTGAGCCGGGTATGAATCTGATCGAAGCCCCCAACGAGTGGGGTAAGAGTACCTGGTGCGCCTTCATTATGGCGATGCTCTACGGCATTGACACTGCCGCCCGGTCCAAGACCGGTGTCCTGGCAGACAAGGAGCATTATGCCCCCTGGTCCGGTGAGCCTATGTCCGGCAGAATGGATATCCTGTGGCAGAACCGGGAAATCACCATCGAGCGTCAGAACAAGGGCCGTGTCCCCATGGGCGATGTGAAAGCCTACGAGACCCATACAGGCATTCCTGTGCCGGAGCTGAGCGTTGCCGCGCCCGGACAGATACTTTTGGGCGTGGAACGGTCGGTGTTTGCCCGTTCCGGATTCCTGCGCCAGTCGGAGATGCCTGTGACCGAGGATGAATCCTTGCGCCGCCGGCTTAATGAACTGGTTACCACTGCCGACGAAAGCGGTGCGTCCGATGACCTGGCGCAAAAGCTGAAGGATCTGAAGAACCGCTGCCGTTTCAACAAAAAGGGCCTGCTCCCCGAGCAGGAAGCAAAGCTTGCTGGTCTGGAAGAAAAGCTGCAGCAGCTTTCAGCTTTGCAGCAGCAAGTAGCCGCGATTGAAGAGCGGCAAAAACAAAATGCGGCAACAGCAGAGGTTTGGGAAAACCATAAGCAGGCACTGGAATATGCAGAATATCTCCAGTATGCTGAGAAATTGACAGCCGCCCGGGAAGCCCGGGATGCTGCAGCCCAGGCCCTTGCCCGGGCCCAGGAGGATTGCGCAGGCATTCCTGCCCCGGAGAAGCTGCAACAAGATTTGCTCACGGTGCAGAAGCTTCGGCAGACCCGGGAAGAACTCCATTCCCAGTCTGCGCCTGCCGTGCCCCAAATGCCGGAGGTTGCTGAACCTTTCCGGGGCAAGGATCCGGAAAGCGCAGTGCAGGATGCCGTTCTTTACCGAAAGGTGCTTTCCCAGCTGGAAAACGATCTGAAAAAGCCGGTACCCTATATTGCAGGCGGTATTTGCGCGGCGTTGGGTATTGCAATGCTGTTTTTTGTGCCTGCTGCCGGCGGTGTGCTGCTATTTTTGGCTGCGGTGCTGTTTTTCTGTGGCGTAAGAAAGCAGAAAAAACTGAAAGCCCAAATTGCCCAGGTAGCAGAACGCTATCATGGCATTTCGGCGGACCGTTGGGAAGAGAAAGCTGCAGAATATGCAAAGACCCAACGGGAATATGAAAAAGAGCTGGCAAATTATCAGCAGGCTCTCGAAAAAATAAACAGCGGGTTGGAAGAAAATGACCGGGCGATCCGGGATTTGACCGGTGGCGAAAGCCTTACCCAGTTTGAAGAAAACTGCCGTGTGATGCAGCAGAAGCACAGTGCCCTGGCCCAGAAACAGATGCTTGCCAAGCAGGCAGAGGATGTCTTGCAGGCCCTTTCCGGTGCAGGCAAAACTGTGGAAGCACCCAAATTCCCCGATACGCTAACTTGCTCAGCGGAGGAAACAGCTCGGATCATAGCCCAAACAACTGCGGAGCAGCATAGCTTACAGCAAAAATTGGGCCAGTGCCAGGGTCAGATGGAAACCCTGGGCCAGGCGGAGCAGTTAGAGCAGGAAAAAGCAAAAGCCCAGGTTCGTATTGCGAACCTGGAACTGCACTACCGGGCGTTGGTTCGTGCCCAGGAGACCTTGGTACAAGCTACCCAGGAATTGCAGCGGCGGTTCGCACCCCGTATCTCTCAGAGGGCGCAGAGCCTGTTTGGACGGCTGACCGGTCAGCGGTATAACAGGCTGAATCTTTTGCAGGATCTGTCCGTAGAGGCGGGCGCAGAGGGCGAGAACACCTTGCGTAGTACGCTGTGGCGCAGCGACGGCACAGTGGATCAGCTGTATCTTGCTTTGCGCTTGGCAGTGGCTGAGGAGCTGACTCCGGATGCTCCCATTATTTTGGACGATGCCCTGGTCCGCTTTGACGATAACCGTATGCGGGCTGCTCTGGAAATTCTTCGGGAGGCGGCAGACAAAAAACAGGTGATCCTGTTTACCTGCCAAAGCCGGGAACGAAATGTGGAGGGAACAAAATGAAACCTATCGTAACAGAGAAAGCCCCCGGGGCCATCGGCCCTTATTCTCAAGGCTACCGGGTGAACGGCCTGGTGTATATCTCCGGTCAGATCCCTGTAGATCCCCAAACCGGGGAGATCCCCACAGGAATCGTGGCACAGACCCACCAAAGCTGCAAGAACATTGGCGCTGTTTTGGAAGCTGCCGGCGTGGATTTTACGAAAGTGTTCAAAACCACCTGCTTTTTGGCAGATATGGGTGATTTTGCAGAGTTCAACCAGGTATATGCCCAGTATTTTGTTTCCAAGCCTGCCCGCAGCTGTGTGGCGGTAAAGAGCCTGCCAAAGGGTGTTTTGTGCGAAATTGAAGCGATTGCGGTGGAATGATTCCGAAAATGAAACATAAAGATGTAATGAGGTGGAGATAATGGAGCTTAGAGAAGTGACATATTTGGCAGTGGCGGTGCGTATTGTGGCGGCCGTGATCATCGGTGGCCTGCTGGGCTTGGAGCGGGGTATGAAGAACCGCCCTGCAGGCCTGCGGACTTATATGCTGGTGTGTGTGGGTGCTTGCCTTATTATGTTAACCAATCAGTACATATATCAAGTGTTTGGGACCGGCGATCCGGTGCGTATGGGCGCCCAGGTTGTCAGCGGCATCGGCTTTTTGGGTGCAGGTACCATTGTGGTTACCCGTCGGAATCAGATCAAGGGTCTGACCACAGCGGCCGGCCTTTGGACTGCGGCAGGCGTGGGTCTGGCTTTGGGCATTGGTTTCTATGAAGCAGCGCTGGTAGGCGGCTTGGCAATGTTCTTTGTCATTACCGTGCTGCAGCGGATGGATAACAATATGCACCGCAAGAGCCGTCAAATGGAAGTTTATATCGAACTGTCCAATACAGTGGCATTGGGCGATTTTCTCCGGGCTGTCCGGGAAAAGGAACTGGAGATCTACAATGTCCAGCGGGAGCAGGAATCTGACAGTGATGCCGGCAACCGGGCCTACATTGCCACGGTAAAATCCAAAAAGCGCAGCAACCACTTGGAGGTGCTGGAGCAGGTACAGACCGTACCCGGCGTAGCGTACTTGGAAGAATTGTAAAAAGAAGTAGCGGTCATTGCGAACCAGTGCGCACACTGGTGTGGCAATCTCCTTCTTGCGAGGGGGATTCCCACGGGCATAAATGCCCTCGGAATGACCGCTTTTTTTATCCGATCTTTGCTTTTAAGGTATCGTAAATTTCCTTGGTCTCGCTGGCATCAGCGCCGCCGATTACAAGGATCTTGTCGCCCACATCCAGGACAACGCAGGGCTTACTGCCGGTATAGGTGTAGCGGGTGTAGTTGCCAAATTCTTCGTTTTGGAATATGCCAACCAGCAGCCGAGCGCTGCCAACACCGTTGGCACGGGAGCCGGGAATGCCTTCTTCCCGGTACGCGATGCTTTCAATGGCATCATACTCTACAGTCAGATCAGACCAAAAGCTTGCTTCAATGGTAAAGGCAGTTTCTGTATAGCTGACTTCCACATTGCCTGTGAACATCAAAACAGCAACAAGAACCAAAACGATGGGAACCGTCACCAACGAGATGATCTTGGCGGCTTTGGTGTTGAGACAGGGAAGAGGTTCGACTTCATAATTGCCGGCTTTGACCTGCTTTTTGTAGTAGGCATAGGAATAGATAACGGGAATCAAAACCAGCGCCGCCAGGGCGATACCACCGGCCCAAAGGGCGGCGGCAGTGGGCAGGAATATACAAGCCAACAGGAAAAATCCGCCGATCACATAAACCTTGCCGCTGAAACGGTGGGTAGCATACCAGTTTTCCTCGTTTTGGAGGGCCCACTTGATCTTGATGCCGGCAGCGATATTGCGCTTGCACTTGGGCAGATAGTTACCGATGACGATGAACAGAATACCAATCAGCGGAAATACAAAGAATACCGGATTGATCTCCTTGCCGAAAGCAACTGCATAGATAGTGCCGTTTGCGGCCAGGGAAATAATGGGAATGATCCAAAGCACAATGCCGAGCAACTTGGGATTCTGGTCGTTACCGCCAGGCAGCTTGGTGGAAAGCAAAAAGCAGAGCCAATGGACAGCCAATAGAATGAGCGGCAGAATAAGAATAGTAGTGCCTTTCGTCATCCAGCCGTCGGCCTGACCGTCTGCGCCCCAGTGGGTAGTCAGTTCTTCGGGGAGCTTATTCCAAAAGACAAGTCCAAACAGGATGGGCAGCAGGATAACGATGGAGGAAAACAGCAGATTCCATTTGTTCTTCTTAATCATGTTCTTGATCTCCTTTCAAATCTTTGACCCAAAGCAGCATTTCTTCCAGCACGGAAGCGTTCAATTCGTAGAAAATGAATTGCCCCTCCCGGGTGTCCCGGACTAAGTCCGCCTCTTTCAGCACGGACAGATGCCGGGAAATAGATGCGCCGGTCACAGGGAAGTGGTCGGTGATCTCTCCGGCGGACATCCTGCCTGCTTTGAGCATGTTGAGAATTTCCCGGCGGATGGGATCAGCCAGGGCCTTTAGTGTTTGTTGCAGTCCCATTGCATAACCTCCTTTTAACACTTAACCTAACTGTTAAATATAGTATATACTGAGATTTTTAATTTGTCAAGAAAAATTATTGTAGGGGAGGGATAGTATCCCTCCCGGATGCAACAAGGTCAGATCACCTTGCGGCGAAAAGCGGGAGGCATATTATGCCTCCCCTACAAAAGAGCATTATAATAACCCCACGGCTAATTACAGCCGTGGGGTTAAGCTTATTTATGCTTGGATTTCTTTTTAGGCAGGAACAGGAAAGCCGCTGCAATGCCCAATCCCGCAAAGGTCAATATCACAGGCAGGGCAGAGGGTTCTTCCTCGCTTTCGCCGGTGTCACCGCCGCTGATCCGAACCTCCATAAACAGGTTATCCATCAACCGGTTTACTTCCGGGGGCAGGAACAGATAGCTGGTGCCCTTTTCCAAAATGGAATCCTCGGGGTAAATGACCTGGCTTTCGGCAAGGTATTCATCCATATGATCTCTTGCGCCCTCAATGGGAGAGGCGTAGCAGATATAGTCCATATTGGCGCCGGAAATTTCCGGCTCACAGAGGAAGTTGATGAGTAGCTCCGCCTCTTTTTGGTTCTCACTGCACTTGGGAACGCACATAGCGTCGATGAACAGGTTGAAGCCCTGCTCCTCCGGCAGATAGAACTGCAGATTCTCGTTGGCATCCATCATCATCATGCAGTCGCCGGCATAGTAGGGGGCGATCCAGGCGTTTTCGTCTTCCATAGCGCCGTAGATCTGATCCATCACATACTGCCGAACCAGAGGATTCTGCTGGGCCAGCTTATTTGCAGCCTGCTGAAGCTCTTTTGTGTCAGTTGTGTTGATGCTGATGCCCTCTAAGAACTGGGCAATGCCAAAGGCATCCCGGGAGTTGTCGAACATCAAGATCTTGCCGGCATACTTCTCGTTCCACAGCAGCTCCCAGCCGGTCACATCGGCTTCGTCGACAAACTTGGTGTTGTAGATAATACCCACCGTACCCCAGGTATAAGGAACAGAGTAGGCATTATCCGGGTCGTATGCGGTGTTCTTGAACCGCTCCTGGACATACTTGTAGTTGGGAATGTTGCCAAAATCCAGAGGATTCAGCATGTCCTCATCGATGAGCCGGGCGATCATATAGTCCGACGGAATGATGAGATCCACCGTCACACCGCCGCCGGCCAGCTTGGCATAGAGGGATTCATTGGACTCGTAGGTGGTGTAGTTCACATCGATGTGGGGATACTTTTCCTCAAAAGCAGCGATGATGTCCATGGTTTCGTCGCTGCCATCAGCGATATTCTGACCCCAGTTCATCACATTTAAGGTGACCTTATCCTGCCGGGTGGAGAAGATAAGCCAACCGGCGCCAAAGAAGATGGCAACGGCGCAGAAACCTGCGCAAACCCGACGGAAGATCCGACCGGATTTGGTGGTTTCCCGCTTTGTGGCCTTTTTCCGCTCAGAACGGATCTGCAGCAGATTCATACCCACCATCAGCACAAAAATCAGCAGGAACAGCAGGGTAAACATTGCGTAAACCCGGGGCTGCATGGGCTTTTTGGTGTAGGAATAGATCTCAATGGGCAGGGTGAGGAACCCGGAGCCGGTGACAAAATAGCTGATGACAAAATCGTCAAGGCTCATGGTAAAGGCCATGATCGCGCCGGAGATAATGCCGGGCATGATCTCGTGGAGGGTGACCTTAAAGAAGGATTGCACCGGGGTGCAGCCCAAATCCATGGCCGCGTCCTGCAAAGCGGGGTCCATCTGCTTCAGCTTGGGCATCACGTTCAAAATCACATAAGGCAGATTGAAGGTGATGTGGGCAATGAGCAGCGTCCAAAAGTTCAGACTTTCCTTTTGGTGCAGCAGGGTCGTGCCAATAAATACGAACAGCAGCGACAGGGAAATACCGGTCACAATGTCCGGGTTGGTCATGGGAATGTTGGTCAGGCTCATCACCGTTTTGCGCATACGGGGATTCAGATTGTGAATGCCCACAGCGGCAAAAGTGCCAAAGCCAGTGGCAATGGCAGTGGACAAAATGGAGATAAGCAGGGAGTTGCCCAGCAGACCCAAAAGGTCCTTGTCCTGGAACAGGTCTTTGTAATTGCCCAAGGTGAAGCTTTCAAAGACCGTCAGATTCTTGCCGGTGTTGAAGGATGCCACGATCAGCACCAGCATAGGCAGATACAGGAAGGCAAAAATCAAAATCGTGAGGATTCGGTTGGTTCTTTTCATACCACCACACCGCCTTCCTCATCTTCGTCGCCGAAGCGATTCATAATGCCGGTGCAGACCAGAACCATCAGCATCAGCAGCAGGCTCAGTGCCGCGCCTAAGTTGGGGTTGTTACTGGTCTTGAATTGCTTTTCGATAATGTCGCCGATGAGCATAGTCTCTGCGCCGCCCAGCTTTTGGGAAATATAGAAGGTGGAAACAGCGGGGACAAATACCATCGTGATGCCGGAGAGGATTCCCGGCACACTGAGGGGCAAGATCACCCGGCCAAACACCTGCAGGCCGTTGCAGCCCAAGTCTTCAGCGGCCTCGATAAGGCGGCCATCGATCTTTACGATGATGGCGTACAGGGGCAGGATCATATAGGGCAGGTAGTTATAGACCATACCCAAGATCACCGCGCCGGGCGTGCCGATGGCCTCCACTGTGCCAAGGCCAAACTTACCAAGGATCACATTGATGATGCCATTGGTTTCCAGCAGGCCTACCCAGGCCAGGGTGCGGAGTAAAAAGCTCATGCACATAGGCAGCATAATGAGCATATACAGGATCTTTTGGGCAACTGCGCCCCGGTGGGCAATGAAATAAGCCACAGGATATCCCAGCAGCAGGCAAATGATAGCCGACAGCAGGGAATACCACACCGAAGTGCCCAAGGTGGGCAGAAACAGGCCCAAGTCCCGCAGATTCCCTAAGGTAAAAGCGCCGGTGTCCGGGTCGGTGAAGGCATAAAATACCATCACACCCAAAGGAATCAAGGTAAAGAGCAGCATCCACAGGATGTAGGGCGCGCTCAAAAGAATGGACTTATTCTTCTTCATCGGCTACATCCTCCGTCAGCTCGTCATACTCAGCAGAGTAGGAGCTGTAGTCACCGAACATACCGGAGTACTCGCTCTTGTGCATAATGTGGATATCCTCGGGGTTCAGGCGGATGCCCACCGTTTCGCCCTCACCGTGGTAATCGGTGGTCTGGATCAGCCACTTGAAGCCACGGAAGTCCACAATAATATCATAATTGAGGCCCTTAAAGGTAACACTGGTGACAGTGCCAACCAAATGGCCTTCGCCGGCGGGGACAAAGTCAATGTCCTCCGGGCGGATAACCACATCCACCGGCTCATTGGGGGCAAAACCCTTATCCACGCACTCAAAGACCCGGCCGAAGAACTTGACCTTGTAGTCAGCAAGCATCACACCGTCTAAGATGTTACTTTCGCCGATGAAGTCAGCAACGAAAGCGTTTTTGGGCTCGTTATAAATATCCTCGGGCTTGCCGATCTGCTGAATGCGGCCTTTGTCCATAACCACCACGGTGTCGGACATGGAAAGGGCCTCTTCCTGGTCGTGGGTCACATAAATAAAGGTGATACCCATAGCTTGCTGAATGCGTTTTAGTTCGTTCTGCATATCCTTGCGCAGACGCAGGTCCAAAGCCGCCAAGGGTTCGTCCAAAAGCAAAACCTTGGGCCGGTTCACCAGCGCCCGGGCAATGGCAACACGCTGCTGCTGACCGCCGGAAAGAGAGTCAATACGGCGATGCTCGTAGCCTTTCAGACCCACCACGGTCAGGATATCCTGTACCCGTTCCTGGATCTCTTCCTTGCTGAGCTTTGCCACCTTCAGACCGAAGGCTATGTTTCCGTACACATCCAAGTGGGGAAACAGGGCATACCGCTGAAAAACGGTGTTGATCTGCCGCTTGTAGGCAGGCACATCGTTGATGCATTGGCCGTCAAAAAGCACTCTGCCGGAGGTGGGGGTCAAAAAACCGCCAATAATTCGCAGAGTGGTAGTCTTGCCGCAGCCGGAGGGGCCAAGCAGCGTGAGAAATTCGTGATCGTTAAAATAGAGATTGATACCATCAAGTATCCGCTCCCCGTCGAACTCCATAGTGAGATCCTGGAGTCTGATGAGTTCTTTGGACATTATCCTCCCCCGTTCCTTTTTGTTTTTCGTAATAGTATAGATATACCTTAAAATACGACGTTTGTCAACACTTTTGTGGGGTAAAGCGGACGGCAAAACAGGGAAAAAACAAAAAAGATTCCAAAATCCGTTTAGAACTGAAAATACTGGTAATACTTGACTACGGAGGTGCTATAAAATGAGCGAGAAAAAGTATTCCGGCAGCGTGAACGGTAGGGGCTACTACATAGCCCTTGCGCTATGTGCTGCTGCCATCGGTATTGCGGGACTTTTGTACTATCGCAATGCCGAAGACCCCAATGTATCCATGGAAGATCCTGTTCCTACTATTGTAGGTTCCAATCACCAGGCAGTGGTGGCGACCGGTCCTAACGGCGAGCCAATTACCCAGCCCACAACAACCCCCAAGGTAACCATCAAGACCGTGTCTCCTTTGGAGGGGCAGACTGTGGCAGTGTATGCTATGGATAGCCTGACCTATAACCAGACTACCCGGGATTGGCGTGTCCACAACGGTGTGGATATTGCTGCCGAGGCGGGGGCAAAGGTCTGTGCGGCTGCCGACGGTGAGGTATATTCTGTCTATGATGACGATGCCATGGGTATGACCGTGGTGATCCGTCATGACGGCGGCTATACCACCCGTTATGCAAGCCTGGCGGAAACGGTCACCGTGAAGCCCGGTGAAAAAGTCACTGCCGGACAGGCAATCGGTGCTGTGGCCAATACCGCGTTGCTGGAAAGCGCGCTGGGCGACCACCTGCATTTTAGCGTCACCTGCGACAGTAAGCCTATGGATCCCGCCAAATTCCTGGAAATGAAGTAAAAAAAGGCCTTGGCCCATTGGGCCAAGGCCTTTTTTATTACAGATCAAAGTAGCGCATAGCGTTGCGGCAGCTGACACCCTCGATGATCTTCTTGAGAGAAGATTCCAGGTTGGGGTATTCGCCATTTTCCACCCATTTGCCAACTAAGTTGCACAGGATCCGACGGAAATAATCGTGCCGTGCATAGCTGAGGAAGGAGCGGGAGTCGGTGAGCATACCGATGAAGTTGCCCAGCAATCCTAAGTTTGCCAGGGAGATCATCTGCTCTTCCATACCGGTCTTGTTGTCATTGAACCACCAGGCAGAGCCGTGCTGGATCTTGCCGGGGATGCTTGCATCCTGGAAGCAGCCGATGAGAGAACCCAGCTGTGCGTTATCCACAGGATTCAGAGAGTAGAGGATGGTCTGGGGCAGGTTGCCAGCCTCATCCAATGCGGACAAGAGCTTGGAAATATTACCACCGCAGGTGTTCTGGGCAATGGCATCCACACCGGTATCAGGGCCCTGTGCCTTGAAGATCCGCTGATTGTTGTTACGCAGGCAGGAGTAGTGCAGCTGCATGGTGATATTCAGCCGGGTGTAGGCCTTGCCCAAGTGCAGAAGGATCACAGTCTGGAAGCCTTCCACTTCCTCGGTGGTGAGCTTTTCACCCTTCAGAGCCTTCTGGTAAACGGCATCTGCCTGCTCGACGGTGTAATCCTGGAAAGGAACATAATCCAGGCCGTGGTCACTGGCCTTGCAGCCCCGGGCGTGGAAGTATTCCACTCTTTCGACCAGAGCGTCCAGCACATCTGCCATAGTGGCAAGCTTTTCCTTGCCAACGGAGGCGGCCAGCTTTTCCATATATTCCTTCCAGCCGGCCTTGTGAATGTTCACAGCCTTGTCGGGACGGAAGGAGGGGCCGACTACCACATCGAAGGTCTTGTCAGCGGCAATCTTCTCATGCCACTGCAGATCATCGATGGGATCGTCGGTGGTGCCGATAAAGGCCACATTTGCCTTTTTAATCAAACCGCGGGCGGACATGGTGGGGTCGTTTTGCAGCTTGTCGTTGCAGATCTCCCAAATCCGGGGCGCGCTCTCGGTGGTGAGCGGCTCATATACGCCGAAGAACTGCTGCAGCTCCAGGTGGCACCAGTGGTACATAGGATTGCCAATGGCCATTTCCAGAGCCTCAGCTAACTTCAGAAAACGCTCGTAGGGAGGCTTGTTGCCGGTGACATAGCTCTCGTCAATGCCATTAGAGCGCATCAGACGCCACTTATAGTGGTCGCCGGCGAAAGAGCCGTCGGGGTTCTGACCGCCCAGCCATACTTCAACAATGTTGTTGAAACGGCGATCCTCGTAGATCTCCTGGGGGTTTAGGTGGCAGTGGTAGTCAACCAGGGGCATTTTTTCTGCATAGTCGTGGAACAGGTGCTTGGCGGTTTCGGTTTCCAGCAGGAAATCCTTATCCATAAATGCTTTCATACTCATTCTCCTTTTGCGTTATTTATAGGACCAGTAACCGGTGATTAAATCGGCAAGAGTGAGTGGCAAGAGATTTTAGTCCAAATTAAAGCTTGGGAAACGCAGGAATACTTTGTGTATTTCAAGTTTTCAAAGCTGAAAAGTTGGGCTAAAAGATCCGCCAATAACCGCAGTCGATTTATTCAGCGGTTACTTAAAAAGGGAGCGCGGATATATCGTTCGTGAGAGGTGGCAGTGGGGCGTGCGTACACGCCGGATACCAATCCCAGCATTGCGTACAACGTAACGATGGAGGTAGCGCCGTAGCTGATAAAGGGCAGGGTCAGACCGATAACCGGGCCGACACCGGTACACATAGACACATTGATCAGCAACTGGAAAATAAGAGCGGCTGCAGCGCCGAAGCAGATCATCCGCCGGGCATAGTCCTGGCTGCGCAGGCCGACCCAAATGCACCGGGCAATGATGCAGGCAAGCAGCAGAAGTACCGCAATGCAGCCCACATAACCCAATTCTTCGCCGATGGTGGAGAAGATGAAGTCTGTGTGCTGACCGGTAAGAATACCGTTTTGGGTGCGGTGACCGCTGAACAGGCCCTGGCCGGTCATGCCGCCGCCGGTAAGAGATTTCAGCGACAGATTGGTATGCCACCGAACACCGGTACCGGATGGATCCAGCGCGGGGTTAAACAGAACTTCAATACGAAGCCGCTGATAATCGTCCAGGTTGGCCCAAACAACGGGGAAGACTAATGCAATACCACCGCCTGCCACGGCAAACCAAAGGTAGTTTACGCCGCCCACAAAGGCCATGATCACAAAAATGAAAATAAAGATGGAGCACACACCCAAGTCACCGGAAAGGACAAAGCTGGTAACAAACAGAAGTCCTAAGTGGAATGCCATGGTAAAGACAGAACGGAAAGAGGAGATCCGCTCCTTGTGGGCATTCATGACCGATGCCATAATGAGGATGTAAGAGATCTTGCAGATCTCAGCCACCTGGATGTTAAAGGGAACACCGGGAAGCTTGACCCAGCTTCGGTTACCGCCGATCTCTTCGCCGAAGGGGATCAGCAGTGCCAGGATCAAAATATTAAAAATAACCAGAACCAAACGATGCTCCAGCCAAAACTCTGCGTCCACGGTCGCCATAATGGCAAAGAAGAGAATGCCGATGCAGGCAGCGACGAGCTGCATACCGATATAACGGAAAGATTCCAGATAGCTGGTGGCGCTGGCAATCACCAGGCAGCCAAAGGCGGTGGTGATGATGCAAAGCAGCAGCAAGACCCAGTCGCCCTTGCGGATAGCCAAGCTGATTTTATGTAAAAATTCTCGCATCAATGCACCTCCTTCGTGATATGTAGTATAACATTTCTGTTGGGAAATGTAAAGTTAAACAGTGCCGAAAACAGCTAAAAGTCCCAAGATTAAGGGAATGGATATCAAAATAGAAACGGAGTTGGCGCTGGCGGCCATAGCCGGGTCGCCGCCGGCCTTTACAGCTAAGGCAGTGGATACTGTACCCACAGGCGCCAAAACGGTAATGGCCAAAGCCTGCCGGATGGGCAACTCAAAGGGCAGCAGAAAATAAAAAGCAGCCGCAGCAGCAAACGCTACAATATAGCGAATGACCAAAATGCCGCTGATTTCCTTGATCCGGGTTTTCTCAATGTGAAAATCGAACATCAAGCCGATCATAAACATGGCCAAAAACGCATTGGCATTGGATGCCGGGGTGACGAAAGTCACAACTTCCTCAGGGACCCGCAGACCCACAATGCAGATAAGCAAAAGGATGATCTGGGTGAGGAAGGGCATGGACTTAAGAAGCGTTTTACCGATGCCTTTTAAGTTCAGCCCTTTGGTGCCCTCCATAATATTCATGGAGATGGCATAGGTTGTGCCGTTGCACATCAGCGCATTGCCGGTGTTAAACAGGCAGGTGCCCACCAGGCTGGCAGGACCTAAAAAGCTCTGCACAAAGGGCAGGGCGAAAGTGCCAATGTTGTAGCCGGTGACACAGTTCAGCCAGACGGCCCGGCTGGAGCGTTCGTAGCCCCGGCTTGCAAGCCAGGCAATCAGCAGCATCAGCCAGTTCATAGCAAAGCCCAATAATACCACCAATAGCAAAGATGTATCCGGTGGATACTTGGAAAAGCTCACGATGTTGGCGCAGGGCAGGGTGATGTTCAGCACGATTTTGGACAGGATCTTAAAATCGGTCTTGCCGAAAAGACCCTTGCGCTTGAGAAGATAGCCCAGCGCGATCAAGCATATAAACGAAGCGGATTTTAGCAGAATTTCAGCCATAGGAAACCTCTATGTATATGAAGTAAAGGCTTCTCCTGGAGGAGAAGCTGTCACCATAGGTGACTGATGAGGTGTAGCCGTAAAGCGGCATAATAAAAAGAGTTCCACCTCATCCGTCAGCCCCTTGGGCTGCCACCTTCCCCTCAAGGGGAAGGCAATAGGCGTGCCGGGTCGGCACGCCTGAAAAACCGGTTATGCCAAGTAAATTGCTTTGCAGGCAAGCATGGTCATATAGCAGTCCAGCTTGCTCACCAGCTCCATAGGTGCGTGCATACTGAGGACAGGCACACCTGCGTCCACAGTAACAATGTTCCGGTTTGCCATATAGGCAGCAACCGTACCGCCGCCGCCTTGGTCCACCTTGCCCAATGTGGCGATCTGCCACTTCACACCGGCCTTGTCCAAGGTAGAGCGGACGTGACCCATGGCCTCAGCGGAGGCATCGGATGCGCCGGCCTTGCCACGGGAGCCGGTGTACTTCAAAATGGCAATGCCGTAGTTTAACTTGCAGTTATTCCGCTTGTCGGAAACCTCGGCAAAATTGGGGTCAAAGGCATTGGAAACGTCAGCGGACAGGCAGAAGGAATTGGCAAGGCACTGCCGCAGATTCACGCCCTGGGCCTGGCAAAGCATTTCCATAAAATACTCGAAAGCATCGCTCTGCATACCGGTCACGCCCACAGAGCCGATCTCTTCTTTGTCAGCCAAAATGCACACAGCGGTGTGCTTGGGGGTGTCGATAGCAAAAAGAGAGTAAAGTTCTGCAAAGGCGCAGACCCGGTCATCGTGGCCGTAAGCGCCCAAAAGGCTGCGGTCAAAGCCTACCTCCCGGCATTTGCCGGCGGGCAGGACGCACAGCTCAGCGGACAGGAAATCCTCTTCCACAAGGCCGTACTTTTCGTTCAGCAGCTTCATAATGTGTAGCTTTACCAGATCGCTGCCCTCGCCCTGGAGGGGCTCAGAACCCAAGATCACATTCAGCTGCTCACCCTCGATGACCTTGGCGGCAGCCTTCTGCAGCTGGTCAGCGGACAGATGGATCAGCAGGTCGGAAATATAGAAAATAGGATCACTTTCATCTTCGCCCACAGTGACGGATACCACAGAGCCGTCCTTGCGGTATACAACACCGTGGATAGCAAGGGGAATGGTAGCCCACTGGTACTTCTTTACACCGCCGTAGTAATGAGTCTTGAAATAGGCGATTTCTGCATCTTCATAAAGGGGATTGGGCTTTAAGTCCAGCCGGGGAGAGTCTACGTGCGCCGCGCAGATATTTGCGCCCTCGGCCAGGCTTTCGCTGCCCACAACAGCCAAGATAATGCTCTTATTCCGGTTATTGAAATACACCTTGTCGCCGGCTTTCACGTCCTTGCCGGGCACCATTTCTGTAAAGCCCTTTGCTTTTGCGGTTTCTACAGCCCAGGCAGTAGCTTCCCGTTCCATTTTGCAGGTGTCCATAAAGGCTCTGTAGCGGGCACAGTAGCTTTCCATTTCCGTGCGCTGGGAATCGGTCAATTGAGCATAGCCGTTTTGCGTTTCATTCAGCAGAGATTTCTTCAGTTCTTCCATCACAATTCTCCTTCAAGCCTTTTCCTTTATTATAGACAGCTTATCAAAAAAGGCAAAACATTTTTCTTGGAAATTGCTGGCTGTGCCATTGTTTTCCAGAATGTAATCGCAGTTCTCCCGGAACCAGGATTCCGGCTTTTGGGCATGGATACGAAGCTTTGCCTGCTCCGGGGTGATATTATCCCGAACAGTGAGCCGGGCAATACGGTCATCCAAAGGCGCAGTGACAGCTACAGTGGCATCGCAAAGCGCAGCCAAGCCGCCCTCAAACAGACCGATGGCATCGATAGCCACAGGTGAGGATGCGGTTTCCAACCGCTGCAGAACTTCGGCTTTGACAGCGCCGTGGGTGATGGTGTTCAAATCCGCCAAAGCTGCCGGATCGTTAAAGACAATCACGCCTAACTTTTTGCGGTTTAATGCACCATTTTCCACGCAGCCGGGGAAACGGTTCTCAATAGCGCCTAAAAGGGCAGTATCGGTTTTCAGCAATTGGTGATAAATGGCATCGCAGTCCATGACCACACCGCCGATTGCTTCAAAAGCTTTCAGCAAAGTGGTCTTGCCGCAGCCTGTGCCGCCGGTGATGCCCAAAACAAACCGCTCGGCATTTACCCGGTGGAATCCTGCCGCTTTCAAAAGCCGATTCTGCACAGCCATTGCTTTGCCGCTGCCTGCGGGACAGCGGGCAAACACTGTGCCGATGCTGGGGTCATCCAACTCCCGCAAAGCGGCGAAGAGCCCTGCAAGCAAAGTGTCTGTATCAGCTTCTTTGCCATAAGACAATGGCGAAAAAGCGGAAAATGCGCCTAATTCTTCTTCAAAACAAAGCACCCGGTTATTGGGGCTAAAATGCTTTTCTATGTACCGGGCGGCAGCTTCTGTAGAGCCGTCCACGATGATGACGGAGCATTCCGGGGCGTAGTGCCGGTACTTCATACCCGGCGCTTTTACAACAGCATCCTTGTCAATAGAGCCGGTGACGGCCTTATCAATGACAATCTCGCCCACGATTTGCGCCATTACCTCAACGGTAATGCCGCCGGGCCGCAGCAGCCGGGGTTTCTCGTCGGTCAGATCGATAATAGTGGATTCCACGCCCACCCGGCAAGGGCCGCCGTCCACGATCAGGGGGATCTTTCCGTTGTGATCGTGATAAACATGCTCCGCTGTGGTGGTGGAGGGCTTGCCGGAGAGGTTCGCCGAGGGGGCGGCAACAGGCACACCGGCCTTGCGGATAATCTCTCTTGTAATCTCACAATCCGGGCAGCGGACAGCTACCGTAGGTAAACCTGCGGTGGTGCATTTGGGAACAATATCCTTAGCGGGCAGCACCATGGTCAACGGACCGGGCCAAAATGTTTCCGCCAATGCCCAGGCACTTTCCGGAATGCTGTGGCAGAATTTTTCCATGTCCCTGGCATCGGCAATATGGAGGATCAGAGGATTGTCCTGAGGACGACCCTTGGCCTTAAAGATCTTGGCAACAGCCTCGGGATTCAATCCGTCAGCACCCAAACCGTAAACAGTTTCCGTGGGAATTGCCACCAATTCGCCATTAACCAAAAGCTCAGCAGCGGCGCTGACTACCTGCTTATCATCGGCGCAAAGAATCTTTGTTTGCATATACTGTCCTCCTTTCTGAATATCTTATTTATTTTACTGTATTTGTTGCCAAAATGCAACAGTTTGCAAAAAAAGAGACCGCCCATCGGGCGGTCTCTTTAAGGTGAAATTACACAGTGGGCTGATTTGCAGCTTCGATGATCTGGACGAACTTCTCGGGAACCAGGGAAGCGCCGCCGATGAGGCCGCCGTCGATGTCGGGCTGAGCCAGCAGCTCGTAAGCGTTCTTCTCGTTCATGCTGCCGCCGTACAGGATGGAGATGGCACGAGCGTTCTTGGAAGCATACAGCTTGCGAACCACAGCGCGGATGTTCTCACAAACCTCCTGTGCCTGCTCGGGAGTAGCGGTCAGGCCGGTGCCGATAGCCCAGATGGGCTCGTAGGCGATGACGACCTTGCGGATCTTGTCCTCGGAAACGCCCTTCAGAGCCAGCTTGATCTGCATAGCGATATGCTCGGTGGTAACACCGTTCTCTCTCTGCTCCAGGGTCTCACCGCAGCATACGATGGGGGTCAGACCGGCTTCCAGAGCAGCCAAAACCTTAGCGTTAACAGTAGCGTCGGTCTCGCCGAACATCTCACGGCGCTCGGAGTGGCCGATGATCACGTACTTACAGCCGGCATCCACCAGCATATTGGTAGCCAGCTCGCCGGTATAAGCGCCCTTAGCCTCGAAGTGGCAGTTCTCAGCGCCGATGCCCACGCGGGTCTCACGCATAGCGCGGACAGCAGCGGGAATGCAAATAGCGGGAACGCACAGAGCCACATCGCACCAACGGCCCTTGGGCATGATCGCCTTCAGCTGGGTCATAAACTCCTTGGTCTCGGAGGGGGTCTTGTTCATCTTCCAGTTACCGGCAATGACGGTCTTACGATACTTTCTGTTCATTTCTTATTTCTCCTTCTTATATGTGCATCGAAATTCGATGTAATTTACAAAGTTATAAAAATATGTAGGGTGGATACACGGGCGATGTAGTGGCGGGGGTAAGACCCCCGCCCTACATTATAAATTCAAGGGATTATTTGTCCTGCAAGCAGGCGATGCCAGGGAGTTCCAGGCCTTCCAGGAACTCCAGGGAAGCGCCGCCGCCGGTGGAGATATGGGTGATTTGAGAAGCAAAGCCCAGCTGCTCGCAAGCGGCAGCAGAGTCACCGCCGCCGACGATGGTCACAGCGTCGCTGTCAGCCAGTGCCTGAGCAACAGCAATGGTGCCCTTTGCCAGGGTGGGGTTCTCGAACACGCCCATGGGGCCGTTCCAAACAACGGTCTTGGCAGCCTTAGCGGCAGCAGCGAACTCAGCGCAAGCCTTGGGGCCGATGTCCAGACCCATCTGATCAGCGGGGATAGCGGTGCAATCTACATAGTCAACAGCGATCTCAGCATCAATGGGGGAGGGGAAGGAAGCGGCAACAGCGGTATCAACAGGCAGCAGCAGCTTTACGCCCTTAGCCTCAGCCTTAGCCATCATTTCCTTGCAGTAGTCTAATTTTTCGTTGTCAACCAGGCTCTTGCCGACGGTGTAGCCCTGAGCAGCCAGGAAGGTGTAAGCCATACCGCCGCCGATGATCAGGGTGTCGACCTTCTCAAGCAGGTTATTGATAACATTCAGCTTGTCGGAAACCTTAGCGCCGCCCAGGATAGCCACGAAGGGACGCTCGGGGTTGGCCAGAGCCTTACCCATAATGGAAACTTCCTTCTGAACCAGGTAGCCGGAAACAGCAGGCAGGTAATCTGCTACGCCGGCAGTGGAGGAGTGGGCGCGGTGAGCGGTACCGAAAGCATCGTTGACAAAGATATCAGCCATAGAAGCCAGATCCTTGCTCAGCTCGGGATCGTTCTTGGTCTCGTCCTTGATGTAACGGGTGTTTTCCAGCAGCATCACATCGCCGTCCTTCATGGCAGCGGCCTTTGCCTGAGCGTCTTCGCCGGCAACATCGGCAGCCATGATGACTTCCTTACCCAGCAGCTCGCTCAGACGGTCAGCGACCACCTTCAGGCTCAGCTCGGGCTTCCACTCACCCTTGGGCTTACCCATATGGGAGCACAGGATCACCTTAGCACCCTTCTTGACCAGGTACTCGATGGTGGGCATAGCGGCAACGATACGCTTGTCGGAAGTGATCTTGCCGTCCTTGGTGGGTACATTGAAGTCGCAGCGGCACAGAACACGCTTGCCGGCTACTTCAATGTCTTCGATGGACTTCTTGTTGTAGTTCATTGTTCATTCCTCCATATTTATTCAATTAAATTTTATTTGTCATTGCGAGGAGCGGAGCGACGTGGCAATTTCCGGGGCTACAGTTTCATCTTGCCGAAATCTTGTAATCCGGGGAAATCCAGCTGCCGCAGGGCTTCAAAAACGGTGATAGCCACCGCATTGCTTAAGTTCAAACTGCGAGCCTCTGCCCGCATAGGAATCCGCACGCAGCTATCGAAGTGGGCATCTAAGAAATCCTCCGGCAGACCTTTGGTCTCCTTGCCGAAGAACAGATAGCACCCATCTTCAAACTTGGCCTCAGTATAGCACCGGGGAGCTTTGGTGGACAGACACCACATTTGGCGGACATCATTCTTTGCAAAGAAGTCCTCCAAATTCTCATAATCCCGGACATTTACCAAATTCCAGTAATCCAAGCCTGCCCGTTTTACAGCTTTTTCGGAAATGTCAAAGCCCAAAGGACGGATCAAGTGGAGATTGCAGCCGGTGGCAGCGCAGGTGCGGGCAATATTGCCGCAGTTTTGCGGAATTTCCGGCTCTACCAGAACGATATTCAGCATTCTGATCACCTCGGATTCGTCACTTTTGCTGCCTGATGGCGCGTGCCCAACTATTGTATGACAAAACTCCCACAAAATCAATGGAAAAAATGCAAAAATTTCAACTTTTCATAGTATTCACATAAAAAATTTTTCGAGATGGGCAAATTTGTGGAAAATGTGTATATAAAATAAAAACCCATACCATAGTCATTGACATTTGCAGGTTTTTGTGAGAAAATAAGCTATCAAATTGAACAATAAGGGGACTTTTAATATGATGCAATCCAGAACCCATACCTGCGGAGAGCTTCGCCTTGCCAATGCCGGTGAGAATGTAACCATCGTCGGCTGGATGGAGAATGTCCGTGAGGTTGGCGCAAATTTTGCCTTTGTGGTGCTCCGTGACTTCTACGGCACTACCCAGGTGGTCGTTGAGACCGAAGAAATGATGAAGGCCATCAAGGGCCTTAATAAGGAAACTACCATTTCTGTAACCGGTACTGTCCGGGAGCGTGAGAGCAAGAACCCCAAGCAGGCCACCGGTGATGTTGAGGTGGTTCCCACCGCTATCAAGGTGCTGGGCAAGTGTGTTCACAACAGCCTGCCCTTTGAGATCAATAAGAGTAAGGATGCAGACGAGAATGTGCGCCTCAAGTACCGCTATTTGGATCTGCGTAACCCTGCTGTGAAGCAGAACATCATCCTGCGTTGCCAGGTGGTGGCGGATATCCGCCGCCGTATGACCGAAAAGGGCTTCCTGGAGATCACCACTCCCATTCTGACCGCATCTTCTCCCGAGGGCGCCCGTGACTATTTGGTACCTGCCCGGAATCACCCCGGCAAGTTCTATGCGCTGCCCCAGGCACCCCAGCAGTTCAAGCAGCTGCTGATGACCTCCGGCTTTGATAAGTATTTCCAGATCGCTCCCTGCTTCCGTGACGAGGACGCCCGTGCTGACCGTACCCCCGGTGAGTTCTACCAGCTGGATATGGAAATGGCCTTTGCCACCCAGGAGGATGTGCTGTCCACTTTGGAAGAGGTGCTGGGCCCTGTGTTCCAAAACTTCGGTAAGTATGACCGGGTCTCTTCCTGGCCCTGGCGCCACATTCCCTTTAACGAGGCCATGGAGCGCTATGGCTCTGACAAGCCCGACCTGCGTATCGACCTGGAGGTCCAAGACATTACCGCAGAGGTCCAGGGCTGCGAGTTCGGTCCTTTCCAGAATGCTACCGTTAAGGCCGTGGCTGTGGACAACTTTGCCGAAGGCCGTAAGTGGATCGATAAGCTCTTAAATGATGTGGAAGTGCAGACCGGCAACAAGGCCTGCTGGGTGAAGGTGGATGAGAACGGCCAGCTCACCGGCGGCGTTTCCAAGTTCCTCACGGACTACACCGCAGTGCTCACCGAAAAGCTGAACTTGAAGCCCGGTTCCTTCGTCTGTATGGCTGCCGGTAAGAAGACTGCCGCACAGAAGACCGCCGGCGTGATCCGTACCATGATGGGCCGCCGCATTCCCGGCCACTTCGACGAGAACCAGTACGCAATGTGCTGGATCGTAGACTTCCCCATGTACGAAATGGGCGAGGAGTCCGGCGAGCTGGAATTCTGCCACAATCCCTTCTCTATGCCCCAGGGCGGTATGGAAACCCTGCTTGCCGCCGAGGGTGATCAGGAGAAGCTGCTGGCCATCAATGCCAACCAGTATGACCTGGTGGTCAACGGCTATGAATCCGCTTCCGGCGCTGTCCGTAACCACGATCCCGAGATCATGGTCAAGGCCTTCCAGATGGTAGGCTTGGGCGAAGAGGATGTGAAGGCCAAATTCCCCGCAATGTACAATGCCTTCACCTATGGCGCACCTCCCCACGCAGGCGCAGCCCCCGGCATCGACCGTATCGTGATGCTGCTGTGCGGCGAGGAGAGCATCCGCGAGGTCATCACCTTCCCCATGAACAAGAACGCCCAGGATATTATGATGGATGCTCCCACCACTGTTTCTCAGAAGCAGCTGGACGATGTCCACATTCTCATCAACGAATCCCATCTGCAATAAAAACAAACCCGGCTCCATTGAGCCGGGTTTTTCGTTGTCAATTTTCCAAAAGATCAGCAGAGAACAGATGTACTTTTTCCGCGCCGTTGGTGGCAAGCCACTTTACTGTGATCTCTTTTGCCTGTATATGCAGCGGCACCTTAACCAAGCTGAGATAATTGTTCTCAATATGGGCAACCTCTTTCCCGTCGGCGTATACAATAAAATCCTTTACGATGGTTGCAGCGACACGAACCGGTGCAAAATCCTTTCCGGTATGAAGCTTCATTGCAAACAAACGCATTTTCCAGTTGTCAGATATGGACATACGGGAGAAATCCGGGTCGAATTGCAGGCGCAGGGAAGCAATTTTCTGCGGCTGGTCAAAGCTTAGCTGTAAAGTATCTCCTAATTCTTGCCAGATTCCGTTTTCGTCACCCTCCACACGGGGGCGCTCCAGTCCGTTCAGCAGCCGCTGCCGGTCATCTTCCGGTATGTTCAGCTTTGCCCGCTTTGTCAGTTGGGAGGGCTCTCTGAGTATATGGGGAAGGAATGCACCGTCATCCATCAGCCGTTTTTGTACAGTTTTGTAGTGCTGCAATACAGCGTCCTTGGGAGAAATACCCTTTTCCAGTGCCAGCGCCGCGGCAGTACCTGCGGCCTGTCCGATCACCGCGCAGGTAGCCATGACCCGGGTGGAAGATAGGGTGGTGTGGGTGACACTGATATTTCTGCCGGCGAACATCAAATTGTCCACATTCTTGGAGCACAGACAGCGCAGGGGGATTCCGTAAGGCTCTTTTACCGGGATCACGATGGAGGAAAACTGCTTATCGCCACCGCGCCGCATTCCGTAGGGATTGTGGTCGTCCAAGGGCCAGCCGCCATAGGCGATCTCA
This sequence comes from Oscillospiraceae bacterium, assembly GCA_017452505.1. Lineage (GTDB taxonomy): Bacteria > Bacillota > Clostridia > Oscillospirales > Oscillospiraceae > Faecousia. The sequence continues at coordinate 28,696 of JAFTMI010000001.1, forward strand.
TCGTCAAAATGCCCGCCGGAAACCACATCCTGTTCGGTCATCACATAAAGACCGATGTAGCGCCGGCTTTCCCGCTTTCCGGGAAGGAAGCCTACCCAATCCAGATCCCAGTTTTCCATACCGTGATCACCCTGGTTTTTGATATGATCCCATACGCCGTAGATGGCCGCCAGCAGTTCATCCCGTACCTGCTCGGTGTCGTGAATGCTGTCGAGCTCACCGCCCAATTCTACCCACCAAAGATTTGCACCGCTGGTTTCAATCTTGTGATCTCTTACCGCCGCGTGTACACTTTCACCTACATCGCCGGCAAAACAGCTGTCATCCGGGTAAATATTGGCAAAGTCCGGCCGCACGAATTTGACTGGGTGATCCAATTCCCGGGCTGCCAGGATGATCGACATACCCATGGTGCGGCTGTCTGCTTTTTCCCGGGCAAGGGTCTCACCGTATTCGGCAGTGGATTCTCTGCCGTGGGTGTACTGCGCCCCGACCAGAGGCGCCAAAATGCTGTCACCGGAGCAATCCATAAAGATGCTTGCGTTCACGGTAAAATATGTATAAGTGGTCAATTGCCAGCCGGTGATTTGCCGGATGTGCCCGTTCTCGGCTTTGGCATCCAAGCAGCTGGTGTTAAGGAGTATCGTGATGTTTTCGTTTTCCCGGAGCATTCCGTAAAGCGTAGCATCGAACAGAGAATGCACCAGGGTGGGATTGCCGTGAATGTTGCGCTCTTCCAGTTCTTTCAAAAGCCCGGATTCTTTGTTGAAAACGCCTTTTGCGCCCCGGACCCACATGCGGATCTCAGAAGAGGCATTGCCGCCCAGCATTGGCCGGTCTTGCATCAGGACGACCTTGGCGCCGTGTCTTGCGGCAGCAAGCGCGGCAAAGGAACCGGAAAGACCGCCGCCAATTACGCAAAGGTCACAATTTAATGTTTTTTTCAATAGTCCGTTTTGCTGCATAAGCAGTTCCTCCTGTGAATTTTTTGCAGTATATACATCAGAATAACACCCGCTGTTGACAAACACAATGGAGAGATTTATAATTTTTTTATAAAAAATTACAGTAGGTGGTCGCTTTGAAAGATTGTGTGCTATTTTACAACATGAGGGAAAACTGGGACACGTTTCAATTGGAATCCGGCGTGCGGACTTGGGGGATCTTGATGCTTACAACAGCGGGACAATATACCCTGGAATTGCCGGAAACCGGGCAGAGATTTACCGTTTTGCCCAATATGATCTCTTATATTCCCCCCAATACCCAGTTTATCCGCAAGATCCAGGAGCCTATCGATTTCCACCAATTCCATATTCGGTGCGAAGAACACCCCGTTACAGCCAAACTGCGCCCGGGCATCTTGACGATTCCAAAAGAACAGGTGGCTGCCATTGCCAGGAGTTTGCACTGCGTAAAAACGGCGGCGGATCAGACAGATATGCTCCGGCATATTGCAGAGCATATCCTTGCGGAAAACTATTTGTTTTCCATGAAAACCGTAGATTCGGCCTATAGCAGGGATATTGTCCGGGTGTTGGAGTATATGCAAACCCATTTGGCGAAGCCGGTGAAAATGGAAGTGTTGGCAGAAATCGCGGGATTAAGCACCACAGGACTGATTTGGAAATTCTGCCGTCAGCTCAATACCACGCCAAAACAGTATTTTATAGGCTTGCGAATGCAGCAGGCCAAGCAGCTTCTGCTGGAAAGTGATTTGACCGTAACGCAAATTGCTGAAAAATGCGGATATACCGATGTGTACTATTTCTCCAATGCCTTCCGCCGACATACAGGCATCAATCCCACCTCATTCCGAAAATCCCCAAAGGCCTGACTTATACAGAAAAACACGGCTGTACCCAATTGGTGCAGCCGTGTTTTTTATTTCTCTTTCAGTACTTTGGTGTAACCCTCGCCGTACTGCACACACCGGGAGATCCGGCTCAAGGTGGCGGAGGAGATATCCGTCTCGGCAATGACCTGGTTGTAGGTCTTGCCCTCCATCAGCAGCTTTGCGGCATAGAGCCGCTCAGCCATTTTCTCCACTTCCTTCTTGGTGCAAAGATCCTCAAAAAGCAGCTCGCATTCCTCAGCCGAATCCAAGTCGGCTATAATGCGGTACAGCGCAGCGATTTTTTCATTCTTTCCCATAGAGCCTCCTGCTTAGAAGCTCTCCCGGAATCCGTGGAGGAATGCACGGGTCTTTTCACTCTTGGGGTTGTCAAAGACCTCCTCGGGCGTGCCGATCTCTTCAATGACACCGTCGGCCATATAGATGATCACATCGGCAACGCTCCGGGCAAAGTCCATCTCGTGGGTGACCACGATCATGGTGCTGTCCTCACCCTTCAGACTGCGAATAACACGCAGCACTTCGCCGGTCAGCTCCGGATCCAGCGCGCTGGTGGGCTCGTCGAAGCAGAGGATCTCCGGATGCATAGCCAGCGCCCGGGCGATGGCCACCCGCTGCTGCTGACCGCCGGAGAGCTGACAGGGATAGCTTTCCAGCTTGTCCGCCAGGCCTACCTGTGCAAGCAGTTTCTTGCCCAATTCATCCAACTCTTCGGCTGTGCCTTTGTTCAGCAGGCTGGGAGCCAGGGTGACATTCTGCAGCACATTGTATTGGGGGAACAGATTGAAATTTTGGAAAACCAAGCCGAAATGCAGCCGATTTTCCCGGATCTGATCGTCGGTGTACTTGGTGCCGGCGGAGAACAAAGTCTTGCCGTTTACGATAATCTCACCGGAATCCGGGGTCTCCAAAAAGTTCAGACACCGCAAAAGTGTAGTTTTGCCGCTGCCGGAAGAACCGATAATGGCCAAAACCTGTCCCTTTTCCAAAGAAAAGCTGACACCCTTGAGGACTTTATTATTACCAAAGCATTTTTGTAAATTTTCAACTTGCAGTAGTGCCATAGCTTACCCCTTGTAATAGTTTAATTTCTTCTCTATGTAGCCGAACAGCAAGGTGAGGATGCCGTTGAATAGCAGATAGAAAGCACCAGTGTAGAACAGAGGCCACAGCAAACCTTTCTTAATGAAGGATTCGCCGGCCCAAATGATTTCGTAAATGCCGATAATGCGGGCCAGGGAAGTATCCTTGACAAGGGTGATGATCTCATTGCTCATAGGTGCCATTACCCGCTTGACGACCTGAGGGAGGACGATGCGGAAAAAAACCTGTCCTTTTTTTAGCCCCAGTACCTGTCCGGCTTCGTATTGCCCTCGGGAGATGCTCTCGATACCGCCCCGATAAATCTCGGAGAAATAGCAGGCATAGTTAATGGCAAAGGCAATAATGGTAGCGGTAAAACGGGGTAGGGCGGGTAAATCGAACAGCAGTCCCGGTCCGTAGAAAATGATAATCAACTGCAGCATAAGCGGTGTGCCGCGGATTATCCACACAAAGCACCGTATAAGTGCCTTCAGGGGGGTGAATTTGCTCATAGAGCCAAAACAGACAAGAAGGCCCAACGGCAGGGAAAACGCCAAAGTCAGCAAAAAGACTTTCAGCGTTTCTCCAAAACCTTCCAGCAGTTGCAATGTTACAGGTAGGAACATAAGATACTCCTTGGGTTAGTATAACAGTCCAATACGGGCAGCTTTCGCCGCCCGTACGTTTTCTCGATAATTTATTTTTAATTTACTTTTCCTCGGCCAAAACCAGCTTGTACTGATCAGCCAGCTTCTGCAGGGTGCCATCCTTGCGGAGTTCCTTCATAAACTCGTTAAACTTGGCGGTCAGATCAGAACCCTTGCGGAAAGACACACCGTACTCTTCGTCGGTCAAGATGATACCTGCAGCCAAGTCGGCATAGTCGGTGCCCTCACCGGTCATAGCCTGTGCCATAGTGCTATCGATGATGCAAGCATCGGAAGTGCCGGCCTTAACCTCCAGCAAAGCAGCAGCCTGGTCCTGTACGGGGACGACCTTCTTGGGCTCTGCATCCTCGGCAGCGCTCTGACCGGCAGAGCCGTTCTCAACTGCGATGGTCAGATCCTTCAAGCTGGCCGCATCCTTGTAGTCGGCGACCTTGTCGGCCTTCATAACCAAAACCTGCTTGTTGAGCACATAGGGGTTAGAAACGCTGGAATTGGTGGTTGCTTCATCGGTGATGGTCATGCCGTTCCAAACAGCGTCAATGTTACCGTCCTGCAGCTCGATGAACTTCTTGCCCCAGTCGCTGATGACGAAAAACTCAATCTCTACGTCCAGCTCTTTTGCGAACAGACGGGCGAACTCAGCATCAAAGCCGGTCCACTCACCGTTTTCGTCTTTATAGTCCATAGGAGCGTAGTCGGTGATACCGACAACGATCTTGCCGGCCTTCTGGATAGCTGCGATATCGGAGTCGGCCTTCTTGCCGCAGCCTGCGAAGCAGGAGGCAATCATCAAAACTGCCAGGATCAGTGCTAAAAACTTTTTCATAATAATCGTTCCTTTCTGATTGTGGAGGAGATTCCCTCCGTTGGTTGATGGCTGTATTATACTTCATCAAATTAAAGTTGTAAAGTGTTTTTTGCGTTTTTTTCCAACTTTGGCACTGTGCACAAAAGAATGGCTGATTTACTGCTTTAGTTAGGTAAAGTGCTGTGAGATTCCACAAGTTTTTTGGAAAATGCACATATTTTCCTGCATTTGGGAAATACTCACAGCAAAGGTGGTGAACAGATGGAAACATTCTCCTGTACAACGAAGATCATTTCCGGCCACGGCGCGATCCGGGAATTGAAGCAATTAAAAAGCAAGCGGCTTTTGGTGGTGGCTGCGCCTTTTTTTAAGGATACGGATGTGCCCCGCAGGCTTCAGGCTGCCGCCGGAGCGGACAGCGTGGCCTATTTCTATGAGGTGAAGGGAGAGCCTTCCGTGGAGCTGGCAGCGGAAGGGACGGCATTAGTACAGAAATTTGCGCCGGATACGGTGGTGGCCTTGGGTGGCGGCAGTGTGATGGACTGCGCCAAGGCAATGATCTACTTTGCCGGCAAGCCCATTCCCCTGGTGGCGATACCCACGACCTCCGGCTCCGGTTCGGAGGTGACGGATTTTTCTGTGCTGAGCCATAACGGCAGCAAGCATCCCCTTGTGGATAAAGCCCTGCTGCCGGCAATGGCTATTTTGGACGGGGATCTGCTGCACACTTTGCCCAAAAGCATCATTGCCGATGCAGGCTACGATGTGGTCGCCCACGCCCTGGAAAGCTATGTAGCCGCCGGGGCTGGGGCTATGTCTAAATCCCTGGCCCGGGATGCTTTCGTCACAGCGCTGGAAAAGCTTCCTGCCTCTTACCGGGGTGATACCGGGGTGCGGCAGGATATCCACTTGGCGGCTACCATGGCAGGTGTTGCCTTTTCTCAATCGGGGCTGGGGCTGTGTCACGCAATCGCCCATATTTTGGGCGGACGGTTCCACATTGCCCACGGAAGACTCAATGCCATACTTCTGCCGGCGGTGGTGGAGCATAATACCGCTGCCTACGGCGTATACGCAGAGCTTGCCCGGAGCGCAGGCTTGGGTGGTACGGCGGATACCATAGCGGTGCGAAATTTACGCAATGCTCTTTTGCGGCTGCGAAAAGAGCTGCAGCTGCCCCAAACCCTTGCCCAAGCCGGGATATCTCCCCGGGAAGTGGCGGAGCAGATGGGTGCTGTTGTGAAAGCGGCACTGGAAGACCCCTGCTGCAAAACCAATCCCGTACCGCCTACGGAAGCCCTGGTGCGGCAGATCCTTTCTCAGGTGACGGGTATTGGGTAAGCTGATCAGTGTGGGGCTGGATGTGGGGACTACCACCACCCAGCTGATTCTATCGGAGCTTACGGTGGAAAACCGGGGCAATGCCTTTTCTGTACCCCAAATGGTCATTGGCCAGCGGGAAATCCGCTACCAAAGTCCGGTGATCTTCACACCCCTTATCTCCGGGGAACTGGTGGACGGACAGCGTATTGCGGGCTGGGTGGAGGAGCAGTATCGCACCGCCGGTATCACAAAAGCCCAGGTGGACACGGGAGCCGTGATCATCACCGGAGAAACTTCCCGGAAGGAAAATGCCAAAGAGGTACTAAACCATTTAGCCGGCTTTGCCGGAGATTTCGTGGTAGCCACCGCCGGCCCGGATTTGGAGAGCGTGCTGTCTGCTAAGGGGGCGGGGGCAACGGAGTATTCCGCCAAAACCGGAAAGACGGTTTTGCATATGGATATCGGTGGGGGAACCAGCAATCTTTCCTTTATTGAAAACGGGAAAATCATTCGTACCGGCTGTCTGAATGTGGGCGGGCGGCTGGTGAAATTGGATGCATCCGGGAAAGTGACCTATCTATCCCCGGTGCTTGCAGGTCTCACAGATTTGCGTTTGGGGGATATCCCCACCGAAAGCCAATTGAGGACAATAACAGACAAACTGGTAAAAGCTTTACAGATGGCTGCAGGGCTGATACTCCCCACGGACCTGCTGGAAAAACTCACCACCAAAGAAAACGCAGGTCATTGGACACCGGAAAGACCGGAAGTCATCTCCTTTTCCGGGGGTGTTGCCGATTGTATCGAAAAGGACACAAGCCCCTTTTCCTATGGAGATATTGGTGTTCTTTTGGGAAGAGCGATTCAGGAAAGCTCCCTCTGCCAAAATTATCGCTTAGGAGAGCAGACCATCCGGGCCACAGTAATCGGCGCAGGTTGCCACAGCACCCAGCTTTCCGGCTCTACGGTGTTTTATGCGGATGTGGCCCTTCCCAAAAAGAATCTGCCTGTGGCGGTGCTGACACATCCCATTACCACCGAAGCGGTGAAAGCCGCCTATGCAGGTCAGGATGCTGAAAATATTGTATTGGCGATCCCCGGCAATCTTTCAATGAATTATGAAGAAATCAAAGCACTGGCAAAAACTTTGCTTGCCGGCAGCCGGGGAGAGCTTTTGGTGTGCTTGGAGGCAGATATGGCAAAGGCTTTGGGTCACTGCATCCGATTGGCAGAGCCTAACCGCCCCTGCCTGTGTATCGATGGGCTGCAACTGGAAAATGAGAGCTTTTTGGATATTGGCAGTCCGGTGGGCCCGGCGCTGCCTGTAGTAATCAAAACACTTGTATTGTCAACGGAGGGAAAAAGTGGAACTGGATAAGGATTTGCAGGCGCGCCAGCAGGCCAGGGAACTGGCTCGACAGGCGGAGCAGGCGCAAAAGATATTGGCCCAAATGCCCCAGGAAAAGCTGAATGCCATTGTCCAGGCGGTAGCCGATGCTTTTGCAAAGGCTGCACCGGAACTGGCAGAACTTGCTGTGCGGGAAACGGGCTTCGGCAATGTGGCCGACAAAATCACAAAAAATGAATTTGCCGCCAAGCGGGTGCTGGAGGCGATCCGGAATATGACCTGCGTGGGGGTATTAAAGGAAAAACCGGAGGAAAAACTATGGGAGATCGGTGTGCCCATGGGGGTGATCGCCGCCATCGTGCCCAGCACCAATCCCACATCCACCGTGTGCTATAAGGCAATGATCGCCATGAAATCCGGTAATACCATCATCTTTTCACCCCACCCCAAGGCCATAGCCTGTACCATGCGGGCGGCGGATATCGTAACCAAGGCAGCAGAGGCTGCCGGTGCGCCCAAGGGAACAGTGGGATGTTTGAGCATCCCCTCTATGGCCGGGTGCAAGGAACTGATGGAAGCGCCGGAAACCAGGCTGATCTTGGCAACCGGCGGCCCTGCAATGGTAAAGGCGGCCTATTCTTCCGGCAAGCCTGCCATCGGTGTGGGCGCAGGTAACGGCCCGGTGTATATCCACCATTCTGCGGATGTGGAAAAGGCGCTCAGCTGTATTCTCCGCTCCAAGACCTTTGACTACGGTACTGTCTGCGCATCGGAGCAGAGCATCATTGTGGAAGCGCCTATGGAGCAGGCGGTAAAGGAAAAGGCTTCCAAGATGGGCTTTTTCTTTATGGATAAGGAGCAGGCCGGAAAGCTTGCCAAGCTCTTGTTTAAGCCCAACGGCACGCTGAACCCGGAGATCGTGGGCAAGCCTGCAACCGCCTTGGCGCAGATGGCAGGCTTTGCCGTGCCACCGTCCACGAAGGTGTTGGTTGCCCGGGAGCAGGAGGCAGGCCCGACCCGGCCCTATTCTATGGAAAAGCTTTGCCCGGTGCTGGCATTTTTCGTAATGGAGTCGGAGGATGCTGTCCTTGCCAAAGCTATCGAGGTGCTGATCCATGAGGGCAGCGGTCACACCTTCGCCATGCACGCAGAGGACGAAGCTGTGATCCGGAAATTTGCGTTGCAGATCCCGGTCTCCCGGTTTTTGGTGAATACCCCGGCAGCCCTGGGCGGCATTGGCGCCTCCACCGGGCTGTTTCCTGCGCTGACCCTGGGCTGTGGTGCGGTGGGCGGCAGTTCTTCGTCCAACAATATTTCCCCCATGGATCTCATCAATATCCGCCGGGTAGCCTGGGGAACAGACCATATTTCCGCACCCCAATGTCCCCAGGGTGATCTGGTGGAGATCATCACAGCGAAAATCTTGGAACGGCTAAAATAGCACTACCAATAATACTACTGTCATTGCGAACCAGTGCGCACACTGGTGTGGCAATCTCCTGTTAAAATTTGCAATAAGGAAAGGAAAATAATCTTATGAACACAAATTCTTTGGGTATGATCGAAACAAAGGGCCTGATCGGTGCCATTGAGGCAGCCGATGCCATGGTAAAATCCGCCAATGTCCAGTTGGTTGGCAAGGAGCAGGTAGGCGGCGGCCTGGTGACTGTTATGGTCCGTGGCGATGTGGGCGCAGTAAAAGCAGCCACCGATGCCGGCGCAGCTGCCGCTGAGAAGGTTGGCGAGCTGATCTCCGTTCATGTAATTGCCCGTCCCCACACTGAGGTGGACAATATTCTGCCCAAGGGTAAGTCCGGTCCTGCAGCCCCCGCTAAGTAATGCTGTATTCTAAGGATGCTGTCCGGGATAATATTCGTAACCGGGACGGCAAGCGGGTGTTTTATTTGGGTAAGGGCGACCAGCTGACTTCTGATGCCCGGGATTTTCTTACCCGGGAGCGGATCGAGATCCTCCCGGCGAGTGATGCCAAGCCCGAGCGCTACCGGCTGTTAAACGGCGGCTATATGGACGCTAAGCCGGAGAATATGACCCATCTCAATGGGTTTGTGCTGGTACCCAAGACCCATCCCCGGATCTTGCTCCGGGGGTCGGTGGATACCTTGGAGGCGGAGCTTTTGCTTTGCTGTACAGCGGCCACAGGGCATATCCGCAAGCAGCTGGAAGAGGCCTTGGCCTATGCCCGCAATTTGCTGCGCTATGAGGTGATGGGCGAACCTGTCAAAGAAACATTTTTGGGCGGTATGGACGAAAAAGCCCTCCGGGAGCGGAGCCATCGTCCCCAGGAATTTTACGGCCAGCCCCATTTTATGCCCAGCCCGGAGGACAGCAGCCTGCTTTTGCAGGTAAACAAGGCCCGGTGCGCGGCCCGGGCGGCAGAACTGCATGCGGTAGCGGCCTTCCCGGACAGCCGGGAGGACCTGCTCCGGGCTTTTAACCGCCTGAGTAGTTTTTTGTACCTGATTATGATCCAAATTAAAGTAGATTGCAAGGAGTGATACTTTGCAGTATGAAGATATCGTCCGTCGGGTGATGGACCGGATTTTTGTGGAGCTGGAGGCCTCGGGCCGCCACGTCCATGTCACCGAAGCCCAGGCCCAAGCTTTGTTTGGTCACCGACTTACACCCAAACGGGAGCTGTCCCAGCCGGGGCAGTTCTTGGCCAATGAACGGGTGACGGTGATCGGCCCCAAGGGCAGATTTGAAAATGTGGCGGTGCTGGGCCCGGAACGAAAGGCAGGCCAGGTGGAGCTGTCCCTCACTGACACAAGAACTTTGGGTATTCCTGCCCCTGTCCGTATGTCCGGGGATATTGCCAATACCCCCGGCGCGGTTTTGCAGGGGAATATGGGAACGGCTACCCTCCGGGAGGGTGTGATCGTGGCCCGGCGGCATATCCATATCACCCCCCAGGACGCAGAGCAAATGGGCGTGCAGGATAAGCAGGTGGTACGCCTGCAGGTCTATACGGACAGACCGCTGATTTTTGAAGATGTGGTGGTGCGGGTAAGTCCCGACTTTCAGACCCGCGTCCATCTTGACTATGATGAAGCCAATGCCTGCGGTTTTCAAAACGGAGACCTGGGGAGGATCTTATCATGAGGGCGTTGCTGATAGGGGATAAGCCTCCCTGTGATTTGGGGTATTCTTATGAAAATACACCCCCTTATGATGCCATTGTGATCGGTTCGCTGACATTGGGGCAAGCCCTGTGCTTTACCAATGAGCTGGCGCTGACCTTTTTGGCAGAGGGAAAGCCGGTTGTCTGTTATGCCCCCGGATTTCCCCAAGCACCAAAGAACCGGGCGCTGGGGGCAGCGCTGGCATCCAGTCGTCGGAATTTAAAAAACTGGGGTATTGTCTTTACCGACGGGGGACAAAAGCGGCTCATCACCGCCCAGGAGGCAAGAAGTTTGCGCCAGGCTGGCAAGCAGCCAGCCCCCGGCTCGGTGCTGACACCTATGGCAAAGGATATATTGGAGGGGAAGTTATGAAAATAGGAACAGTTACTGGGGCAGTATGGTCCAGCCGAAAGGCCCAATGCCTGCAAGGGCAGACCTTTTTGGTGGTGGATACCATGCTGGGCCCGGTGGTGGCGGCAGACCAGGTGGGCGCCGGTAAAGGGGATAAAGTGCTTCTGGTCACCGGCACTGTGGCCAGTAAATTTTGTATGGAAGCGCCGGTGGATGCGGCGGTAGTTGCCATTGTAGACCCGGAACAGCACCCCGGAACGGAGTGAACCTATGTCTGTCCACGAAATCTTAATTGCTGTGATGGCGGCCTTTGCCGCCTTGGGCGCGATTGATCGGATTTTGGGCAATCGCTTTGGCCTGGGAGAGTCCTTTGAAGAGGGCATTCTGGCAATGGGCACACTGGCCCTGGCAATGCTGGGTATTATCGCCCTTGCGCCGGTACTGGCAGAGATACTCAACCCTGTGGTTGTGCCGGTGTACCGCTTTTTGGGCGCAGACCCGGCAATGTTTGCCGGCTCCATACTGGCCTGCGATATGGGCGGTGGCTCTTTGGCCCAGCAAATGAGCAATGACCCCCAATCGGCGCTTATGGGCGGTGTGCTTTGCGGTAGTATGCTGGGCGCGACCATTGTATTTACGATCCCTGTGGCAATGGGAATCCTCAAAGCCGAAGACCACCCCGCAATGGCAAAGGGCATTTTGGCAGGTATCGTCACCATTCCTGTGGGCCTGCTGGTAGGCGGCTTGGTTGCCGGATTCCCGGTAGGAATGGTACTGCGCAACCTCATTCCCATTGTGCTGATGGGCGCGCTGATCGCCGTGGGACTTATCTTTGCAGAAAAAGCAATGATCAAGGGCTTTGGCATTTTTGGTAAGGGTGTGATTATTCTCATTACCATTGGCTTAGGCGCTGCCATTGTGGAGGAGTTGACCGGTTTCCAGATCATTCCCGGTATGGCCTCTTTGGAGGAGGGCTTTGCCACCGTAGGCGCTATTGCCATCGTATTGGCAGGCGCATTCCCTTTGGTGAAGGTCATCACCAAGCTGCTGCGAAAGCCTTTGATGGCTTTGGGCAAGCGGCTGGGCATCAACGAGGTAGCAGCCGGCGGTCTCATTGCTACCCTTGCCAATTCCATTGCCACCTTTGAACAGGTAAAAAATATGGACAACCGGGGCAAGGTGGTGAATGTGGCCTTTGCGGTGAGCGCTGCCTTTGTGTTCGGTGACCATATGGGCTTTACTGCCGGTTTTGCCCCGGAAATGCTTCCGGCAATGATTGCCGGCAAGCTGGCAGGCGGTGTCAGCGCTGTGGCGGTGGCAATGCTGCTGACCCGGCAAAAGAAGTGAAAGGATGTTTCCATGAAACTGAAAACTACCCTGTTGGGTAAAACCTATATATTTAAGGATGTAAAAGAGGTTCTTGCCAAGGCCAATGAGGAAAAGACCGGCGATAAGCTGGCGGGCCTGGCAGCGGAGTCTGCCCAGGAACGGGTGGCGGCCAAGGTGGTGCTGTCGGCACTGACACTGGCGGATTTGCGGGAGAATCCCGCTGTTCCCTATGAGGAAGATGAAGTCACCCGCATCATCCAGGATGATGTGAATGCCCCCGCCTATGAGAAAATCCGAAACTGGACAGTTGCTGAACTGCGGGAGTGGATTTTGTCCGAAACCACTACGGAAGATGATATTGCCAAGGTACGACGGGGTCTGACTTCCGAGATGGTGGCAGCAGTTGCCAAGCTGATGAGCAACTTAGATCTTATCTATGCGGCGGCAAAAATGCCCGTCACCGCCCATTGCAATACCACCATCGGTCTGCCGGGCACGCTGTCCTGCCGCTTGCAGCCTAACCATACCACCGATGACCCGGAGGGTATTACCGCCTCTACCTTAGAGGGCCTGTCCTTTGGCGCAGGTGACGCGGTGATCGGCCTCAATCCTGTGACAGACTCTCCCGAGCAGGTAGGGAAGATCCTCCGTCGCTTCCAGGAGATCAAGGAGCATTGGGAGATTCCCACCCAAATTTGCGTTTTGGCCCATGTTACCGCCCAAATGAAGGCGGTTCGTGCCGGTGCGCCCTGTGATCTTATTTTCCAGTCCATTGCCGGCAGCCAAAAGGGCAACGAGGCCTTCGGCTTTAACGCCCAAACCATCCAGGACGCCAAAGACCTTCTGCTCACCGATGGCACAGCAGAAGGCCCTAATGTGATGTATTTTGAAACCGGCCAGGGTTCGGAGCTGAGCAGTAACGCCCACCACGATACCGACCAAGTGACCATGGAGGCCCGGTGCTACGGCTTTGCCAAGCGGTTTTCTCCATTCTTAGTGAATACGGTTGTGGGCTTTATCGGCCCGGAGTATCTGTATGATGCCCGGCAGGTGACAAGAGCAGGCCTGGAGGACCATTTTATGGGCAAGCTCACTGGTATCAGTATGGGCTGTGATTGCTGCTATACCAACCATATGAAGGCTGATCAAAACTCCATCGAGGATCTGGCGACCCTGCTGACCGTTGCAGGCTGTAATTACTTTATGGGCATTCCCCACGGCGATGATATTATGCTCAACTATCAGACCACCGGCTTCCGTGAAACCGTAGCCCTCCGGGAGCTGACCGGCAAGACTGCCATCCCGGAATTTAACCGGTGGCTGCACAAAATGGGCTTCCTGGAAAATGGCAAGTTGACGAAAAAGGCCGGCGACGGCTCCGCTTTGTTATTCTAAAGGAGGAAGCTATGGACAAACAGGAATTAACCAGTCTGGTGGCGGAGATCTTGAGCCAAATGAACGGCGAACAGCCCCAGGTGAAATCCAGTGACTATACCACAGTGGTGTATAATGAGGACCGACCCAGGGATGCCGCCAAGCCCGGGGAATTTGTAGAAGACGTATCCAGGCTTGACCTGCGAAAGCTTTACTTGGTAAATGATCCCACCGACGAAAAGGCTTTCCGGCGGCTCAAGGAAAAGACCCCCGCCCGGTTGGGCAGTGGCCGTGCAGGTCCTCGCTATAAGACCCTGACCATGCTCCGTTTCCGGGCAGACCACGCGGCGGCCCAGGATGCGGTGTTCTCGGAGCTTCCCGATGACTTCGGCGAGAAGAACGGCCTTGTTTCCGTGAAGACCCGGTGCAAGGATAAGGATGAATATTTGACCCGCCCGGATTATGGCCGGGGCTTTGACGAGGAAAATGCCAAGAAAATCAAAGCTGCTGTTCCCGGTACGCCCCGGGTGCAGCTGGTGATCGGTGATGGCTTGTCCTCTGCGGCCATTGCGGCCAATGCCATGGATTGTGCTGCGGCTATTCGTGACGGCTTGAAGGTCCGGGGCATTGACCTGGGCCAGGGCATCTATGTGAAATACTGCCGTGTGGGCGCAGGCGATGCGATTGGTGATATTACCGGCTGTGAGCTGGTGTGCGTGCTGGTAGGGGAGAGGCCCGGCTTAGTGACGGATAAGTCCATGTCTGCCTATATCACCTATAAGCCCCATACCGGGGTGTCGGAATCTTCCCGCACGGTGGTTAGTAATATCCACGCCCAAGGCACACCGGCTGTGGAAGCAGGCGCTTATGTGGCAGAATTGATCGATACCATTCTGCGGAAAAAGGTCTCCGGCGTGGGCCTGCATATGGAGGAGGCCAAATGAACCCGGTAAATGTTTTGGCGGTGCGGTATTTGGCCAGCGCTACTCCAACATTGTGCAAGGCTTTGGGCGCGCCGGAAAGCACCCCTTGCTTGGGCCTTATCACCACCGATTGCGACGATGCTACCTATATTGCCTTGGACGAAGCCACCAAAGCTGCTGAGGTGCAGGTATGCTTTGGCAATAGCTTTTATGCCGGGGCAGCCAACGCATCCACACCCAATGCCGGAGAGGTGCTGGGCATTCTTTGCGCATCCACACCCGGGGCAGTGCGCAGCGGTATGGAGGCGGCCCTGGGCGCGTTGGAGCGCATCGGTTTTGAGCAGGCGGGGGAAGTACCCTACCTTGCCCATACAGTCAGTAGCTGCGGCAGCTTTTTGGCCAAGGAAGCCGGGGTCAAAGAGGGAAGTGCTTTGGCGTACCTCATTGCCCCGCCTTTGGAGAGTATGTACGCAATGGATGCCGCGCTGAAAGCGGCAGATGTAAAGTTATGTAAACTGTATGAGCCTCCCAGCCCAACCAATTTCGGCGGCGGCCTGCTCACCGGGACCCGGTCTGCCTGTGCCGCAGCCTGCGATGCTTTCGCCGAAGCTGTGGCAGAAGTGGCCCGGAATCCGAAATAATTCACCCCAATATTGACAATTTTCCTCCCATTTGGTATGCTTATTGCAAAGTTTTGTTGTCATTGCGAGCCAGTGCGCACACTGGCGTGGCAATCTAAGCAATCAAAATGGGAGGATTATTTATGAAACGCACCGACTATATCTCTTGGGATGAGTATTTTATGGGTGTTGCCATGTTGGCAGCCCGGCGGAGCAAAGACCCCAGTACCCAGGTGGGCGCTTGTATCGTATCCCAGGATAATATTATTATATCTACCGGCTATAACGGTATGCCCAAGGGCTGTTCCGATGACGAATTCCCCTGGGATCGCACCGGTGAGGATACCAAGTACCCCTATGTGGTCCACGCAGAGCTGAACGCGATCCTCAATGCCAATGGCCGTGACCTGCGGGGCAGTAAGCTGTATGTGGCACTGTTTCCCTGTAACGAATGCGCAAAGGCCATTATCCAGAGCGGTGTGAAAGAGCTTTATTACCTGTCCGACAAGTACGCCGACACCCCCACAACCAAGGCCTCCAAGCGGATGCTGGATGCCGCCGGCGTGAAGTATACCCAACTGCGTACCGGAGTAAAGACCATTACCTTAGACTTCATCCCCGAGGAAGAAAAATAAATATAAAAAGCAGGAGATGTATCTCCTGCTTTTTTCTTGTGTTTTCGTCAGTGCTATGTTAAACTGAATATAGAAAAAATTGGGAGGGATGGCTATGAAACGGTTTTTTGTATGGATTATGACACTGGCACTTGCGATTTCCAGCGTGGGGTGCAGTCGTATGCCTGTTACAGATCCAACAGTTGCAGAAACACAGCCGACACAAACCGTCTGTGAGACGACTTCTCGACAAGAGACTTCCAAGGCTACAACCCCAAAGAAAAAAGCAACCAAGAGCACAAGTCCGAAGAAAACGACGGCCAGTATGCCCACACGCCCGAAACCTCCACAGAATGTAACCCGGGCAACACTCCCGGAACCGACGGTGACGGAAGAAACACTCCCGGAGTTAGAGCCGACGGTAGTTGAGCAAACCCTTGCAGAGCCCACCGAAAGCGAGGAGACACTTCCCGAACCGGAGCCAACGGCTGAGGATACGCTCCCCACGGAACAGCCCACAACTGCCCTTGAACCGGTGCCGTTTCAAGAAGTCGTTCCTTGCGGTGATTATTTCAGTATGACCTATTTTTCGCCCACAAACTCACCGAATAAGATCCAATGCCTGTTCCATGAGCCTGTTCGGCAGAATACGGGGAAATCTTACCCACTTATCATCTACCTCCACGGCAAAGGCGAAACTTTGAGCGCCACCAATTGGGGAAGCGGTAAGGTGTTTATTGAGAGTCTGATGGATATGGAAAACGCCGCTGAAAAATTCGGCGCATATACGCTGGTTCCTGTTACGCCCCTTGGCAAGAATGGGTGGTGGACAGATACGGAATTTATATTCCTTAAGTGCCTGATCGACCGCTTGGTGCGAAGCTATCATATTGATGCCAAACGAATTTATGTTACCGGCATTTCTATGGGTGGATACACCACTTGCCGGCTGTTGAAAGAAATGCCCCCCGATACATTTGCGGCGGCAGTTCCTTTAAGCGGTGCATACACAATGAAGGATCCTGTGGCCGTTCACAATACAGCCTTTCGCATTTATCACTCGGCAGCGGATACGGTGGTGGATGTTTCCCGATCCCGGGATCTGTACCAGCAGCTTGTTGACAGCAACCATCCGAATGTAGAGTATTTTGAATCGGAATACGGCGGGCATATGTCTCCGCTGCAAACCGCCTATGGCGACCCGTATTTTTACTTCTGGCTCTTTGAACAGCAATTACCATAGCGCAAAAAGAATCCCGGGATGTGCTTGGCACATCCCGGGGATTTTTTATTTTGCGTATTCCACAGCCTTGGTTTCCCGGATCACATTGATCTTGATCTGGCCGGGGTATTCCAGCTCAGCCTCGATCTGCTTTGCAATGTCACGGGCCAGGAGGATCATGTTGTCCTCGGTGACCTCCTCGGGCTTGACCATAATGCGGACCTCACGGCCAGCCTGGATGGCGTAAGCCTTCTCAACACCGGGATAGCCGCCGGTGAGCTCTTCCAGCTTCTGCAGACGGCGGATGTAGTTCTCCACATTCTCGCGGCGGGCGCCGGGTCTTGCGGCGGAAACGGCATCAGCAGCCTGGATCAGCACAGAGATCACATTGGTGGGCTCCACGTCGCCGTGGTGGGCCTCGATGGCGTTGACAACAACAGGATTTTCCTTGTACTTACGGGCCAGGTCAGCGCCCAGCTGAATGTGGCTGCCCTCGACCTCATGGTCGATGGACTTGCCCAAGTCATGCAGCAGACCTGCGCGCTTGGCTAGGGTCACATCCACGCCCAGCTCAGCAGCCATCAGACCTGCAATGTGGGCAACCTCAATGGAGTGATTCAGCACATTCTGACCGTAGGAAGTGCGGTACTTCTGACGGCCCAGAATCTTAACCAGCTCGGGGTTCAGACCATGCACACCGGTCTCGAAGCAGGCGCGCTCACCTTCCTCGCGGATGGTGCGGTCCACATCCTTGCGGGCCTTTTCAACACAGTCTTCGATGCGGGTGGGGTGGATACGGCCGTCAACAATCAGCTTTTCAAGAGCCAGTCTTGCGATCTCCCGGCGAACGGGATCAAAGCTACTGACGGTGATAGCCTCGGGGGTATCGTCGATGATCAGATCAACGCCGGTGATGGTTTCCAGGGTGCGGATGTTCCGACCCTCGCGGCCGATGATACGGCCCTTCATCTCGTCGTTGGGCAGGGGAACCACGGAAACGGTGGCCTCTGCGGCGTGGTCAGCGGCACAGCGCTGAATGGCGATGGACAGGACTTCTCTTGCCTTCTCATCCGCCTCGTCCTTCATCTCCTGCTCGATCTCTTTGATCTTCATAGCAGTTTCGTGGCGGACTTCCTCCTCCACGGTCTTCAGAAGGAACTGCTTGGCCTGCTCTTGGGAAAGCCCGGAAATCTGTTCCAAAGTAGCCAAATGGGCTTTCTTCACAGACTCAGTCTCTTCCTTGAGCTTAGCCACTTCCTCCAGACGGCGGGCCATATCTTCTTCTTTCTTTTCGAAGTTTTCAGCCTTTTTATCCAGAGTTTCTTCCTTTTGCTGCAAACGGCGTTCCTGCTTGGTCAGCTCGTTGCGGCGCTCTTTGATGTCTTTTTCGTGCTCCGTACGGGATTTATGGATTTCGTCCTTGGCTTCTAAAAGCATTTCCTTCTTGCGGCTCTCACCGCTGCGGATCGCTTCGTTGATACTGCGGGTAGCTTCCGCCTCAGCAGAGCTGATCTCACGCTCGCTGACACGCTTACGGTAGGCGATACCCAGCCCAAAGCTGATACCGGCCACAGCAGCTGCACCCAGGACAATCAATACGATTTCTAAAGGTCCCATAAATTCTAAGCACACCTCCTTTGTAGAATAAGCACTGCCAAAGGGGTGGGCACAATGGGCCTGATGGCATTGTTCAGTTGTAAATAAGATGTGCCGAAACGGCAGATAATAAATGAAGAACAAACGCCATAAGGCGCAAAACCCGACCTTGGCAAATGCAAGGTTATCATGAAACGCGGGGGCATTCTGCCGCCAGCGTACACCATACCAAATCTATTTTACCCGTAACGCCCCCCAATGTCAAGGAAAAATACAGAAAAAACCGAAACGATTCTCCGTTGACAACAAAACTTTACCGTGTTAGAATAATTCCGTTGTTGCGGAAGTGTTCCGTTCTTTCTTGTCATTGCGAGGGCCGCAGGCCCGTGGCAATCTCCTGAAAAAACAGGAAGACGAGCTGAAAAATTAAATATATGCGGATGTGGTGGAATTGGGGAGCGATGGGAGCGCCGCCTGTGGCGGAGACAAGCGACCTGAGCGACTAGCGCCCGCAGGCGCTGTGCAAGCGAGCAACCGAGCATAGCGAGGCTCTTAGCGAGTCGTAGTGGCCGCGGTCGACAGATGCCAAGGAGCGCCGACGACGCAGGCAGATGTCGGGCACCGCAACAGGAAGACAAAATAAAAAATTGAATATATGCGGATGTGGTGGAATTGGTAGACTCGGTGGATTTAGGTTCCTCTGTCTTTGACGTGCAGGTTCGAGTCCTGTCATCCGCACCAAGCAAAGCAGAGGAGGCAAAAGCCTCCTCTGTTTTTGTTAAAAAGAAGACAAATCGTCCCTGAAAACAATTGCTTTTCCAAAACCAGGTTGACTTTTTGGACATTTTACGCTATGATGAAACAATACATCTAATTAGGAGAATGGCATAATGAATCAATACTTTTATACATTACCTGTCATTTTTATGACTGTGTTGTGTATGCTTTTTTTAACAATAAAAAATGAATATGTTTTGCCTGCGCATAGAAAAGGTTTTTTTGTCGCTTTTTTGGGCGCATTTTTTGTAATTGTTTGTGAAGTTGCTACCATACTTTTTGACGGTTCAGCAATGAAAGTTAAAGCTTTGCATTTTCTGGCAAATTATTTGGGGTTCCTTTTGAGTCCGCTGCTGGTTGTCTTTTTTGCGGTTTCGATCGGAAGATTCCATCGCGTAAAAGGCGCGGTCTTTGGCGCTGGTGCTTATTTTGTTTTGTATAATGTTTTGGTTGCGGCAAAACAACTTTTTTTCATTGATGCGCAAAACAATTACCATCGTGGAAATTTATTTTTTGTATATTTGATTTCCTATTTGGCGGCTGTGTTATATTTGCTTTATGAAACACTTCGCTTTTCGAGAAAAGGCTTTAAGCGACACAGAATTTTTGCGCATATATTGAGCATATGCTTCCTCTTGTCAAGCTCCATTCAGGTTATTAAGCCGGAAGTCTATATAACGAGAATAACCGTTGTTTTGAGCTTGTGCACGTATTACGCATATGACATTGAGCTAACCAATCTTTTTGACAGACTTACAGGTGCTTTGAATCAAGGCACATATCTAAGAAAGATAAAGGAATTGAAAGAGCAACAAGTTGTAGTTATCTTTGATATTGACGGATTTAAAATAATCAATGACAATTACGGCCATCAATATGGTGATAACTGTTTAGCTGTTGTTGCGCGTGCGATCAAGTTGATTTTTGGTAATTATGGTCAAGCTTACCGTATCGGTGGTGATGAATTTGCGGTGGTTTTGAGAAAGGGCAACAATGTAGAATCTTTGATAATGCACTTTGAAAAAACGATTGCAGACAAGTTCGAAGATGCGCCATGCAAAATAACCGTTTCTACTGGTTATGCAAAATACGAAAAAAATGATACTTATGAAGATGTTGTTAAGCGTGCTGATGATAATATGTATCGCGTAAAAAATCAGAAACAGGCATTAGCTGCAACAGTTTTTGGCAGTGAACAATAGCGCAGATCATCTGGATATCAAAAAACGGCACAAAAAGGGAAGGCGTTTGCCTTCCCTTTTTTATTTCCATTTTTCCATCAAGCTGCGAAGCTGTGAAGCAAATTTTGCATTGTCCTTGTTGGAGCGACCTTTGCAGGTCTTGACGAAAGCAAGGAGCGCTTCTGCCGTGGCAACCAGTTCTGTGTAAATTGCCTGGGCTCTTGCAGATCCTCTGGATACCTCATCCCGGCGAATGGGCTTGGAGCCTGCAAAAACGGTCATTTTGCCTGTGGCAAGATTATACTCTGTGCCACTGTAGGGAGCTTCTGCGGAATAGCCCATTTGGGTCAGCAGCTTTTGGAAAACCGTGCAGGATTCGTCGTCACCGTGGTTGATAAATACCGTTTGCGGCTTATTCTTGAAGCCTGCCAGCCATTTGAGCAGGCCCTCCTGGTCTGCGTGGCCGCTGGTGCCGTGGAGGGCGGCGATTTCTGCGTTAACAGTAATATCCTCACCGAACAGACGGACATAGGGCGCGCCGTTTTGCAGTTTTCTGCCCAAAGAGCCCTCTGCCTGATAGCCTACAAACAAAACGGTGTTCTTATCACTCCAAAGATTGTGCTTCAGATGGTGACGGATACGACCTGCCTCGCACATACCGCTGGCAGACAAAATCACCTTGGGCCGATTGTCGAAATTAATCTGCTTGGATTCGTCGGAAGTCACCGACAGGCAAATATCGTCAAACCAAATGGGATTGATTCCCTGCTTGACCAGGGCTAAGGTCTCTTCGTCAAAGCAGCTTTGATCGCATTGCAGGAAAATGCCGGTAGCTTCCACAGCCAACGGGCTGTCCACATATACCGGGAAGCCATCATGGCCCTTGACCATACCTGCCTGCTTGACCTGCCGGATAGCATAGAGCAATTCCTGGGTCCTGCCCACCGCAAAGGAGGGGATCACCACATTGCCGCCCCGGTCAAAGGTGCGCTGCAGCACCTGGGCAAGCTCGGCTACAGTATCGCCGGGCTTTTCGTGAAGCCGGTTGCCATAGGTGGATTCCAGCACCAAATAATCCGTTTCCTCCACGGGCAGGGGGTCTTTGATCAGCGGCTGGTCGGTGTTGCCCACATCGCCGCTGAATACGATCTTTTTTGTAGTTCCGTTTTCTGTCAGCCAAAGCTCAATGCAGGCAGAGCCAAGCAGGTGTCCAATATCGGAAAAACGAACCTCCACACCTTCTTCCGCCTGTATGATTTCCCCGTAGGCGCAGGGACGGAAACGGGAAATTGCGCCCACGGCATCTGCCATAGTGTAGACAGGTGTGATCAAATCGTCACCGGCACGCTGGGCTTTCCGGTTTTGCCATTCTGCTTCGGACTCCTGAATGTGGGCAGAGTCCCGCAGCATAATGTTGCTTAAGTCGCAGGTTGAGGGCGTGGCATAAATGCTGCCCCGGAAACCGTCCTTATAGAGCTTGGGCAGCATTCCGGAATGATCCACATGGGCGTGGGTCAGAAAGACTGCCTCGATGGTACTTGCCGGAACAGGGATGGGTACATTTTCAAAAACATCAATACCTTGCTCCATACCGCAGTCCACTAAGTACTTCTTGCCGCATACCTCCAAAAGGGTACAGCTTCCGGTTACTTCGTGGGTTGCGCCGATAAATTGAATCTTCATAGGATTGCCCCCTTTCTACAACTTATTATAGCATAAAAAATCAAATAGTACAGAGATAAATTTGACAGAATTGCAAATCGGGCATATATGTGGTATAGTATAAAAACTGTGTACGACTGAAAAAAGAGGGAAGATTATGGAGATCGGTATCAATTTATATCCCAAGTGGCCTTATGAAGAAGTGATCGCCGCCTTTGCAGAAAACGGTATCGCCAGAACTTTTGTGAATATTGAGCATCCGGAATTTGAAAAAGCAATGGAAGCCTTGGAAAAGAATAGTATCGTTGTGGACAATTTCCATGCCCCGTTCAAAGGCCTCAATGCAATTTGGGAGCCGGGGGAGGCGGGCGATGAAATGCTCCGCCGCCTGATGGGCGGTGTGGATGCCTGCGTCAAATACAATGTTAAGGTGATGGTAGGCCATGTTTCCAACGGACGGCCTATGCCGCCCATCAGCCCCGTTGGTTTGGACAGATACGACCGGCTGATGGCTTATGCAAAAGAAAAGGGCATAACGATAGCCTTTGAAAGCCACCGGTTTGTGGAGAATGTCCGCTACTTTATGGAGCGCTATCCCCAGGCGGGCTTTTGCCTGGATACCTCCCACGAGGATGCTTTCACTCCCGGTGTGCGCTATATGCCTATGTGGGGTCACCGGCTGGTTGCCACCCACTTGAGCGATAACGAATATGTGTGCGATTACGATATGCATATGATCCCCTTTGACGGCCATATCGAATGGGATAAAACCGCCCGGGAGATCGCCCAGTGCGGCCGGGATGTGACCTTGATGCTGGAAGTTAAGCCGGATAATCACGAAAAATATAAGAATGTGTCCATAAAAGACTACTTTGCCGCTGCGGCAAAAAGTATCAAATGCTTTGCAGAAATGGTAGAAAATTGCAAGATTGACCCTTGCAATACTTGAGATTCTAAGGTACAATAACGGACAGGAATTGGATTAGGAGAAATTGTTGTTATGATCTATCAGAATATTTTAGAGGCCATTGGCCATACCCCTATCATCCAGCTGAAGCGGATGGTGCCCGAGGGTGCGGCCCGTGTTCTTGTGAAGTACGAGGGATTGAATGTAGGCGGCTCTATCAAGACCCGGGTGGCCTATAATATGATCCAGGATGCCATCGCCAAGGGCAAGATCACCAAGGATACCATCATTGTAGAGCCCACTTCCGGTAACCAGGGCATCGGCCTTGCATTGGTGGGCGCGGTGCTGGGCTATAAGGTGCGGATCGTTATGCCGGACTCCGTCAGCGTGGAGCGGCGGAAGCTGATGCGTCACTATGGCGCGGAGGTGGTCTTGGTCCACGATGCGGGCAATATCGGTGATGCGATTGAAGAGTGCCTGCAGACCGCTCTGCGTATGGAGCGGGAAGACCCCAATGTGTTTGTGCCCCAGCAGTTTGTAA
Organism: Oscillospiraceae bacterium; assembly: GCA_017452505.1. GTDB lineage: Bacteria > Bacillota > Clostridia > Oscillospirales > Oscillospiraceae > Faecousia. The sequence continues at coordinate 52,018 of JAFTMI010000001.1, forward strand.
ACCCCGCCAATCCTATGATCCACCGGCACCAGACCGGCCTGGAGATTTTGGAGCAGGTGGGCGGTCCTATTGATGGTTTCTGCTCCGGTATCGGTACCGGCGGCACCATCACCGGCATCGGTGAGACCTTGAAGGCGCTGAACCCCCATATGACCATTTGGGCTGTGGAGCCTGCCAACGCTGCCATCTTGGCCGGCGGTACTGTGGGTACGCACCTGCAGATGGGTATTGGTGATGGCTTGATCCCCGAGATCCTCAATCAAAATATCTACGAGGATATTTACATCGTCAGCGACGAGGAGGCTTTGGAAACTGCCCAGCGGCTGGCCCGGGAAGAGGGCCTTATGTGCGGCATCTCCTCCGGTACCAATGTGGCGGCAGCCATCCAGCTGGCGAAAAAGCTTGGCCCCGGCAAAACTGTTGTTACCGTCCTGCCGGACACTGCCGAGCGCTACTTCTCCACCCCCTTGTTCGAGGAATAAAACTGTTAAAAAATGATCGGCAGGCATTGACAAGCCGATTGTTTTATGGTAGGATACAGAAAATATCAAAAAGCGTTTGAGCGGAAACCAGTACCCGTGAATAGTCGCATTTCAGAGAGCTGCCGTTTGGTGCAAGGCAGTAATGCAAAAGACGGTGAATTCATTCCGTTAGCTGTTGGCTGAAGGCCCATGGGCTGTGTAGGTTTTCCGGGTTCGACCGTTACATCGATAAGGGTGTGTTAGCACCCTATGAGGCTCTTTTTGCGAGAAAAGAGTGAAGCAGAGTGGTACCGCAATCAATGATTGTCCCTGCTCATCTCCTTTTGGGAGATGAGCAGTTTTTTATTGCGTTGGTTTTCACAGCCTACTGCTGTGTAAATAAAATAAAAGGAGTAATTGTTATGAAAAAAGTTATCGCACTCGTTATGGCGCTGGTATTGTGCGCCGGTATGTGTCTGTCTATGTCCGCTTGCGGCAAGAAGGCAGATTTTACTGTTGGTATTTGCCAGCTTATGGAGCACGAATCTCTGGATAAAGCCACCAAGGGCTTTACCGAGGCTCTGACCGAAGCGCTGGAAAAGGAAGGCAAAACTGTGAAGTTTGAGACCCAGGTCGCCGGTGAAGCCGATCTTTGCACCACCGTAGTCAGCACCCTGGTTGCAAAGAATGTGGACCTGATTATGGGTAATGCCACCCCCGCACTGCTGGCTGCTGCCAATGCAACCACCGAAATTCCCGTTTTGGGCACTTCCGTCACCGACTATAATGATACCTTCGGTGGCAAGATCCCTGCCAATGTGTCCGGTACTTCCGACGCGGTTCCCTTCGCTGACCAGGCGCAGATGATGATCGACTCTCTGAAGCTGGTGGAAGGCGATGTGGTTGGTGTTCTGTATTGCTCCGGTGAGTCCAACTCCAAGATTCAGTACGAGGCTGTAAAGGCTCTGTTCGAGGCAAAGGGTATTGTTGTGAAGCAGTACACCTTCTCCGCTACCACCGAGCTGCAGACCTTGACCGAAAACGCCTGCGGTGAGTGCAAGGCGATATACATTCCCTCCGATAATACCGTTGCTGATAACGATGCCATTGTAGGTACCATCTGCAACGAGCAGAAGAAGACTCCTGTATACACCAGCTACGGCGGAAGCATCTGCTACGCAAGCCTGGCCATCGACTACTACGAGCTGGGCAAGGAAACCGGCAAGATGGCCGCTGAGATCCTGCTGGGCAACAAGACTCCCGCTGATATTGAGGTTGCTACGCTGACTCCCGCTGTGTCCTACAACAAGGAGCTGTGCAATAAGCTGGGTATCGAGATCCCCGCAGCATAATCATTTTTTGAGGTAAACTATGTTCGTTGATTTTTTGAATGCGCTGCCCGGCGCTATCGCCCAGGGACTGATTTGGGGTATCATGGCCATTGGTGTCTATATCTCTTATAAGATCCTGGATATTGCCGACTTGACCGTTGACGGATCGATCTGCACCGGTGGCTGTGTTTGTGCGATGTTGATCCTGGCGGGAGTTCCTGCCTGGGTCAGCATTTTGGTGGCCTTCGTGGCGGGTATGCTCACCGGCATGATCACAGGCCTGCTCCAAACGGCACTGGGCGTACCCTCCATTTTGGCAGGTATTTTGACCCAGTTGGGCCTTTACACCGTAAACCTGCTGATCTTAGGCAAGTCGATGGTGGGTATTTATTCCGGCTCTTATGACCTTCTGCTGAGTGTCAGCAACATTCCTGCCGCAATCGTTACCTGCGTGGTGGTGATCGCAATTCTGATCGTGTGCCTGTGGCTGTTCTTCTACACTGAAGTAGGACTGACTCTGAAATCCACCGGTGACAACCCGGATATGAGCCGCGCCCAGGGCGTGAATGTGAACCGCAATAAGGTCATTGGCCTTGCCATCTCCAACGGTATCGTTGCCCTTGCCGGCGCACTGCTGGCCCAGTACAAGGGATCTGCCAATATTACCGACGGCAGCGGCGCCATTGTTACCGGCCTGGCGGCTATTTTCATCGGCTTGTCTGTGTCTCTGAAGATCAAACCCAACTTTGTGGTAAGTCTGATCGGCGTGGTTTTCGGCGGTGTGGTTTACTACACCATCTATACCGTTGTGATTGTGCTGGGTGTCAATACGGACTACCTGAAGATGCTGTCTGCCACCATCGTGGTAGCATTCCTGGCAGTGCCGTACCTGAAAACCACCTATTTTAAGAGCGCAAAAGCGGTTCCTCCCATTGTGGAAACACAGGCAGGAGGTGACGACGATGCTTAAAATCACAAACCTGCAAAAGACCTTTCATCCCGGTACGGTCAATGCCAAGACCGCCCTGCGGGGGTTGGATCTGACCCTTGCGGACGGAGATTTTGTCACGGTGATCGGCGGCAACGGCGCGGGAAAATCCACGCTGCTCAATGCCATCGCCGGTGTCTGGAAGCCGGATTACGGCACCATCGAGTTAGATGGAATTGATGTTACCAATATGCCGGAACATAAACGGGCAAAATTCTTGGGCCGTGTATTCCAGGATCCTATGAAGGGTACAGCACCGGATATGGAGATCGCCGAAAATCTTGCGATCGCTTCCAAAAGAGGCATTCCGAGAAAATTCCGGTGGGGTGTTAAAAAATCGGACAGAAAGCAGTATAAAGCGCTGCTTTCCACACTGGAGCTAGGCCTGGAAAACCGCCTTTCCACAAAGGTCGGCCTGCTTTCCGGCGGCCAAAGACAGGCAGTGACCTTGCTTATGGCTACACTGAATCGCCCGAAGCTGTTGCTTCTGGACGAGCATACGGCGGCGCTGGATCCCAAAACCGCATCGAAGGTGCTTTACCTGACCAACAAGATCGTTTCTGAAAATCAGCTTACTACCTTGATGATCACCCATAATATGCACGATGCCATTGCATATGGCAATCGGCTGATTATGATGCATGAGGGTAATATCGTCGTAGATGTAAGCGGTGAGGAAAAGAAAAAGCTTACCATAGAACAGCTTTTGCAGCTGTTTGAAGCATCCAGCGGCAGTAAATTCGCCAGCGATAAGGTTATGCTTTCTAAATAAAAAGCGGCGGCAGAGAATGCTTCTCTGCCGCCTTTGTTATTTTTACACATCCCTATACAGCATCGTGCCGCCCAGTTCGCCGGTGGCAACAGCGTTCACAGCAGCGATCTTGCCGCCCACAATAACATAGTCAAGGCCCTCAGCCCGCTGGTCGGGATCTACGAAGGTTGCCCGGTCGATGATTTTATCCGGGTCAAAGATGCAGATATCCGCATCAAAGCCCTCCCAAAGCAGACCTTTGTTCTTGAAACCGTAAACGGCTGCGGGCATAGCGGTCATTTTGCGGATCATTTCCGGCAGGGAAGTGACCTTCCGCTCTCTGACATACCGGCCCAGGGTCCGGGGGAAAGAACCCCGCAATCTGGGGTGGTAACCGGGTCGGGTCTTCACACCGGAGTCGGTACAGATCATCACCCGGGGATGGGCCATCACGGTTTCCACATCCTCTTCACAGATGGAGAAGAACACACCCAGTGCCCGGTCACCGGTGCGGCGGGTGATCTCCATAGCGGCCTCGAATTCATCCACACCCAGCTTTTCTGCGATCTCCGGTACCATCATACCGTTGAATTCCTCACAGCCGGGGCAGCGGACAGCCATCAGCCAGCTCATGTCCTGATACTTGGCGTAGTAAGCTTCTTTGATCTGGGCCACCATTTCGGGATCGTTGGCATTTTTCAGCACGGATTCCTTACCGCCGTCCCGCCATTCAGTGGGAATAAACGCGGAGGAGAAGCCGGTGGAAGCGGCATTGTAGGGATAAACATCGGCAAACAGCTCCAAGCCTTCCGCATTGGCTTGATCGATCATACGCAGTGTGGTATGTACCTTGCCCCAGTTTTCTTCCCGGCCTGCGGCCTTGTGGTGAGAGATCACACCCCGCACACCGGACTCTCTTACAATGGTGATAAATTCCTGCACAGAACGCACCAGTTGTGCAGCTTCGCTGCGCAGGTGAATAGCGGCGATGCCGTGATATTCGCCTACCACCTTGGCAATTTCAATTGCCTCGGGGGTTTTCGCAAAGCAGCCGGGGGCATAGATAAAGCCAAAGGAAACGCCCAATGCGCCGTGCTCCATAGCAGAGCGCATCATAGCCTTCATTTTCTCCAGCTCTTCCGGAGTGGGTTCTCTGTTAGCAGTGCCGATTACCGCTCTGCGGAGAGTGCCGTGACCGATGAGCATAGCCATATTGGCGCCTAACTTAGAACCCCGGTAGGCATCTAAGAATTCTGCCGCATCCGCACCGCACACAGAGCCGCCGCACTGCCCGGCCACAGAGGTGGTGATGCCCTGTTCCACCTTTTCAATCTGCTCCGGATGCTCTTTTACAGTGGAATCCGCATGGGAGTGAGAATCAATAAAGCCGGGAGTCACTACCTTGCCGGCAGCATCGATGACAGTCTTGGCATCATCGGGAATGTGCCGGGCGATCTTTGCAATCTTGCCATCCTTGACAGCGACCTCAGCACGAATGGCAGGGGAGCCGGTGCCGTTGAGGATCTGGCCGTTTTTGATCAGAATATCATACATAGCAGTTACTCCTTTTTGGGCGTGTAGCCATATTTTTTCTTGTAAAGTCGAATGAAGAAGGAAAGACTGCTGAAACCGCAGGCCTCTGCCGCTTCGGATACATTGTAAACACCGCTTTGCAGCATGATCCGGGCATTTTCCAATCGGATATCATTGCGGTGCTGGATGGGGGACTTGCCGGTGTACTTATGGAACAGCCGTCGGAAATTCACTTCGCTCATACCGCAAAGGGCGGCATACTCGCTGATGGGCCGGCTGTCGGCGTAGTTGGCGGAGATCTCCGACAGGGCAGCCTGGAGTTTCTTGTAGGTAGTGGGGATTTTGGAATAGGTGGCATCGATCTGCCACAAAAGCCTGTACATACAGGAAAGATAATAAAAGGAATGGTTGTTGCCCGGACGGAAGAATGCATTGATCCGCTCGTCCGCTTCCGGCAGTGCGATCTTGTGAGGGTAGGAGAGGTATTCCGGCAGAACACCCTCAGCAAGGTCAAATTGTACAATTTTGATTTCTGTGTTTTCTTCCAGGTAAGTGCCGGTATAGGCGCAGTTTTGGGGAATAAACACCAATTCTCCTGCTTTTACATCTATATGGGTCTCTTCACTCCCGTAAAAAGTATCCCGCATCACACCTCGGACAGTATACACAAAACCGTGCTTGGGGCGACCTTTTCGGTGGGAGTATTTATAATCTTTGGGTCTGGAAACGTTCAAAATGTCAATGTTTTTGACGGTAAAGTTCGGCGCTTGTAAATTATTCTCAAAGCGCATAGCTATCACCCCCGTCAATATGATGGCATTTTTTTGTGGGAAAGTCAACCCGAAATGATTGAATTGTGTTAAAAAATATCAGATTTATTCTTGAACAGGGTTATTGACCGTGCTATACTTACTTTAATAAGTGTGAGAAAGGATGATTTGCTGTGGATGAAAATTTCCTGTTAAAGACAGACGGTGCGCGGAAGCTGTACCGGGTAGCCAAGGATCTGCCTATTATCGATTTTCATAACCACCTGTCCGTGGCGGAAATGGCCGCTGACCGGCAGTTTGACAATCTGACACAGCTGTGGCTGACCTCTGACCCCTATAAGCACCGCTTGATGCGTATTTGCGGCGTGGAGGAGAAGTACATCACAGGCTCTGCAAGCGACTACGAAAAGTTTGAAAAGTACTGTGAAATTTTTCCACTTTTGGCGGGCAACCCGGTGTATGACTGGTCTCGCATGGAGCTGCACCGGATCTTCGGCATTGATACATTACCTACCAAGGAAACTGCCCGGGAAATCTACGAGAAGGCAGGCGAAATGCTGAAGACCAAGGCCTTTTCCAACAACGGCATTTTGGCGAAATTCAATATTGCTTACCAATCTCCGGTGGCAATGCTCACCGATGACCTGTCCGGTTTCAACGGCAAGACCGTTGCGCCCTCCCTGCGTGGCGATAACCTGCTCTGCCCGGATGATAATCTGAAAAAGACCCTCACCCAGCGCACCGGCATTGCCATCGGCGATACCGACAGCTATATTAAGGCTGTCTGCGTTCTGCTGGATACATTCGGCGCAGCCGGCTGCCGTTTTGCTGACCATGCTTTGGATGCGGGCTTCTTTGAAAGCAACAAGGCCGGCGCAGAAATGCTTATCCGCCTGGGCGCAGAGTATGCCAAGCGGAACTGGACACTGCTGTTGCACATCGATGCCAAGCGGGCAACCTCTGCCCGTCTTGCTGCGGTTGCCGGTCCTGCCGGTGGCTATGCAGCCGTAGGCGGCAGCTTTGATTTGACCGGTGTTTGCGATTTGCTGGGCGCTATGGAGCAAAATGGCGGTCTGCCCGACACAGTGATCTTCCCCCTCAATATGAGCGACCAGGCGCCCCTGGCAGTTCTGCAAGGCTCTTTCTCCCAGGACGGAGTGGCATCCAAGGTCCAGTTAGGACCGGCCTGGTGGTGGTGTGACCATGCCCTGGGCATCCGCAATACCATGGAGTGCATCGCATCCTTCGGCGCGATCTCCCAGTTCATCGGTATGACCACCGACTCCCGGAGCGTGCTGTCCTTCGGCCGGCACGATTATTTCCGCCGGATCCTCTGTGCCTGGCTGGACGAGCATAATGCGGATTGGCAGCTGCCGCAGACGGCGCTGGAGGAGATCCTCATTAAAATTTGTTATAAAAACGCATTGGATAAAATCAATAAATAAGGAGTGCTGAAAATGGACAAGTATTTTGAAGACAAGGTTGCCGTGGTTACCGGCGCAGCAGGTACTATTTGCTCTGAGGTGGCAAAGGACCTGGCCAGCACCGGCATGACCGTGGTTTTGGTGGGCCGTACCCTTGAAAAGCTGCAGAAGGTAGAAGCCCAGATCAACGCAGCCGGCGGCAAGGCTACCGCTTTTGCCTGCGACGTAACTGACAAGGCATCCACTGAGGAATTGGCCGCAAAGGTCATCGAGAAGTTTGGTAAATGCGATTACTTGGTCAATGGCGCAGGCGGCAATAACAGCAAGGCTGTGCCCAAGATCGTGGCCTTTGATCCCCGTGAGTTGGAAGAGGACCGTCCCGAGAATATCGTTGGCCTGTACAATGTGGATATGGAAGCCTTTGAGAAGGTCATTCTCACCAACACTATGGGTTCTGTGTATCCCATGCTGGCCTTTGCCAAGTATATGGCAAAGCAGGGTAGCGGCAGCATCGTGAACTTTGCATCCATGAATACCTACTGCCCCCTCACCAAGAATTTTGCATACGCTATGAGTAAGGCTGCTGTCGCCAACTTCACCCAGTCCTTCGCAGCTTACTTTGCAAATGCCGGTATCCGTATCAATGCGGTTGCCCCCGGCTTTGTGGTCAACGAAAGAACCAAGACTGTTCTGGGCACGCCCGAAACCGGCCTGACCAAGCGCGGTCAGGATGTTATCGACCACACTCCCACCAAGAAGTTCGGCCAGGCTCATGATATGTGCGGCTGTGTCCGTTTCCTGCTGGATGAGAGAATGTCCTCTTTCGTGACCGGCGTTACCATTCCTGTTGACGGCGGCTTCCTGACCTTGAGTGGAGTGTAAACTATGCTGTTAACAGATTATTTCAGAAGTGAAAAGGACGCCACTTGGGATATTGGCGTTCAGTGCGGTGTACAGCACGGCGTTATCCGCCTGCCGGAAACCGAGGACTTCGACCTGACCGATAAATCCCATTGGCAGCAGGTACATAAGCGCTTCACCGATTTCGGCATCACCCCTGTTATCGTTGAGCCTATGCCCAACTGCGTCCACGACCATATCAAGGCCGGCGACGAAAAGCGGGATGAATCCATTGAGCAGGTCATCAAGATGCTGCCTATTATGGAGGAGCTTGGACTGGAGTCCATCTGCTTTAACTGGATGGCTCATATCGGCTGGCTGCGTACCCGCTCTGATATTGTTGAGCGTGGCGGCGCAAAGGTCACCGAGTTCAACATCAAGGATTTCAAGCCCACCGATGCCAAGATCACTGCAAAGGAGCTGTGGGATAACTACGAGTACTTCCTGAAGGCTGTGATCCCCGTGGCGGAGAAGCACAATATCAAGCTGGCACTGCACCCGGACGATCCCCCCAGACCCCAACTGGGTGATGTGGGCCGCATTATGATCAGCCGGGAGAATATCGAAAAGGCTATCTACGATATCGTTCCCAGTGACAACCTGGGTGTGACCTTCTGCCAGGCAAACTACTATATTATGGGCGAAAATGTGGAAGAGCTTATTGAAAAATGGGCCAAGAAGATCTTCTTTGTCCACTTCCGCAACACCGTGGGCTGCCCCGACCATTTCCGGGAGACCTTCCACGATAACGGCGCTTTGGATATGGCAGCGCTGATCCGCGCTTATAAGAAAAACGGCGTGGATGTGCCCATCCGTGTGGACCATGTTCCCACAATGGCAGGCGAAGTTTCTACGCTCCCCGGCTACGATGCCCTGGGCAGAATGTTCGCCATCGGCTATTTGAAGGGTATTTTACAGGCAACTGATTTACAATAAAAAGGAGTGTTTATTATGCGCGTAAATGACAGACAGACAATCATCGACCTGACTCCCCTGTGGAAGGGCGAGCGTTTTCCCGACGGCAGACCCAAGGTGCCTCAGAAATACCTGGACGCCATGCAGAATATGACCCTGGAAGAGCTGTGGAAGCCTATCTTCGTCAAGGGCTATGAGAGCCAGTTCGAAGGTGATCTGAAGACCCTCCACGATGACGGCAGAAAGCTCATCGGCCGCGCCGTTACCGCTACTTACGTTCCCACCCGTCCCGATCTTTTGGACGTGATGTTCGATGTGGGCCGTGAGGACGGCTACAAGGGTAACTTCAATCAGTGGGTCATCGACTCTTTGGTAGAGGGCGACGTTGTTGTTGTGGATATGTACGACAAGATCTACAAGGGCACCTTCCTGGGCGGCAACCTGACCACCGCTATCAAGGCCCGTACCAAGACCGGCGGCGGTGTCATTTGGGGCGGTATTCGGGATACCCAGCAGATGAAGGAAGTTCCCGATGTGCAGGTTTATTACCGCGGCATTGATCCCACTCCCATCCGCGAGTTCGTAATGAAGGACTTCAACCATATCACCCGTATCGGTAAGGCAGTCGTTCTGCCCGGCGATATCGTTTACGGCGCCGGCGGCGGTGTGCTGTTCATTCCCAGCCACCTGGTGCAGGAGGTTGTGGAAGGCGCTGCCAAGACCCACGTAAAGGACGATTTCGGCTTTGAGATGATCACCGCCGGTAAGTTCACCACTGCGCAGATCGACCGCGCTACCTGGACCGAGGAAATGCTGGATATGCTCACCGAGTGGATCCGCACCGACCCCAGAGGCGAGCAGTACCGGGATCTGGACTGGAGCCACGAGTATGACTTGGCTCGCAACGGCGACCCCAACGACACCCAGACCATGCTGTAATTTTCCGTATATCCCAAAACGGCAGCCCCACCGGGCTGCCGTTTTTTGGCGCAGAAAGAAATTTTTATGTCAGTTATTGTAATCTGTTTTGCACTGTGCTATCATAAATAAAGCGGATCTATGCACATAGGAGAGAAAGAAAATGGGCATTATTGAAACATTGATCATCACCACGGCTTTGGCCGGCGTGGGTGGTACAGGATTGGGCGGTATCATCGGCGCGATCCTGCAAAAGGATTCCAGAAAGGTTGTAAGTTTGCTTCTCAGCTTTGCCGGTGGCGTGATGCTTAGCGTAGTGTGCTTTGACTTGGTCACAGAGGCCATTGAATCCAATACGGGCATTTGGGTCGTTGTGGGCGCTATCGCATTGGGCGTGGCGGTGACCTATCTGTTAAACTACCTTATTGACAGAAAAACAAATCCGGAAGTTCCCCATGTGGATGAGAATCACCCCAAAACCGCGGATGATCTGGACGAGTTGATCCATAGCGACCATTTGGAGCAGCATTATGCCCGCAAAGACAGCAAGCTGGGCCTGTTTGTGGCGGGGATCGTGATGGCAAGCGCCATTGCTCTGCACAATGTGCCGGAAGGTATGACCATCGGCGCATCCTATGCCAGTGATGGCGGTGTGATGGGAAGTGCGGCATTGGCTTTGGCGGTGCTGATTGGTTTGCACAATATCCCGGAGGGTATGGCGGTTTCCGTTCCTCTGATCAGCGGCGGAATGAATAAATGGAAAGCTGTTTTGATTACAGCTGCTACCGGTATTCCTACCATCGTGGGCGCGCTTTTGGGCTATGTCCTGGGCGAGATCGGTCCTTTGGGCCTGGCTATGAGCCTGGGCTTTGCCAGCGGCGCTATGCTGTATGTGGTGTTCGGTGAGATCCTGCCCCAGTCGTTTTTGATGTACAATAGCAAACTACCTGCCTTCTCCGCAATCGTGGGAATCCTGGTAGGCTTGCTGATCATATTTTTATAAATGAAACATCGGTACCGCGTCTTACGCAGTACCGATGTTTTGTTATGGTTTGCGGTCAAATCAAGATTCCGTTGCAGTGATCGATCTCGTGTTGGATGATTTGCGCCGGCCAGCCGGTGAAAGTTTTGATCCGGGTCTGAAACTGTTCATTCTGCCACTTGACTTTGATAGTCTGATAGCGCTTACAAGGCCGTGGCCCACCCAGCAGAGAAAGACAGCTTTCTGCTGCATCATAGGGCCCGGATGCCTTGATGATTTCCGGATTGATCATGGTCGTGTAAGTGCCTTCATTGTCAAAAACGATGATGCGTTTGCGTATGCCAATCATATTGGCTGCCATGCCCACACAGGCATCCTTGTTGGCAATCAAGGTGTCCAGTAAGTCCCGGGCAACCTGTAAATCTTCTTTTGTCGCCGGCTCTGATTTGATACCAAGCAGAATTGGGCCGTGTATTACTTCTTTAACCATTGTAAACCTCGGTGATTCTCTTTAGAATTTCTGTGTCAGCTGGACAAAAATCATAAAGGGGGATCTCAGCAGGGGAGATCCAACGGATGTCATTGTGTTCCAGCTTTTGGGGAATGCCATCAGTAATAACGGCATTGAACAAAGTAAGATGGATGGTAATGTCCGGGTATTCGTGTGTGACGTCCAGAAACACATCGCCAACAGAAAGAGAGACAGCAAGCTCTTCCCGGCATTCCCGGATGAGGGCTTGTTCTTTGGTTTCGCCGGGCTCAACCTTGCCACCAACAAACTCCCACAGCAGAGCCCGTGCCTTATGCGCTGGCCGTTGACAGATTAGAAACTTGCCTTTGTTCCATATGAGCGCAGCAACTACCTCGACCATAAATCACCCCTCCTTATTCCTGCTGCAAGTATAGCATAAAAAAGCATAAACAACAAGAAAACTAAAAATGTCGGATGACCATAAATATGGGAATATCTATATCCCAAACAACAATAAGCAAAATCAGTCTGCCAACCGCTTGAATGCCATGGCCTCAGGAGGTGGACAGAATGAATACATATGGATAAAGCGGACTAAATAGCACCAAAATCACGAATAAAAATACATTATGTGTCAGTTGGTATACAGTGTTTCGTCGTAATTCAAGATTTATTCAAGATGAAAAATAGCGACCTACCGCAAAAGTAGCGACCTACAACACCAAATCAAAGAATGCGAGGAATGTTGTATGAATTACTTATCTGCAAAAGAAACTGCCTTAAAATGGGGCGTAAATGTTTCATTAGTGAAGCGTTACTGCGCTCAAGGACGAGTGCCCGGAGTAGTATTCCGAAACGGTGTTTGGCGCATCCCAGAGGATGTAATCCGTCCTACACGGACAGATTTGGAGCATACATCGGAGGTGAAGTTGCCGGAACTGGCCAAAAAGCTGCAAAATCAGAAGAAAAAGCGGAATTTTCACGGTTTGTACGATTTTACCGTCATTGACCTGACTTACTCTTCTTCCAGGATGGCAAGCGTCCGTTTGACCCGTCAGCAGGTGGAAACCATCTTCAAGAAAGGCAAGGTTCGGGAGTCTTTTGAGCCTCTGAAGGTATCTGATGTGATCGAGGTGCTGAATCACATCCATTGTGTGGACTATATCTTGGATCACGTAATGGAACCCCTGACCCAAAAGTTTATCCGCAAGTTCCACCAGATCCTGATGACCGGCACAGTGGACGAGTATCGGGAGCAGGTGCGCCCCGGCGAGTACCGGACGGTCACATCCCGTCCCCGGGATCGCCAACTCCTGCACCCGGACAAAATCCATTCCAGTCTGGCAGAACTGATCGCCGACTACGAAAAACAGTCCGATATCGAGCGCAATCACATTCTGGACTTCCACGTCCGTTTCGAGGAGATATTCCCCTTTGAGGACGGCAACGGCCGCGTGGGCAGATTGCTTATGTTTAAGGAATGCCTGCGCCACGATGTGATGCCCTTCATCATCGACGACAAACGCCGCTCCCGCTACCTCCGTGGCATCAAAGAATGGCACGACGACCACTATGAACTGGTAGACGTGGTGATGGAAGCCCAAGACCGATTCGAAGCCCAAATCGAACTCCAGAAGCTCTACGCCCACAGCCGCCTCTACCTGCCTGCCGGCTATAAGGAGGACTGAGCTATGGATATGAAAAAACTCTGCTCCGATGCGGACACCGTCCTGGAGCTCCTGTACAATACCTATTACGAGCACGTCTGCACCGACGACACGGACGAGATCAAACAGGCCTTTGACGACCTCTATAACGCCCTGTCCGATAAATCCCTCAAGGAAAAGGACGCAATCATCGATTTGGTCTGTAACCTCTGCCGCCTCCACCAACAATCCGGCTTCATCGCCGCCCTCAAACTCGCCCACCGCCTTTCCCACGAACTAAATACCTAACCAACGCACCGGGCCGCCCGGTCACCCCGGACGGCCCATTATATTGCTTGTCATACGCAAGAATATCCTAGCATATAATAGTGAATGTATATTAAGAACTGCGCAAAACACTTCATAACAAAGAGGGGATAATGTATGGACGAGCTTTTTGAAAAATTGCAATACCCATTTGTTTTTGTAGATAGCTCGCATGCGTTTAGGACAAGCAATACGAATATCGAAAAACTGACACGAGGCTTATTAAAAAAATCACCGCAGAAGTTTTGGTCACTAATTTATGGTATCGAGAATGCTGCCCGCGAGGATACACCATATTATGAGCAGATTATTCAGTTACAAAAGAAGGGTGTAATTTCTACACTTATCACATGCGAAGCAATAAACCAAAGGATAATTGATAGTCAAACAGATGTAATTCACCTTTTTGGGGCGGCTAATAGTTTGTGCTTAAGCGATAAGGAACCCTGCAGAATTGATTTACCTGATTTGGTTTTATGGGGTGAAAATGTGTGCTATAAGACTTATATTAGAGCAACAAATGCATTACTAAATGCATCTTGTATAGTTGCCGATAAAACTATTCTTTCTTTACGGATAGGACAGCTGTTACTGGAGCACACGACACAGCACTGCCCAATTTATTTTTTATCAGATAGAAAAAAAGGAGGCAATCATACTGAGTATGAGTTGCCTCCAAAACAGTTTATTCAACAGCTTGCTTTTGTGCATCGAGTAACTGACTGAGTGTTACGCCAACTTGCTCGGCGAATAACGGGGGAATTGCATTAGCAATTTGTGTATATCTCGGGACATCGATTTTGCGTCTTTCGCCGCCCGTTGTATATGGCCCCTTAAATTCAAACCAGTCCGGGAAACTCTGGATGCGTGCGTATTCACGTACAGTGAGAGTTCGTGGTTCACAATAATGAATATGATCATCAGGATTGGATGTTAATGTGGGCGACGGTGTATTAGCAGATAGAACACTAAAGCAGTTTTTCTTAATACTATATTTTTCACCTAATAGCTTTGATATATTTCGGTCCTGAAGATTGAGCGCAAGCAACTCTTTAAAGCGCTTGATAGTAGGTCCTCGGTGCTTTGCAAATCTATGGCTATTAGGAATGGTTCCTTTTCTTGCACCTTTTCTACAATATCTCTGGTAGTTAGATTTAACATTGCCGTATTGACCAGACATAAATCCTTTTGAATCAGGGCAAGGTTGTTGACCGTTAATCTTTTCTAAGTCTGATATAGCTGATTTCAAACTAACCCTTCGAGAAATGTTGCGTGCTTTGACAAAGGATTTAACATTCATCTCTAAAGTAGTAAAAAACACGTTAGGATCGATGGTTTTACTGGCAAACAAGATGAAACGTACACGCCGCTGAGGAACGCCAAACTTGGAAAAATCAAGCATTTGAGAAGATACGGAATACCCTCTAGAACGCAACTCTTTTAGGATATACTCGGAGTAGTTCTTGCCTTGATTATCTTCGGCACAATTATTGAAGGGCTGAGTAAAGCCTTTCACATTTTCGAAGAGGAGTGAATCGGGTGTTACTAAATCAACAAAACGAAGATAGGAGTCTACTAAACTATTTCGAGTGTCATCCTCTTGCCGTCTTCCTGCCATAGAGAATCCTTGACAGGGAGGGCCTCCGGCCACAAGTGTTACACTGCCAGCCAAGGCCTTTAGTCTTTCTTCGTGCGCACTCAGTACTTCATTTATGTCGTGCGTAGTTTGCGGGAGCCAGTTTGGCCAAAGGAAATGGTTTTCTTTTTCAATAAGATTGAACTTTAATGTTTTAAACGCATCTTCGTTTTTTTCGATTGCAAAGTGTGCCTTCCAATCAGCATTGTGCATCCCGAGAGCAAGTCCACCGCAGCCGGAAAATAAGTCAATATACGTATATCCTTTTGTTTCTTGGCTCATTTTGCGGTGCACCTCCTCTCTAGCAAGTAACAAGATCTCTTAGATACTGCTTGTATTCTGAGTGTTTAATTTCTTTGAAATATGGATTTGACTCGAGTTCCTCTGCAATTTCCTCTTTACTATAACCTGCGGCTTTTCTGTACTTGATGTAGCTGGAAGAAATGTAATTTTCTTCACCAAGACACACTAATTTGGGCAATATATCGTTTAAATTGGACAGTACATCAAGAATCATTTGTATAGCAAATATACGGAACAGCCGATCGCTGATTTTAATGTTGTATTGCTGGTGGATTTGTTCCGGAGACATATTGAGCAACTCAGATAAGCGCTTTTCGAAACCAAAGGCGAAGCGTTCTCTTAGAACCTTTACGCTGATGGGTGTTTTTAAGAACTCCTCGTATGCTGCCGATAATTCTTCAATAAAGATGTGCTTCACCAATGTGTTAATATCTGTCACCAATGAAGCAGGAACCTTACTGCGCGAATCGGGGTGGGCAGTAAATAAACATCCGATGAGGACTTGATATCCTAAATAAGCAATAGTTCCTTTTTCTACACAGCGAGCACCAAATTGATTGGCAGTTAGGCAGGAGACTGCAAAAACAAAATCGTTTTTAAAGGCTTCTGCATCATTCTCATCTATGTAGATAGCATACTTTTCATCGCGATAATGTGAGGAAGTAAGAATTCCGTGTTTTCCACCATGTGCCATTATTAAGACATTGTCAAAGTGGTCGTATCTCGTCTCCAATAATCCCAGAAAATTGTATTTTGTATGAAAACGTACTACATTAGTAGTAGGGAATTTTATTTTGCGAAAAAACAGAATTCCGCTTTTTTTCATACACAACAGGATTGCGTCCATGATGAATCGCCTCAGATTTCTATATTTGTTAGGATTGCTTTGTGCATCAGTTTTTCGATAAACACTCGGCCAATTTGGTCATCCATTCGAATGTGATTGATGATTTCCTCAAAAGTGATTGGTTCTCCGTCAAATGTATAGGTGTAAGTTTCGAGCATAGTGCTATATTTGGCCCAGAACCGTTCCAGAGATTCTACTATAGGATTACGCTTTGTCGCGGCTTCGTATATTGCCAGAGCTAATGTGTTATCATCAGTGCTTTTGTCGATAAAACGAAAGACATCAGAATTCACAAGTCTGGTCCATTCGTTCACGGCTATGCTGTATGTACCTTGCATAGTGTAAAAGATGATTTGACAATAACGATTAATATGATTTCGCACGTGTTCGACAAAAGCAGTACCATCAGCAAAGGTTGTTTCGCCGTTAAAATCATAATCAACAACTAGTACATCAACATAATTAGAGGGCTCTGATAAATATTCCAATGCTGATTTCATTGAGTTACAGTGCTTAAAATTAAAATTGTAGTTATTCCATTTTGGGTCAGCACTTTTTAATTTGGATATTTTGCGGTTATATATGGGAATATAAACCGTTTCGATGTTCTGATTGTCGTCGATAATTAGAATGTTTCTTTCAAGCATAATTAACACCTCAGCTTAACAGAAAAACAGGCACCTATGGCAGTATCTATCAGTTCTAGTGCTCCGCCATACTCCTTGGCTATTTCGTCGATAATGGTTAAGCCGAGACCGAAACCGCCGGTAGTACTTTGAAATGGATCAAAGATTCGTTCTCGGTCTGCCTCAGGAATGCCTATACCATTATCAATACATTTGATGATGAAGAAGCGGTCTGTTTTATAGAGTTCAAACCTAATTTCTCTTCGCCGATCGTCAACTTTTTTTAATGATTTAACTGCATTAGTTGATAGATTATTGAGGATAGCTTCGACATCGCCAGGATCTATAATGTACCCCATGTTTCCGGAGCAAACGAGGGTAACATCGACATCACTTTCGGCAAAAAATGCATGATTGCCTGTTAAATATTTATTGGCCAACGTTTCTATGTTTTGGAATGTTTTCTGCCGTTTTTTAGTGACATCATTACGTACAGTTGTCAAAAGAGATAACGCTTTCTCTATTAATGCATAAACGTTCAAAAGTTGTTCCTTATCGTCAGATTCAAGATAATCTACATTATCAATAAAAGAATTGGTTGCGGATGCAGCATCTTTTACATGAATCATAGATTGGTGAATTAACTTGTGTAAAAAAGTTTCCTTTTGAGCAATTCTAGAGTAAACTTTAACGATCTCTTGTTGATCTTGGACATATTGAAGTTGATTTTGCTGTTCCCTTTTAATTACTGAAGTATAGTCTCTTATTTGCTTTGCGGTATCAGGGTCGACCGCTTTTAAAGAAGAGGCCAACTGTGTAAGTCCGGCAACTGCACCACTAATCTGGACTTTGGACTTTTGGATGGTCTCATTAGAGCCCTTTTTTATTTTGGTAAAATAGTACGATTCTAATGTCTTGACACAAACTTCAATAACGAAATGCCGCAATTGCTCAAAAGCTTCATTTTCCTCTAGACCCTGTCTGTTTGTCAATGGTATAAGGTTCGGATTTGCTTCCTTTCCTGTTTGTACATAACCGATCAGATCACGAGTACCTAAAAAGCGCATCATTCCTTGCGTTTGACGCCTATCAATATCAAGCCAGTCGTTTTTAGCTTCACCATAAGGATATACTCTAAAGCTATCTCGGAAGAGACGAATATTGCCGTATTCACGTACTCGTAGGCCATAACGATTTGCAAATCGGATTTTATCGCCTTGGTTAAACATAAATACTTGTGCTTTAACCGGGCCGAATGAATATATGTTGCTCTGAATCGCCTCGTATGCTAGACCATCTTTATTTACGACAATACGAATAATTTCGGGATTCGATTCAGATATTTCAGCCTCTAACCAAAGGGAACTAACACCATCGAGCTTTTCAACAGTGACCTCTTTGCGGTAATAACCAAATTCGGGTGCTGTTATATAGATTTTGAAGTTGTTATCTTGGTCAAACGGACTTTTAAATTGCCTTAAGTTTCTGTATAATTCTTTTAACTTGCTTTCATCCCAATTGTCACGTAGACCTTTAATTTTAAGTGTTACACCATTGTCGGTTATACTACCAACGGATCTGCTATAAGGAATTTCAACTTCATCAAGCCTTTTTGATTCACCATCAAAAAGTGACCAATCAAAGTCCGCCAAATAACGATCGGTGGAGCCTCTTTTTTGAGCCTCCATATGAAGAAAAGATCCCAATCTGTCTACGGAAAACCGTCCAATACCTTTATCACCATTAAGAGGACGGTGGTATATCGGAGAATATAATGTGTTTTTTTTGCTGTCCGTACCGATAATCATCCATCGTTTCTCGATATCAACAAGATCCATACCAGTACCGTCGTCACAAATAGTTAAGGTAGATTGATCGGTGTTCAGGTCAGAGAAAATAATTTCTACTTTTCGTGCATCGGCATCATAAGAGTTTTTGACAAGTTCAAACACGGCAGCAACCTGGTCTGTAACAAGACCGCGCCCGAAAAGATTTTTCACACTTGTAGATGCACTAAAATGTAATGTCTGTGCCATTTTTGTAGCACCTCCGTTATCGGCAAGTTTCTTGGTTAATCCTCGGTATCATCGTCATCAAACGAATAATCATTGAGTTCCTTGAAATCTAGAAACTCAGCTAAAGTCATATTGAAGGCGAGCGCAATCTTATGCAGTGTGATAACAGTCGGGTTTTTAGTAAGACCTCGCACTATGTTATCCAAAGTGGATTGTTTTACATCGCTCATAGTAGCTAACTTGTTAATTGCTATATTGCGATCTTTGCATAATTTACGTATTCTTTTGACATAAATTTCCGAATAGTTCATTACAAATCCACCATACCAAATAGTTTTACCCGTTCTTGGGTAAAACTATCATATCAGCAAAAATGGGGTACCTTACCCGTATACGGGTTGACAAAGCAAGAAACAATACATTAAAATAAGTCTACCCATAAACGGGTAGACTTATTTTAATGGGAGCGATATTTTGAATTGCACATTTTTGGGTCACCGGGATTGTCCGGAGACGATAAAGCCGAGGTTAAGAGAGGTTCTTGTAGATCTGATAACCAACCAAGGCGTAGATATGTTCTATGTAGGCCATCAGGGCCAATTTGATGCCTATGTGCATAGCGAGCTGAAGAAATTGAAGCAAGAATACCCACAGATCAACTACGCAGTTGTATTGGCTTACATGCCCGGCAAGAAGACAGAATATGACGATTATTCCGATACGATGCTCCCGGAGGGGATAGAGTCCGTCCACCCCCATTACGCCATCTCATGGCGCAATAACTGGATGCTTCGAGAATCAGACTATGTCGTCACCTATATTACTCACACCTGGGGCGGCGCATACCAGTACGCCGAAAAGGCCAAGCACCAAAAGAAAGTTGTGATCAATTTATAAAAACCTCTTGACTCTAACGTAACGTCATAGTATATGATAGTGCCAAGGAGGGATGCGTATGATGACGGTTGCACAAGTGAGCAAGCGCACCGGTGTCAGCGTGCGAACATTGCACCATTACGATCAGATCGGCCTGCTGAAACCCACCGAAGTAACGGACGCCGGTTATCGGCTGTACGACGACGCGGCTTTGGACAAGCTTTATATGATCCTGGTGTATCGGGAGCTAGGCTTGTCGCTGAATGAGATTGGCAGCATTTTGGACGCACCGGACTACGACCGCAACCGGGTTTTGGAGCACCAGATCAGGCTGATGCAGGAACGCGTAGACAAACTGCAAAACCGAATCAGTTTTGCAAGAGGAATGTTAATGTTAGGAGTGAAATATATGGATTTTGAAGGCTTTGACCCCAAGAAAATTGACCAGTACAGCCAGCAAGCCAAGGTGCTTTACGGCAAGACCGAGGCCTACAAGGAATTTGAGCAGAAGTCCAAGAATCGCACCGCCGAACAGGAAAAGGACCTGGGCGCACAGGTGATGGAGCTGTTTGCAAAGCTGGGCAAGCTGCGCCCCTGCGCACCTGACAGTGAAGCGGCCCAAAATTGGGCAAAGGAGCTGCAGGCGTTCTTTACGGAGCATTTTTACACCTGCACGCCCCAAATTCTCAAGGGGCTGGCAGAAAGCTACGCCGGTGGTGGAAGTATGACGGAAAACATCGACAAAGTCGGCGGCGAGGGCACAGGTTCCTTTGCCAAGCTGGTGATAGAAGAATATTGCAAATAACAAATGGGCAGTTCGTATGAGCTGCCCATTTGTAATGCCTTGTCATTCCACAAAAAGTATAATATAATTAGCTTAAGCAAACTGCGACTTGAGCAATTATCGCCGATGGTTGGGAAGCCTACCGCAAACCTGACAGACTTGCGGTATCTTCCGGCACAAAAGTGCTTCTTTGGTCCTTTTTGCTAATATTAAGTGAAGGGGGAAACGTTATGTTTTCCAAGCTTAAACTGTCACTCAGCCGAATCAATTACAAACTGTTTTTTGCCCTGCTCGTCCTCGGATTGGCACCGACAGTCTACACCACAGTTCGGGTGTTCTTCCTCGGGCAGTTGCCGGGGGAATATTCCTTCTCTATCGCGGGCCAGCTCTCCTGGGTGAACCTGCTGTACGAGATCCTGAACGAAGCCATCATTCTACCCCTGTTTTATTTCGTTGGCAAGGTAAAAGACGATAAGGTGGCATTTTCAAACCGTGTCCGCACCGGTATGCTTATCTCTTTGGGCGTGTATGCTGTGCTGTCCGTAATCGTGCTAATTTTTGCGGAGCCCATGCTGAAGTTGATGGCAACCGATGCAAGCATTCTGGAGCCTTCAGCATCCTACATACGCATCGAGAGCATTGCCAACATTTTTTCCATCCTCACGCAGTTTGCTCTGGTTGCTTTGGTGACGATCAATAAGAGTAAATACCTTTACGCCCTTACCGGCGCGAGGCTGTTGCTGTGCCTTGTGAGTGATACCTTTCTCGTATCGAGCCTGTCCGTGTCATTAAATCTCGGCGTGAACGGCATTGGCTATTCCAACATCATCGTCAATGCACTGCTCCTTGCCGTGTCGATTGTGCTTCTTGCAAAAGAGGAAATCAAGGTCCTTTCCAGGGCAAAGCTCCATTTTGCGTGGGCAAAGGAGTTTGTGAAGGTTGGCGGTATCTCAGGCGTGGAATCTTTGGTGCGCAATGTTGCCTATATGGTAATGGTCGCCCGGATGGTCAATGTGGTGGGCGAACAGGGCACCTATTGGGTGGCGAACAACTTTATTTGGGGATGGTTGCTTCTACCGGTGCTGCAGCTGGGCGAACTTATCAAGCAAGAGGTGGCCACCGACAAGGAAAAAATCCGCCGCAACTCCTTGGGCTATTTTGGAATTACTGCGATCATCTGCGCGTTGTGGTTTGTCAGCATCCCCCTATGGAAGCCATTTATGACCCAAGTGTTAGGCTTTACAGAGGTGGACAAGCTTTTTGACCTTGTGCTGTTGTTGGTTGGTTTTTATGTCCCGTACGCAGTGCAGAATGTGTTTGACTCCACTTTCTACGGCTTGGGAAAAACAAACTATATGCTGTTTGAATCGGTAGTGACGAATACTGTCTATTACGGCATTGCCTTTGTTCTCTATGCCACGGGTCTGTGGACACCGACGCTGACCGGCATTGCACTACTGTTCGGCATCGGCAACGCTTTTGATAGCCTTGTATCCGCCGCGGCGTATGCGTATATGCTGAAGAAGCAGAAAATCAACATTTTGAAGGTGGATGAATTGCCCACACCGAAAAGGGGAAAAAAATGAAAACAGAAAACACCTTTTATACAAGCAACCGGGCTGAGTGGCGTCGATGGCTTGCAGAGCATTTTGAGACGGAAACGGAAGTTTGGTTTGTGTTCCCCCTCAAGAATAGCGGCCAGCCGGGGCTTTCTTATAATGATGCCGTGGAGGAAGCCCTGTGCTTTGGCTGGATCGACAGCATTTATCATGCTGTGGATCAGGGACGCGCCTTGCGGTTCACGCCGAGAAGAGCCGGAAGTCCCTATTCCCGTCCCAACATTGAGCGCCTGATTTGGCTGGACAAGCAGGGTATGCTCCATCCAAGTGTACGGGAAAGCGTTGCCGATCTGATCTCTGCGCCCTATGTTTTTCCGGAGGATATTATGGATGCAATCCGCGCAGATGCGGCAGCATGGGCGCATTTTGAAGCCTTCTCCCAGCCCTACAAGCGCATCCGCGTTGCCTACATCGACGCAGCGCGAAAGCGACCCGAGGAATTCAAAAAGCGACTGGATAGCTTCCTGCGAAAAACTCGGGAGGGCAAGCTGATCCCCGGCTACGGCGGTGTGGATAAGTATTACGATTGAAATGTAAAATTCTCATTTGTGGGGATGATTGAGATGATTTTTTTAATTACCGGAGCATCGCATACAGGAAAAACGGCTCTTGCTCAAAAACTGCTTGAAAAATATAAATATCCCTATCTTTCAATAGACCATCTAAAAATGGGCTTAATTCGTAGCGGAAACACAAAACTCACTCCA
>JAFTMI010000014.1 GCA_017452505.1 Oscillospiraceae bacterium
AGTTCGTGTTGATTGTCATGAGGGTCCACCTGTTCCCATCCCGAACACAGAAGTTAAGCTCATGTACGCCGACAATACTTGGCGGGCGACTGCCCGGGAAGATAGGTAACGCGAACACTGAACCTCACTACTATGGTAGTGAGGTTTTTTATTATAAATTTTGTATAAATACAATGCCGGTAGATTTTTGTTGTGTATATAGGTGAAAGGCGTCTTTACACAGCAAGGAAAGGAGCGCACAATGAAAGACACAGAAATCATCGAGCTTTACTGGAACCGGAACGAAGCAGCCATTACTGCCACCGCTGATACATACGGTAATTACTGCTACTGCATTGCTTATAACATTCTAAACAACAAAGAGGATGCAGAGGAGTGTGTCAACGATACCTGGCATAACGCATGGAATTCCATCCCACCCCATAGACCTAACCGGCTTTCCACATACTTGGGCAAACTCACACGCAATTTGGCCTTAAACCGCTACAAGCTGCTAACTACACAGAAACGGGGAGGCGGACAGGTAGAACTGGCGCTAAGCGAGTTAGAGGGATGTATCCCAGCCCAGCAGGATGTTGAGCAGGTTTTGGACGAAATGGTACTTGTAAGCGCCCTGGACAAATTCCTGCATGCCCAGCCCCGGACAGAGCGCAATATCTTCGTTGGGCGATACTGGTATCTGTATTCCATCCAGGAACTTGCTGAGAGCTACCGTATGAGCGAGAGCAAGGTGGCATCCCTGCTGTACCGAATGAGAAGGAAACTGAAGCTGCACCTTGAAAAGGAGGGGATTTTTCTATGAAAAATGAAAAAATGCTAAAGGCACTGGGTTCGATCAGCGACGAACTGATCGAGGAAGCCAATATTCAAAACTTGCACACTACACCAAATTCCAATACCTCCGAAAGACGGAAACACCTGAGCTCCGGCAAAATACTTCGGTTTGGTCTCGCAGCTGTGCTGATTGCCGGTCTGCTGGGCGTTACCGCATTGGCTGTGGAGCAGTTCCGGCCCTTTAGGGGTTATGAGCCTCAGATCAGCGACCCTGTGGAGGTGGTCACACCCACCCGGGACGGTGTCTCCCACAGCGGACAAAAACATAATGTCTCTTTCCGCCTTTCTCTGAATGAAGACGCCCCGGAGCTGATAGAACAGTACTATTTCCCCGATGTGCCGGAAATGTACGAGCAGAGCTTTGGATACGCCTATGCGGGACTGAACCTCGACAGGCTTATGAAACTTGACTTTTTTTGGGATGTTCCAAATGGTCAAAAAAAGGGCATACGCTTCAGCCAGGAGTCTGTTGCCACCTTGGAGGACTCCGAAATTCATACAGTCCTAATTACCCCACCCGGCACCAAGCCCGAACTGATAGAGGTCACGCTGGGCGGCGTGGACGGCCTGCTGCTTGCAGATCACCCTATGCCCGGAAAGGCAGACTATCAGTATTTCTACTGGAGTGACGGGAATTATGTGTTCAGTATGTGGTTCCCTCTTGACTTTACTGAGGAACAGATGGGAGAAATGATCGCCAGCGTAAGGGAAGTGGAGGACATCCGGCCCTACCTCATCAGTGAAACCGAAGAAGATATCAAGAAGACCTTTGGATAAATGAAAAGGGGTGTCCCAAAATAAATGGGATACCCCTAATGCAAGTACAATCCATTATGCAACAATGCATTTTGGGGAGGGAAGAAAAATGGATAGTTTTGTAACCGGACGGGTCAAAATGATAATTCTAAAAGAACAACGAAAGTATGGCGGTGGCTGTTATGTGGCAACCGCCGTGTACGGTTCTTATGATTGTCCCCAGGTATGGACACTGCGGAGATACAGAGATGATACCCTTGCCAAAACCTGGTACGGAAGAGCTTTTATCCGCACGTATTATGCAGTTAGCCCGCTTTTTGTAAAATGCTTTGGCCAAAAGCAGTGGTTTGTTAAATTTTGGAGAAGCTGTTTAGATCGGATGGTCTCTAAATTACAGGCAAAAGGCCTTGCATCCACACCTTATGAAGATATTACCTGGTAATCGGAAGGCCGGGGAAGTGCTTTCCCGCGGATTTAGCCGTACCTCATTGCAGGTCATCAAGGAAGAAACCGCGGCCATTGAAAACCGCTTCTTCCTGTTCTGGAGAAAGTAAAAGAAAGCGACCTCTTGAGAGGTCGCTTCATTCTTTACTTCTTGATTATACAGCCTTGACAGATTTCTTTCGAGGTAAATCAAATTTATACATGGCAGTAAGCAGAGAGACCAGATTTAGGCAATCACCAATTGCGCCACCCAAAGAACCAATGTACAGATTGTATATGCTCCAAAGAATGCAGGAGGGAAGCGTGATGTACCGCAGCAAACGCTCGTTCTTCATTCCGTAGGAGATCGTTGTCAGTAGCTTGGCGGCAATGAGCATCAAGCTGACAGGGCCATCAAATGTAAGAATACCTACGATCACAACAAACGCACCGAAGATATAGATCAGCGGCGTAGTGGAGCGACCTTTTTTTACCAATGCACAAAACAGCAGGTTTCTGGTGGCAGAAGTAAAATCCAGCAATGCGGCAGTCCAGGCGCCAAGGAGTAAGTACTGCAAAGAAAAGACCAACTCTGAGGACATTTTGCACAGGACAATATGTCGGTGCTGCTTGAACTGGAAAGCCAGCACACCCAAGACCAAGCCAATGAAACCAATAAGTTGAATAATAACCATGATATAACATCTCTTTTCTGAATTTTGCGGTGCAATTATTTGTACCAATCTGAATGACAAAGGGAGTATATCATAGCGTCAAAACATTTGCAAGATGTTGTCAACAAGTTTGCAAAAGATTGTAAGTTGCGACGAAAAGACCTGATGGTTTTAGTTTAACTTTATATATTATGTATGGATAACGAAACGCCCCAACCTGTTGGTTGGGGGTTCGGTGTTTTAGTTTATAGATGTGTTTTAATTTACTTCCGCTTCTGCAGCAGCGAGGACTTTCTCTTTGTCCTTGTGGGCGGTTCTGACCACCAGCTGGAAGCCGATGGTGACCAAAACCATCAAACCGGTAAAGAACCAGTAGCAGGATCTGTAAGAGCCGCCTGTGAGATCACGGTAAATGTCACACAGGGGAGAGCCCAGGCAAAGGCCCAGGGAGTTGGCGGCATAGAAAATGCCAAGCACCTTGGTGTAGGAGGCAGAGCCGAACAGATCGTTGGACATTAGGGGAATCATAACGGTCTCCAGGGGCATTGCGATGGTTCCCAAAACCGTAGCCGTCATTGCCATCACCATACCAATGGTAGTATTAGATATGTTAGCCTTCAGCAAGTAAGCAACCAAGGAGCAGCAATGGCACATAAGAAGGGTGAAACCCAGCCCCTTTTTGTCATAGGAGAAACCGGTGAAGATCTTGGCAAAGGTAAGTACCAGAGATGATACAGTAGCCGTGGTGGCAACAAAGGTTGCATTCATGCCCAAATCTTCCATATACACAATGCTGATAGTGCCAACACTCTGCAGGCTGATGCCGGTGAGGAGAATCATAGCAAAGGTCAGATAGAAGTAGGGCTTTTTCTTAACCTGCTCAAAGGGAATACCGTCCCAAAGTGCGCCTTTGGCTTTTTTGGCGCTTTTGCTGGGGGGCGCATCCGCAGCAGGATTATCCCGAACAAAGATCAGAACAACTGTACTGATGATCACAGAAACGATAGCAGACAGCAGATAAGCCTTCCGATAACCAAAGGTCTCGCCGTTGTTGATGAGGGGGGAGATGATCTGCGCGGCAATTGCGCCGCCAATGCCGTTTGCGGACATCACAATGCCGGTGACCTTGCCGATATCCTTATGGAACCAACGGCGCACCACAGTGCTGGCCATGGTGCCGCCGGCAAAGACGATGCCAAGACCCCAAAGAACACAGCCAATGTAGTGATGCCAGATATTGGCGGTGAGATAGCGCATGGTGATGGATCCGCACAGGGAGAAAAGGCCTACACCCACCAATTTTTTGATGCCGAAGCGCTGGATCAGCGAGCCGAAGAAAAAGCCTACGATCACCTGCACGATGTAACGGATACTGGTGCCGATGGAGTAAAGACTGCGAGGGATATTCAATGCGCTTGTGACAGCACCGGTGTACAGACCGGGGTTGGAGCTGCAAAAGCCCAGGCAGACAAATTCCATCATAAAGCACATAATGAGGACGACCCATTTGTAGTCAAATCGGCGTTTTTGGATTTGCGTTTCCATAATAGACACTTCCTAATATATTTTTACAGGCGTATTATAGCACCGACAGCAGGGTGAATAAATTACAACTTGCTTATCCTTGCATAACATAGACTTAATGCAAGCTCTCGTAAAAATGCTGAAAGAATTCCTTGAGGATGGTTTCGTATTCTGTTAGCTGTTGGCCTTTGCGCCAGTAAAGGTTGGCTTTCCAAGGATCAAAGGGTGTTGCCAGGGGAATGTAGCGGATATTGGATGAGGGGATCGCCTGGATTGCGGAGCTGGTGACAAAGGTGATACCTTGATTTTCAGAGACCATTTTCAGCCGGATCATCAGCGAGTAAACACTTTCTGGGGGCATAGGCAGGTCATAAAGGGTAAAAAGCTTTTGAAGCCGAATAAAAAGCGGATGGTCGGGGGAGGGCAGGAACAGCTTTTCCTCTGCAAGCATACGGATATCCAATTCTGCTTGGTTGGCAAGGGGATGATCCTTGTGAATGGCAACAACAGGATAGGCGTGAAACAGAAAAATGCTGTCTAATTCTTCTGCCAAATAATCCGGCAAATCTGTGTCATAGGCCAGCAAAAAGCTGTATTCCGAGTCCAATCCCTGTTGGGCAAGCATAGGCAGAGAAACGGATGAGCTGGACAGGGTATATTGGGGATGTTCCGACAAAAATGCTGTAATGGGATTGACCCACATTGCAGTGTTGATGCTGAGAAGGGAAATACGGGGCTTTTGGGGCAGTAAACTCTGCTGCAGCTCCTGCTTTGCGCTCTCCAGGGAAGCAAAAATCTGATTCACATGCTTCAAAAAGATATGACCCTGGGTGTTGAGAATAATGCGGTTGTTTGTCCGGTCAAACAGGGGAAAACCCAACTCCTTTTCCAGCCGGGAAATGGATGTGCTGAGGGCGGGCGCAGATACGAATAAACTCTCCGCAGCCTCGGAAATTTTGCCGATATCTGCTGCAGCTTTGAAGTATTTTAATTGCTGAAGTTCCATGATCCAAGCCTCCTTTTTGACCATTATACACCCTTTTTGCATAAAGCGCAAGTAAATCTGAAGCTTTGGATGTCATTGCGAGGAGCGAAGCGACGTGGCGCCCTGAGCGCAAAGCGCGAGGAAGTGCCCTTGGGGTGCAATCTCCGAAGTGTTTTGACACTTGAAACTTATCCTTTGATTATTTATAATGTTAGTTGAGGTGATCGTATGGAATTTCGCATATTAAACAAATCTGAAAAGAACCAATACAGGGAAGAACTTTTAGAAATCCTGTCTATCAACGATAAGAATTTTGTCCCGCCCCTGTCCCAGCGGAGTAGTACCACCCAGGCAAACCTCCAGGGTTCAGCAGAAAAAGCGGATATTCTGCCTTACTTTAATAAAATGATGGAACAAAATGTTCTGGCTATGTTCTTCGAGGGCAAGCTTTGTGGCTTTGTTTCCTATATTGATAATTATATTTCCGATGTAATTACCACCGAAACGCACCCCAATATCTACCTGTCCACCCTTGCCCTGCGGCCGGAGACCCGGGGAATGGGCGCTACGAAAAAAGCGTATGCCCATCTGTTTTTTGAACGCTACCCGGACCGAAATATCTATACCCGCACATGGTCTACCAATGGCCCGCACACCCATATTTTGGAGGGCTTTGGCTTTGGAGAACTGAAGCGGCTTCCCAACGACCGGGGCGAGGGGATCGATACAGTGTATTTCTTTAAGAATCGGGAGCGGTAAATGGAACTGATCTATCAGGATAAGGATATCGTAGTCTGTGTGAAGCCGGCCCGGGTGCTGTCCACTGATGAACCGGGAGGTATGCCGGAACTGGTGCGACAGGCCTTAGGAATTGAGAATGTACGGACTGTCCACCGCTTAGACAGAGTGGTTTCCGGGCTGATGGTGCTGGCGCTCTCAGCGGAAGCCGCATCGGAGTTGTCCCGGCAGATCCGGGAAGACCAATTTGAAAAGGAGTACCTTGCCGTAGTCCATGGCGCACCGGAACAGGGCGAAGGCAGACTTTGTGACTTGCTATTCCGGGACAAGGCGCGGAAAATGACTATGGTAGCCCAAGAGCCGGGGAAAGGCGTACAGCCAGCATCCTTGCGCTATCAGGTGTTAAAACAAGAAAATGGTATGAGCCGCATCCGTGTAGCCTTGGAGACAGGCCGTACCCATCAGATCCGAGTACAGTTTGCCTCCCGAGGCCTGCCCTTGGTGGGAGAACGTAAGTACAGCACCATAGAAGACGATTGTGAGATCGCCCTGTGGTCCTACCGCTTGGCTTTCACCCATCCCACCACCGGTAAACCTATGGAATTTGTTTTAGAACCCCCGGAAATCTACCCCTGGACACAATGCTAACGGGTAAAAAAGCCTCCCTTGCCTAAAGGGAGGTGGATTCGCCAAAGGCGAAGACGGAGGGATATAATCCTTTTCGGACAATTGAAGTAGTTTGACAAACAGGATAATCCCCCGTCAGCTTTGCTGACAGCCCCCTTTAGGCAAGGGGGCCTTTTTAATGTCAAATTTATAAATGCCGATCAACAGGGAAATCAGCGCCAAAGTGTCACCCAGCGCGCCCCCCAAAGAACCTACCTGCAAATTGTAAATGCTCCACATAATGCAAGAGGGCAGGGTAATGAATCGCAAAAGCTTTTCGTTTTTCATACCGTAGGAAATGGTGGTCAGCAGCTTTGCGACAATGGGCAGCAGGCTGGGCCAGCCGTCAAAGGTAGCAAAACCGGTAACAACCACAAACAGACCGAACCCGATGATCACCGGGGTAGTGGAACGACCCCGTTTTACAAAATTGGTGTACAGCGTATTGCGAATCACGGAGATGCCGTCTAAAATAGCAGCGGTCCAGGCGCCTAGCAATATGTACTGTAGGGCGAAAATCAGCTCCGATGCCATTTTGCACAGGACGATGTTCCGATGTTTCTTAAATTGAAAAGCCGCAATGCTTGTGGCTAACCCCACAAAGCCAATGAGCTGAATGAGAAAATCCATAAAAATCCTCTTTTCTTTCTTGACGAGGTCCAAGCGGTATTATACAATAAAAACAATAACCCGTCAATACGGATAGCCACATTGTAGGGGAGGGATACTATCCCTCCCACAATAACAGAAAGGGAAAAGGTATATGCCCCACTACGACTTTTTTCAACACAAAGAATGCGAATATTTCCCCTGCCATAAAGTGGAGGACGAAAGCAGATTTAGCTGCCTGTTTTGCTACTGCCCTCTGTACGCATTGGGGGATCAATGCGGTGGCAATTTTACTTATACGGAGTATGGCATCAAGGATTGCTCCAATTGCTTAGTTCCCCACAGACGGGAGAATTATAACAAAATCATGGCTAAGATCGGCGATGTGATGGAGCTTGCCAAAAAGAAGGACTGAACCTTGATTTTCAAGGGATACTTTGTTATAATATAACAGTTATGAATACGGAGCAGTACTCAAGCTGGTCGAAGAGGCGTGACTCGAAATCTCGTAGGGCATGAAAGTGCCGCCAGGGTTCGAATCCCTGCTGCTCCGCCAAGCAAATCCGAACAGCTTGTTGCTGTTCGGATTTTACTTTATGCTACAACATAAAGGTGGTGAAGGACTTGGAAAACGAAACCGTAAACAAGAATATTCTGACACAGTTTGATCAATCCGCAAAGCAGTTCTGCGAAAAGACAAACGGCATTGCCTGCGATATAACCAATGTTTACAAAAACGAAGAAAAGAAGCAAAATCTGCAACATCGCTATGCCAAAATCTACTACAACACTTTTACCCTGAAGTTTGTATATACACCCCACGGAATTATGGGTGTTGTGAATAGTGTTTTAAGCTGTTTGGTTTCTTTTGACAAAAATGAGGAGGCAATCGAGATACCACTGCCGCTAATGACGGACTATTGCGATATGAATGTGGCAATGCCAATGTGTGTTCCCCTCATTACCAATAAAACAGGAATGGCCCAAGCGTTTACCTGTTTGCAAACTGCCTTGATTGATTTGCTCCCTGTTGTAGCAGAGATTGGTGCAGATTCTCAACAGCGTGCGAAAATTTTAGCTGCATTTTGCAATGAGATACTGTCCGTATTGGGAATAGAGCCTTCTGCCCAAATATCGCAGGCAATCATTGATTGGTCAGTGGTGAGGTTTGCTACCGGTGCTTTTTTGGTCAACCTAAAAGGAAACCGGAGGAAAGCAGCCAAAAAGTTAAGGAAAACAAAGAAATTGACCGGCTATGAGAAAAGGATGATTGCACTGTGGGAATCCAATGAAGCATACGATTATCCAGACATCTCTGCAATTGTTGAAAATGCGGAAGCGTATAACGAAAGCGGTGTGGAAAAGTTTTCACATAGAGAACTCTTTTCTGTGTTGACTTCAGCAGTTATTCTTACCCCTGTCATATCGGTGGCATACCTGGCGCTGTATTTCTTGTTGATGGCCTTGCAAAGCTGGAACGCGGTTTATCTTATGGGGCCAATTTATAATTTCCCCATCGCCATCTTTGCGGCTTTTATGACAGGCTTTTCAGTAAGTTATTTTACGCGGCACAAAGCCTATAAATGGCTCTATAAAAAGCATTATGACAAGTACTGCGAGATGGATCATATCCAAAACGGAGAAACAGCGGATAAAATAATGAAGTGGTTTACCGGGATCGTGATTGCGGGCAGCCTTGTGGTGTGCACACTGTTTCCTTATTGGAATTTGCGATTTTTGCCTGCTGGCTTCGTGGATAACTCCAAATTCCTTTCACTCAAAGGCCGGTACTATGACTATAGCCAAGTGGAACGGGTCTATTATAAGGCGGACAGAGAAAATGATTTTGGCGAAGTGTTGGAGTTTCCATCCTATGTGCTTGTGCTGAAAGACGGCAAAGAAATCGACCTTTACGAACATGGAGAAATCTCAGACTATGATCCCAAGTTGTTAGATCATCTTCGGGAAAAAGGTGTAAAAATAGAGAAATAAAAGGGGATGTTGTTATGGATAAGTTATTGCTTTCTCACGCGGATACCATTGTTGCGAAAGCTATCCGGGCTGTCCAGCCGGATGCGGCTGTGGCAAGAGCCTTGGCGGGCAAGGAATTTCCCAGCAGAGTTTTGCTGGTTGCAGCAGGTAAAGCTGCCTGGCAGATGGCAAAAGCCGCCCATGACTGCATGGGCGACCGGATCGAGAAAGGCGTGGTTGTTACAAAATACTACCACGTAAAAGCCCCTATTGCCAATTTTGATTGTTATGAGGCCGGCCACCCTGTGCCTGATGCAAATACCTTCTCCGCGACCCAAAAGGCTTTGGAGCTGGTGACCGATTTGACCGAAACAGATACCGTGCTGTTTTTGCTGTCCGGTGGCGGCAGCGCTTTGTTTGAGAAGCCCTTGGTTCCCGGTGAGGAATTGCAGGACATTACCTCCCAGCTTTTGGCCTGTGGCGCGGATATCGTGGAGATGAACACTATCCGCAAGCGCCTGTCCGGTGTAAAGGGCGGACGCTTTGGGGAAGTCTGCGCCCCGGCAAAGGTCTTTGCGGTGGTGCTGTCGGATATTTTGGGTGACC
This sequence comes from Oscillospiraceae bacterium, assembly GCA_017452505.1. Taxonomy (GTDB): domain Bacteria; phylum Bacillota; class Clostridia; order Oscillospirales; family Oscillospiraceae; genus Faecousia. The sequence continues at coordinate 9,787 of JAFTMI010000014.1, forward strand.
CCTTGGATATGATCGCCTCAGGCCCGGCCTGCCCGGATAGCAGCACCTGCGAGCAGGCCATTGCCATTGCTAAGAAATATGATCTGCAATTAAGCGAAAAAGCCTGGGAACTTTTGAGCCGGGAAACCCCCAAGTCCCTTACCAATGTGGAAACGCAGATCACCGGTTCTGTCCGGGAGCTTTGCACCGCTGCGGCAAAAGTGTGTGAAGAATTGGGATATAAGCCTGTTTTACTTACCGATCAGCTTTCCTGCCAGGCAAAGGAGGCAGGTGCTTTCCTGGCAAGCATTCTCAAAACCCACGCAGGCAGCAAGGAGAACCTTGCCTTTATTGCCGGCGGTGAAACGGTGGTGCAGCTGACAGGCAAAGGCCTGGGCGGCCGTAACCAGGAGATCGCCCTGTCCGCAGCAGCGGGCATTGCCGGAGTTCCCGGCGCGGCGGTGTTCAGCGTTGGCTCCGATGGAACAGACGGCCCTACCGATGCCGCTGGCGGCTATGTGGATTTCCAAACTGCCGCAGCCCTCAAAGAAAAGGGCTGGGACATTTACGAAACCCTGCAAAATAATGATGCCTACCACGCATTGCAAGTAGTGGACGGGCTGATTATGACCGGACCTACCGGCACCAATGTGAACGATGTAGCCGTAGCCCTGTTAAGAGGAGAATAATTATGGAATACAGAGTTTTAGGAAAAACCGGTCTGAAAATATCCCGTATGGGTTTTGGCGGTATTCCCATTCAGAAGATCGATGCAGAAGGTACAAAAACCTTGATGGAGCAACTGATGGCCGCAGGTGTGAATTATATTGACACCGCCCGGGCCTACACCGTCAGCGAGGAATACTTAGGCTATGCCCTCCAAGGCATTCGCCAAAACTTTATCCTGGCCACAAAGAGCATGGCCCGCACCGCTGAAGCGATGGCAAAGGACATCGACCTGAGCCTGCAGAAGCTACAGACAGACTATATTGACCTGTATCAAATTCATAACCCCAACGCCAAGGACTTTGATGCTGTGCAGGCGCCCGGCGGTGCGCTGGAGGCTCTCCGGGCGGCTAAGGCGGCCGGCAAGATCGGCCATATCGGTATCACCCTCCACGCCGTTGATCTCTTTGAAAAAGCCGTGGAGCTTCCCTGGGTGGAAACCATTATGTTCCCCTATAACATCGTGGAAACCCAGGGTGAGGAACTGATCGCAAAATGCGCCGAGAAGAACATTGGCTTTATCTGTATGAAGCCCCTGGCAGGCGGCGCCATCGATGATGCCACTACCGCTCTGCGGTTTATTGCCGCCAACCCCAATGTGACCGTGGTGATCCCCGGAATGGCGGAGGAAAAGGAAATAGGGCAGAACGTTGCTGCAATTTCCAATACCGCGCCTTTGTCCGAGGTAGAGCAGACAAAGATCAAGGAAATCCGGGATTTCTTAGGCACAAATTTCTGCCGCCGCTGTAATTACTGCGCCCCCTGTGCAGCCGGCATCAATATTCCCATGATCTTCCTAATCGAGGGCTATTTCAGCCGTTACAATCTAAAGGAGTGGGCGGAGACCCGTTACCGCAACTTAGAGAAGAAAGCATCAGACTGCATAGAGTGCGGCGTATGCGAGACCCGCTGCCCCTATAATCTCCCCATCCGTCAGATGATGCAAAATGCCAAGGAAGTCTTTGGGGAATAAGGAAGTGTTTTCATGAGCGATATTGCTGCCATTGATGCCAATTTTAAGGTGGAAACGAAAATAGCACAAGAGGACTTGCGGTTCTACGATTCTCGACAAGCCCCCTTTCAGATTTGTGGTGTGTATTTTGAAGATGGGAAATTCCGCCGTATGCCGGAATCCGTGGCCAAAGATGTCAACCCCGGTGTTCTGCGCCTGCATGCCAATACTGCCGGCGGCCGTATCCGTTTCCAAACGGACAGCCCCTATGTTGCCATTCATACCAAAATGCCAAGCATTGGGAAAATGCCGCATTTTGCCTTGACCGGCTCTGCGGGCTTTGACCTGTACGGCAAGGAAGAAGGGGAGCAGGAGCGGTATATGGGAACCTTTACGCCGCCCTTTGCCATAACTGATGGCTATGAAAGCATCCTCCGTTTCCCTGGGGCAAAAATGCGGGAGATCACCATCCATATGCCCTTGTATAGTGAGGTAAGTGCGCTGTATATCGGTTTGCAGGAGGGGGCAATTATCCTGCCGCCCAAGCCCTATAAGGCGCAGAAACCCATCGTCTATTACGGCTCCTCCATTACTCAGGGTGGTTGTGCATCCCGGCCGGGCAATGCATACCAAAATCCCATTGCCCGAAGATTGAATGTGGATTATGTAAACCTCGGCTTTTCGGGAAGTGCCCAAGGCGAACAGGTGATAGCGGACTATATTGCAGGACTTCCTATGTCTGTTTTTGTCTATGACTATGACCATAATGCGCCTACGCCGGAGCATTTGCAGGAAACCCATGAGAAAATGTTCCTGACAATTCGTAAGGCACACCCGGATATCCCCGTCGTCATGATGTCAAGACCCAGAGCATATTTAAGCACAGAAGACCAGCGACGATTGGAAATCATTACGGCTACCTATGAAAATGCGAAAGCCCGGGGGGATCAAAATGTGTACCTGCTTACCGGCCCGGAACTGATGCGTGATGCAGGTAGCGACGGTAACGTGGACGGCACACACCCCACAGATTACGGCTTTGCCTCCATGGCCCGTGCCTTGGGAGACTTGCTTGAAAAATTGCAATAAAAATATCGCCGAGTCATTTGACTTGGCGATATTTCATTTTGATTAGATTTCCAGATCTAACTGAGAGATAACAGCTGCGCAGCGGGGGCACAGGCCATTTTCGTCAGCTTCCGTGGAGTGCATCCAGCAGCGGGGACACTTCTTGCCCCGGGCTTCGGTAACACCTACGGTCAAACCGGGCAGGTTGGTGCCGGTGCCGACGGTAGCACCCTCGGGAGCAGCTTCCCAATCGCAGGAGGACACAATGCAGATCTCAGCCAAGTTGAGGCCTTCGCAGGCAGCCTTCACAGCAGCATCCTGAATATCAAGGCTCACATGAGCCTCCAAAGCCTTGCCGATACGCTTGTCGGCACGGGCAACCTCCAGCACGCCGTTTACATCCTGGCGCAGCTTCATCACAGTATCCCACTTAGCCATAGCAGCCTCGTCCAGGCAGTAAGCAGCAAAATCGGTGGGCATCTGATTCAGCAGAATGTTCCGGGCGTCGTCGCCATCGCGATGGGGCATTGCCTGCCAGATCTCATCGCAGGTAAAGGCCAGGATGGGAGCAAACAGCTTAGCCAAAGCATCCACGATCAGGAACAGAGCGCTCTGTGCGCTGCGGCGGCGCAGGCCACCCGGCAGCTCGCAGTACAGCCGATCCTTGATAATATCCAGATAGAAAGAGGACAGCTCCACAACGCAGAAATCGTTGATGATGTGGGAAACCACATGGAACTCGTAGTTGTCGTAAGCCTTCTTGCAGGCAGCAACCAAGTCATTCAGCTTGGTGAGCGCCCACTTGTCCAGCTCCTCCATCTCAGCGGGAGCAACCAAGTTGTTGGGGTCAAACTCGTTCAAGTTGCCCAGGCAGTACCGGGCGGTGTTACGGAACTTCAGATAGTTCTGGGCGATCTGCTTGAAGATCTCCTTGGAGCAGCGTACATCTGCGTGGTAGTCAGAAGATGCAGCCCACAGACGGACGATGTCCGCACCGAAGTCCTTAATAAGGTCAGCGGGATCAACGCCATTGCCCAAAGACTTGTGCATAGCCCGGCCCTGGCCGTCAACGACCCAGCCGTGGGTCAGCACCTGCTTGAAGGGTGCGCCCTGGTCCAGCGCGCCAACGGAGGTCAGCAGACTGGACTGGAACCAACCACGATACTGGTCAGCACCTTCCAAATATACATCTGCAGGCCATAGCTCGGGAGTGCGATGCATCAAAGAGGCAAAGTGGGTGGAACCGGAGTCAAACCAGCAGTCCAGGGTGTCGGTCTCCTTGTCGAAGTCTTTGCCACCGCAGTGGGGGCAGGTGAAGCCTTCCGGAACAAGTTCCATAGCTTCCTTCTCGAACCATACATTGGAGCCGTGCTCATCAAACAGGGCAGAGATCTTGGAGATGGACTCGGGGGTGGAAACAGGCTTGCCACAGTCCTTGCAGTAGAACACAGGGATGGGCAGACCCCAGCGGCGCTGACGGCTGATACACCAGTCGGCACGCTCCCGGATCATGCTTTCCATCCGGTCGCCGCCCCAGGCAGGGAACCACTTCACATTCTCGATAGCCTTAACAGCCTGATCCTTGAAGGACTCCACGGAGCAGAACCACTGAGGGGTAGCCCGGAAGATAACGGGCTTCTTGCAGCGGTCGTGGTGGGGGTAGGAGTGAACGATCTCTTCGGAAGCGAACAGAGCACCGCTTTCCTTCATATCTGCCAAAATCACAGGATTGGACTCTTCGGTCTTCATGCCGGCATATTTGCCTGCATAGTCGGTGTGGCGGCCGTAATCATCCACAGGCACAACCAGCTCCATGCCGTAACGCATACAGGTCTGATAGTCGTCAGCACCAAAGCCGGGCGCGGTGTGAACACAACCGGTACCACTGTCCATGGTAACATACTCAGCGTAAACCAGACGGGAGGTCTTGTCCAGGAAGGGGTGCTTAGCCAGCATATTCTCGAAGAATGCGCCGGGATAGGTAGCCAAAATTTCATAGCTGGTATAGCCGCCGATGCCCATAACCTTTTCGCACAGAGCCTCTGCCACAATAAAGATCTCATCGCTGTAGTCAGGCTTCACCAGCACATAATTATCACGAGGATGCAGGCAGATAGCCATATTGCCGGGCAGGGTCCAAATGGTGGTGGTCCAAATGACGAATTTGACCTTGCTCAGATCAAAGCCCTCCAGCTTGCCCAAATCGTCGGCAATGGGGAACTTTACATAGACGGAAGTACAGGGATCGTCCTTGTACTCGATATCAGCTTCCGCAACGGCGGTAGCGCAGAAGGGACACCAGGTAACGGGCTTCAGACCCTTGTAGATGTAGCCCTTGTCGAACATCCGGCCAAAGACCTTGACCTCCTGGGCCTCGAAATGCTTGTCCATGGTACGGTAGGGATGCTCCCAATCGCCCACAACACCCAGGCGCTTGAAGCCGCCCATCTGCTTCTGAATGAAGTCCTCGGCGAAATCCTCACAAGCCTTCCGGAATTCCGGCACGGACATGTCCTTGTTCAGCTTTTTCTTGGAGTTTTCGATGGCGCGTTCGATGGGCAGACCGTGGTTATCCCAGCCGGGAACGTAGGGAGTGTAGAAGCCCATCATAGCGTGGCTGCGGACGATGAAGTCCTTCAGAGCTTTGTTCAGCGCGTGACCCATGTGAATGTAGCCGTTACTGAAGGGAGGGCCATCGTGAAGAATAAAGGGGGGCAGACCCTTATTTTTTTCCAGCAGCGCGTTGTAAAGATCCAACTCGTTCCACCGCTCCAGCATACCCGGTTCCCGGGCAGGCAGACCGGCCTTCATGGGGAAGTCGGTCTTGGGGGTGATAATGGTGTTTTTGTATTCCATTGGAAATACCTCCATAGTGTAATCATAATAAAAATGCCTTTGTCCCTATATAAGAGACAAAGGCATTGTGACCTCTGCGGTACCACTCTCATTCCGGGAATATCCCGGCACTCGAATGCACGGTATCGGGTGCAACCGGCGCAGCCTACTTACATAAAGTGTTGGGTGCGCTGCTCAAAGGGGATGCAAAGTGTTGGATACCTGCTGCCTTGCACCGTCCGGCAGCTCTCTGTTGGCATTGCCAAGCTTTGCGTGTCCTTGTCTAAGCGTTAATTATCCTTTTGTGGGGTCGTAATTGGGGCCAAATTTCAAATCCTTAAATTTCTCCGTTGCGTCGGAAACAGGGGGCTTGGGCTCAGCAGTAGCTACAGGTTCTTCGGCAGTGCCGATTAAGTTCTGCAGGGTTGCGGAGATCTCGTCAGCCATAGTGTCGGTTTCATCACGCTTGCCTTCTACCTGGTCGAAATCAAATAAACCGGTTTCGGCAGTGGGAGAGGGGGGATTTGCGGCCTTGATGCGGTCGAGCGCCTTCACACAGGAGAGAATCTGCTCTCTCAGCTCGTCGATCTTCGCGCAAGCGGTCTTCCGGGCTTCTTCCACCCGAGCCTCCTCAGCTGCGATCATAAGATTTGCGTTCTTTGCGCTTTCGATAGCGGCAGCGTTGGCTTCGTTCAGCATCTCGGCGCACTTGGCTTCAGCCTCTTCCAACATTACGTCACAGGTCTTTTGCGCGTTGACGATGGCATCTTTCATGCTGGTTTCGTTGTCCCGGTATTCTTCCAGCTTGCTGACCAAAACCTTCATCTTGCTCTTGAGCAGAGCGTTTTCCTTATGCAAGGTGGTGAAGTCTTCCAACAGCGGTTCCAGGAACTGGTCTACGGATTCCATATCATAGCCGCCAAAGGTGGCGCGGCCAAAGGAAACCTGTTCAAGATCTTGGGGTGTTAACATAGTAAATCCTCACGGTTTCGTATTACATATAGGACTCGGACTCAGCCTGCAGGCTCTCCAAATCGCCGATTACTTCCATGTTGTGGGGGCAGAACAGATAGGTAGCCTGCGCAACCTTCTTAACACGGCCGTCCAGCGCATAAACGCTGCCGGAGAGGAAGTCCACGACACGACGGGTCAGTGCCTTGTCCACATTTTCCATGTTCAAAATAACAGCCTTCTTCTTCCGCAGCTCGTCAGCGGCCTTGGCGGTGTCGTCAAAGGACTTGGCGTGGAAGAGAACAACTTCCTGCTTGCCGGACATGCTCAAAACCTGGCCGCCAAAGCTGGAAGAAGTTGCAGCGGGAGCAGCAGGAGCAGCGTCCTGCGCAGTGCCGGCAAAGGGAGAGGTGCGGCGGCTGCTGCGGGGAGCGGGCTCTTCTTCGTACTGATCTACTTCGTCCTCGTAATCTTCATACTCGTCGTCGGAGTAAGGCTGGGTGAATTTCTTGACATTGTCCCAAAAACTCATATGTCTATATCCTCCTAATATGTTCGTGTTCTTTACGAACTAAAAATTACTCAATAATGTCTTGGGCCGAAGATAGCGGTGCCAACACGGATCATGGTACTGCCGCAGGCAATGGCATCGGCATAATCACCGGACATACCCATAGACAAAATATCGACACATACATTATCGTATTTTTTTGCCGTTATGTCAACAGAAAGGTTATATATTTTTTGAAAAAATTTATGATTTTCTGTAGAAATTTGGCAAATTGGGGGGATTGCCATGAGTCCACGGACACGAATCGCGGAAAATTCACCGATTTTTTCCAAAAGAGGATGGATATCCTCCTCAGCGAAACCGGACTTGCTTTCTTCGCCGGCAATGTTGATTTCCAGAAGCACATCCTGGCAGATACCCTGGCGGACAGCTTCCTTGTTGACAGCCTCCAAAAGCCGGATAGAATCGATGCTCTGAATGATGCCCACCTTACCCACAACTTGCTTGACCTTGTTGGTCTGCAAATGGCCGATAAAATGAATGGGAACACCCTCATAGGCGTTTTCCGACAGCTTTTGGGTCAGCTCCTGTACCCGGTTCTCACCGCAGCAATCAATGCCGGCGGCAATGGCCTCACGGACAGCAGCTGTATCGTTCATTTTGGTGGCGGCGCATAGCTGGATATCCTTAGGATCCCGGCCTGCGGCAATGGCGGCCCGGGCGATTTCCTCTTTGATGCGGGCTACATTTTCTGCAATAGACATTTTCTCTCTCCTTTGGTAATACACAAAAAAGCGGCGAAGCTTTGCTCCGCCGCCTTTTTGTTACGCAGTCACTGCTTTGATCGGCTTCATTGGGGCCAGTGTGGAAATAGCGTGCTTGTAGATCATCTGCTGTTTCCCTTCACTGATGAGAACCACCACAAAGCTGTCAAAGCCTGCGACGGTGCCCCGGAGCTGAAAGCCATTCATCAAAAAGAGGGTGACGGGAACTTTATCCCGGCAAACCTCCTGCAAGATGGCTTCCTGTAAATTGTTTGGTTCAGACATATGTATACCTTCTTTCTTTGGGATACACAAATCTTACCATTATTCACTTGTCACATTCTGCTAAAACCTGTCGAGCCTTTGAAAGAATTTCAGAAGTTCCCTCGCCGGACTCCCGGCGGAGCCAGTGAATGGCCGGATTCCGCCGGAACCAGGTCAATTGCCGCTTGGCATATTTCCGGGAGGCTTGCTGCACAAGCTCTGTGGCAGTCTCAATGGAACTGCGCCCGGCCAAAGCATCCACAAATTCCTTGTAGCCGATTGCCTGCATGGCGGTACATTTTTCGGGAACACCCTCTGCAAGCAGAGATTTAATTTCTTCCAATAAGCCCTGGCGGAGCATTTCCTCCACCCGGCGGTCGATGCGTTCATACAAAGTCGCCCGGTCAGCATCCTCTAAGGCAAACCACACAGGGTTATACCGTGGCGGGATCTGCTGGGTTTCCAAATTGTGTTGGGTAATGGTTTTGCCGGTTTCCAAATAGACCTCCATTGCCCGGATGATCCGCTTTTGGTCAGAGGGGTGCAGTCGCTGTGCAGATTCTGGGTCTACTTCCCGAAGCTGTGCAATTACGGCATCAATGCCTTCTTCGCTTGCTAACTTTTCTAAGCGCTCCCGGCAGCCGGTGGAAGGGCAGGGGGCAAAGGCGTTACCCCGTATCAATGCATCCATATAAAGCCCCGTGCCGCCGACGATAATAGCGGTTTTTCCCCGGGCTATAATGTCATCCACAATGGGCGTTGCCATGTCACAGTACTTGCCCACAGAGAAATCCTCCCAGGGCTCGGCAACGGATAGCATATGATGGGGGATATTTTCCATTTCGGGGGCAGTGGGCTTGGCGGTGCCAATGTCCATCCGCTTGTAAACCTGCATAGAGTCACAGGAAACAATCTCGCCGCCTAACTCCTTTGCTAAGGCAATGGAAAGAGCGGTTTTGCCGGAGGCCGTCGGCCCGGCGATACAGATGAGATTCTTCATAGATTCTCCTTAGCTGCGCTTAAACTGCTTTTCCAGCTGCTTTTTGCTTAAGGAAACGCAAATGGGTCTGCCGTGGGGGCAGTGCTTCAAATCTTCCCGGCTCAGCACCTGCTTGGCAAGTACCAGCAGCTCTTCCTCGCTGCTCTTCCAGCCGGCCTTGATAGCGGCCTTGCAGGCTACTGTGTGCAGTAGCTCATCCCGGACGGAGTCCTTCCGCTCCTTGCGGCCGTTCAGTAGATCGGCAGCCAAGGTCTGTAACGCATCCACAGCCTGGGAGCTGTCCAAATCCATGGGAATCTGCCGAATGAGCAATGTGTTCTCGCCAAATTCCTGGATCTCAAAGCCCAATTCTTCCAAAAGGGCTTGATTGTCCAGCAGGATCGCAATTTCGTCGGGGCTGGACCGATGGGTAATGGGGGTCAGCAGGGTTTGGGCGGAAATGGCCTCCTGCTCCGCTTTCAGCTTTTCGAAGAGGATCCGCTCATGGGCGGCGTGCTTGTCGATAAGATAGGCCTCCTCGCCTTGCTCCACCAAAATATAGCTGCTATACAGCTCGCCCACATACCGCCAGGGAATATCCTGGGGCACAGCCTCCATTACTACCTGTTCCGGCTCGGGAGCAGGCGCAGCTGCAGGAATGGGCGCAGGTGCAGGCGCGGGGCAGGGGATCTGCACAGATTCCCGCACAGGAGGAATAGCCGTCTGTTCCACCGCAGCGGCCACAGCGGCAGCCGCCAGGGGAGAGGGCTTGGGAGCTTCTTTCACCGCAGTTGCAAAATTTTTATACTCCTGGGCGCTCATAGTGCGGAAGAAATTTTCCTGCTTGGGCGCGGGCTTTGCAGCTGTGGGAGCGGGAGCAGGGGCAGCAGGCTTTTGAAACTGCACCTGGGGGCGATCCGGGGTCTTGTTCAGTGCGCCCAAAACACCGTAGTGAATGCAGTCAAAAACTGCCTTTTCGTTGAGGAATTTCACTTCCGTTTTTGCCGGGTGGACATTCACATCCACGGCGCTTGCCGGCAGGGTCAAATGTAACACACAGGCAGGGAATTTGCCTGTCATGATCTGATTGCGATAGGCTTCTTCCAAAGCGGCGATCATGAGCCGGGATTTTACAGGCCGGCCGTTGACAAAGAAGGTCTGCAACGCCCGGCTGGGCCGTGCATCGGTGGGCTTGGACACGAAGCCGGAGAGGGTATAGTTTTCCCACTTGCTTTCCAGGGGGACAAGCCGCCCGGAATCCCGGCCATACACGCAGTACACAGCCGCTTCCAAACTGCCCGTGCCGGGGGTGGACAGGACTTCCTTGCCGTCCCGGAGGAAACGGAAAGCGACCTCCGGGTGAGCCAAAGCCTGCATTTGGATGGCGGCAGCGACCTTGCTACCCTCCACTGTATCAGACTTCATAAATTTCATTCTTGCCGGGGTGTTGAAAAACAGATCCCGGACGATGATGGTAGTGCCGTCGGGGCAGCCAGCCTCAGACTCCTCGGTAATGACACCAGCCTCCAAGCTGAGGCTTGTGCCGCTGATAGCGCCGGGGGTTTTGGTCATCACATCGATGCGGCTGACAGAAGCCACTGCCGCCAAAGCTTCACCGCGGAAGCCCATGGTAACGATGGCAGCCAAATCCTCGGCGGTTTTTAATTTGGAGGTGGCATGGCGGAGAAATGCGGTCTTCACATCCTCACTGCTCATACCGCAGCCGTTGTCGGTAACACGCAAAAAGGTCATACCGCCGTCCCGGATCTCCAAAGTGATTTGGGATGCGCCGGCATCCACGGCGTTTTCCAGCAATTCCTTCACAACGGAGGCTGGCCGTTCCACCACTTCACCGGCGGCGATTAAGTTAGCAATATGGGGAGAAAGCTGAATGATTTTAGGCATAAGATCACCTCATGGCAGACATACCGATTTGGTTGATAATCATGTGAATAAGAATCGGAGCGACAATGGTGTCGGCCCGCTCGTAAGCCAGGGCAAGGGCAATACCTGCCGGGAGATATTGCATAAAGCAAAGCAGAAGCGTTAACCAGCCTGCGCTGCCGATAAAACCGACAACGTGAATGGAAGAAAACACCACAGCAGATACAATGTAAGCCAAAATGCGATGCTTTCGCTGTAACTGCTGAAAAATTAAGCCACGGTACAAGGTTTCTTCCACCACCGGCACGAGACAAACAGTGCAAAGACCCATAATTACGGGATTCTCCTGAACCATTCCGGTCACAGCTTGGTCGTTTACATTGGCAAAACTGGGGTCTATCCGGGTGATCAAAAGGCCCAAAAGGATCGTGCCCCAGTAGTACACACCAAAGCCTATCAAAACATTTATCAGGCATTTGGGGATGTTTTTCCAGGCAGCTTGCAGAGACCGACCCAAAAACCGGTGAAAAATCGCCACAACGCTCACAAAATTCACCAGAAAATAGATGATGTTCAGTGTGGTAATAGATAGGGGATATCCCCATAAATAGGCAACGATGGCGATTAAGGAAGATAAAAGGATCTGACTAAAGGCCAGGTAGATATAGCCCAAGATGTTTTCCTGGCGGGTGGTGGCAATGGAAAGTTTCATATTACTCCAGCATTTTCTTCAGTTTGTACAATTCGTTCATAGCTTCGATGGGTGTCAGTGTTTCCACACTGATGGCGGCCAGAGCCTGAGCGACCTGCTGAGAACTTAAGTCCAGCATACTGATCTGGTCGTCCATTTCCGGCTGGCGTACCTTCACAGGCCGGGGGCTGTCGTCATTTTCCAGTTCTTCAAGGATTTGTCTTGCCCGGTTGATGACACCGCTCGGCAGACCTGCCAGCTTGGCAACCTCCACACCGAAGCTGTCGTCGGTGGCACCGGGAACGATCTTGCGCAGGAAAATCATTTTGTCGCCCCGCTTTTTTACAGCGATATTGTAATTCTTGATACCGGGGAGCTGCTCTTCAATGACGCTCAGCTCGTGGTAATGGGTGGCAAAAAGGGTTTTAGCGCCCAACTGCCGGGGATTGGCCACATACTCCAAAACAGCCCGGGCAATGGCCATACCGTCATAGGTGGAAGTGCCACGGCCGATCTCATCTAAGATCAGCAGGCTCTTGGCGGTGGCATACTTCAAAATGGAAGCCATCTCCGCCATCTCCACCATAAAGGTGGACTGGCCGGAGGCCAAATCATCGCTGGCGCCGATACGGGTAAAAATCCTGTCCACAAGGCCGATTTTGGCGGACTTTGCCGGCACGAAAGAGCCCATTTGCGCCATCAAAGTGATGAGAGCCACTTGGCGCATGTAGGTAGATTTACCGGCCATATTGGGGCCTGTGATGATAGAAACGAGATTCTCACTTGTGCCCAACTGGGTGTTGTTGGGAACAAACAGAGTGTCCTTGAGCATTTTTTCCACCACAGGGTGACGGCCCTCACTGATGGAGATTTCATTGCCCAAAGAGATCTCCGGGCGGCAGTAGTTATTCTTAACAGCAACGGTTGCCAAGCTGCACAGGGTATCCACCGCAGCCACAGCGGCGGCAGAAACTTGCACCCGGACAGCCTGCTGGGCCAAATGCTCCCGCAGATTGTTAAAGATCTCGTATTCCAAAGCAGTGCAGCGCTCTTTTGCGGTGAGCACCTGCTCTTCCAGTTCCTTCAGTTCCGGGGTGATGTAACGCTCGTTGTTGGTAAGGGTCTGACGGCGGATGTAATGGGCAGGAACTTGGTCTACAAAGGACTTGGAAACCTCAATATAGTAACCAAAGACCCGGTTGTAGTTGACACGCAAGGTGCGGATACCGGTCTTTTCCCGTTCCTCGGCCTCAATGGCAGCCATAATGCCGGCGCCGCCGTCCATAATATCGTTGAGGCGGTCTACTTCTGCATTGGCACCTTTTTTGATAATACCACCCTCGCGAACAGTCAGAGGGGGCTTTTCCGTAATGGTGTTTTCAATCAGATCAGCGCAGTCCGTAAGGGGGTCGATGGCCTCCTGTAATTTCTGCAGCATAGGAGATTTGCTCTGCTGCAAAAGCCGCTTAATATCCGGCAGGCTGCGCAAACCGCCAGCCAGGGACAGCAGATCCCGGCAGTTGACAGTGCCGGTAACGATCCGGGTCATCACCCGCTCAAAATCGGTGACGTATTTGAGCGCCTCGGTGAGCTCGCCCCGGGTGACAGTATCATTTACCAGTTCTTCCACAGCATTCTGACGGCTGATGATCTCGCCGGCATCCAGAAGAGGCTTTTCCAGCCAGCTGCGAAGAAGTCTGCCGCCCATAGGGGTCTGGGTCTTGTCCAGTACCCACAGAAGCGTACCCTTTTTGTCCTTGGCACGGAGGGTCTCTGCCAATTCCAAATTCCGCCGGGCATCCAAATCCAGCTCCATAAATACACCGGTGGTATAGTAATGCAGTTCGTTGATATGAGAAAGATCGTTTTTCTGCAGTTCAATGAGCAGTAGCAACAAGCTGCCCGCAGCCATCACAGCCTCGGGAAGACCGGCAAGCCCCAACTCTGCAACAGATTTTGCAAAGTGCTTTTCCAAAAGAGTTTCCGCGGATTCAGCCATAAACTGCTCAGGCTTGCCCTCATCCAAACAGCAATGCAGCCGATGGCGCAGCGCATCGTTAAGTACATCGTCGGAAGTGGCCTTGCCGTAACGGATGACCTCCGTGGGGGCAAAGCGGCCCAGCTCCGAGGCAGCGGCCTGGGAATCAGCGCACACGGTCACATAGAACGCACCGGTGGAAACATCGCAGAATGCCACGCCGATCCGGGTGTCTTCGCCGTACATACAGGCCATATAGTTGTTGCGGCTTTCCTCCAGCATGCAGCTTTCCGTGACCGTGCCGGGGGTGACGATCCGGGTGATCTCCCGCTGCACAATACCCTTGGCCTGCGCCGGGTCTTCCACCTGTTCGCAGATAGCTACCTTGTAGCCCTTCTGTACCAGCCGGGCAATGTAGGCATCCACGCTGTGATAGGGCACACCGCACATGGGGGTCTGCTCCTCCACAGGCTTATTCCGATCCCGGGTGGTCAGGGTCAGATCCAGTTCCTTGGCGGCAAGACGGGCGTCCTCGTCGAACATCTCATAGAAGTCACCCAGCCGGAAGAACAGGATGCAATCCTGGTTTTGCTCTTTAATATCAAAATACTGACGCCGCATTGGGGTCATTTCGTTGGTTTTCGTTGCCATAGGATTCAATCCTCTCTCAGTTCTCCTGTTAAGCTCCAAGTGGTTGCACCGGTGACGGTGATATCGGCAAAGCTGCCAATCAGGCTTTTATCGCCCATCAGCCGTACCAGCCGGCCGCCCTCGGTGCGGGCGGTGAGGAATTCCTTGTCAGTGCCGTCGATGAGGCACCGCATCGTCTTTCCAATGTATTCTTTGTGCAGCTCCTCGGAAATTCCGTTCTGCACAGCGCACAGCCGGTCAAATCGGCGGTTCTTTTCTTCTTTTGGGGTGGGGTCATCCATAGATGCCGCAGGTGTGCCGGGCCGGGGAGAGAAGATGAATGTGAACAGAGAATCGTAGCGAACCTGTTCAATCAAAGTGATGGTCTCTTCAAATTCTTCCTCTGTTTCTCCGGGGAAGCCCACGATCACATCGGAGGTCAGTACCAAGCCGGGCATAACGGACTTGGCGTAATTCACCTTTTCCAAATAAGTTTCCCGGTCATAGTGGCGGTTCATCGCCTTCAGAACCCGGGAAGAACCGGACTGGAAGGGAAGATGCAGCTGCTTTGCAATCTTGGGACTTGCCGCCATAGTATCAAAGAGCTTCTTGGAAGCATCTCTGGGATGGCTGGTCATAAACCGGATGAGAAAATCTCCGGGGATCTCAGCGATTTTTTTAAGTAAATCAGCAAAATCCACACCCTGATCCAAGTCCTTGCCGTAAGAGTTTACATTCTGACCTAAGAGGGTAATGTCCTTTACACCGCTTTCCACAAGGGCCTGGCACTCGGCTAAAATATCTTCCCATTTCCGGCTTCGCTCCCGACCCCGGACATAGGGTACAATGCAATAGGTGCAGAAATTATTGCACCCGTACATAATGGATACCCAGGCCTTTAAGCCGCTGTCGCGTTGCTGGGGCAAGCCCTCTACAATAGAGCCGGGCTCATCAGCGGTGAAATAAGTCCGTTTACCGGTGAACAGCACCCGGCGGAGAATCTCCGGGAACTGCCACAAATGATGGGTGGAGAACACGCCGTCCACATGGGGATAGCTGTTCTTGATCCGGGTAACCACCTGCTCCTGGCCGGCCATACAGCCACACAGGAAAATCTTCTGTCGGGGATGGCGGCGCTTGGTGTGGGTGAGAGCGCCCAAATTGCCGAAGACACGCTGCTGGGCGTGCTCCCGGATGGCGCAGGTGTTCATGACCACCACATCCGCGCCCTCAGCTTCTTGCACAATGGCATAACCGGCTTCGATCAGCAGACCCCGGATCCGTTCGGAATCTGCCTCATTCTGCTGACAGCCGTAGGTTTCCACATAGGCAGTGGGGGTGATGTTTTGCTCCAGCCAAAAGGCTTTTATTTCCGCGCAGAAAGCAAGCTGACTATTCACTTGTTCCTGCTGTATTACTGTGGTTTTTCCGTTCATGGGAAAGCTCCTTGCAGATATAATATATCAATATAGTATAATAGCATTTTTCTTGTTTTTTTGCAAGGGTTAGCTGAAATTTTACGGAATCGTAAATTTTTGTAAATAATCTTGCTTTTGGGTATCTTCCGTGGTAAACTATGGGGGAATTACTCATAAAGTAAGAAACGAGGAAATGTTTTATGAAATGTAAATTCTGTTTTGCAGAGGTGGACGATGATGTGACCGTCTGCCCCGTCTGCGGAAAAGCATTGAAAGAAACCGAGGAGACTCCCGTGGAGGAAACTGTAGAAATTCCTGCGGAAGAAGCTGAGGAAACTCCCGTGGAAGAAACCGCAGAAGAAACCGAGGAAGCCCCGGTTGCGGAAGAAGTCCCCGCAAAGAAGAAATCCAAAACCCTATTGGTGGTTTTGGCAGCTTTGGGTGGCTTGGTGCTGGCGGCAGCTTTGGTGATTGCGGTGCTGTATGGTATGGGCTTTAAGCTCAGCAGTATTGGCGCGTTTTTGGGTTTACAGGAAGCTAAACTGGATTACAAGAACAATTACACTGTCTCTGATAAAAAGGTAGAGAAAAAGGCCGATGAGGTGATTGCCAGGGTTGGCGATCAGACCCTCACCAACGAGCAGCTGCAGGTCTACTACTGGCTCACCGTCCAGGATTATGTGTATCAGTATGAATATGCTATCAATATGGGCGCAGATACCGAGCTGGGTTTTGATTTGAAAAAGCCTTTGAGCGAACAGGTTTATGACCTGAAAACCGGCAAGACCTTTGAGCAATTCTTCTTGGAAAATGCCCTGGAGAGCTGGCGCAGATATGCAAGCTTTGTTCAGTTGTCTAAGGATGTTGACTATGTGCTGAGTAAGGATATTCAGGACTTCCTGGATGGTTATAAAGAAGATTTGGAAGCCGCTGCAAAGGAAGAAGGCTTTGCTGATGCAGAAGCCTATGTAGATGCAGAAATTTCCAAGGGAAGCTCTGCGGATGCCTATTATGATTATGTATGCACGCAGTATACAGCCTTGGGTTACCTGCAGACCAAAGAACCTGAAATGGCACCTACGCAGAAGGAAATCGAAGATTACTACAAAGCCCACGAGAAAGAGCTGGTGGATGCCGGCTATGACAAGAGCGTCGGCAAGTACTACGATGTGCGCCACATTTTCGTTACTGTGCAAGGAGAGATGGGCGAAAAGGGCTATACCGATGCCCAGTGGAAAGAATGCCTTGCTAAGGCACAGAAGCTTTTGGACGATTTCCTGGCAAATGAGCCCACGGAGCAGAAATTTGCTGAGCTGGCTATAAAGAATTCTGAGGATCCCGGCTCTGCTGCCAACGGCGGCCTGTATGCGAACCTGACCAAGGATTATGGCTTCATCAAGGAGTTCGAGGATTGGTATACGGATGAGAGCAGAAAGCCCGGCGATACCGGCATTGTGAAGAATACCGGCAGCTCCAAGGTGGGCTACCATGTTATGTACTTCTCCGGCTCCCGGGAGATTTGGAAGGACCAGGTGGAAACACTGATCCTTTCGGAAAAAATGGGTGAGCTTTTGGAGCAGACCAAGGAAACATATCCTATGACTGTAAACTATAAGAAGATCGTCCTGGGCAAGGCTGACCTCGCAACCGAAACAAAGTAAATTATAGAAACCCCTGTCATCTCGCGTGAAGTGCGATGACAGGGGTTTTAGCATTTTGTTGGGTAGTTTTACCTTTTTGTATGTTTGTTTTTGCAATTTCTTGACAGCGGGATAGGGGTGTGCTATAAAAGACTTGTTAGGAAGCGCGACTTCCAACTGAATGGAGGAAAGCAAAATGCTGGAAAACATCTTGAAAGATTTGCAGTGCGGCAATATCTCCCTGCGTCCCTTTGTGGTAATGGCTGACGAGACCGAGCGGCCTCTGGAGTACACCGTTTCTGTAAATGAAAACTCCCAAAATTGCACCATTTCCGCTACCGATGGCATTGTGCGCGACTACCTGTTTCTGGAGTACGACGGCGATGAAATTACCTGCCGCCGCAGCTTTGAAAACCAGTCTAAGCAGACCGTTGCCATCAAAGAGCTTGGCCTGGAGCTGAAGGGTATCACCTTTGGCCAAAAGCCCCGTGATGACTACTTCTACCACAATGAAAACCCCCGTATTTACGAGGCAATGACCTTCCCCATCGACTATAACCGTACCGCTGAGGATGCCAAGGATTCCGAGTTTGATATCGAGGCCGGTAACCGCTGGGCAGACCCCGGTGTTGTGTCCGAGCGTATCGGTGCCAGCCCCTATCAGCCTTTCCCCGCAATCATCATCAGTAACTATAAGACTAAGAAGGGCCTGGTCCACGGCACGCTGAGCCAGCGGGTTTGCTACCATAACTACCTGGCAAAGCACGCCGATGACACCGTCACCCTCACCGTCTTCTCTTCCTTTAAGGGTACCCACTGGCTGACGGTGCAGCCCCACCGCGTGATTAAGGATGAGTGGTACTTAGGTGCTACCGACGAGGCTCACGACATTGAAAAGATCTTTGAGAAGTACACCAAGGTCCTGCGTACCAAGCTGCCCGCTAACTACGGCGCATCCAACCTGAACCGGGACAATATGGTATGGGGTACTTGGAACGACGGCATTTACCGCGCCGTCAGCGAGGATTTGATCTTCCGGGAGACGAAGTTCTTAAAGGAAAACTTCCCCACTGTGCGCTGGATTCAGCTGGATGACGGCTACCACACCCACGCAAGAGATGCCCGTGGCATCAGCGTGCCCTATGAGGGTCCTGCCGGCGTTCACCAGGAGAAGTTCCCCAACGGTCTGCGGCATTTGACCGACGGCATTCGGGAGATCGGCCTGCGTCCCGCCCTTTGGATTGGCTTGAAGGTCCCCCGTGACGAGAAACTGTTTATTGACAAGGAAGCCGATGGCTGGTTCCTGGATTACAGCAACCGTATGGGCGAAAAGGGCTTTGGTATTTTGGACGTGAGCCGCGAGGATATCCGGGAATATATGGAGTCCGCTGTGAATACCCTTTGCCGGGAGTACGGCTTTGAGGGCGTCAAGCACGATTTCTGGTCCTATGCCTTTGAGGCCAGCGATGATCTGAAATATGCAAACCGGGATAAATCCGGTTATGAGTACCGGGATTGGTGGCTGAAGATGATCCGGGAAGCTATCTGCGACGACGGCTACCTGCAGACCGGTTGCGATATCGTGATGGGCAACCCCTTCCTGGGCCGGTATTTCACCAACTACCGCTACGGCATTGATGTTGGCGGCGGCAGATGGGATTTGGTGAAGACCAATTATATGTGGGGCTGTGCCTGCTTTGCTACCCACACCGGCGACCTGATCGTGCCCAACAGCGATGCTGTCGGTCGTTTTGCCAACCTCAGCGATGACGATTGCTTCTTCCTCACCAACTACTGCCTGGTCACCCACACCATGGTGGAGATCGCCGGCAAGCTCAGCCAGGCTCCCGAGGATGCTCGTATGCGCCAGCTGAGAAAGGCCTGTTGTAACCCCAATAATGGCCAGGATGTGTACTTCGTTGGCTATGATTACCGCAGCCCTGTCTATTCTGTTCCCGAGATTATGTACTTCAAGACTCCCCACTTCTCCGTGGAAGAAAACAACGAGGTTATTCCTCTGCGTACTGTGGGTCTGTTCAATATCGAGGAAGAGGCCAAGGATATGACCTTTACTCTGGCAGACCTGGGTCTGGAGCAGGGCGAGTACATCATCACCGATGTGTGGGGCGGCGAGCAGTTCACCGTTACTGACAGCTTCACTGTCAATGTGAATAAGCATGGCAGCCGCCTGTTTGCTGTGACCAAGGCCGGTGGCCTGAAGCTCCACGATGCCAATGTCCGCGTGAACGCGGCAAAGGTCTGCGATAATGTGATGACCCTGGACATTGACTATGCCTACAAGGCTGCAGAGCTGACCTTCAGCGCAGCACCCAAGTCCATCGTGTGCGATGGCAAGGAACTGCCCTTTACCGTAGAAAACGGTGTGACCAAGCTGGCCATCCCCGGCAAGAAGACCCTGAGCGTTACATTCTGATAAAACAGCAGAAAGCCCTTGCACCATGCGGTGCAAGGGCTTTTTTGACGGTAGAATTTGCCTGCTACCTGGGGTAGAATTCGCAAAACGGGGTTTCTACAGACCGTAGAGTGGGGATATTGGCAGTAGGTAGCCTTTTTAACGGGAATGTGCTACAGTTTTGGCAGAAAGGAAAGGAGATCACAATGAGAACTGTAAAAATCGTGGCAGACTCCTCTGCCAATCTGCTGAAACTGGAAAATATACCATTTGCCTGCGCGCCCCTCAGGATCATCACAGCCCAGCGGGAATTTGTGGATGACGAGACTTTGAATGTGGCGGAGATGGTGGCATTTTTTGATGCCTATAAAGGAAGATCCCAAACCTCCTGCCCCAATCCAGGCGATTGGCTGTCTGCTTTTGCAGATGCGGATGACCTGTTTTGCGTTACCATCACCAGCGGCCTGTCCGGCAGCTATAACGCCGCCCTTGCCGCAAAGCAAATGTATGAAAGTGAGAACCCCGGCAAGCGTGTGCACGTGATCGATTCCCTGTCAGCCGGCCCGGAACTTAAGCTGATCGTGGAGAAACTGCAGGAGCTGATCGCCCAAGGGTTATCCTATGAAGACATCTGTGACCAAATCCAGGCCTATACCCAAAAGACCGGCCTGCTGTTTATGCTGGAGTCCCTCAAAAACTTTGCCGCCAACGGCAGAGTATCACCCGCGGTTGCGAAGATCACGGGCTTGCTGGGTATCCGCATTGTGGGTAAAGCCAGTGACCAGGGAACGTTGGAACCATTGGATAAATGCCGGGGCGAAAGCAAATCTCTGGAGAAAATCATTGCCCACTTAAAGGAGCTCGGTTTGCAGGAGGGCAAGGTGCGTATCGCCCATTGCCAAAATCCCGGCGCGGCGGAGAAGTTGCAAAAGCTGATCGCAGAGCAGTTTCCCAAAGCACAGACGGAAATCTCCCAATGCCTGGGCCTGTGCAGCTATTACGCAGAAAAAGGCGGCCTGCTGGTTGGCTTTGAAAAGCTATAATATAACCCTCCACTGACAATTCAGTGGAGGGTTTTCCTTAAATTTCAAAGGGCTCTACATGATCTACCGCATCCGCAGCAGTAATGATGGCATCGTTGTTGTCGATATCGATCAGCTGATACCGGTCGTTGCCCATGCCCAGCTCCTTCATATAACTCAGCTGGCGCAGACCGTGGCGAGTCTCAATCCGTTCTACCATCGCGTGGCGGAAGTGGGGAGGCATTGCGTAAATCATATCCACACAGGCTTGGTCTGCCGCCAAAATATCCACAGATGCGCAGATGCCCACATTGGGCGTTACCACCGGCTGCGCCTCGACACCTTCGCAGTCGCAGGAAACGGACATATTCCGCATCACATTGATATACACGATCTTCTCACCAAAATAATCGGTGACGGACTTGGTGGACTCGGTGATCCGTTCCATAAATTCCTCTTTGTTCATGCCCCACATCTTACCGTTCAGGGCGTGGATCATGCCCTTGCCGATCTTTCCGTCGGCGCATCCAATGCCGATATTCTTGTTAGAGCCGCCGAAACCGCCCAGGGTATGACCCTTAAAATGGGTGAGCACCAGCATAGAATCGTAATTCACAATATGCTTACCCACGGACATTTCCGTCAGCCATTTGCCACCCTTTACCGGCAGCATCATAGCCCCGTCCTCGTCCAAAATATCCACAGGGGCAAAGGTCCAGCCGTTGGCTTTGAGCACTTCCCGATGGCCTTCGGTGGTTTGCCGTTCACCCTCGTAATAGGAATTGGTTTCCACAATTGCAGCGCCGGGCAGGGCATTGTCCGTAAGCTGCTTTACCCAGGGGCGGGGGATAATGTTAGGGCCGTTCCGCTCACCGGTGTGGACCTTGATGGCAACCTTGCCGGTTAAATGGGAGGAGATTCGCTTATAAAGCTTTTCCAATCCGTCAGCAGACAGATCCCGGGTGAAATATACCACAGATTCTGCGCCGCTACGCTCGTTGTAGGGAATGTAGTGTTCGCCACCAGTACCTGCAATGGGTTTCATAAAATACCTCCTGTTCTCAATGGGCAAAGTACCCGGAATCGTGCTGATTCCGGGTACAGTTTCGTTTACAGATTGTAGTACTTGTCAAATTCAGCGGGGTGGGGGATCTTGGACATCTCGCTGCACTCGGCACGCTTGGTCTTGATAAAGTTGGCAATCAGCTCCTCGGGGAAGACACCACCGGCGGTCAGATAGTCGTGGTCTGCCTCCAAAGCATCCAGCGCATCCTCCAGCCGTACAGGCAGATGGCTGAGCTTTGCCTTCTCCTCGTCGCTGAGATGGTACAGATTGAAGTCATAGGGACCCCAGCCGTTCTCGTGGGGATCGATCTTGTTCTTGATGCCGTCCAGACCGGCCATCAGAATGGCCGCATAGCAGAAGTAGGGGTTGCAGGTGGCATCGGGGTTACGCAGCTCAAAGCGGCGCTTGTCGGGGCTCTTGGCGTAAGCGGGGATGCGGATAACAGCGCTCCGGTTGGAGGTAGCATAACCCACAGTTACAGGCGCCTCAAAGCCGGGCACCAAACGCTTAAAGGAGTTGGTGCTGGGGTTTGTGATGGCGCACAGGGAAGAAATATGCTTCAGCAGACCGCCCATGAAGTAGTGGGCTTCCTTGCTCAAATGGGCATAGCCGTTGTCGTCAGCAAACACGGGCTGGCCGTCCTTGAACAGGATCATATGCACGTGCATACCGCTGCCGGCCTCGCCGTAAATGGGCTTGGGCATAAAGGTAGCGCTCTTGCCGTACTTGAGGGCGGTGTTGTGGATGATGTACTTGATCATCATGGTAGCGTCAGCCATGTGGACCACTTCGCCCAGCTGGGGCTCGATCTCAAACTGACCGCTGGCAGCCACCTCGGGGTGATGATAGTTGATCTCAATGCCGGCATCCAGCATATGCATACACATCTCACTGCGGCACTCATAGGCCACATCAAAGGGCTTGGCAATGTGATAATTCTTCTGTTTGGGAACGATGACGCCCTTGCCGTCAACGGCGGAGTTCCAGTAGGACTGCTGCGCATCCACGGATGCGCCAATGTAGTTGCCCTGGACACCCCAGGTCACATCGTCAAACAGATAAAATTCAAACTCGGGGAGAATCTTCATCTCGTCAGCAACGCCACTGTCCTTCATATACTGCACAGCAGCCTTGATGATGTTCCGGGGATACTGAGCCAGAGGACGGTTCTGAGGATAATCGATGATCATGGCATTGCCGGTCATAGTCAGCGTAGGAATGGTGCAGAAGGGGTCGATCATGGCGGTGTCGGGATCGGGAATGAACACCATATCGCTCTTTTCCACCACTGCATAGCCGTAGTTGGATGCATCGAAGCCGATGCCGGCCTTCATGGTTTCCTCGGAGAAGTTTTCAGCGGGGATGGTCACATGGCGGTACTGTCCGTTGATGTCCACCATCTTAAAGTCTACCATCTTAATATCATGCTCTTTGATGATGTTAAGAACGTCCTGAATGCTTTTTGCCATTTTCAGATTCTCCTTTGTTATGTATTTTATGGAATTAGTATAACAATGCAGTGGGGTATAAGTCAAGAAAAAATGCTCAGATCTCCGTAAACTCGTAAATGTAGCAGACAGTGCCCCTGTAGGCATAGACCACTCGGCCGTCAGGCAGGTCTTCTCTTGTGAATTTGGCAAAGTCCGCGCTGTGCTTTTGCCGAATATAATCGGCGGGGTCATTCAGCTCTGCTTCTTCAAAGGTGGTCTGCGGATGGGCCTCCCCGGCGCACCCATTTAGAAATGTAGCAACGATCTCGTATTCTTTCATAGAAATGCTCCTTGGGTTTATTTGCTATCATTATACCACAGTTTCCTGCAAAAGAAAAGCAAAAAGGCTTCCCCTTCCAATTGTCATTGCGAAACCAGTCCGCAGACTGGTTGTGGCAGTCTCAAAAAACTGAATGCAAAACCGCCATCCAAAATATGGACAGCGGCTTCACTATAGAGAGTATATTATTTGTTGGCTTCTCTTGCGGCTTTGTCGGCCTCGTAATTGGCGCGGTCCTGTGTGCCCAAGGCGTTGCGGAACAGGACAGTTCCCGTTTCATCTGCATCAAAGGTGTATTCCACAGATGCATGCCAGCCGTCACGCAGGCAGGTAGGCTCGTAGCGGCGGAACAGGCCGTCATTGGTGGGGAAGTAGCCCTCTCCCGTGCCTTTATACTCCGTCAGCTCCCAAATGCAGTCCAATTCTTTCTCTTTGCCGTAAGGCCGGGAGAATTTTACGATACCCACCCCCGGCGCAAACCAGTAGTCCATCGTACCGCCCCGGTAGCCGTAACCACCGCTTTTACCGGTGAGGGTAAAGGTAATGTGGCGGCAATTTTCAAATTTTTCTGCAGCCGTGGTGACGCTTTCATCCTCCAGCACATCGAAGATCAGATGTTCCTTCTCCTGCCAACCATCAATGTCCTTTTCAATGTGATACCCCGGCACCCAGGCATCATCCCATACGCATCCTGCTGCATCCTTGAGAATGTCATACAGGAAATTGTACAGCACCTTAGAGCCTTCGTTGCCCCGCACACGATCCTTCCACTCAAAACTGTATTCCCGATTGTCAGAGATGGATACCTTCCCGTTTGAGGAAGAGATATCAATTTTTTCAAAAAAGTTCCAAAAGCCTTTTTCTGTGTAGTCAGGATTGGTTTGCGGAGAGGTAGCAAAGATCCGATCCATCACATTGGTGGCGATAGCGGTATGTACTTTTTCTCGTTTGGTTTTGGCAAGCTGTGATGCCCGGGCCAAGGGCTGGCTCACATCCACAAGCTTGTGTTTGTCAGCGCTTTCGGCTATGGCATATTCCCTCCGAGCTTGCAGTATATTGCCTTCCCAGGTGTTTTCATCGTATGCAGCTACATAAACAAAACTGCTTGCCATTATCGTTACACTGTCTTCGTTTGCTGCAGTAACTTCAAATATGTTATCCGAGTGGTAGCGCAAGCCTTTCGGAGAATCGGTCGTGTAGTGCCATTTGTTGCCGGCTGCAAAGGGGAGAAGACCTGTGCCGCCCTGTACGGTGTAGCTTTCCAATTTCCAGATTCTGGGCTGACCCCATATTACCTTTTGATACACGATACCCACATTGGGGCAAAAAGCGGTTTCACAGTAGGTAAGACCGTGGCTGTTGCCCTCGAAAACAAATACAGAGCAGTCTTCAAAGACTCCGGCAGGTGTGTCAATGGTGATACCCGTTTCCCGATAAGTAAGATTATTACCGTTACTTGAGGTTGCCACATCGCCCACTTTCATATCCGGGTCGTAGATCAAGTTTCCTAAGCGAGAGGCGTTGTAAAACAGACTTCCGTGACCGGAGAGATTACCTCTGCCATAACCGGGCTGTGTCCAGAAATACAGTTTGCCATCGATGTACTTGTATATTTCGCCTGTGGCATGCAGTTCACATTGCTCTTCCGATGAGCTTAGATTATGGAGCTTCTCTTCCACATCCAGCGCAGCCAAAGCGTTGGCATAATACACATCCTCAGGCTCAAGTATTTCTACTACCTTTTTGTATGCTTTGATGCATTCTTCGTAGTTGCGTTCATCCCTGTAAGCAAAACCTAACCAAAAATAAACGTAGGCCAAAGTTTTAGGAAAGCCTTCTTCTTCCAACCAAGGAATTTGGGTCTCCCTCATAAATTCAATGAGCTTTGCACCGCTGTATTTGTCATTTTCACAGGCAATAACGCACTGCATAACTTCTTCGTTGTGGCCTTGCAGCGCGGCTTCTTTCATTCGGGCAAGGACGGTATCGTTCCGTTCTCCGGGCAGCCACCAGTAGCCTGCCATCAATGTGTCCGCCAAAGCATACTGCTTTTCCTTGGACTCTGTTAAGTCCTCCACAGCCTGCAAAACCCGCCGGTATTCTTCTTCAAACCCGGTCTTATCGTCCTTCAGCCGCCACAGCTTCAGCTGCTCCACCTGCCGCATGACCCGGGCAAGTACACGCTCATTATCGTCATATTGCTTTTCCATAAGACCATATTCCTTTCTCAGTTGTTTCCGCCCCTGGCTGAGCCGCCATTTCACCGTTCCCGCCGGCAGGGAAAGGCGCTTGGCAATCTCTGCAATGGAAAGGCCCTCGAAATAGTGGAGTTTGATGGCCTCCCGGACCTTCTCACTAAGAGATTCCACAGTTTCGTGAAGCTCCGCGGCTTCGAGCATTTTCGTAAGCTCGTCGTCCTCTGACACATTGTGTAGTGGATCCAGGCTGATATCCGGGATGGCATTGCGGTAGTGGACAATCAAAGTCCGCGCCTTGTTTTTGGCAATGCTGCATACCCACGGGCCGAACTTAGTCCGTTCCTTCAGTCGGTCTAAGTTGATCCAGGCAGAAACAAAGGCATCTTGGGATGCATCCTGGGCTGAAAACTGATTCTCGGTGATCTTGAAGGCAGTGCCCATCACGGCGCGCTCGTGCCTGCTCACCAGCTCCTCAAAAGCAGCTTGATCTCCCAACAGGGAAAGCTCCACCAAGGTATCATCTGAATGGTTTACATAATGTGTCATTTGCGGTTCCTCTCTTATCTTTTTGGGGCGTTCACTTATAAGACACAAAAAATACCAAAAAGGTTGGCTTTTGCGAAAAAATTTTGTGTAGGGCGGGGGCTTGCTCCCGCCGTAGTTCAGCAAAGCCGCTGCCTGTTACCGGGCAGCGGCTTGCAGTTAAACATTTATCAATTTGTTATAGACCCGGCGGTAGATAAAGGTAGCCAGGATGAATGTGCAGGTGTCGGATATGGCCTGGGCTGCCACTACGCCGTACAGACCCACAAAATGGTTGAGGATCAGCAAAATGGGAATGGCGAACAGACCCTGCCGGCAAACGCCTAACAGCAGGGATTCCTTGCCCTTGCCCATAGCCTGCAGGCAGAAGACCTTTTGGAAATTGGCGATCATAAAGGGGGTTGCCAAACAGGCGATCCGCAAAAATTCCGTGCCGTATTTCACAGTTTCCGCATCCCGGATGAACAGGGTAACGATCTGCCGGGGCAGCAGCTGAAAGACAGCAATAAAGAAACAAGCGGTAACCATGCCGTAGATCTGTGCCCTGCGGGCAAAATCCCGCATCCGGGGGTAATTCTTGGCGGCGTAGTTGTAGGCGACCAAGGGCATCATGCCCTGGCACAGGCCCATACCGATGTTCAGCGGCAGCATATCCGCTTTGGTTACAATGCCGTAGGCAGCCAGTTTCACTTCTCCGTAGCTGACAGTAAGGTTGTTTTTGATAATGGCAGTGATGTTTGCCAAAAGGGTTGTCATTGTGGAGGGCAGACCGATAGCCAAAATTGCACCCAGGGTCTTCCTGTCCACCCTTGCTAGCTTGGGAGAGAAGGTCAGAACGGACTTGTTTCTGAGCCGATAGTAAGTAAAAATAAAGAAGAGAAGGGAAATGACATTAGAAAGCAGTGTGGCCATAGCCGCACCGGTTACTTCGTTGCCGGGAGGCAGGATCACAAACATAAACAGCGGATCCAAAATGATATTGGAAACACCGCCCAAAGCAAGGCCGAAACCGGATTCCTTGGAATAGCCGGCGCTGCGGAGCAGATGGGACATGGTCAGACCCACAGTGGAGGGAATAGCGCCTACGACCAGGACCCAAAACAGATAGCTGGTGGCATAATCCAAGATAGCATCGGTAGCGCCCAACAGCCGTGCCAACGGCTCGGTAAACAGCAGGCAAATAAGGGAGTATACCGCGGCAAGAGCCAATGAGCCGTAAATACTGAAAGCGCCTACCCGGCGGGCGTCATCCTCTTTCTTTTCACCCAGTAAACGAGACAGCAGACTGCCACCGCCCACGCCAAAAAGATTGGACAGGGCATTGAGCATAAAGAACAAAATGCCCACCACACTGGCAGCGGCCACCTTGTTGGGATCGTTGCTCATACCGATGAAGACCGTGTCGGCCATGTTGTAGATCATGGTAATGAGCTGGCTGACGATGGTGGGGATGGCCATTGTCAGCAGAGCCTTGCCCACCGGCATTGTTTCAAACAGCTCGGTTTTACTGTATTTCTCTTTCACCTTGCGCCTCCGTCAAAAAGGAAAATATTTTGCATATTATAGCACAAAAGCGCCCAAAACACAAGGTCCGGCGCTGCATAGCGCCGAACCTTCTAAGGTTATTTTAAGGTCAAACCGTCACTGAAGGCCTTGCCGACCTTTTCGCCCAGCACCAAATACTGATGATGGACCGGGTCAAAGGTAATGGGCTGCAGCTTGGCAACATCTACCTTGCCGGCTTTGTCCAAATAGGCCTCGTCAACGCAAACATTGATGACTTTGCCAACCAAACGGCAGGATTCGGGATCGTAGGAAAGCATTTCGCATTCCAGCGCCATAGGCAGCTCGTCGATCAGCGGTGCATCCACAAACTCTGATTTTGTTGCGTGAAAACCGGCTTTTGCAAACTTATTAGGCTCCTTATTGCCACTGACAATGCCCACATAGTCGCAGGCCTTTACATACTGCGCAGTGCCCATAGACACCGTAAATGCCTTGCGTGCCTGAATGTTCTTGGCGGTCTTGTGCTCAGCCTCCACGCAGATGGTAAGCTGCGCTTCTTCCGTCACACCGCCCCAGGCCGCGTTCATGGCGTTGGGCGTGCCGTCTTCATTGTAAGTGCCGATAATAAACACCGGCATAGGATAACACATTTCTTTTGCACCAAAATTTTTCCGCATAATAGGTTCCTCCTAATGTAGTACAGTATGTATTATACTGCCAAGGACACAGCTATTGCAAGAGGTAATTTGCCATGATATAATATCAAAGAAAAGGAAGTGAGAATATGGATTGTTATGCGATTTTGAAAAGCTTGGTGGATCAAGATACCAGCGCGGTGGTCATCTGTGATATGGATCACAAGATTGTTTATATGAATCCAGCCGCCTGCCAGCGGTATGCCCAATACGGGGGTGCAGCATTGCTGGGAAAAAGTCTGCTCCATTGCCATAACGGGAAGTCCGGAGAATTGATCAAGCGGGTGCTTGATTGGTTTGCTGTTAGCCCGACCAACAACCGGGTACATACCTTCTATAATGAGAAAGAGAACAAGGACGTGTATATGGTTGCGTTGCGTGACGAAAAGGGCGCATTGATCGGCTATTATGAAAAGCATGCGTACCGCAACCGGGATATGACACCCTTTTATGAGCTTACTTAAGGGGTGGTAAAATGATCATTTTGATTGCCGGTGCGACCCATACGGGAAAGACTGCCTATGCGCAAAAGCTTTTGGAAAAATACAAGTACCCCTACCTGTCCATCGACCACTTGAAGATGGGCCTTATCCGTAGCGGACAAACGGAGCTGACCCCTATGGATGACGACAAGCTGACCGACTACCTGTGGCCCATTGTCCGGGAGATGGTAAAAACAGCCATCAAGAATAAGCAAAATCTCATTGTGGAGGGGTGCTATATTCCCTTTGATTGGCAGAAAGATTTTTCCCGGGAGTACTTGGAACATATCCGATATGTGTGCCTTGTGATGTCCGCGGACTATATTGAAAACCACTTTGCGGACATTGTGGAAAAGGCAAGCGTCATTGAGTGCCGCCTGGACGATTCTGACCTGGATAAGGCTGAACTGATTGCTGAAAACACATATAATCTTACCCAATGTGTTGCCTACAACTTGCCCTACATATGCATTGACAGGTCATATGACCGGATGGAGCTGATTTGAATGGATAATTATGACTTGCAGGTGGATATCGGCAAGCGGATATTTTTGGAGCACGACCAGGAAAAACTGATACGCAAATTCCGACTTGAAACGGACGAACGGCATATCTATCTGATATATATGAACACCCCCTGCCGCATCAACAGAAACGACGGGGGAGTGGAAGAATACATCAAAGGCGCGTGGAAGAATTGCCGTTCCTTCAGCACGGTGATGACCGTCTATGATTTGCTGTGCTATCACCAAGGTGTTGATGCTCCTGCATTGGCGGGACAATGGTGCGCAGTGGGCACATTTGTTGTTACCGGCGTTACGAATACGGAAACCTTTACAAAGCGGTATGCCGCGATATTTGACGGCCACCTTGACGAATTGAAAGCAGCTTGTGAAAGCTTAGGCGGTATCCTGCAGGCGCCTATGGCAGGCGCGGATCTGACCTGCTGCTTTGGGGTGACGCCGTTCTTCCCGGTCCTTTTGCAATTTTGGCAAGGCGACGATGAATTTCCGCCCAAGCTGATGCTTCTGTGGGATCGGAATACGGACAAATTTCTGCATTTTGAAACAACATTCTATCTGCAGGGCGACCTGCTGGAACGGCTGAAAAACTGTATGGAGGAAACCTATGACCCTAAACGAAATGATCTATAAGCGCAAATCCTGCCGCAGTTTTACGAATGTGCCTGTAGACAGTGCGATGCTCGAGACCATCAAGGCTTTTCCAATGAAACCCCTGTACCCGGAAATCAAAGTTCCCTGGGATATCGTACGCAGAAATCAAGTGAAGTGCATTTGCCCGTGGACCACACCGCAGCTGATCGCTGTTTACTCCGAGGAAACCGATGGATGGCTGGAAAATGTGGGCTTTCTGTTTCAGCAGATGGACCTGTATTTGCAAAGCCTTGGTCTGGGTGTTTGTTGGCTGGGTATGGGAAGGATGAATCCCAAGACCACTGCCCGGGTGGCGGGCATGCAGTTTGTCATTATGCTGGCCTTTGGCCATTCCAAGGGCGACCAGCTGCGCCACGATTTCATGGCATTCAAGCGGAAAACACCGGAACAAATTGCAGACCAAGCCGATCCTAAGCTGGAGCCCGCCCGGTTAGCTCCTTCCGCGGTAAACGGTCAGCCCTGGCATTTTGTTCACGATGGCGACACCGTCCATGCCTACTGCAAGCATAAGGGAAACCGCTTGGATGTGGGCATTGCTTTGGCGCACCTGTATGTGGCAAATGCGGAAGCCTTCCGCTTTTTCAAGGCGGATCATATACCTTTTGTGCCGGGATATGAATACATCGGCAGCGTGGTGCTGGGAAAGGAAATGATATGAAACTGCTGACAAATGCATTGACAAAATTTGTCTGCGGCCTGCTTTTGGTGGGGATGTTGATTTTCCTCCCGGCAGGCACACTGCATTATTGCAAAGGCTGGCTGTTCATCGGTCTACTGTTTATTCCTATGCTGATTGCCGGTTTTGTGATGTTCTGCAAATCTCCGGATTTCCTTGCCAAGCGCCTGGACGCAAAGGAAAAGCAGGCAACCCAGAAAGGCGTGGTTGCTTTCTCAGGTCTTATGTTCATTGCCGGCTTTGTGGTGGCGGGATTGGACTTCCGTTTTGGTTGGTCTGCAATGCCCGCTTGGGTGGTCACTGCCGCATCAGTGCTGTTTTTGACTGCCTATGCCCTGTATGCCGAGGTGATGCGGGAAAATGCTTACCTTAGCCGTACCATCAAGGTAGAGGAGGGGCAGAGAGTGGTGGATACCGGCCTGTACGGCATCGTCCGCCATCCTATGTACGCAGTGACCATCCTGCTGTTTTTGATGATCCCGCTGGTGCTGGGATCTTGGTATGCGCTGATTGCCTTTGCGTTCTACCCGGCAATTATCCTTGTTCGGCTGAAGGACGAGGAAGCCTTGCTGACAAAGGAACTCCCCGGCTATGAAGCCTATAAACAGAAAGTAAAGTACAGAATATTTCCATTTGTGTGGTGAAAGGAACAAAAATGATCAACAAGCTTGGTTTTGGTTTTTTGCATTTGCCGAAAAAGGGCGAAGAATTTGACTGGGATACGATCTGCGATTTGGTGGACGCCTACATGGCCGGTGGCGGTAAATTCTTCGACACCTGTTATACTTACTTAGACGGCAACAGCGAGCGGGCCATCAAAGAATGCGTGGTCCAACGGAAAGCACGGGAGAGCTTCGAGATTTGCGAAAAACTGCCCGGCTATCTGTGCAAAAGCTACGCCGATTGCCAGAAGTATTTCGATGAAGAGCTGGCCCGTTGTGGCGTGGAGTATTTTGATATACTGATGCTCCATTATTTGAAGGAAGAGAACTATGCCATTGCGGAAAAGTATGACGAGTTTCGTTTTCTCCGGGAGAAAAAGGCTCAGGGCCTTGCCAAGCGGATCGGCTTTTCCTTCCACGGCAGAGCGGCCTTGCTGGAGGAGATTCTCACTGCCCACCCGGAGGTGGATGTGGTGCTGATCCAGCTGAATTATTTGGATTGGGAGAGCGAAGGGGTGCAGTCCCGGCTCTGTTACGAAACCTGCCTGCGCCACGGTAAAAAGGTAATGGCCATGGAACCGCTGAAGGGCGGCACGATTGCCAATATTCCCCCGGAGGCGGAAGAGGTTCTTCGGAGTGTCCACCCGGATTGGACACCTGCCGATTGGGGTCTGCGGTTTGTGCAGTCCCTGCCCGGCGTGGAGGTTTGCCTCAGCGGTATGAATGCCATGGAGCAGGTGCGCGCCAATATCCGCCCCTTTGCACCCCTTGGCGATAGAGAAAATGCTGCGCTGATGCAGGCCCGGGAAATTATTTGCAGCAAAACCGCTGTTGGTTGCAGCGGCTGTGGCTATTGTGAGCCCCATTGTCCCAAAGGGATTCCCATCCCTCGATACTTTAAACTCTATAACGAGGTCAGCCGCTACCCCGGTGACGGATGGAAGATCAAAATCAGTTATCGGCAGGTTTTAGGCGGAAAGGCATCTGCGTGTATCGGATGTCATAGCTGCGAGAAACATTGCCCACAGAACCTGGAGATTGCCGACCTTATGAAAACCATTGCCCAGCGGTTTGAGGGCTGAAAGGGAAAACCGATGTTGATAAAAGGATGTCAAGAGGGAAAGGGAACGCCCCGGCTCACGGAAGTGAAATGCCCCAACTGTGGCGAGCTTGTGGAAGTGTTTGTTTTGATGGGAGGTCCAGTCGGTAAGACCGGTACCCTGGTCAGCGACGAAACCTGCACCTGCGGACATATCCTTCCTGCCGGCAGTTTTGAATCAAATTACAAACAATAAGAAAAGGCACGGGATCTTTTTGATCCTGTGCCTTTTCTTATTGTTCTTTCAGTTTTTCGTTGATTTTCTTGGCTTTGGCACGGGTGACATTGTAGATAACAGTCCATATTGCACCGTAGCAGCCGATAAAAATGCCGGTAAACACCAAAATGGGCTTTAATTGATTCAGCAGCCAGCCGTTTACCAGATAGGTGAGGATATAGGCTATATACAGCACACCGCCGTGGAGCAGGATCATAGTGGGCAGGGGCAGCTGCTCTGTTTGATAGATGGCTGTCATACCCGCTGCTACAAAGGCAAGCGCTGTGATGGTTAGAATACCTTTGCATACTTCTCCGGGGGCAAGGGATTCCGCAGTACCGGTAGCACCCAAAATGCCGTAAATGATAGCCAAAACCACCGGACCGCCGGCAGCGCAGAGTAGTCCCCGGAGGAGAAATTCTTTGATGAATTTTTTCATTTGTTGTCGAACCTCCTTTTGATTTGGGCGAAACACCGCCGGGATACATACTCCCGGTAGCCGCATTTGAACACAGCATCCACCGCGCCGGTATACGCCACAGCAAATCGATCCAGTGCCTGCTCGTTTGCCAATGCGCTTTTGTTGATGCGGATAAAAGAGGCGGGGAGAGTGCTTTCCAATTCGTATAGCCGCCCCTTCAGCCGATAGCGCTGGTTGTTAGAATCGATGGCATAGGTCTTGCCGTCTAATACGGTAACGCATTCTATGTCCGAAATCGCCAGCATTTTGATGTCATCTTCTGTATAGCCGGGAATGCGGTCTAAGTGCTTGGAAATTAACGCTTCGATCTCGTCGATAAGCGGGGAGCGTTCCCGTGCAGTGATAACAATTTCTTCGTCCTTGTCCTTATCGATGATGAGCCTGAATTTCATCCTGTCACCTCCTGTGACTGTATTATATCATAACCGGGATGAAAAATGTTACAAAATGTGTTTATCGGTCGTTTTGATATGATAAGTGGTAAAATCGGATAAAAAAAGGAACCCCCCGGTAAAACCGGGGGTTCTTCATATGCGGGCATAGCCCTATGTTTCTTGCGTAATACGTAAACGCATAATAACAGCCCGCCAACTGCATTGTTCTACTTGCGACCCGTAAACGGGCTGGCGGACGGGATTACTAATTGTTCACCCATTTCATCTTCTTTAAGTTGATTCTCGATATACTCCGCAATTCGGCTCTCGTTCTTACCTACCGTATCCACATAATAGCCTCTGCACCAGAACTCTTTGTTGCGATATCGATATTTAAGATCGCCAAATTGCTCATACATCATTGCAGCACTCTTTCCCTTAAGATATCCCATAAACCCCGAAACGGATATCTTAGGTGGGATTTCTACGAAAAGATGTATGTGGTCGGGACACGCTTCCGCTGCTATGATAGTTACTCCCTTCCATTCACATAGTTGTCGTAAGATTTTCCCTATTGCTCCTCTTTTAGCTTGGTAGAAAACTTTTCTGCGGTATTTGGGTGCGAATACGATATGGTATTTGCAATTCCATTTCGTGTGTGATAAACTATTGATGTCATTCATACTCATATGAGTGCCTCCCTGTTTTGATTGTTTGTGCAGTTGGCGGACCGCACCTATAATCTTAACAGGGATTTTTACTCGCCGCCATAGGCTTTATTGAACCACGCGTCTAACGCGTGGTTTTCTTTATACAATAAGCCGGCAGCCATTTAGTGCTGCCGGCTTGTAGTTACACGTCATTGCGTATCCGGTGAGACAGAGGGCAGATTGCCCAAATTGTTGTTTTCGCTGCCGTCGGGGATGGATTTGAGGTATTCCGTATCGCCCCGATGGGCAATACCCACCCCGGCAATTTGCCCTTGCTTGGCCATGTTCACTGCCTGCTGCTTTTCGACAAAACTGTTATCAGAGAGCTGATAGCCGGTGATTCGACCGCCCTCTTTCACAAGCCCCACGATTCGCTTTGCATTGTTGTTTGCATGGGGAATTTGATCTAAAGTCTGCTTTACAAGCTCTTGCCCGTCCATAAAAACCACTCCTTTGGACATAGTTTTTACGCGTTCCAAGAGAATATACAAAATTGTCGGATGCAGGAACTAATTTGTAAACCAATTCTCTAAAAGACAAAAACCAAATAGGGAAAGGGTGAAAAACAGGATGGTAATGAATGTAAACATAGTGATTCCTCCTTTTTGCGCATCAAATTGTTCTTTACTTCCATAAGGATTCCTGCTAATATTATTATATAAAATGATTTGCGGTTTGCAATTATTATACGGACGAATAATATAACAATATCGCCAAAGCTTGCGAAATTATGAAAGGATATTGCGGAAATGAAGTTACGGATTCTGAACAATAAGATGGAGCAGGTCGAGGGGCTTTATAATGAATACCCCTATGTGTTTCACCATGTGGATTTAAGTAAGACGGCCATTCCCTGGCATTGGCACGAGGAACTGGAGTTTTGTTATGTGCAGGCCGGCAGTGTGAAGGTTTCTACAGCAGGACAGTCGCAGGTTTTCAAAAAAGGAGAGGGCTTTTATATCAACAGCAATGTGCTGACTTCCATGACAGACGGGGCTGATTGCGTTATAGATTCTCATTTGTTTCATCCGGTATTTCTCGGCGGGCATTTCAAAAGTGTATTTGAGACAAAGTATCTGAATCCGGTCCTGCAGAACAGGAACTTGGATATGTTACCCATTCGCGGCGAAACAGAAACGCAAAGGCATCTTCTGCAAAAGCTTCGTCAGCTGTCCAAGCTGCAAGAGGGGCAGGATGTGGAATTGCAAACCCGCAATCTTCTCAGTGAGATATGGCTGCTGCTTTTGGAGACATTAAAGAACACGCAGCTCAAATCCTTGCCGCCGAAGAATCAGGACAGAATCCTCACCATGATGGCGTTTATACAGGAAAACTATGCAAGAAAGATAACCTTGCAGGAGATTGCCGATGCAAGCGCGGTCAGCACCCGTGAATGTTTGCGGTGTTTCCAAACATCGATTCACCAGTCGCCGATGGAGTATTTGGTGGAGTATCGTGTCCAAATGGCCGCAAGGCTGTTGGAGACCACGGACCTGTCGGTTACAGAGATCGCAATGCGGACCGGCTGGGGGAGTAACTCCTATTTCACAAAAATGTTCCACCGGATTCGCGGAAAGACCCCCAACGCCTACCGTAGAGATTACCTTGCGCTGAAAAAACAGGCGCTGAATAAATAATGAGGTAGATTAAAACAGCATGCTTCCAATCAAAAAGCAGGAATGGCTAAATGCCATTCCTGCTTTTTGGTCCGAGTTGTTTTATAGGATTCAAGCAAAAAGTGAGTAATACCAACGTTTTTTGGTGGCGGTGATTCGCTTTTATCTTAACTATTAGTGATATTTCGCCTTGCGACGGAGTGATATTTTCGTGATAGTCATATTTCTACTAAAGCAGAAGTGATATTATATTCGCCCAAAAACTGCCCGAAGGCGAATATAACTGAAAAAGCACGCCAAGGTATGCTTTTCTGGCACGTCAGCCTAAAAAGAAAGTCGTTACTTTCCGGCAAGTTTCTTTGCTCTTGCGTACAGCTCCGTGTATCTGTTATCTTCTTTTACACTATTGAACCAACGCCATTGGCCCATAGCTACTGCAATGTCTCCGGGAAGCTGCCAGAAAAGCCACAAATATGGTGTCCACACTTTTCTTCCGTCCTGAAAATGAATATGAACCGTACTGCTTTCTTTGTCAAACTTTGTGATTTTTGCGCCGCCAAAAACAGTATCACAACCTGCGTCCATCAAGGATCCGTCAGGGATTTTCAGCCAGCGCTCATATAGCGGAAATGCTTTTTCTAGCAGTGCAAAACCCTCGTCAATCTTTCCGCAGCCGATCAACGCACCTGCTGCTTTCAGCGTGAACTCGGCATAGCAACCACTCCATGCTTCCGGAACCTCTCCGTTATCCGAAAAGTTTTCCAACAGACGCAATTTGTGAAGTTCCCACGCAGCAGTCCGTTCCGGTTCGGCAAACACAAAAGCATCTTCTTTTTTGTAGTAATTCATATTATTACGCCCAATATACTGCATAAATATCAAAAGATCGTTGGAATTGCGCTGGCTGTAGTATTCCGGGATACGGTTCTGCAAAAGATATCTATCCTCACGGATTTCACCAATTGATACTGCTTCGGACCAGTCAAGTTCGCTGTTCCCAATACGGTCTTCAAGTTCCTCATCGGTACAGGCATAGCACATATAATGGATGGAATCGCGGCGGTATCCCTCGTCTGTACACCCTGCCATAATCTTTTCGTGAATTTCCTTCATCAGATCTGCATCCTGGGCAATGGTTTCCATATTATTCACAATTGCATAACCCAGTGCGTGCATGATCTCATAGTCACCGGGGTATTTTTGATAGTATTCCTTGGCAAGGGAAAGTCGATCAGCAAAACCCTGCTTGGTTTCTGTGATGGACCAGAATCTCTTGCAGAAATCTTTAATATCTTCTTTGCGGTTGGTTTCGTCATTTCCGATGAGTTCATCAACGGAAATGCCAAAAAAGTTAGCAATACGGGGAAGCAGGGTGATATCCGGATATCCGCCCCGTTCCCAGTTGGATATGGACTGGGGGGAAACACCCAGTTGAGCAGCAAGTTCTTCTTGGGTAAGTCCTTTTTTCCGTCTTTCGCGGAGAATGACCTCGGGAATTCTGAGTTCTGTCATCGTTTTTCTCCTTCATGTTATGATTTAGAAGGCGCGCTTTCTGACTATCATTATATATTCTCAATCACCGCAAATCAATAACGCCGCTTGGGAGATAACTAAAGCACAGCGGGAATTTTTCGAGTATGACGTTAGTCGGACATTTCTTTTTTTGCAATCGAATAACAGTATATTCCCTTAAATAACGAATTATAAATCATCCGCGAAGCGGATACCACAACTTCTTCACTATTCACTATTACTTATTACTTCAAAGCCCTAAAGGCATTTTTCTTGAAAAGTAAAGAGTGAAGAGGTAATAAGTAAAGCCCCAAAGGCTGTTGCCTTTAGGGCTTTGGTCCAAGTGACAGGACTCGAACCTGCAGCATCCTGCTCCCAAAGCAGGCGCGCTACCATTGCGCTACACCTGGATAGATATGTTGTTGTAAGTGTTAGGGCCAAAGCAGGTGCGCTTCCTGTTGCGGTGCCCGGCATCTGCCTGCGTCGACGGTGCTCCTTGGCATCTGCCGACCGCGGCCACCCGCTCGGCTCCCTGTTTCCGCCACCGGCGGCGGTCGCCTCGCTCCCCAATTGCGCTACACCTGGATAGATGTGTTATTTACAACGCCCTTATTATATAGTACCCGGCCATAAAAATCAACCCAAAAAATCTGCGTTTCTTCGAGATTGTGCAAGGGATTTCCTGTTGACTATTGTGCTAAAAATGTTATAATTACATACATAAAGAGCTATTCTTATCAAAATGAAGGAGAAACCAATGAGAGGCATACCGTCTTTGATAACCGATATTCGCAAAAAAGTGTTCACCGAGGTGGCAAAAATGGCCTATGCCGGTGGCGATTACTCCAAGGCAGAGGATCTGCCCTACGTGATCGTGCCCGGAGACCGGCCTTTGCACCGGGAGTCTGTGTTCCTGGAGCGGGCTATCGCCGGTGAGCGTGTCCGTTTGGCTATGGGCCTGTCCATTCGGTCGGTGCAGACCCGCACTTTGATGACCGAGGGAATGGATGCAGCAGCCGGAGCGGAGCAGTATTACGAGCCCCCGCTCATTAACATTATCCCTTACGCCTGTCATGCCTGCCCCACCAACCAGTACAAGGTCAGCAACTACTGTCAGAACTGCCTTGCGGCATCCTGTCAGAAGGTTTGCCCCAAGGATGCCATTTCTTTCCGGAACAACCGTTCCTATATTGACTTGGATAAGTGTATCCGTTGCGGAAAATGCGCCACAGCCTGCCCCTATAATGCCATTGTTCACTTAGAGCGGCCTTGCCAGGCTGCTTGCGGTATGGATGCCATTACTTCCGATGAGCATGGCCGGGCGGTGATCAACCAGGAAAAGTGCGTGGCTTGCGGCCAGTGCCTTGTGAGCTGTCCCTTCGGCGCCATTGTGGATAAAGGCCAGATTTTCCAGGTGATCCAGTCCATTCTGAAAGGCGATAAAGTCATTGCAGTGGTTGCCCCGGCCTTTATCGGCCAGTTTGGCAAGCACTCCACCCCCGGTAAATTCATTGCAGCTATGAAGAAATTAGGCTTTGCAAGAATCGTGGAGGTGGCGGTAGGAGCGGACATCTGTACTATCGAAGAAGCCAAAGACTTTATGGAGCGAGTGCCCAACGAACAGGACTATATGGCGACATCTTGCTGTCCGGCCTGGCAGTCGATGATCTATAAGCTGTTCCCGGGGGAAACCAAAAACATTTCCATGACACTGACACCGATGGTCTTCACAGCCCGCTTGATGAAAAAAAAGTACCCCGGCTGTAAGGTGGTTTTCGTCGGCCCTTGCGCGGCTAAGAAGCTGGAGGCAATGCGGGAGGATATCCGTTCTGATGTGGACTTTGTCCTGACCTTTGAAGAACTGCAGGGTATGTTCGAGGCTAAGGAGATCGATTTTGAAACCATTGAGCCCTTGGACGATTTGAATGAAGGCTCTGCTGCCGGCCGTGGCTTCGCGGTAGCCGGTGGCGTTGCCAAGGCGGTGGAGGATATGGTCCACCAGCTTGACCCCGACCGGGAGATCAAGACTGCCCGGGCGGAGGGCCTGCGGGATTGCCGGAAGCTGATGGCAATGGCAAAAGCAGGTAAGTACGACGGTTACCTTTTGGAAGGTATGGCTTGTCCTGGTGGCTGCGTGGCAGGTGCAGGAACGCTGCTCCCTGTAAACCTGGCTACCAATGTGGTAGGCCGCTACCAGTCGGAGACTGACCGGGTCAGCCCCACAGACAGCGCCTACCGGGACACCGGCAGAATCCTGGATTAAGAGAAAACCATACGGCATATTGCTGTATACCAAAAGAATCGCACTGTGGACAAAAACTGTTTAATTCAGAAAGGGGAAGCATCATGAAAAAAGCAACAAAGATTTGGTTGGGTATAGCAGCTTCCCTTATCTTGCTTGGAGGCATCGTATTTGGAGGTGTAATGTCAATGCTTCAATGGGATTTTACAAAACTTTCTACGGTGAATATGGAGACAAATGAATACCAGATCAGCGAAGAATTCAGTGGAATTGCGGTGGGAACGGATGTTGCGGATGTGGCGTTTGCTGTGTCCGAGGATGGGAAATGTGCAGTAAAATGCGAGGAAGAGAGCAAGCGGAAGCACACCGTCACCGTGAAAGAGAATACCCTTGTGATCAAGATGGAAGATAACCTGAAATGGTTTGAGCGGATCGGCATTCACTTTGCTGCGCCGAAGATAACCGTATATCTGCCCAAGGGGGAATACAATGAGATTCTCATTCGGGAAGCCACCGGAGATGTACAGATCCCCAAGGATTTTACATTCAAAACGGTGGATATTTCGCTGAGTACAGGCAAAGTGGATTTTTCCGCGTCTGTTTCTGAATCTATGAAAATAAGAAGCAGCACAGGGCATATCTGCGTGAAGAATATATCTGCCGGTTCGCTTGATCTTGTTGCTACAACTGGCAGAATTACCGTTTCCAATGTGGTCTGCCGAGAGGATGCTGCGATTCAGGTTTCCACGGGAAAAACTGATCTGACCCAAATGTCCTGTAAAAATCTTACATCCAACGGCAGTACTGGAGATATTACCTTAACGGATGTGATCGTTACAGAAAAGCTGTCGGTAAAGAGAAGTACAGGCGATGTGAGATTCGAAAGCTCCGATGCCGGGGAAATCTTTATGAAAACAAGCACCGGCGCAGTTACCGGAAACTTGCTCTCGGAAAAGGTCTTTGTCACAAAAACCAACACAGGCAAGGTAAATGTTCCTGGGACGGTCAGCGGCGGAAAATGTGAGATCACTACAAGCACCGGCAATATTAAGATAACAATGAAATAAGCAAAAATAAAAAGTTGGCAGGTTCACTTTGCATTTTGATCTGCCAGCTTTTTTAATAGCCTTATAATATGACGAAAAACGGACCTGCCGAAAGGCAGGTCCGTTTTAACTTATGGAAAGGAATTACATATCGAAGGGTTCCATACCCAGAACAGGGTGACCGACAGTGCCCAGGTACTCCAGCAGCTGCTCGGGGTCTTCCTGGCAAATGGTCTCGTCGGCGACCATATCGGTGAAGTTCTCAACACCGTACATCTCCAGAACGGTAGCATCCAGACGCTCACGCATCTGATCCTTCAGCATCTTGGGCATCCAGACGATACGGCCGGGGCCGCCTTCGGCTGCGATGAACTTCTTGGAAGAGATGAAGTGCTTGCCGTGGCCCATAAAGCCGGGAGTCTGCACACCGCCACCGGTCATAGAAGCCATCTCGGAGAAGCTCATGCCCAGAGGTGTGATGCCGGGGTGCTCACGGCAGGTGATGACCACGCCCATGGAGCAGGGCTCAACGCCGCAGATACACTCGAAGCAACCACAGGAGGTCATGGGATCCTGGAACAGGGAGTACAGAGTGATCTTCTCAACAGCACCCTGGGAGTACTTGCAGACAGCCTCGTCCATGGAATCGTAACGACCCAGCTTCTCGTCCTGGCAGCCGGTCTTGAGGATGGGCTGGCAGGGACCTGCGGGATCCAGCTCCTGGGTAGCCTTAGCATCCAGCCAGGAAACAGCGCCACACAGACCCAGACGCTCGGGAGTAACGATACAAACGTGGCTGGGGGAGAAGGCCTGACACATAATACAGGTGTAGAAGGTGTCAACGGATTCGTCAGTCATAGAAGCCAAACGGGCATCGCGCTTGTTGAAGATCTCGTTAGCCTGCGCGCGCAGCTCCTTGTTCTTGTCAGCGTCAACAACGATGGTGACCTGGCACTTATCCACAACAGCCTCGAACTCGCTCATGACCTTGGCGTACAGCACTTCGCCCAGGTGAGCAAACTTGAAGCCAGCCTCAAAATCGGCCTTGGAGATACGGACACGGATCATATCACGCTGACCGGTGTGCATAACGCCCTCGATGCAGTTGATCCAGGCGTGGATCTTACGCTCCATAACGGACTCGAAGTCAGCCTGCATAGCCTTGCCGGCAACCTCAATGGTGTAGGACAGGGAGATCTTGGAGCCGACGGGGATCTCGTCGATCTCGGGGCCGATAACGGTGATCTTGTGATCCTCGACTTCCTGCATGGTCTTGGTCTGCACCAGCTCGAAGCAGTCCACACGGGAGCCGTCCACTTCCACCTGCATATCGCCCTTACGGATGATCTCACCCTCGAAGGCGGTAGCGTAGGAAACGGGAATGTCGATCTTGGTGATCTTCAGCTTGATGTCGCGGGCTTCCAGAGAAGTTGCATTCCAC
Organism: Oscillospiraceae bacterium; assembly: GCA_017452505.1. Taxonomy (GTDB): domain Bacteria; phylum Bacillota; class Clostridia; order Oscillospirales; family Oscillospiraceae; genus Faecousia. The sequence continues at coordinate 52,003 of JAFTMI010000014.1, forward strand.
TTCTCGGTATCCAGCTGCTGAATCAGGCTCTTGGGAACGCGGAACATATTCTCGGTCTCGTTGGAGATAACGGGGAAGCCCAGCTGAATAGCGCCGGCACCGTAGGAAACGATCTCGTCGGACAGGGACTTGTAAGCATTAACAAAAGCGCGGATACGGTCCATGGTGTACTGATACAGAGCCTTGGTATCACCGGGGGTGATGTTACCGAAGATCAAAGCAGCACGCAGAGCCACGGAAACCACGTGGATAACGGACTGATCCTCATAACCCAGGGGCACAACACGCACGCCCTCGCCCAGATTCATACCGGCATCAGCACAGTGCTTGACGGAGCTGCCGGTCAGGGTGACCAGCAGGCCCTGTGCCTGGTAGGACTTGGCCAAAGCAACGGTCTCAGCGGGATCCTCAGCGCCGCCGATGATAACAGCAACACCGGGAATATCGCCGGTAACCAGAGGCAGACCCAGGTTACGGACGAATGCGTCGGACAGGAAGCCCATCTCGGGCTCTGCGTAGGGCTCAGCGCCCTGCAGATACTTCAGAACTTCCAGGAATTCTGCGCACAGGGCAGAGGCAACGCCACTGTCAAATGCGTCCTGCAGACGGGGGTTGCGGGTCATCATGGGCTTGATGTCATTTTCCAGAGCGGCCTTCAGCTCACCCAGGTTGTTGATCTTCTTGCCGGTGATGGAATAGTAGCAGGGGATATTGTAAGCGGTGTTGGGGAAAGCGACGGCTTCGGCCTCGCCGAACTTGGCGATGGCAGCGTCGATAGCGGTTACGGTACGCTCGTAGTTGTAGTCGTTACCGCTGAAAACTCTATCAAAAAGTGTCACGGTTTTTCCTCCTATAATTTTTTGTCATTCCGAGGGAACGAAGTGACCGTGGGAATCCCCATCTTAAAAGGGAGATTGCCACACCAGCGTGAGCGCTGGTTCGCAATGACCATGTGTTGTTTACTCACGATCTAAGATCGCTTTGATGTTGCGAATTTCTTCGATTGCTTTGGGACTGAAATCGTAGGGTGATTTACCCTGGCGGTCTGCGTCGATGATATCGGTGTTGTAGTGGATGCAGCCCAAGAAGTCCTCAGCGGGAATGGCGTTGCGGACGAATTCTTCGTCCTGGGCATCCCGGACCTTGTTGGCAACCACACGCACCTGCTTGACACCCAAATCCTTTGCAAGACGCTTTACATTCCGGTAGGTCTGTACGCTGCGGGCGCCGGGCTCAATGACCACGATAAACTGGTCCATATTCGCCGCAGTGCCTCGGCCCAAATGCTCCAACCCCGCTTCCATGTCCATAATGACCACATCGTTTTTCCGATAGGTCAGTGCAGACAGGATGGACTTGAGCATCACATGCTCGGGACAGACACAACCGCTGCCACCCACATCCACAGTGCCCATCACCAAAAGCTTTACACCGTTGATCTCCTTGGAAAAGGTATCCGGAATGTCGGAAACCTGGGGATTCAACTTAAAAAACTTATTGGCGGCGGTAGCGCCGGTGCGTTCTTCAACCAAAGTACGCATTTTGGAAATGGGGACGATGGCGTCTACTTCTTCCTGCGTAAGGCCTAAGGCCAAGCCCAGATTTGCATCGGGGTCTACATCGGCGGCCAGGACGGTGCGTCCTTCGTCGGCGTAGAGTCTTGCCAGGGTAGAGGACAGGGTGGTTTTACCCACACCGCCCTTACCGGTAATCGCTACTTTCATCAGATACCCAAAGCCTGGCGCTTAGCCTCAATGCAAGCGATCATCTTGTCGCCCAAAGCCTCGATATCGGTGTCCACAACGAACTTAGCCTCAACCCACTTGTTGACGCCGTTCTCGCCCTGGAGCAGCTCGGTGACTTCGGTAGAGCCCTTGGAGTAGGGATCCACGCCCAGGAAGGTCTCGATACCGGTA
>JAFTMI010000002.1 GCA_017452505.1 Oscillospiraceae bacterium
CAGAGTAAGCAACCAGCTCGGAGATGGAAACAACTGCCATCTTCAGCACATCGTCAGCAATACCGAATGCGTTGGCGAAGGTGATCTTCTGGTCTGTGACATACTTCAGTCGGTCATTGGGGATCACGATCAAGGAGTCCACCTTGTCGTGCAGCTCGGCGATGCCGGCCTCGGCCTGACGCATACGGTTGGCACCTTCGAACTTGAAGGGCTTGGTTACGATACCAACGGTCAGACAGCCAGCCTCACGGGCCAGGTCAGCCACGATGGGAGCTGCGCCGGTGCCGGTGCCGCCGCCCATACCGGCGGTAATAAAGACCATATCGGTGTTCTCCAGGATCTTGGAGATCTGTGCTCTGGATTCCTCAGCGGACTGACGGCCGATGTCGGGCTTGGAGCCTGCACCCATACCGCCGGTGAGCTTTTCGCCGATCTGCACCTTGTTCTTGCAGATGGACTTGTTGAGGTCCTGCTTATCGGTGTTGATAACAACGAACTCTACGCCGTCCACACCTGCTTCGATCATACGGTTGATAACATTGTTGCCGGCGCCACCGACACCAATCACCTTGATTTTAACTACGCGTTCCTGAAACATCTCGGGCATTATACGAATCCTCCTATGTATGGTTTTGCAGGCCGGTCTTGCGGCACTGCCATAATTACAATCGTACTCATACATTGTAACGCAAAAAAGTCATTCGGTCAATAGAAATTTCTAATTTTTCGGCAAAGAATTTCAATTTTTTGTATCAGAACTGTTATCAAACAGCACTTCTGCAGGGTGGGTTGTAAAACTGGCATCCAAATAGCCCTGATCGTAATCGCCCAATTTCTTGATAACAGCTTTCACCGAGGCGATCTTGTAGTCCATTTTGGTATTGTCACCTAAGTTTATTTGGAATCGGTCTTCATACACCAGGGTCAGTCTTGACAGGTCGGACACATCCACAGAATCCACATTGCCCATCACGCCGTTTTTCTCCAAGGCGCCAATCAGCCGGAGGGCATTTTCCAGCAGCACCTTTCCTGCTACCACAGGCAATGCCGGGGCGTCGGTAGGTGTGGTGGGCGCAGCCTCGCTGGCTACAGCCTGCTCCCCTACCATTGCGCCCTGCAGCTTCACGCCTAAAATTTGGGTGTGGCTCTTTACTGCCGCGCCATCGGCCTTGTCGATAATGCGACCCTCCGCATTCAACAGCCACCAGTTAGACATGGTGTCGGAAGCAGCATAGGCAACGGACCGTTCCTTGATTTCAATATGCACGGTATCCGGCAGTTTTATTCCCACACGAACACTGTCAACATAAGGAAGTTTCTTACAAATCTTAGCACCGATCTTGGCTTTGCTCAGCCCCAGCAGACTATCACCGTTCCGCACACCGGAAGCCTCGGCTACATCCCAGGCCGTATATTTCTCCGCACCGGCAACCAGGATCTTGGTGCTGTCCACCTTGAAGAAAATAGACATACCTGCAAACAGCGCCAACACAATAGCAGCAGCTGTTGCCAAACGCAGCAGAAATCTGTTGCGGTTAAAGGGCTTTGCCGGCGTATATTGGATCTGAGATTCCTTTTTCTTTACCGGGGCCTTTTTGCGGCGGGGTGGATTACCGGCATTCTTTCTTCTGTTATCCATCGCGTTACTCCTATTTCTTTATCAACTGCTCCATCACTGCACACAGCCGTTCTGCACTGTCCGGTACGGAAATACCGTACAGGGCTTTTCGCATTGCGTTATATTTGTTGGTATCCGCAAGCAGTTCTGTGATCTGTCCGTAAAGCTTTTCCGGGGTGGCATCCTGCTCCAGCAGGACTACTGCGCCCCCCTGGGCTTCCATTGCCCGGGCATTCTTCTCCTGGTGATTGTCCGTCACATTTGGGGAAGGGATCAGCACGCAGGGCGTACCGGATGCGGCGATCTCGCTGCAGCTGGATGCGCCTGCCCGGCTGATGATCACATCTGCCGCAGCCATTATGGTAGGCATATTGTAGATATACTCCTGCATTTGGATTGCGGGGCATTTTTCCAGGTCCACACCCTGCTCTTTCACCCGGTCCGGCATCCAGCTCCAGCCGTAGCTGCCAACTGCGTGGATATGCCGGAAAGGAAAGCTGTTTTTCTGCTCCAATGCAAAAAGCTTAGCTGTCAGTTCATTCATTGCTCTTGCGCCCTGGCTGCCAAAAGCTGACACCACCAGGGGCTTATCGTCCAGACCCAGTTCTTTGCGGGCATCGGCCTTTTGGGTGTAGATGAATTCCCGGCGGACGGGCATACCCACCACTTCCACCTTTTCCGGGTGGGGATAGTGTTTTGCGCTTTCCGGGAAGCACACCAGCACCTTATCTACCCATTTGGCCGCCATACGGGTAGTTAGGCCGGGCATTGCGTTGGCTTCGTGGACACAGGTGGGGATCTTCAGCTGCCGGGCTGCACGCAGAGCCGGAAAGCTGGCATAGCCGCCTGTTCCGACCACCACATCCGCATCAAAGTCCCGGATGATCTTTTTGCACTTTCCCACTGCAGAAAGGACACTCTTGATGGCCCGGTAATTATTCTTAATGGCCGCCGGAGAAAAGCTCCGCTCCAAACCGAAGGCAGGCAAAACTTCCAAAGGGTAACCGGCTTTGGGCACCAGCTCCTCCTCCATATTGCCCCGGCCACCGATGAAGAGGATCTTGCTGTCCGGGTGGCGTTCCTTCCAGATATTGGCAACTGCAATGGCGGGGTTGATATGGCCGCCCGTACCACCGCAGGTAAAAATCACATTCATATTTCTTCCTCCTGTTGCGCCGCTGCGTTGCGGTATCGGGAGATACTCAGTACGATCCCCATCTCCGCCAAATTAACCGCCAGCGCCGTTCCTCCATAGGAGAAGAAGGGCAGCGCAATGCCGGTAGAGGGCAGCAAATTGGTCACAACACCTAAATTGAGAATCACTTGCACAGCGATCAGGCTCACAAGGCCCGATGCCAAAACTGTTTGGAATCGACTGGCGCCGTGGAGGGCTATCCAGTAGCCTCGCAGAATCAGCGCAGCAAACAAAATCATAATCAGAATTGCTCCAAAAAAGCCCAATTCCTCACAAACGATGGCAAAAATATAATCATTATACTGAAAAGGCAGGTACAGATATTTCTGCCTGCTTTTCCCCAATCCCAGGCCGAACAAGCCGCCGGAGCCAATAGCATAGAGGGACTGGAGGATCTGATAACCCGTATCGGAGGGGTCCTGCTCCGGGTGCCGCCAAGCCGTGACCCGGTCGCCGGCATAGCCCATAAGGCTTACATACACCGCAACGAACAGCCCTGCCGCTGCCGCGCCGGCCAAAAGCCATTTGGGGTGGGTACCGGCTACGAACATCATTACCACCGCCACCATACCCATCAGCATAATGGCAGACAGGTGCTTTTCCAAAGCAAGAGGGATCAAAATCCCAAGGAGCGCTGCGCCAAAGCCCAGCACACCGAAGCTGAATTTCCGGGCTCTGTTTCCAAAATCCCGGGTCAGCTTGGCAAACAGCACAATCAGCGTAAACTTGGCGATCTCCGAGGGCTGAAACTGGATACCACCAATGTTGATCCAGCGTTTTGCGCCATTGACAGACTGACCGAAGAGCAAAACCGAGAGCAGCAGCGCAATGCTGATGCCATAGAGCCACCAAGCCCATTTTAACCAAAACTCCGGTGGAATCCTGCTGGTGATCACCATAGCCCCCAATCCAATCAGGGCGCACAGGCCCTGTTTTTGCAGATACCGGGTGGATTGGGTATAGCCGGTATCGTAATGGCTTTGGGCATAGCTTGCTGAGTACAGCATTCCCAGGCCCACTGCCAATAAAAGCAAAAGCAAAAGTAAAAAAGGAATGTCTACACCTTCGCGCATCGGGTTTCGATGCCGGTCCTCTTTGGCATACAGAAGCTTCTGCAATGCCAACCATCCTTTCCGTTAACCGATATGTCCTTTTACACCGAACCAGGCCACTACGCACAACGCAGCGGTCACTGCGGTAAAGACAAGGACGATCTTTACCTCTTTCCAACCACACATCTCAAAATGGTGGTGAATAGGCGCCATCTTAAATATGCGCTTGCCGTGGGTCAGCTTGAAATAACCCACCTGCAAAATCACCGAAAGGGTTTCCACAATATACACAAAGCCCACCAAGACGAGCACCAGGGGCATATCCAGCGCAAAGGCCATACCGCAGACAATGCCGCCTAAAAACAAAGAGCCGGTATCGCCCATAAAGACCTTGGCAGGATGCCAGTTATAGAACAGATAGGCGATCAAGCCGCCCACCATTGCTGCCGGCAGCAGGGCCAAGTCCCATTTCTTCATAGAAACAGCGGCAACCGTAAAGAACACCATCACAGGGATCGTAACACTGCCGCACAGGCCATCAATGCCATCGGTAAGGTTCACCGCATTGACACAGCCCACGATCACGAACATGGCAAAGAAAATGTAAGCCATAGGATGGATATGGACAGCTTTGTTCAAAAACGGGATATACAGGTCACTGGTCATACTGCCCTCTAAGTACAGCAGGTACAGGTACAGTGCAGAAACAGCCATTTGCAGCATTGCCTTTTGCAAGGCTGTCAGGCCCAAATTCCGCTTGAATTTCAGCTTAAAAAAGTCATCCAAAAAGCCGACCAAGCCAAAGCACAAACCCAAAATCAGCACATAAAATGCTGTTTTTTCCTCCATAAAGGGCAGGCTCAGCACCAGACACAGCACCGCCGAGATAATAAACATCAAACCGCCCATCATTGGGGTGCCGGCCTTGCTGTTATGCCAGGTAGGGCCGATCTCCCGGATGGACTGACCTGCCTTCAGCGCCCGCAGCACCGGAAGCAGAAAGTAACCTATCACGCCGGTAAACACCAGCGATGCCAACACTGTAACACATACTCTCAGCATAACTGTAGTTTAATCCTCCAAAAATTTCTCCAGGACATCTTCCATTTGCATACCGCGGCTGCCCTTGAACAGCAGAACATCCCCGGGCTTTGCCATCTGCTTCAGCGCCTGCACCAGCTTCTCCTTGTCGGTAAAGGCTCTTGCTCTATCCTGGGACATACCACCGGTGATGGCGCCATACAGAAGCCGCAGGCTGTGGTCGCCGTAGGCTAAGAGCATATCTGCCTTTTCCGCGGCAACTCTGCCGATCTTATAGTGCTCTGCATCGGAGCAAACGCCCAGCTCCAGCATATCGCCCAGCACCGCCACGCGGCGGCCTGCCCGGTTACCCAGCACAGTCAGCGCTGCGGTCATGGACTCGGGGCCTGCATTATAGCAGTCGCTGATGATTGTAAAGCCGTTCTTTTCAAAGATTTCCTGGCGGCCCTCCATATTCCGGAATGCGCCCAGGCTCTTCGTGATATTCTCCGGGGTAACACCCAACCGAACACCAACCGTTACAGCAGCCAAGGCATCGAGGACATAATGCTCGCCCTCTAAGTTCAGAGCTACAGGAATTGCTTTCCCTGCTGTGTTGGCTGCAAAGGACAGTCTGTCCGCCACTTGAGAAACATCGCTGCCTGTGACATCCGCTTCCGGATTCCGCACAGCAAAGTAAATCGCTCTTTCCTTCAACTCTTCACGCTGATTCCACAGGAGAGGATCGTCGCCGTTGAGAATGATAGCGCCGTCTGTCGGCATACCCTCCAAAATCTCCAGTTTGGCTTTCAGAATGCCTTCCATAGAACCAAGGTGCTCAATGTGCATAGTGCCGATATTGATAATCACAGCTAAATCGGGCTTGCCGATGGATGCCAGATACGCGATCTCCCGGAAGTGGTTCATACCCATTTCCAGCACCGCAACCTCTGTATCCTCCGGCATTGCTAAAATCGCCATAGGCATGCCGATATCATTGTTGTGGTTGGCAGGGGTCTTGCTCACCTTATAGGTGCTGCTGAGCACTGCAGACACCATTTCCTTGGTGGTGCTTTTGCCCACAGAACCGGTGATACCCACCACCTTCATGCCGATGCGCTCCCGCTCGCCACGGGCAATTTTGCCCAAGGCCAGCCGGGTATCTTCCACCACGATGGCGGGAAAATCTCCATCGCAGTGGGTGCAAAGCACCGCAGCTGCACCCTTTTGGAGCGCAGCAGGAATAAAATCGTGACCGTCGCGCTCCCCCTGCAGGGCAATAAACAGCTGATCCTTTTCAATCTTCCGGCTGTCATTATTCGCGCCTAAGAAGGTAATATCTTTATACTTAGGGTCCACAGAGCCACCGCACCATTGGGCGGCCTGGGCCAAGGTAATTCTACCCATTATCCATTCCTCGTTTCTGCCAGGTATGCAGCCACCACTTCACGCTCGTCCAAATGGTGCTTCACGCCACAGATCTCCTGGTATGTTTCGTGGCCTTTTCCTGCCAATACAATTATATCATTCTTTTGCGCAATGTCCATAGCATATTGGATAGCTTTTGGACGATTTTCTATCACTTCATAGGATTTTTTTGCAGAATCCACACCTTTTAGAATATCTTCAATGATCTGCATGGGTTCTTCTGTCCGAGGATTGTCAGAAGTAATGATGGCAATATCCGCAATATCTGTGCCGATTTTGCCCATAATGGGGCGCTTGATGGGATCCCGGTCACCGCCACAGCCAAAGACGGCAATCAGCCGACCCTTGCAGTAATCTTTTACAGAGGAAAGAACATTCTCGAGGCCGTCAGGGGTATGGGCATAGTCGATAAGAACCGTATATTCCTTGCCGGGGGTGGGCACTACCTCTACCCTGCCCTTAACGCCCTTTGCGGTTTTCAAAGTTTCAGCGGCATCAGTCAAAGAAATACCCAGCTGCAAAGCGCAACCCAAAACTGTCAGAGCATTATACACCGTGAATTTGCCGGGAATGGGCAATCGCACAGGCACTTTTTCATTTCCGTATACAGCCGTAAAGGCGATGCCGTCGGAGAGCAGTTCCAGATTTTCTGCCTGCAGCTGGGCGGCATTTTTCACAGAAGTAGTAAGCACCGGACAGGTTGCTTTTTGGGTCATTTGCTGAAACCAGGCATCGTCGCAGTTGGCAACTGCCTTGTCACAACGGGAGAAAAGCTCTGCCTTCGTACGGCAGTAATCCTCCATGGTCTTGTGGAAATCCAGGTGGTCTTCTGTCAGATTGGTAAAAGCCGCCACGGTATAGTGCAGGCCAGCCACCCGGTCCAAAGCAATCGCGTGGGAGGACACTTCCATAATGGCGTGGGTGCAGCCACCGTCCCGCATTTGAGCCAGGAGCGCTTGCAGTTCAAAACTCTCCGGGGTGGTACGCTCTGTAGGAATGGACACATTGCCGATCATATTCTCCATTGTGCCCATAAGGCCTACCTTTGCACCCAGCACCTGCTCCAAAACGTGCTTCAGAAGCAGTGTGGAGGAGGTTTTGCCGTTGGTGCCGGTGACACCGATCAGCTGCATGGCCTTACCGGGATGGTCATAGAAATTTGCGCCGATCTGCGCCAGAGCCAGTCGGTCATTTTCCACCTGGATGTGGGGAATCTCATCCTCCTGGGCCTTGGCAGTTACCACTACCGCAGCGCCCTTTTGGAGGGCCATAGGGATATATTTATTGCCGTCGGTGGCAAAGCCGGTGATGGCTACGAACATACAGCCGGGGGTCACCTTCCGGGAGTCGTAGACAACCTCAGTAATATCCATAGAGAGGGAAACATTTCCCTTAATCACATTCACATCAGACAGCAATTTTTCTAATTTCATAGGTATTACTCCTTTTATCACTGAGCATTGAGATTGCCACACCAGTGACATCGGTCACTGGTTCGCAATGACAATGGGTTATTTTTGTTTAATCGGCAGCTTTTAGGTCTGCGAAGCTGAGTTTTATAGTCGTTCCCACGGGAACTTGGGTATCTTTGGGATGGGATTGGGCGGTGACCTGGGCATCGAGGGCATCGTTGCCGGTCACCAAAATATAAAGCCCCAAAAGGCCGGCGGCATCGCTGGCCTGCTGACGGGTCATTCCTGCAAAATCCGGGACGGTGACAAGCCTTTGTTCCGGTTCTTCTCCCAAATAGAGCAGCACCTGGCTGTTTCCCGGCACAACGCTGCCGGGGTTGGGGATCTGGCCTGTTACTGTTTCTCCCGTGCCTATTGTTTCGGCGGTAATGCCAAGGGCTTTTAACTGCTTTTGCGCATCCGCAAGGGCAAGGCCGGTGTAATCCTCCACGGTCACTTCCCTGCCGGCTGCATCCTCGAGGCTATAGTTTCTCTTTACTTCCAAATAGGGCAAAATATCGCTCATCACAGCCCCCACAGTGGGCGCTGCCATCACACCGCCGGAAATATAGATGCCGGTACTACGGGAGGGGGTATCCAACGCCACAAGTACAATATACTCCGGATCGTCCATGGGCGCAACCCCTACGAAGGAGACAATTTTATCCTGCACCCGCTGGCCGTTCTCATCAAACACATCGATCTTCTCGCTGGTACCGGTCTTTCCGCCAATAGAAAAGCCTGCTACCTGAGCATTTTTCGCCGTGCCTTCCTCCACAACAGACTGCATCAACTGGCACATGGTTTTGGAGGTTTCCTCCTTGATAACCTGGCGCAAAACTGTGGGCTCCTGCTGCAGAACTGTATTACCGTCGGAATCGATCACCTCAGAAACCATATAAGGCTCCAACAGGTAGCCTCCGTTGACCACTGCCGCAATTCCTCTGACAAGCTGCAAGGGGGTAAGCTTAAAGGTCTGCCCAAAAGAGCCGGAGGTCAGAGATGCCGTTCCCCATTTATCGGTATCGGTCACCAATTCTTTGGAGAAAAACACGCCCTTACTCTCACCTGCCAGGTCGATACCGGTTTTCTCCAAGATGCCAAAGTTTTTCACATATTCGTAAAACCGCTCCCCACCCAATTTTAATGCGATATGGGCAAAGGCCAAATTGCAGGAATTCTGCAAGGCCTGGGGTGTTTTTTGCGCACCGTGGCCAGTGGATCGCCAACAGTGCAGCAGCTGCGCTCTGCCGGGGATATGCTCCGAACCGCTGCAGGAAAAGGCAGTGTCCAAAGTGATAGCACCGCAATCCAATGCCGCCGCCATGGTCATCACCTTAAAGGTAGAACCCGGCTCATAGCCATCGGAAATACAGCGGTTGCGCCATTGCTTCAGAAGCGCTGTATTTAACAAGCTTTGATAGAGCTCTTTTTCTTTTTTATAACCCTCGCTGCCTTCCGGGAACAGCGTATATTTTACCCGCTGCTGCTCTATCTCCAGGGCTGCTTGGGCATCCTGCACTTCCATATAGTTATTGGGATCATAGCTGCCCAGGGTTGCCATAGCTAAGATCTCACCGGTTTTGACATGCATCACCATGCCGAATGCGCCGTTTTTTACATCGTACTTGGCAATGGCTTCCTCCATCCGTTTTTCCAGGCATGCCTGCACGGTCAAATCTAAGGTCAGCACCACACTGTCACCTTGCCGGGAGGCTATGTAGTTTTCATAGGAAAAGGGCATATCCATTTCGTTATTGCCCTTGGTGGTGATCACGCTGCCCTTACTGCCTTCCAAGTAGCTGTTATACGCCGCTTCGATGCCCTCTGAGCCGGTGTTGGAGGCGTTAGTAAATCCGATCACCTGGGCAGCTAAGCTGCCATAGGGGTAATAGCGCTGGGAATTGGGCTCTATGTGGATACCGGAAATGCCCTCAGCATTGATATAACTGCGGATCAAGGCCGCGGTTTCTTCATCGATCCTGGCAGCAATCTGCTTATAGCGCATTTTGGTATCGGCTGCCTGCTCTGCGATCCAGGCAGCATCCAAATCCAAGATCTCTGCCAATTTGGCGGAGATCGCTGAAATATCCGCCTTGGATTGCTTTAGCTCATGGGGATCTAAGTAAACATTTTCCACACTTTGGCTGCACGCCAAAACATTCATATTCCGGTCATAAATGAATCCCCGGTCCGCTGTCACCTGGGTGGTTCGGGTCTGATTCCGCAGCGCCAGGTTGGCATAATAGTCATAATCCCGGACCATCAGATTCAAAAGCTGTACCGTCACCGGCACAAATGCCAGTACACCCAGCAGAATCGCAACGATGCCGATCCTTCTGTGCTGACCGGTATCCTTCCGGATACGATTATACTCCCGTTTTTTGGTTTTTTTTGCCATATTATCCCGACCTTCCTAAAAAAGGGCAGCAAGGGAATCCCTCGCCGCCCATCGCAGCCTTATTTTAGTGTATTGGTCGGGATACAAGCTTTATGCAAACAAACTTGTTAAAAGTGTTTCCGATTGCTTATTTACCAGGCAGCTCCAGGTGGATCACGGTGTGAGTCACTTCCTCCTTGGGAACCATACCCAGGGCCAGGGCGGCCTCTTCGATTTCTGCCAAATCGCATTTGCCTTCATACTGTGTCCGCAGGCTCTCATTTTCTATGCGGAGGGTTTCCACATACTCAACCATAGTCGCGACCTTTTTCTGCTCTGTCTGCAAAGCGGAAAAGCCCACCAGCACGGAAATCAGCATAGAAACTGCCACCACAGTGCCAAACAGCGCCACAGGATCCAAATAGATCTTGATCCGCTTCTGCTTTGTCTTCGTCCGGGGCAGCGCAGGGGTACGCAGAGGAATAACAGGCGCAAGCTTTTTGGCTGCAGTACCCGGCGTATAATATTGTACATACTGGGCCTTCATCTGTGCCATAGTGCTTGCTCCTTTCTTTTTTACAATTTTTCACAGACCCGCAGCTTTGCACTCCGGGAACGGGGATTCACTTCCAGTTCTTCCTCCGTTGCCACGATGGGCTTACGGCTGATAAGCTTCACAATGGGTTTCTTGCCGCATACACATACGGGGAAATTGGGCGGGCAGGTACAGCCCTTGGCTGCCTCTGCCATTGCGTTTTTTACAATTCTGTCTTCCAGAGAATGGAATGTAATCACTGCCAGCCGTCCACCGGGATTCAGCAGCGGAATGGCGTCGCGCATTGCCTTTTCCACAGAGCCAAGCTCATCATTTACCGCAATACGGATAGCCTGGAAGCTGCGCTTTGCCGGGTGCTGCTTTTCTCGCAGTGCCTGGGGCGGCATTGCCGAACGGATCACATCCACCAGCTCCAAGGTGGTTTCAATAGACTTTTCCTCCCGGCGGCGACAAATCGCCGATGCAATCCGGGGGGCATACCGCTCTTCGCCGTATTCGAAGAGAATACGTTTTAATTCTTCCTGTGACCAGGTGTTTACCACTTCATAAGCGCTGAGCTTGTCCTGGCTGTTCATACGCATATCCAAAGGGGCATCTGTCATATAGGAAAAGCCC
>JAFTMI010000015.1 GCA_017452505.1 Oscillospiraceae bacterium
AGAATACCTTCTCGTCGCCCTTGGCCTCGATAGCCAAACGGGGCAGGGTGATGGAGGTGAAGGACAGGTTGCCGCGGGAGTAAGCGATCTCACGGGTGGGATCGTAAACATTACCCATAACGCGGGTACGGCAGCCCATGGTAGCCACCTCGGTCTCGGGACGGCCGGGCACATAGTACTGCAGGTTGAAGGGTGCGTCCAGGAAGGTGTAGTTGGGGAACAGGCGCTTTGCACTGACCTGGCAGGAAAGTCTAAACAGATCGTAGTTGGGGTCGCCCTCGTTATAGTTGACGCCTTCCTTGACCTTGAAGATATGGATGGGGAAGATGCAGGTCTCGCCGTGGCCCATGCCGGCATCCAAAGCCAGCAGGATGTTCTTGATGACCATACGGCCCTCGGGTGTGGTATCTGTACCGTAGTTGATAGAGGAGAAGGGGGTCTGTGCGCCGGCACGGGAGTGCATGGTGTTCAGATTGTGTACGAAGCCCTCCATAGCCTGCTGGGTGTCCCGGTCGGTCTTCTTATAGGCCCGCTCAGATGCCCGCTTCACCAGCTTTTCAGCGGTATCCTTATCGATCTTAAAGGCCTTGACCAGACCCTCTGCAACGGCAGCAATATAAGTGGCGCTGCTGCAGAGCTTGGCAACTTCACCGGTGGTCTTCTCTGCGTCGGCAATGACGGCAGAAACGGTGTATTCGGCATCTTCCAAGTCCAGATAGTCTTCCACAGCATCCCGCAGGCGACGGGCAAAGGCCTTCTTATAGGTCTTGGCAACGCCCTCGCCCATACCGTAGTCGAAGTTGGGGATGGACTGGCCGCCGTGCTGGTCGTTCTGATTGGACTGCAGGGCGATGGCAGCCAAAGCGGCATAGCTCTGAATGCTCTGAGGCTCACGGAGGAAGCCGTGACCGGTGGAGAAGCCGTCCTTGAACAGCTTGATGATGTCGGTCTGGCAGCAGGTGGTGGTCAGGCTGTAGAAGTCAAAGTCGTGGATGTGGATGTCACCGTCCCGATAGGCCTTGGCGTGCTCGGGGCGGAGCAGGTACATCTCGTTGTAGGCCTTTGCGCCGGCTGCGCCGATTTGGAGCATGGAGCCCATAGCGGTGTTGCCGTCGATGTTGGCGTTGTCGCGCTTCATATCGCTGATACGGGCATCGATGTTGGTGATCTCGTCGATGGTCTTCATCAGCTTGGTGTTGGCCTCACGGGCGCGGGTGCGGTTGGCGCGGTACAGGATGTAAGCCTTGGCGGCGGCGTTGAAGCCGTGGTTCATCAGCTGCTGCTCAACAGCATCCTGCACAGCTTCGATGTTGGGTGCTTGGTCGCTGAACTTACCTTCCAGCTCCCGCTGCACATCGTTGGCCACACGGGCGGCATCCATGGCGTTGCCATCGCCGGAGGCCTCCAGGGCCTTCAAAATTGCGGCTGCGATCTTATTCTGATCGTAGAGGACGATACGGCCGTCCCGTTTGATAATTGACTGGATCATTTTCTCTCTATCCTTTCTTTTGAAATCGCAAACACAATATATTGTGTTTTGCGAAAGCGTGTCTATACAATATATTGCCACAAATGGGAGCGAAAGTCAACCCTTATTTTGATGTTTTTTGCGGTTTGTGAAAACCGTACAAAAATCCCCCACCGGGAATGCACCGGTGGGGGGTGGTGTGCAATTATTCCTTAGGAATTTCAAGACTTTCTTCCTTGTCAGCATTCACAAAGGCCATCAGCTCGTCGCCGGTGATGGTCTCCTTTGCCAGCAGATATTCGGAAATTTCATCCAGCAAAGCCCGGTTGTCGGTGAGGATATGCTTTACATCGCTGTAGCAACTATTCAGAATGTTTTGCACTTCCTTATCAACCAAAGCAGCGGTTTCGTCGGAGCAATCCATCTGGGCGCTGCCGTCCAGATACTGGTTGTGGATTACGGCGGGAGCCATCAGACCCAACGCGTCGCTCATACCGTACAGAGAAACCATACTCTTTGCCGTGGAGGTGGCCATTTGCAGATCGTTGGCAGCGCCGGTGGTCATAGTGCCGAACACCACCTGCTCTGCGGCGCGACCGCCCAGCAGAGAACTGATCTTGGTGAGCATTTCGTCCTTGGTAGTGAGGAATTTTTCTTCCTCCGGCAGGTACAGGGTGTAGCCCAAAGCGCCCTCGGTATGGGGGACAATGGTGATCTTGGTGACGGGTGTGGTCTCTTTCTTAATGGCAGAAACCAAGGCGTGTCCTACCTCGTGGTAGGCAACCAACCGCTTTTCCGTGTCGGTGAGGACGGTGTTCTTCTTTTCCGTACCGGCAATGACGGTCTCGAAGGATACCAGCAGGTCTTCCTGGTTTACGGCCTTGCGGCCCTTGCGTACTGCCCGCAGGGCAGCTTCGTTTACCAGGTTGGCAAGATCTGCGCCGACGGCGCCGGCGGTGGCGGCGGCGATCTTCTGCAGATCCACATCCTCTGCAAGCTTGATCTT
Organism: Oscillospiraceae bacterium; assembly: GCA_017452505.1. Taxonomy (GTDB): domain Bacteria; phylum Bacillota; class Clostridia; order Oscillospirales; family Oscillospiraceae; genus Faecousia. The sequence goes on from JAFTMI010000015.1 coordinate 2,475, forward strand.
CCGGGTGTGCACCTTCAGGGTGTCCAAACGGCCCTGGAGGTTGGGCTTGTCCACCACGATCTGCCGGTCGAAACGACCTGCCCGGAGCAGGGCCTTGTCCAAAATTTCCGGACGGTTGGTGGCGGCCAAAATTACGATACCCTTGGAGGAGTCGAAACCGTCGATCTCGCCCAACAGAGAGTTGAGGGTCTGATCGTTGTAGCCGACGCGGTCGTTACGCTTGTGGCCCACAGCATCGATCTCGTCAATGAAGATAATACAGGGGGCAACCTTGGCGGCCTGCTGGAACAGGTCGCGGACACGGCTTGCACCCACGCCTACGAACATCTCTTCAAAATCGGAGCCGGAGATGGAGAAGAAGGGAACATTGGCTTCGCCGGCAACAGCCTTGGCCAGCAAAGTCTTGCCGGTACCGGGAGAGCCCACAAGCAGAGCACCCTTGGGCAGCTTTGCGCCGATCTCGGTGTACTTGCCCGGGTTGTGGAGAAAATCAATGATCTCCTGCAAAGATTCCTTGGCTTCGTCCTGGCCGGCCACATCTTTAAAGGTGACGCCGGTCTGCTTTTCCATATAGACCTTAGCCTTGCTGGCACCCATACCGCCCATCATGCCGCCGCCCATCTTCTTGGAGAGGAAGTTCATAAAGAAGAACAGACCGCCGATCATAACCAGGTACGACAGCACCATCATAATGGTGGAATTGTCTTCCACGATCTTGACATTTACTTCGGTGTCGGGGGTGTCCAGCCGCTCGGCCAGCTCCAAAATGTTGCCATTGGGCAGGCCGGTGTAGCAGGCTTTCTGCTGACGGGCAGGCTTTGCGGCCTCGGTTTTGGTCAGGTAGTACACCCGGTCGTGGTGGATCTCCACCTCGGAAAGATTATTGGCTTCTACCTCAGCCATAAACTCCGTAAAGGTGGTTTGGGTGTACTGGCCGTTCACCATAGAGGTATAGATCGTGCTGATCAGCAGAACGATGGCGATAGCAGCCAAAAGCAACACCCATATTTTAGGTTTCTTTCCCTCCGGTTTTTTGGGAGGTTGTTTGTTGTTATTATCCATTATGAGCCTCCTTGCGGGCTTGTTTTATATATTGTGTGTTTATCATAGCACATATTCGCCTTGCCTGCAACGGCTCTGCGGAAAAGTCCGGTAAACTTTCTGTAAATTTCCGGGGAGGATCTGAAAATTTGCAGTTGTGCAGGTTGTAAAAATCTGTTATAATATAATGTAGTGTAACCTTTTTTGGGAAAGGATGGAAGATCTATGCGACCGGAAAAAGATAATTTTCGCCGTGGCAATCGGCCCGTGCGTCGGGAAGAGCCTCGGGAGCAGGAAGAAAATGAAAATCAGCTGGAGGGACGTAACGCACTGACTGAAGCTCTGCGCAGCGGCAGAACCATCGATAAGGTGTTCATCGCATCCGGTGACACAGACCGGGCACTGCAGTACTTAGCTGCCCAGGCCAAGGAAGCCGGCGCGGTAGTCGTGCCTGTGGACAGACGGAAGCTGGACCAGATGAGTACCACCCATTCCCACCAGGGCGTGATCGCCGTGGCGGCGGCCCGGGAGTATTTTTCCATAGACGATATTTTGCAGGAGGCAGAGAACAGGGGAGAAGCGCCCCTTATTGTCATCTGCGATGAGCTGTCCGACCCCCATAATCTGGGCGCAATCATTCGTTCTGCCGAATGCGCCGGCGCTCATGGTGTGATCATCCCCAAGCGCCGCAGTGTGGGTCTGACCGCGACTGTTGCCAAGGCATCTGCCGGCGGTATCGAGTATATGAAGGTTTGCAAGGTCGGCAATATCAACAATGCCATTGCTGAACTGAAAGAAAAAGGTGTTTGGATCTTCGGCACGGCGGCAGAAGGCTCTGTGCCTATGTACCAGGCAGACCTGACCGGCCCTGCAGCCATTGTCATCGGCAACGAGGGCGACGGCATGAGCCAGCTTGTGCGGAAAAACTGCGATATGCTGGTGCATATCCCTATGAAGGGCAGAATCACTTCTTTGAATGCATCGGCTGCCGCATCTATTTTGCTGTATGAGGCGGTACGGCAGCGCATCGGGTAAGGAGGTTTGTATGAACGACGAAATGGAACGCAGCAGCTTAGATTTGGAAGAGATCATAAAAGAGTTTAGCGATCATTCCCAGGAATCTGAGCAGGAGGAAACTGTTACCGAAGAGGTCGCAGAAGAAGTTGCGGAAGAAATTGAAGAAGTCGCCGCAGAGGAGGAAGGTCTGGAGCAGACCCGCCGGATCGATCCGGCGGAAATTCACAAGGCTCAGAAAAATGCGGATTGGACCCAGGAAACCCGCCGAATTGACGCGGAAGAAATCCAAAAGGCGCAGCACAGCGATGAGGATTGGGCGCAGCAGACCCGCCGGATCGATCCTGCCGACCTGCGAAAGAAAATTGAGAATGCGTCCGGTGACACAATCACTTTTGAAGCTGTCCGCAGCCAGCTGTCCGATATGATGGACGAATCGGAAGCCGAGGATGTGGCCAAGATTTGGAATCCCGGTGAGGCAACCCAAACAGAGGCCTTTACCGAGCGCTGGGAGCCGGAATACGAGCATCCTATGGGAGAATATGTCCCACCCCAGCCCATTCAGTTCCAGCCCCGCTCCCGCTTGCATGAGCTGAAGAAGAAATTGGTGGCAGGACCGGAAAAGCGGTTTTATCAGCTCTCTGAGGTGGGCGTAAGCAAGCTGCAGGCAGTTATTTTCCTCAGTGTGCTGGTGGTGCTGATCGCGGCGGCATCCACGGTGATGTATGCCACGGGTGTGATCCCGGACCATCGGGTGAAGGTTATGGTATTCTGCCAGTTTATCACCTTGCTGTTTGCCGGCCTTTTGGGCAGCTACCAGCTGATTGAGGGTGTTGCAGATCTGTGTAAGAAGCGCTTTACCCCCAATACGCTGTTGGTTGTAGCCTTTGTGGTCTGTATTGTAGACGGCATCTTCTGCTTAGATCAGGTGCGTGTACCCTGCAGTGCGGCCTTTAGCTTAGCTGTGTGTATGTCCCTGTGGAGCACCTATCAGCGAAGAAGCACGGAAATGTCCCGTATGGATACTATGCGGAAGGCTGTCCGCCTGGACGGCATTGCCGCTTGTCCCGACTATATGGATGGCAAGAAGGGTCTCCTGCAGAAAGAGGGCCAGGTGGAAGACTTTATGGACACCTACGCTGAGCCCGGAAAACCTGAGAAGGCGTTGAATGTGTATGCACTGGTGGCTATGGTTGTGGCCTTTGCCATTGGCATCACCGCCGCGGTTTTGAAATATCTCACAGCGGGCGCATTAGAGGGCGTGACCGCGGGCCTGCAGGTCTGCGCCGTGTGCCTGCTGGCAGCCATGCCCGCAACCATTTTTATCAGCCAAAGCCGTCCGACCTGGGTGCTGGAACGCAGACTGCACCGTTTGGGCACTGTCCTGTGCGGCTGGCAGGGCGTGGAAGGCCTGCGGGGCGAGGCAGTCTACCCGGTAACGGGAATGGATTTGTATCCCCCTGAGACCCTGCGTATGAACGGCATGAAGTTCTTTGATGAGCGGGAGCCGGAGCAGGTGATCGCTTATGCCACCGCGGTGATCTCCGCAACGGAGTGCGGCTTTGCCCACTTGTTTACCGGCTTGCTGGATAGCTACAATGGTGTACATTTTGCCGCAAAGGATATTACCTTCTACGAAAACGGCGGTATGACCGGTGTTGTGGAAGAGGAAACTGTGGCGCTGGGATCCTGGTCCTTTATGAAGGAACTGGAAATTGATGTGCCGGATGCTGCCAGAATCAGCTACGGTATGTACATTGCCATTGGCGGCGAGCTTAGCGGTGTCTTTGCGGTGAACTACGGCAAGCATCCCTCTTCTGTGGCCGGTGTCAATACACTCACAGCGTATAAAAACTTAGAATGCGTATTGGTAACCGATGATTTTGTGGTGACGGAAGGTTTCCTCAAGGGCAAATTCGGCATCAAGAACAAGCGGTTTATCCTGCCGGAGTATGCCCAGCGGGCTGCGCTGCGGCAGAAGGAGCTTCCCGAAGAAGCCCCCACCTTGCTGATGTCCACTGCTTTGGGCCTGGCACCCTTGGCTTACGGTGTGACCGGTGCCCGGGTGCTGCGCAATACCAGCTGGGCCGGCGCGATTTTACACATCGTCGGTGGCGCTTTGGGCCTGGCCATGATGCTGGTGCTGGTGATTTTGGGAGCGCTGGATCTGATCTCTCCCTTAAATATGTTCCTGTATCAGCTGATTTGGATGATTCCTGCGCTGCTGATCACAGAATGGACAAGAATTCTTTAAGTAATAGACAACGCCGTGCGGATAACCCGCACGGCGATTGTTATTTCTCCGGAGGAAGTCTGCCCAGCAATTCCAAAATCTGCCGGCAATGCTCCCGCTCCTGGTTGGCCATCCGGGCAAAGACCTGGCCGTACTCCGGATCGTTTGCCCGAGCCTCATATTGGGCAAGGCATCGCATTTCCCGCCCATAGCATCGGCGCAGCAGCAGTCCAACTGGGGCATTGTCCACGGCTGGTGGGGTAGGGATGTCCGGGCGGCCCTGGCCCTGGAGGGTGTACATGCCCTTAAGACACGCCATATGGGTCTGCTCATCCTGGCTCATCTTCCGTAAAATATTGGCGGCTGGGCCTTGCACCCGCCGGGACAGAGCCAAATACACCGATGCATCGCCCCACTCTTCTGCGATCATACCCGGCAAACCCTGGGTGGGATTGGCGGTGGCAGCTCCTTGTACCCGCTGCCATACCCGGGCGGCTTTTGCCTTGTCGTAGTTTTCCATAATACCCTTCCTCTCAAAAGTCCTGTATATCAGTATATTGCGGATGTAGCGCAAAATTTCGGAATTTTTAGGATAAAAGAAAAATTTTCTTTCCTTTTTCGTTCAAATGTGCTATTATGAAGAAAAAAGCGGAGGTAGCGCTATGGCAAGGACTACGAATAAAGCCCAGCTTATTTTGGATTTTGTGAATCAGTTTGTCCAGGAGAACGGATTCGCCCCCTCTGTCCGGGAGATCGGCGCGGCAGTGGGGCTCAGCTCTACCGCATCTGTCAGCTACCATCTGCGGCAGCTCCAGGCCAAGGGCCTGCTGCTTTCTCCCGGTGGCAAGGGCCATAAGCGTTCTATTGTGACTGCCCAGCGGCCCGGCCAAATTCCCGTGGTGGGTGTGGTCACCGCCGGTATGCCAATCCTGGCTTTGGAAAACCAGGAAGGCAGCATCAGCTGGGATGGTGACCCTGCCTGCTTTGCCCTGCGGGTGCGGGGTGACAGTATGATAAATGCCGGCATCCTCAGTGGAGATATGGTGGTCGTCCGCCCCCAGGATACTGCCGATGACGGTCAGATCGTTGTGGCCCGGATCGGTGACGAGGCAACTGTGAAACGGTTGCGCCGCCGGGACGGCGAAGTTTGGCTGATGCCGGAAAACGATGCTTACGAGCCCATTGCCGGCAACGAGGCAGAGCTCATCGGCTTGGTCAAAGCGGTTGTAAGAGAATATTAAAAAGATGGGACTGTTTAGCAGTCCCATCTTTTGGTTTCTTCAAGTTCTTCGTTTGCAGGTTCAGAGGCAACTTCCACCTCCGATACAGGCTCAGGCGGAATATAAACAGGCGCAGTGTAAGGTTCTGCGTAGGAGAGCGTTTGGAAAGTGGTCAGGCGGTCTTCCTCTTCCAAGGCTGCCATCTTCCGCCGATAGGTAAAGATCAGCGCGCCGAAGATGATTTGGGCTGCGGCGGTCAGCAGGGAAGTGACAGCGGAAAGAAAAATCTCAGAGGGCAGAGCATAGGAGAGGCTGGGGTCATAATAGCTGTCCAAGGTTACAATGCCGGCGCTGAGAAGACTGAAAATGCTGCTTAAGATTAAGATACCGCCGCTGATGTAGCTCATGATCGCTACAAAGCGGGAAACCTTTTTGTTGGGAACACCGGTCTTCAAGGTGCTGCGGATGTTGGAGATGGTGGTGCAGACCATGATATAATAGATCAGCACAAAGACGAAGATGATCGAAACTGTAATAAGCAGTGCGATCAATACGGGCTTGAGGACAGAGGACTCAATAAAAGAATGGTTGAAGTAGTTAACTTCCGGAAGCGCAATGACGGTGAGCAGCAGAACGCACAGCAAAATAAGGCTGGAGACCACCATCTGCACCAAATTGACCACGAAGATCATCGTAAGCCCGGAGGTGTTCACCTTAGGTTTGCGGCTGGCGCAGCTGAAGAAAGTGATCCAAAGACCCAGGGTGATCAGAATGCCGGGAAGCATGCCGATGATGTCCATTACCGGGGACAGGATTTCAAGAGAATTACCGCTTGTAACAGAGAGCGCCGGAATCATGCCGTAGTATGCTTCGAGAATGCCGCTGGTAGGAGTTAGGGCGAACAGTCCCAGTACCTGCACAAAGGTAAGGCAGATCGTGGCGATCAGAAAGGCTGTGGAAAAACCGATCTTTTTGGCAGTAGCGCAGACTTTATCGGCAAAGTCGGGCTCTGCGGGGGGTGTTTCAGCTTGTGCGCTTCCGCAGTTCGTGCAGAAGCGGGCATCGTCTGCCAGTTGGGCGCCGCAATCTTTGCATAACATAAGGCAAGTCCTCCTCTTTCGTGTGATTTTAATTTACCATTGCGGGGGAGAAAAGTCAAGGACAATGCTACCCCCGGTTTCGACGGCACATTTGCAAGGTTTTGGGGCAAAAGAGAAAATGCTGCAATTTTTTATGCAAAAAGGTTTACTTTTTTATTATAATGTGCTATACTATCTCCGCGTTTATTGAAATTGGCAAAAAAAGTATAGAAAATGGAAAAGGGCGGCAAGCGCAGCCCACAGTTGAAAGGAGTATTTTCTAATGTCTCACAAGTATGTTTATCTGTTCACAGAAGGCAATGGCTCTATGCGTGAGCTGTTGGGCGGCAAGGGCGCCAACCTGGCAGAGATGACCAACATCGGTCTGCCTGTTCCTCAGGGCTTCACCATCTCTACCGAAGCCTGCACCCAGTATTACGAAGACGGCCGCAAGATCAATGATGCGATCCAGGCTGAGATTATGGAGTATGTTGATAAGCTGGAAGCTATCACCGGCAAGAAGTTCGGTGATCTGGAGAACCCCCTGCTGGTTTCCGTCCGTTCCGGCGCCCGCGCATCTATGCCCGGTATGATGGATACCATCCTGAACCTGGGTCTGAATGAGGATGTTGTTAACGTTATGGCTACCAAGTCCGGCAATCCCCGCTGGGCATGGGACTGCTACCGCCGTTTCATTCAGATGTATTCCGACGTTGTTATGGAAGTCGGCAAGAAGTACTTCGAGGTCCTCATCGACGA
>JAFTMI010000016.1 GCA_017452505.1 Oscillospiraceae bacterium
AAAACAGGGGACGATATTGTCTATCGTCCCCTGCAGTTTGTTCATGCACACAAACAGGGCGCTGCTGAAAATACATTTTCGTCCTGTGGTGAGAGATTTTGGTGCAGATCAAGTTTTGGAAACCGCAGGAATACTTTGTGTATTTCAAGGTTTTCAAAAGGAAGAACTGCGCCGAAAGATCCGCCAACAGGGCGGAAAGGGATTTTTGGCAGTGACCGCTAAAAATTAAGCCTTGGAACGGCCCAGGTACTCACCGGTACGGGTGTCGATCTGGATCTTGTCGCCCTCGTTGATGAACAGGGGCACCTTAACCTCAGCACCGGTCTCCAGGGTAGCGGGCTTCAGGGTGTTGGTAGCAGTGTTGCCGGCAAAGCCGGGCTCGGTGGAAGTAACGATCAGGTCAGCAAAGTTGGGAACTTCCACGCCAAAAACGTTGCCCTTGTAGCTCATGATGGTGCAGACATCGTTCTCCTTCACGAAAGCGAAGGAATCGTCCAGAGCGTCCTTGCTGATAGGAACCAGCTCGTAGGTCTCGCCGTCCATGAAGTAGTACAGATCGCCATCGTTGTAGGAGTACTCCATCTTCTTTCTCTCAATGAAAGCAGTGGGGAACTTGGCAGAGGGGTTCAAGCTGGTTTCGGTCACGCCGCCGGTGATCACGTTCTTCATCTTAACGCGAACAAAGGCTGCGCCCTTACCGGGCTTCACATGCTGGAACTCGATAACCTGCATAACCTTTCCATCCAGCTCAAAGGTAACGCCGTTTCTAATATCACCTGCAGAAATCATTTTGTATATCCTCCTAAGTGTATGCCCCAGTAGGGCTATTTTAACAATATGTTAGCAACTTATTTTAACCGATATTTTCCTATATTGCAAGAGGAAAAACGCATTTTTTCAAATAATTATCAAATCTTTGGGGCTTTTCGTGATATTTTCACAGCCGTCGGCAGTAAAAATCACCACATCTTCGATTCTTACACCGAATTTCCCCGGCAGGTAAATGCCCGGCTCGGCAGATGTCACCATGCCCGGCTGCATCACCATGTTGCCGCTTGGGTTACAATTGGGGGCTTCGTGGACTTCCATACCAAGGCCATGGCCATAGCCGTGGCCGAAGCATTCTCCGTAACCGGCATCGGTAATCACTTTCCGGGCGGCAGCATCTACTTCCTTGCCCTTGACCCCGGCCCGGGTGGCTGCAATACCCGCAAGCTGGGCCTGCAGGACCGTATTGTAGACCTTTTTCATCTCATCGGTTGCGTAACCGATTGCCACGGTGCGGGTCATATCGGAGCAATAGCCCTGTAGCATCAGGCCAAAGTCCATGGTGACAAAATCACCCTCCCGGATCACCCGGTCGGTAGCCACGCCGTGGGGCAAACTGGTATTGGGGCCGGACACCACGATGGGATCAAAGGACAGTCCCTCACCGCCGTTTTTATACAGGCAGTAGATGATCTCCGCCTGCAGCTCTTTTTCCGTCATACCGGCCTTGATCCGGGTCAGCACCTCTGAAAAAGCCTTATCTGCCATCGCTTGAGCCTGGCGAATAATATCCAGCTCCCAGGGTTCTTTCACATGGCGAAAACCGCTGATTTCCGTGTGCATGGGGATCAGCTTGGCATTTAAATCGGCAACATATTCGTTAAATTCCGCCACGGTCAGATAGTTTTCTTCATAGCCCAATGCGGTGATGCCAAAATCGGCAATGGCTTCATTCAGCAGCTGGGAATGCGGATGCTCCCGGTCTGTCATCAAGACTTCAAAGTCACGGATGCCGTTCTGCGCCGCTTCGATATAGCGGCTGTCGGTAAAATAGCGGCAGCCCTTTTTGCTGACAATGGCAACGCCCTCAGCAATGTCAAACTCTGCGCCGTAATGGCGGCTGTAACGGGAGGTGAGCAACAGGCCGTCAACCTGCTCGCCTAACAAGCTCAAATACTTATCAAGGTTTTTCAAGGGGCAATTCTCCTTTTATTGGCAGCAATTCTCCAGGGCAATTCCAAAACGCCCCGGGCCTTCAGCCAGAAATTATGGTTATGTATTGCCTTTACCAAAAGAGACTGGACACCGGCGCTGTTGCCGCCCAGCACATCTGTATAGATCTGGTCACCTGCCAGGGCGCAGTTTTCTTTGGGCAAGCCATAGCGGGACAGGCACTCCCGGATACCCTTGGTGCCGGGTTTTTTCGCATGGGTGATACAGGGAATGCCGTATTGGTCACAGAATATCTTCACCCGGTTCTTTTTGCTGTTGGACACCACACAGATCTCCACAGAAGAATCTGTCATCCCTTGCAGCCAGGCGGCCATTTCTTTTGTAGGCGCATTGGTGGTATAGGGCACGATGGTATTGTCAAAATCCAGCATCAAGAGCCTAATGCCCTTTTCTTCCAAAATCGCGGGGGTCAGCTCTGTGATTGAATCAACTTTCCACATAGGCAGCAGAGGAAAACGCATATCGCAAAACCTGCTTTCATAAAATATGCTATGATTATAGCACAGGGGGCGGTGTTTGTCTATGTTTTCTCAGGTGTTTCTTGCGGTGACGGCCAGAGAATTGGAAGCTGTCCGTCCCAAACGAACAGCTTATATGGCCTGTCATTTTTCTGCCGGGGGTTCAGGCCTCTCCAATATGCCCCACACACTGCCGGAAGGCAGCATATTACTCTTAGATGACAGCACGCCGGTACAAGGTCACGACCCGGAAACTGTGGTAAAACAATTAAACGAACTGGCAAGCACGCTTTCGCTCCGGGCGGTATTGTTGGATTTTCAAAGGCCGCCTGCCGCAGAGTCGCAAAAAATGGCAGCTTACATTTTGGAGAATTGCAAGTGCACGGCAGCGGTAACGCCGGCTTATGCAAAGGTGGGATTCCCGGTTTTTTTGCCACCGCCACCGGCGAACAAATCCCTAAAGGAATATTTGAAACCCTGGAACAAGGTGTATTTGGAACTATACGCTGAAGGGTTGGAAATCACCGTCACAGAGGAAGGCAGCCGATTTTCTGACCTTTCTTCGGTTTCTCCCCTGCCCTTGGCAGACAAACGGCTTCACTGTCACTATGGGGTGACAGTTTTCCCTGAAAAGGCTGTTTTTACTCTCAGCCGCAGCCGGGAGGATCTTTCCGCCCTTGCCCGGGAGGCAGAGGAACTGGGTGTTCTTGGGGTTGTGGGATTGTATCGGGAATTGGAATAAAAAAGCGGGAGGGATCGTATCCCTCCCCTACAAAAGGCATTGATATAACAAACGGAGGAATCCCACAGGATTCCTCCGTTTATTTTATTACCAAATTTCAGCTTTTTCCGGGAAAACCGCCTCGTCGAAGGGATACAGACCCTTGGGAAGGTTATCCCACTGCATCTCCTTCAAATTGGAAGCACCGGCGCCGGGGGTGTCGCCGAAGTACACCAGGTCAGAAATGTAGCTGTAAGGCTCACGGAAAGAGGTATTGGCCTTGACCACCACCAAGTCGCACAGTGCAGGATCAACGCCAAAACCACGCAGGACCTGAGGATCACCGGAGGCAGTACCCCGATGGCACAGAACCACATAGATATTGCCGAAGCTGACCACAGCGGTCTTGCCCAGCCAAGCAGGATTTCCTCTGCCGGCCTTGCCTTCCTGGCGGAACCAACCGTCATGGAGAGAACGAACCAAGCCCTCAGCCTTCAGAGGGCCGGGCATACCCTTGGTAAAGCCTGCACCAACAGTGAATTGGGCCTTATTGCCCACACCGGTCCGGAATGCCAATTCCACAGAAGCGGGATCAACAATGAACATACCGGCCCGCAAATTGCTGCCACGCTCCAGAAGGCGCAGAGCAACTGCACAGCTGTCACCCACAGCGCCGCCGTTGGGAGAGTCTGCTGCATCAACCAACAGCACAGGCTTGCCGGTGGTGTTCGCCTCGGCGGCATCAATGATTTCGTCGATAGACTTAAGATCAGGCCACATATCGTCCTTAGCATTCCACAGATCCGTAGCCAGCTCCATAGCGCAAGCCGCTGCCTGGTCAGTATCTTCAGCAATCGTAACAACCCGGGTCATGATCTCGGGAATATCCAACCAGGGCTGCACAGGGAAAACAGTGGCATCGGAGATCTTGCCGTCAGCAATCATACCCTTTGCCTTTTCCAACAGGCCCTTGAAGGGCTCTTCCCGGGTGGTATAGCCGGCAGGAGGTACAAAAATAGGAAGATTCATCGTAGCCATGCGGTACTTCTTGCCTTCCAGCAGGCCCATCAAGTGCTTGGCAGCACGGTAGCCGGTCTCAAAGAAGTCAATATGGGGATAGGTCTGATAGCCGCAAACGATGTCGGCATTTTTCAGAATCTTGTCGGTGATCTTTGCGTGGAGGTCGAAGGATGCCGCAATGGGCTTGTCCCCTGCCAGCTTACGCAGGATCTCTAGGAAGAAACCACAGGCATCGTCCTCATTTTCCGTGCAGGTAGCGCCGTGGAGTGCAGCATAGATACCGTCAAACTCCTCATTTTGGCAATAGTATGCCATGCGCTCGCACAGATAGTTTACCACCTGGTCCGAAACACGACCACCGGAGCTTGCGTGAAGGAACACGGTGGGGACCACCTCGCCACCGGCCTCGGTAATGGCGGTATAGCCACCATGGACAGCAGTCTTACCATTGAGGGACTTTTCCATGCGGGCTGCGCCCTCAAACTCCCGGTTGGTACCAAAACGGTCAATATCCCATGTAATGGGATTGAAAGTATTGGATTCCTGATGGAATGCACAAATCAAAATTCGTTTTTTCATAAATATCACCCTTGTTTTATTTCAGCAGTTCTGTCAATACCCGGCCGTCAGCCTCAGGCATAGTTTGTCCCAGTACAGCAGCCAAAGTTGGTGCAATATCAACCAGCTTAGCATTTTCAATAACCGCGCCGTGCTTAAAAGCAGGGCCGTGGGCCAGGAACACAGGCTGGGGACCCAATTCCGGCTCATAGCCGTGGGTACCGCATAAAGGCTTCTGTTCGTCTGCGCCCAGGATCTCAATTGCGTCCTCGGTCCAGGCTTCGCTGACAGAAGTCTTGCCGTCGGTTGCCAGCATAAAGCTAAACGGGCCATATGTGCCGTATTTTTCCTTGGCTTCCTCGGTGGTATACACCTTGGTAAGACCCCACTTTTTCTCGTCGACCAGCTTCTGCAGGTAGGCATAAACCTTATCGTACAATTTTTTATTGCTGGGGTCACGCAGGTAGACGGAGGCGGACATTGCGTTGTTCTGTGCATAGGCCTGCCAGTCATAAACCGTACCGTCCGGCGCCACGTCCAGGAAACCGCCCTTGGCCAGCAGCACATTGGGACGGATACGTTTTTCATAGTCCATCTGACCGTGGTCACTCAGTATCACGAAGTTGGTATCCTCGTAAGTGCCGGCGTCAATCATAGCGGCAAGCACATCGCCCAACCATTCATCGGTACGGTCCAAAGCCGCAAAAACACTTTTGCCGAACACACCGTCGGTGTGACGGGCAGAATCCAGCGCACAGTTATGGACCAACAAAACATCGGGCTTTGCATCCCGGATCAGGCTGCAGGTACAGGCCATAATAAAGGGATCAAAACCAAGCTTACTCTTACCTTCCGGATGGACACGCGGAGGCAGGGATTCATAATTATCCCGGACAGCCTTCATAGCAACTTCGTTAGCGCCCATCTTCGTGAAAGCCTGCTCGGGGCTCTCATCCCGATAGAAGAAGAAATACTCATTGATAATGTAGTCTACATTGGGGTTGTTGCCAGTAATGGGCCAATAGACGGAGGCTGTTGTGCAGCCTGCCCTCTTGGCAGCGGCAAAAATATCCTCAACGCGGATGACCTTGGAATCCAGATACCAATGCTTTTTCTTATCGTCGTAATCCTTAAAAGGCACATTGTTATAGATGCCGTGCTTTCCGGGGTAGCAGCCGGTCATCATAGTAGTGTGGGCGGGATATGTTATGGCAGGAAATACAGAAAGTACCTTTTCCACCTCTGCCCGCTTTTCCATGATTTTACGGAAGTTGGGCTTGGTCATCATATAGGCCACATCTTCGTGGACCATAGCGTCCATAGACAACACAAACAGCTTCTGCTTCATAATAAATCTCCAGTTTATTTCAGCAATTCTGTAAGGCAACGACCATCGGCTTCGGGCATAGTTTCTCCCAGCACGGCAGCCAAGGTGGGTGCAATATCCACAGCTTTGGCATTTTTCAAATAAGCACCGTCCTTAAAGGCAGGGCCGTGAGCCAGGAATACAGGCTGAGGTCCTCTTTCCGGGGTGTGGCCGTGGGCGCCCTTGAGACCGCCGTTGGCCAGCGGCACAACAGGATGTTCTGCCGTCCAGGAATTGGCAAAGCCATAGCCATCCTCAGCTTCCACCATAAAGCTGTAGGGGCCGTTTTGACCGTACTGCTCCAGCAGTTCGTCCTTGGTGTAGATCTTACGGATACCGTACTTGCCGCTTTCCTGCAGCTGCAGCAAGAAGGCATAGACCTGGTCATACAGCTTTTTCTGGGTATTGTCCACCAGGTGGACAGTTGTAGAGAAACCGTTTGCCTGGGAATAGGCTTTCCAGTTATAGATGCCGCCGTTGGGCGCAACCTCCAAAAGACCGGCTTCGCGGAACAATACATTCAAATGGATATACTTGGTCATATCCATCTGACCATGGTCGCTGAGGATGACAAAGTTGGTATCCTCATATACACCGGCATCCTCCATAGCGGCGATCACATCTCCCAGCCATTCGTCGGTGCGGTCCAGGCCCTTGGTGATCAAATCGCCGAACACACCGCTCTTATGCCGGAATGTATCCAAAATGCAGTTATGGACTAAGATCACATCCGGCTGCTCGTTGCGGATCAAGCTGCAGGTACAGCCCATCAGGAAACCGTCAAACCGGTCAGCCAAAGGCTCACGGCCTTCCTTTTTGGGGAATAAATGCATATTCTCACGGATGACCTTGCGCGTGGCTTCGTTGGCGCCCTGCTCGGCAAATATCTCCTCCACATGGTTGATCTCATCGGGATAGTAGAAGAAATACTCGTTGATAATGTAGTCCACATTGGGGTTATTAGCGGTAATGGGCCAATATACGGAGGCTGTGGTACAGCCTGCCCGCTTAGCAGCAGCAAAGATGTCCTCCACATACACCCAGTTGCTGTTGGTTGCCCAATGGGAAATGCCGTCATTGAAGGTCTTCAGCTGGAAGTTGGCAAACACGCCGTGCTTGCCGGGATAGCAGCCGGTCATCAATGTGGTGTGGGCAGGATAGGTGCTGGCGGGGTAGACGGTGGTAACACCCTCTACCTCAGCACGCTTTTCCATAATCTTCTTGAAGTTGGGCTTTTGGGACAGGTAGGCAATATCCTCGTGGACCATTGCGTCCATAGAGATCACAAAAAGCTTTTTCTTCATTGCTTATCCCTCAATAGCCTTGGTAGCAACAATATCAACACCGGTACCGCAAATATTGGCAACCACCACATCATAACGGTTAACAGGTGCCTTTACGGTAGCTGCGCGGATCACTTCCATGCAATCGAACAGCTTTTCCTTGGGAACAGGCTTGTTGGAGCGGACAGGCAGCAGATCGTTCTGGCCATCCAGCTTAACGAGTGTAGTCAGAATGCGGACGGGGTGTGCAAATTCTGCGCTGGCATATTCTAAGCCCCGCTTACAGCCCTGGCCCTCGACGGACAGGATCTTATCACCCTCGCCCTCTACCTGGATATGGCAGCCACGGGGGCAGACTGTACAAATGATTTCCTTTTTCATAGCATCAGTCCTCCTTGATAACTTCTACGGTCACGGTATCGCCGGTGAGCTTCTCCGTGGCAACGTTCACATGGCACATTTCGCCGGGGTTGACCCGGAATTCCTTGGTGCTGGCAATGACTTCGTCACCGCAGCGGGCAATCAGCTTGACGCCCAGCTCCGGCTGCAGAACACGGAAGTACAGGCTTACCTTGCCGCCTTCCTCATTGGCATCTACTGTCTGGGGACACAGGTAACGGACATTCCGGCCGGTGACACAGGTAACAGTCTTCTGCTCACCTGCCAGCTTGCCCATAGCATAACGGGCTGCGTACTTACCGGCACGGGAGCTCTCCTCACTGACGTTATCCACCAGGTCGTTGACGTGGACAACGTTACCGCAAGCGAATACGGAGGGTGCGGAGGTCTGCATATACTGGTTAACAGCAGGGCCGTTGGTGATGGGGTTGATAGCGATGCCGGCCTTGCGGGTCAGCTCGTTTTCGGGCATCAAACCTACAGAGAACAGAACGGTATCGCACTCCACGAGCTCAGCCTTCTCGGCGATGGGCTGCTTCTTCTCGTCAACAGGCGCTACCCAAACGCCGGTAACACGCTCGTTACCCTCGATGCGGGTGATGGTGTGCGCCAGCTTCAGAGGAATGCCGAAGTCGTCCAAGCACTGGACACGGTTACGGGTGAGGCCTGCCAGGTAGTCCATCAGTTCCACAACCATAACCACCTTAGCGCCTTCCAGGGTCATACGGCGGGCCATGATCATACCGATATCGCCGGAGCCGAGAATGACCACCTTCTTGCCCACCATAATGTTCTGGCGGTTGACCAGGCGCTGGGCGGAGCCGGCGGTGTACAGGCCGGCAGGACGGGTGCCGGGAACCATAATGCTTGCACGGGTCTTCTCACGGCAGCCCATAGCCAGCACAATGCTCTTGGCCTGCACCTGGGTCAGACCGTAGCGGCTGCTAGTGCAAATAACTTCATTTGTCTCGTGGTTGACTTCCAGGACCATGGTGTCCAGCATATAATCGACGCCCACTTCCTTTGCCTTGTCCACAAAGCGGCCGTAGTACTCAGGACCGGTCAGTTCTTCCTTGAAACGGGTCAAACCGAAGCCCGGGTGGATACACTGCTGCAGAATGCCGCCCAGCGCATTGTCACGCTCTAAGATCAGCACCTTTTCTGCGCCCTCTTCCTTGGCGGCAATGGCTGCTGCCAGGCCGGCGGGGCCACCGCCGATAATTGCTACATCACATTTTACATTATACATATCGCTGCACCTCCCTTAGCGGGTAGAACCGGTAACCATATAGGAGCCGGCATTGTTCTTATTGATATCGGTAGGCTCGCAGCCCAGCTCACGGGCCAGGATCTCGATGACCTTAGGACCGCAGAAGCCGCCCTGGCATCTGCCCATACCGGCACGGACACGGCGCTTCACAGCGTCCACGCTCCGCGCGCCCAAAGGACGGTGGATAGCATCCAGGATCTCAGCCTCGGTGACGGTCTCGCAACGGCAGATCACATTGCCGTACAAGGGGTTCTCCTTCACCAATGCATCCTGCTCTTCCCGGGTGCATTCGCTGAACTTTACAATGCCCTTACGCTTGGAGATGAAGTTCTCCTTCAGCTTCCAGCCAGCGCCACGGGCCAGCAGCTGCTGCACCACATATGTACCCATAGCCAAAGACAGGGTCAGGCCGGTAGAACGGACGCCGGACAGGTTTACATAACCTTCCAAATCGTCCCAAATGTCGAAATTCAATCCCTCGGGGTTACGGTTGGGGCGCAGGCCGGAGTACTGGGTGATGGTATCGCGGACATTCACATTGGGAATGAGGTTGCGCACATCGGCAGTGATAGAAGCCAGACCCTCTGCGGTGGTGGACTTATCCAGCTTGGAATCCTGGTCCTCAGCGGTGGGGCCAACCAGCATATTGCCGTGGATGGTGGGGCACATCAGCTTGCCCTTGGTGATCTTGGTTGGAATGGGCAGGACAATGTGGTCAACCTGGCAGGAGGTGTTCTTATCCAAAATGAAGAACTGACCCTTACGGGCAACTACCTTATACTCTGCCTTGCCGACCATCTCTGCGATATCATCGCAGTACAGGCCGGCGCAGTTGACGATGTACTTGGTTTCGATCTCCTCACCGGTGGTCTGCACGGTCTTGACCTTGCCGCCCTCGGTGGTGATGCCGGTGACCTTGGTGCTCAGCAGGAAGCGCACGCCGTTGGCATAAGCATTCTCTGCGTAAGCCTGCACCAGGATAAACGGATCAATGATGCTCTCGCGAGGAATCCACAGGCCGCCCTTGACCGCGGGGTTCAGATTGGGCTCCATAGCCAGCAGCTCTTCGCGGGTCTTGTACTCTACATCGTAAACATGGTTCTTGAATGCCTTTTCCTTAATGGCAGGCAGCTTCTCGAACTGCTCGTCAGTAATGGCGGGCAAGATCGCACCAATCCGGGCAAAGGGAACTTCCAGGTCCTTTACCAGCTCGTCATACATAGGGTTCGCTGCCACAACCAGCTGGGACTCCAGGGTGCCGGGCGCGGCATCATAACCGGTGTGGATAATGGCACTGTTGGACTTGGAGGCATCGCCGCCCACATCCTCGTTCTTGTCAACCACAATAACATCCACTTCGTACTTGGAAAGCTCACGGGCAACAGCGCAACCAACGGCGCCTGCACCGATCACAACCACATCTGTTTTCAGCATTTTTCATACACCTTCCTAATTTGTTTTTCGCGTGGGTATAGTATCACCCGGACAGTATAGCACATCGCCACAACATTTGCAAGACCTTTTCAAAACTTTTGCAAAATCTGCAAAAAACAGGCAGTGCAAATCCGAAGATTTGTACTGCCTGTATATTATTTTGCCACAATCACCTTAGCACCGGCAGTTTCCAATGCCTTTACCGCCTGGCGGCTGGCATTGCTGTCGGTAATGACCAGGTCAATCTGGTCCAAAGTGCAGACATTGTTCATGGCTCGCACCCCCAACTTGGTGGAGTCTGCCAGGGCAATGGCCTGTCTTGCATTGAGGGCCAGCTGCCGGTGCAGTCTTGCCTCGCCGATGTGGAAATCGGTGATGCCGTTTTCCGTGATATCGCCAATGCCGATAAAGGCCTTGTCCACATTAAAGTGCACCAAGTTCTCATCTGCCGGAAAGCCGGACAAGGTCAGTTCCTTGGCTCTTACCTGACCGCCGGGCAGGATCACCGTACATTCCGGGATCTCGCTCAGCGCCACCGCTGTACGCAAGGCGTTGGTAAACACCGTGATAGGGCCGATATTCTTCATATACTGCACCATTGCCTGCACTGTGGTGCCTACACCTAAATACACTGTATCGCCGGAACAAATCTGCTTTGCCGCCTCCTGGGCAATGGCATTTTTCTGCTGATAATTCGCCTTAGCCCGGCTGGCATACTCCGGCTCTGCGCTGAGAGAAACATTGAGGGCTGCGCCGCCGTAAACCTTACGGAGAACACCCTGCTGCTCCAAATAGTCTAAGTCCCGCCGCACAGTTTCGATTGAAACGCCAAAGCGTTCCATCAGTTCTGCATTGGTAACTGTCCGTTGCCGGGTGATCAGCTCCATAATTTGGCTTCTGCGTTCTAATTTCACAGCAGTTCCTCCCCATGTGTCAAAACCTAAAACATTGTCAAAACATTATCACAAAC
Source organism: Oscillospiraceae bacterium (assembly GCA_017452505.1). GTDB lineage: Bacteria > Bacillota > Clostridia > Oscillospirales > Oscillospiraceae > Faecousia. The sequence continues at coordinate 11,481 of JAFTMI010000016.1, forward strand.
AGTATGCCACAGAAGCCAAAAATTGTCAACCCAATTACAGAAATATCCGCATACTTGCGCGAAAACAAGTATGCGGATATTTGCTGTCAGTTGGAAAACTTGGGCGGATTCACCGGGTTGCCCGCAAAGGCATTGGGGCCGGGGTCGGACATAGAGAAATACATCCGCGCAGCCTTTGTGGTGCCGAAATCCTGGTTGGAACCGGAGTTCTGCACCTCGTTGAAGGCATCCCGGAACATTTGGTTGTGGGCCTCCTCCCGGTTCAGCAGGAAATCGATGGTTTCCCGTACCTTCTTATCATGGATCTGCCGATACAGGTACTCGTAGACCACCTTTGCCCGCTGCTCAGAGGCAATGTTGCTCAAAAGGTCGGCGCACAGATCGCCGGTCACGGTCACATAATCCGCCGTCCAGGAATAACCGGAGGCGTTGATAAGTCCCGGGTTAAGCCCCAAAATGACGTGACTTTGGATTTCTCCGGCATTGACCTGATCAGCGCCCACATCGTGGCCGTTGAGCAGATTGATGGTCTGCGCCACCATTTCCATATGGCCCAGCTCTTCCGCTGCAATATCCAGAAACAGGTCCTTGATCTTGGGATCTTTGATCCGAAAGCTTTGGGACATATACTGCATCGCGGCCTTCAGCTCACCGTTACCGCCACCCAATTGCTCCTGCAGCAGTGCCGCATACTGGGGGTTGGGGCGCTCGATCCCCACCGGGTGAAATAACTGTTTTTCGTGCTTGAACATGCATATCACTCCTTTTACTGTGATATGCCTATTCTTCCATTTTCTTCCGGGGATTATACACCAAATGCATTCAGTTGGCGTATACTTAAAGCGCATGGTAGAAATATACAGCAAGCCGTTTCCACCAGTTCAGGTTATTCCAGGTATTCTGGGCACAATCACGCACAAAGGAGCGCATACTTTCCAGCTGGGCCGCTGTCATTTCGTGGTCGCTGTAAGCGGCTTCCAGCCATATGTCTTCTATTTCAGAAGGAATTTCATCGGCGTAAGCATTCCATTCCCGCCACCGCCGTGCGTAAAGGTACATACCACGGATCGCCTCAGCAGTATTCTGGGCGTACATTGCAGCTCTGACTCGTTTGCGCTTTTGGTTTGCAAACAAGACCACAGCCGCCGACACAGTTGCTATCGCCAGGATTGTTACAAGAATCGGCACAATGGGTATCCTCACCTTTTGCGCCGGTTCCTTTTCGGGACCTACAGGCCTTATCGTAGTTGGAGGGATCTCAATTTGCGGCACAGACGGAATCTTACCGGGTAAGGTAACCCCTTCCGGTATTTGCATGGTTTCCAACATCTCGGGGTAGTCCTCTATGTCAGGGATTTCCGGCGCCTCGGAAGGTTCTGTGAGAGGTGGCTCCGGGTCTTCCGGGATCGGCGGCATAAATGTGTCCCACAAATTCTCCGCAATATTGTCTATCTGCACATTGGGTTCCGGTGCCAAAGTTTGCACCGACAGTGCTGTTGCTGCCACAAAAGCAGCGATCAGAATTGCAGGCAGCCACCGTTCCTTTTTCGGCAGGCCATTGGCAAACGCTGCGAAAACCAGTATGGACAACCACACTATGCTGGGCGCTACACCAAAATAGGCAACCATAATGGCAAGCAACAAGGTCAGCACTAAATTGACAGCGCCACCCAACAGCAGGCAAAGCGCACCCAATGCACAAGACACCAAGACCAAGCTTTCTTCCGGCGCATTTCTCACTACATTAAAGTGTGTATAGCAGAACGCCTGTCCTTCCTCACTCAAGGTAAACAGTCTGTTCGCCAAAAAACCCAAGCCATCACCAATGTGTGCAAAGCGCAAAAGCAGCCATAGCAGGCACAAAGCAAATATGCCCGCACCAATCATTCTCTGCCATTTGCGGGGCAGGAAACCTGCGGCAATTACAAGCACAACACCAGGAAGCACCGCAAGGAAATATTCCAAACTGTCAACCAAGGACAGCAACGCGCCCATCACCGCAAAGAACCAAATGCCGCACCATAAGCCGGGCAGTGTGGGTTTCTTGTTCTCAATGAACTGAAAGTGCATGCTCACACCTCCAGTACGGAAAGATCCGCATCATAGGATTTTCTGTCGAACTGCAAAACATAAGTTCCGTCGGGCTGGAAGCCATCGCTGACACCATCACGGCGGGGCAGTAAAACAGTAATACGGTTATCGTTGTACAGATCCTGCACACCTGTTGGGATCCGGCTGCCAACTATGACAACATGGGAAAAATTGCACTGGCGGAACTGCTCCAAAAAGCGCTCGGCAACAGAGCCATCCTTCTTGGGCGGCAAACGCAACAACCGGGACAGCAAATCCGGAAATTCGCCCGGATTGGAAACAGTTTGCAAACGCAAAGCATCTGTCTTGGTTTCACGCCAGCCCGCCTGGAACAAAATGCCGGTATTGGCCATGGTTTGACACAGGGAGGCAAACACTTCCGTAATGGCATCGGTTTCCTCCTGAGAATCGGCATCTGTAGTTTCCAGCAGCACCAACATATCGTTGACCACCTGCAGGCCAAACTCCCGGATCATCGTTTTATCGCATTTCTCCGAAAGCTTCCAATGGATCTGCCGGATGGCATCTCCGGGAATATACTCCCGAATCGCGAAGATTTCTCCCGGATCGTTGCCCGGCTTTTCCGCAGAGTAAATATCACTGTCCGGCATGGCCATAGGCTGCTCGGTAAACCGAAGTTGCGTTTCAAACAATGTGGGCAGAATTGTCAGGTCCTTTTTCACAGAACAGGACACTTTCCTGCGCTGCAAGCCAAACAAATCGCCGAAGCTTTCTGCCTGCATCGTTATCCGCAGCAGTCCGCAACAGGAAGAATTTAAGGTAAACTCCAGACATTTTTCCTGCTTTGGCATAATAGACACGAGAACCCTCTGTTCCTGTGCATAGCCGGTGCGCCAATTGCGACACCGGGCAAGTACATCCAAGCCAAGAACGGGTATCATGCGCTGGTTGGAAATGCGAAGTTTGCACCGCACCGGCTGATCTTTTTCAGCAGAGGTACTAATGTCCAATTCCATTTGCAGCTTTGGCGTAAACAGCAGCGGCAGCATGCCAATCGCCGGTAGGAAAACCACGCAAATAAGCACAGTCAGCGTGCCGGGATTGTTCTCAAACAGATATGCGCCGGCAGCCGCAACGCAGGCTGCTAACCAAATCCATTTACTTTTCATAGGGTTCCTTTACATCGGCAAGAATCGCCTGCAGCACCTCTGTTCTGGTCTGACGGGCTGCCTTTGCCTTTTGGCTCAGCAGGATACGGTGGGTACACACATCACAGAAGACCTCCCGCACATCGGCAGGGATCACATAGTCACGGCCATGGACATAGGCGCAGGCTCTTGCCATACGGCCCACAGCGATAGCGCCACGGGGGCTGATACCCAGCTCGACGGACGCGTGATTCCGGGAAGCAATGGACAAGTCCGTGATGTAAGCCACGATCTGATCGTTCATAGTGACACGGGCGGCTTCCTCCTGCATTTGCAGGAACTCTTCTTTCGTCACGGCCTGGCACACGGTGTCCATAGGATCAGCGGTCTTGCGGTCGCGGATAATATCCATTTGGGCAGTATAATCCGGGTAGCCGATGGTCAGCCGTACCAAAAAGCGGTCCAACTGGGCATGGGGCAGCAGTTGTGTACCGGCGGTACCCACATGGTTTTCGGTTGCGATTACCAGGAAGGGCTTTTGCAAAGGATACAGATTACCGTCCACCGTTACCTGGTGCTCTTCCATTGCCTCCAAAAGGGCAGACTGGGTCTTGGAGGAGGTACGGTTGATCTCGTCAGCCAACAGCAGATTGGCGCGATTCACCGTGCCGGGCATATAGCGGAACGTACCGGAGTTCTTATCGTAGATGGAATAGCCCACCACGTCAGAGGGCATAACATCCGGGGTAAACTGGATTCTTTGATAGTCCAGGCCAAGGGATTTGTTCAGTGCAACTGCCAGTGATGTCTTACCCACACCGGGCACATCATCCAGCAGCACGTGGCCATCGGCCAACATTGCCATCAGAACTTTTTCAATCACTTCCTGCTTGCCGAGAATGACCTTTTGCACCTCGGTCAAAATCTTTTCTATTCTCTCATTCATCGTAATCTGCTCCTTTTTGCAAATTTTTTCTATTTTATCATACATAATTGTGTAATGCAACACTTATCACAAGCATTAGAAGCAAGCGCGTGTAGAAATTTCCTTGCGCCGTTTTTTCGTCTTGGCTTTACATTTCGGTTTTTTTGTGGTAGTATGTGTACATACCACACTACACTTTAATATGCGATAATTATCTATGCCTGTAAGGGGGAAAATACCTTGGTAAAAGGTGTTCTCTCCTTATTCCTCTTGCAGGTATATTTATCGGTGTAGTGTGGTAGCGAAACCGAGGGAAACACTTTTTCGGCACACCCTTCGGGGTGTGCTTTTTTAATGAGGTAGGAATATGAAACGGATCGTTTGCACTGTTTGTCTTCTCACGTTACTTCTGTCTGCCTGTTCTGTTGCAGAGCCAACACCAACAATCCCCGAGGCGGATCATGCCTACGGCATATATCAGCTGACTTTTAAGGAAAAGAAAATTTCCAATGCTTGCGTTGGGAATGACTGGTCGTTCACTTATACCCACAACGGCAAAACCATCAAAAGCGGATATGAAATCACACAGGCCCTGGAGATTCTCACTTTCCAGTCCATCGGTGTTGAAATAAGGGAACACGACAAAATCGACGATGTGGGAACCGGCACACTCACAGTTGCGATATGTGATATGGGTTCGGGAAAGGCGGAGATAACCATCACAGAGAATACAGGCGCTTACAAAGGCAATTCTGCTGTTTGGGAGATTTCCTGTGAGGTAAAATTGGTTGGCAAGCAATCCCTGCTTGCCAACGCTCTCCATCCTGCTAACCTGTAGGCAATACAGTCTTGCTTTATAATGCAAAAGAACACCACCCGGATGGGTGGTGTTCTTTTTGGTTGCGGAGGCAGGACTTGTATTTGCTTTTGTGACGGGCATTTGCTAAGATCGGTTCTGCGTATCTCTCCGGTTTGCGGGGAAGTTCCCTTAACGAGAAATCACCATTGGGGAAAATTGCTATTCAACAGGGCGACACAAGGCATGCCATCTGGGGAGCGTTTCTCTAAAGTTCCCCAGTTCCCCTCATTCTTTGATGCCCCTAATGACAAGAAAAATCAGCCACATTTTCGCTGCGCAAACTTTCTTCTTTCCTGGATAAAAGAACCTCTTTTTGCCCTCACATCAAGCAAGGCTTTTCTAAAACGAACAATACTCGGTATTGTGGGATCCGGTATTGGTGTTTTCTACAATCAAGACCTTTGCGCCCGGAGTCATATACACCCGGTGCCAGATTCCCCGCTTTACATTGCAGACTTTTCCAATCTCCAAAGGCACCTGCAGCCGCTCCTTGCCGATGAGCAGCCCGGCTTCTCCTTGCAAAAGGACGAATACCTCATCCGTTTCCAAATGCCGTTCCAGGAAATCAAGGCGGGACAACTCCAGCTTTGGCATATAATTGGCAACTGCCACCCGCCAGCCATTAGAATCAACCAAAGGTTTGTAGCCGGGGCCGTCATATTCCGTGACCTCCAATTGGCTTTCCACGCAGACGCAAACAGGCATTTCCACAGAAACAGTCTGCAAAATCCCCAGTTCCTCGTCCAACAATGTGACGGTGTCACTGTCCTGGTTGGCGCAAAGCATCTGCGATCCCACAAAGCAAAAGTCCCGTGGTGTCTTACCACCGGTAGAAAAAGTGTCCAGCAAGGTAAGCTTCTGCCCATCAAAGGACAGTTTTGAAATTGAATCGTGTCCCCGGTTGGAAACATAAATATGATCCTCTCTGACCCGGATGGCCGCAATCGCACTCTCTTCCGCAAACGGAATAGCAGTGCAGGTATCCACTAAGTGCAAAGTTCCGTCCTTATAGGCAAAAGCAGAAACCGTGGATTTCAGCTCGTTGGCAGCAAACATCCATTTTCCATCCCGGGAAAACGCCAGATGCCGCACACCGTGACCGGAAGGCACCTTAGCACTGCTATGAAGATTTAACGCACGGTCATATACATATACAGTATCCGTCCCCAAATCTGCAGCGCAGATATAGTTTCTGTCCGGCGTCAGACCTACAAAGTGCATATGGGGGCCTTCCTGCCGGGCAGCATCAGGACCGCAGCCTTGATGCTGTACCATTTTTCCGGGCAGCTTGCATAGGCTTCCGGATATATAGTTGGCGCAATAGACATCCTCACCGTCTGCCAGAATATGGCAGGCAACTTTTCCGTGGGTGGATTGTAATGCAGAAGGATTCACCGGTTTTCCTGCATCGTCAAGGTCATAAACCACTACACCGCTATCCCCGTTTTCAAAGGGTGCACGCAGAAGAACATACAGTTTGCGGTTTTGGGTGACCGCATACATAGGCCGGTCCATAGGGGTAAAATCCGCAAACAACAATTTTCCGTTTTGCAGCTTGTAGTGGTAAATACCTCCGGTTTGGGTACAGGATGTTATGTAAATATCGTAAATTCCTTTATTGCACACTTTTGCCACCATCCACAAAAATACTCTGTCCGGTTATATAGCGGCCTTTCTCAGAGCATAGCAGACTGACAATCCCGGCGCAATCCTCCGGCTCTCCGTAATAGCCTGCCGGAATACTGTCAGACACCTTCTTTGCATAGTCCGGATCTGCCAAAGCTTCCCGGTTGCGGTCTGTATAAATCACACCGGGGGCCACATTGTTGACGGTAATACCATCCTTCGCCAATTGCAAAGAAAGGGATTTGACCATTGCCGTCTGTGCCGCTTTGATAGAAGAATAGATCAGCATATCCGGATGGGGTTTTGCTTCCTGCACGGAGCCGATGGTAATGATCCGACCCCATTTTTGGGTTTCCATGTAGGGCACCGCTTCTTGAATCAGCGTCAGCGAGGACAGGAAATTGCAGTTGATTTGGGCGTTGGCCTCTTCCAAAGTAATCTCCTGCCAAGGCTTTCTAATCTGTATAGATACGTTCAAAACCAACACATCCACATCGCCCATCTGTTGCGCCATTGCTTTGGCCTGGGCCGGGTCACAAAGGTCGGCAGTAAGAATATTTGCTTTGCCACCGGCATTTTCAATGGTGGTTTTCACTTCTTGGGCTTGTTGTATTCCATTTACGCAGTGGAGAATCACCTCATAACCATCCTCTGCCAAAGCGATTGCGATTGCTCTGCCGATTCCCCGGGATGCGCCGGTTACCAAAGCCCTCTTTTGTTTTTCCATATTACAAACCTTCAATATTTTTCGTTACTGTAAACAGAGCATCAAAATCCAGGGGTTTGCCCTTGATGCTCAAGGCCTTTTCCATCGTGGCTACCACATGCTCGGTGAACAGTTTCTTACCTTCCTTGGTATAATAATGGGTCTGGTCTGAATGGTAGGATACTGGCGCATTTTTCGCCATAGTATACAAGTCATCCACCTGGCCGCCGTAGCTTTCCACGATCCGCCCGGCAGCAAGGTTATACTGCTCCACATCCTTGTTCTTCCGTTTGAATCGCCCTGTGAACAGCTCCTCCTGAACCGGTGTAGAGGTGGCAAAGATGATCTTAGCCTTCGGCGCAAACATTTGCAGTTGACGGCAGATCCGATCCACATTGGCTTCATACACATCCAAAGGGATATGGGGCAGCCCATCGGCCAGCAGCAAGGTGTCCCACAGACCGGCATTCCAGTATACCAAGTCCAGTTCATCCCCACAGCCGGTTTCCTCCACCCATTCCTGCAAGTGCCGCAAAAGGTGGGAGGAAAAACGGCAGTTGCTAACCGGATAATGCACCTGCGCTACATCCTCAAAGGCCATTTTCACATACTTGTCATAGCCCATACGAATGGAATCACCAAGTATCAAGATTTTCTTCATCATGTTTCCTCCAAAAAATTTCTTTGGTAATGCCGCAAAATTCCCGGCTGAAAGGTCCGACTTTTCCGGCTTTATTGACAGCGCACACCCGGTAATAATAGGGGGTATTGTCTTTTAACCCTTTGTCCTCATAACGGCCCACGCAGTATGCTTCCGGTTGGATGTCCGCAAGGAAATTATCCTGGCTTGGAACAAAACCGGATTCTTCACTGCGATAAAGCTTATAGTGGGAGAAATCTTCTTCCATATTGTAGCCCCACAGAAGATACAGGTGGCCGGAATCTTCACCGGCAGCAGCACGGGGCTGCGTGATGAGGCCGGTGTACACACTGCCGATGGGTGCGGGAGAGCCACTCGCTTCCGGGAGCGCTCGCTCTTTCAGGTGGAGCACGCCACTGCCCAACCGATAGGTAGTAAAACCGCTCAAGGGATTTGCGTCTGTTGACAAAGGTGTTTCATCTACCCGCACCCGCTGAGCGCCTGCCAACGCAGTACCGGTCCCGTATAATCTTGCGATGATTCCGTCGCCGTCATCAGCCCGTTTCAAGCCCACCAGCCGCTGCCCTTGGGGAATTTCCAAAAAGCTTTGAGAATCCCCATTTAAGCTTCCGCTCTGTTTGGAAAGTGCTACCAACTGAACAGGGTTCGTATACCTCTCTGCCATTTCCAGAATTTTTGCGGTCTTGTAAGTTCCTTCGTACGAAGTAATGGAAAAACGGAACCGATAATCCAAATAACTTCCGCCGGGTGTGTGCATCTGCAGCCAATCATTTGCAAGATAGGCAAAGATTGCAGAGCCATCTCCCGTGCTTCCAAAATCTGTTTTGTCCGGATGGATATGGTCAAACTCCACAAGCTGAGAGTCCGGCATCATCAGCGCAACACCGAAATCACTATTTTCTGCGCAGCACCACTCATTGACTGCCATATACACATCGGTGCCGTGACCGGTCACATCCACGCCGTATTCCGCCACAGCACCGCTCAAATGGCAATACCGATGGCTGTTTTCCACGGCAATGGGGAACGCACAGTACAGATACCGGTAATAGCGGTCATCATTTACCATATCCTTTACATGATACAGACGGTTATCGATATCAATCCGCTTTTCGTGAGCAGACAGCGTGATGGTCTGCTGAATATCCGTACCTAAGCCCGGCACTGTGGTTTGGACTGTCACCACGGTTTTATCTAAGTGGGTCTGTACGGTAAAACCTGCCCGTTCCGGCACAAAGAAGGTCTTGTGATTGTCTTTGGTATAGATCAGTTCATTGGCCCGGTAAGGGTTGCTTTCATCCAACAACTCCCGGTTAAGGGCTTTATCAAACACAGATGTGATACTGCCGTTTTCCGCAAAGGAAATTTTATAATAAGTGTTTTCAATAACCGGGGGGGCAATAGGTTTCTGGGTTTCCAGTTGGTTATCCCGCAATGCGGACTTTTTCAGCACCCTGTAACCAAAAGGAGGAATATTGGCAATTGCCGCTCCGTCTTTAGTTTCCACCAGCTCCTGTCTCTCCAAGGCGGTGGGGTTAAAAATGGCAATACTATCCTCTTCTGCCGGGATTTTTGCCGCAATGGTCTGCAGGGCAAGATCATTTTCTTCCTGTGCCGTTTGGGTGGCTTTTTCGATCCAATCCCGGTGCTGCATCCAGGTTTCATAAACCTTGCGGCCCCGATAGCCACTGGTGCCATAGGAATGCTCGTCATTGTACAGAAGATAGTCCCAAGCTCGACGGAACAATGTGGCAGGATAGGTATAGTCCGCATCCAACGCGCCTGCCACCGTGGCCCATTTTTCTGCCGTGGGCAAAAGCCGGTCTGCGGCAAATTTATCCGCCAAAAGTTCCGGTGTAGCAACCGGGTGCTGATACCAACCACCGGCAATATCACCGGTTATGACAGGAATCTCCTTTTCGTGCTTTTCACGCAAAATGCGGAAGGGCTCATCCGGATTTCCCAAAGTCCGCAGCTTGGGCCACTGCCATTTTTTATTCCAGGCCGTGATGTCATTTGTTACTTTCAGGCTTGGTTCCTGATCGTCGCCGTAACAGCACATCAGCCACACATCGTAGGGGTACTTTTCATCCAGCAGAGGAAGTTGCTTTGCCATACAGTCCTCGATCAGATGCAGCGGCGAAGGATTTCTCGGATAAATACCAAATGCAGAGGCGCCGTGGCCATACTGGGTACTGCCCCAAACCAACATCCGTTCCCCGGTAGGCGTCTGCCAATAAAACACCATCGGCAGCGCAGATTCATAACGGATATCGATTCTTGTTCCACCGCCCCCGGCATCCGGATTGAAACTGGCGGCGGTCTTGGTGCCGTCTTTCTTCCAAATCGTAGATGGCAGCGGATTCCACTGATTGGGGGCAAAAATCAGATTTCGGATCCCGGCCTCAGCATAAGGCTGGATAATACCCATGGACAAGCCGTTGTTGTCGATCATGGTCATAGTTTCACTTTTTAGACCCCACATATCCAGCAGGCGTTTTCTTTCATAAGCACTGCGGCAAATTTCTTCCAGACCATACACCTGGGTGTGGTTGCCGGCAACACCGCAGCAAATACCGATCTTTCCCGGCTTTATATAATCTTCCACCAGTGCGTTTGCCGCATCTGTACCCCGGTCCATTCCGTAATTGTTCCAAAACCAAGTACCCTCCATAGTATAGCGGTACCGGTCCGATTCGGCACGGTCTTGAGTCTCGTCGCAAAGGGCCTTGGCCATATCCAGGAAACGGCAGCTGTTATGCCGCTGAATGTACTGGGAATTGTGCAAGCCGATATCCGTGTGGGAGGAAAGCATTATGTACATTGTCCGCTCCCGGGGGCGGTACCATACAGCATCCGTTTCCGCCACCGACTTACCATCCTTGTCCGCCAACATCCACCGGGCAGAAAAGCTTTCTTCCTGCACCGGCAGCATTACGGTGGCAACGCCCTGTCCGGCAGAGAATGCCACAGGGATATTCTGCACCACCGCTTCTTGCCCATAGACAGACAAGTATAAATGCTCCGTCCGGTCGCTGTCAAAGTGCAAATCTACCCGTTGCAATCCCTCCACGGAAACCATAGAAACAGGCTGAACCCGGAATGTAAACATACAGATCACCTCACATATCGTTCTATATTTATTATAGTTTGCGTTTTTATCAGTTTCAACCTATAAAACTTCATATTTGGTTCGAATTTTTTAACTTGACACTCTGTAGCATTTGTGCTTTACTGAAAAGGAACACATCTCAGAGGAGACTCAGCAATGGAACAAGAATTTACAACATTCAAAATACAAGAGGTTGTCCATGTCAAACGGGAAAATATGCGCATTAAAACCGATTGCAAGGAAACCTATGTGTTAAGTTGCCGCCTTTCCGGTGAAAGTATGTTTTTTTACAAGGGTGACGCAAAGAAAGTGATCCGGGGCGATGTGCTGTACATTCCCTATGGTGCTAACTACAGCCAGTCCTGTCAGGCAGAAGAAATCGTCGCCATTCATTTGGATATCAACGGGGATATGCCGAAGGAGATGCAGATCATTACCACTGAGGATCCGGAGGAAATGTGCCGCCTGTTTGGGGAGATTGCGCAAGCCTGGAAAGTCAAAACTACCGAATCCTTTTACAGGTGTATGGCAAACCTTTACAAGATTGCTGCTCTGACCCATATTGCTGACGATTCCTGTGCCAAGGAATCCTATGGTGTAATTGACCCGGCGGTTCACTATCTGCAAAGGCATTTGTTTGACAAGGATTTGACTATGGACGATGCATATCGGTTGTGCCCTGTCAGCCAAACCAGTTTTATCAAGCATTTTCGCAAGCACTTCGGTTGCACACCGGTAAAGTATGTAAACCGGCAGCGAATCCAAAAGGCCCAAACTCTGCTCAGAAGCCAGCTTTACACGCGGGAAGAAATCGCTTCCTTGTGCGGATTTGAAAATGTAAAGCATTTTTATGTGGTATTTAAAGCTGTTACCGGCTTCACTACAAGGGAGTACCTAAAAAAACAAGGCCATTAGGGATATTCTCCCTAACGGCCTATACCTATGCTTTTGTTTTCCAGGCAATTCCTCATGCTTTTTAAACCATTCTGCATTGCCAATTGGGGTCAAAATGGGGTCCATTTCGGCTGCCACTAAAAGTATCCTTAACTTTTTTGTTGAAAATTGCAAGAAAAAGTCCTGAAGTCGTAAGATTTCAGGACTTTTTATGGTTGCGGAGGCAGGACTTGTATTTGTCTTTGTGACTGGCATTTACTAAAATCTGATCTGCGTATCTCCCCTGTTGGGGTCCCCGGCGCTCTCCTTGCCGAGGTCGCGGCTGCGTCGCTCACCGACCCCGGCCACTCGCTCGGGTCGCTCCTCCCGCCACCGGCGGCGCTCCCCTCGCTCCCCACAACGAGCTACGCTCGTCGGTCTCATAGCCTGGGGTAATAGCTGCAAAGCATGCTATCATAACCAAAAAGAACACCACCCGGATGGGTGGTGGTCTTTTTGGTTGCGGAGGCAGGACTCGAACCTACGACCTCCGGGTTAGGAGTAAACGCGCTCAGCGCGTATTTGTGCTTTTTCTTTGTGTTTCTCAAGGCTTTGATCCAGTTTACTTGCTTTTAAGA
>JAFTMI010000017.1 GCA_017452505.1 Oscillospiraceae bacterium
CGAGAAAATGAGCGATGTGCTTGAATTGGTAAAAAAGAACCCAAATACGTCTGAAAAAACTTGATTTTTTGAAATGCCGCTGATATAATAGCGAAGTCTTTGGAGATGTACCCAAGTGGCTGAAGGGTGCGGATTCGAAATCCGCTAGGCGCTGCAAGGCGTGCGGGGGTTCAAATCCCTCCATCTCCGCCAAAACGGATTTCCCGGGAGCAATTGATGCTTCCGGGATTTCTTGCAATAAAACAGAAAAATGCCGCCTGAATTGTTCGGAAATTCCGAAATGTTCAAGCGGCTGTATTTGATTTTTCCCTTCCTTTTTCCCTTATGCGTTTACAGCTTTTATAAACTGCTCCATCCGGTTGGCGCTTTCCTGCTTCATTTGTGCTGTGACATGGCCGTAGGTGTCAAGGGTGAACGCTGCGGTAGCGTGACCGAGGTTTTCCTGGACTGTTTTAATATCATCGCCGGAACGGATGGCGGCAACAGCATAGGAATGTCGCAGATCATGAAAACGGGTGGAGGGGCTGCCGATGGCCGTTACGATTCGTTTGAATTCTCTGTAAACATTTTGCGGAGACAGGTGACAGCCAAGATCGTCAGTAAAAACAAATCCACTGTCCTCCCAACACTCACCATACCGGAGCCGGTTTTCCAGCTGTTTCTTTTTGCCCTGCGCAGGATCTTGACGATGTACGGAGGAAGCGTAATAGAGCGGCCCTTGCTGTTTTTGGTGGGTACGATCCTATACTGGCCTTTACTGCTCCGAACGTACTGCAGCTGCTTGTTGACCAACATGGTGCCTTTCTTTAGATCCACACAGTCCCACATGAGGCCGCAGACCTCGCCTTCGCGCATTCCGGTGAACAGAGTAACGATGTACAGATCTTCGTAAGGGCTGCCTTTGACAGCTTTTAGGAAGTCCTTAATCTGATTCTCGTCTAAAGGCTGAATCTCGGCCTTGACTCTCTGGGGGAGTTCGCATTCGTTTGCCGGGTTAAACCGAATATAGCTGTTTAGAACAGCTTTTTGAAGCGCCTTGTGCAGGACACCATGAATGTTTTTGACCGTTTTGGGGGACAGGCCTGCGGTGTTACTCAGATCGTTATAAAAGCTTTGTATGGTATGCGGAGATAGTGCATCCAGTTTGATTGCGCCAAGTTTAGGCTTTAGGTGATTTCGAACAGTGGCTTGATAAGAATAGAGCGTGGACGGCTTAACACTGGAGAGGTACTCTTTTGTCCATGTATCCAGCCATTCGCCGACGGTCATTTTGTTTGGGGCGATGTAGGTTCCGGAATCGAGAGCGGCGGTGGCCTCCTTCAGCTTTTTGGCCACTTCTTTCTGAGTCTTACCTGATACGCTGCGCTGGATCTGCTTACCGGTTCCGGGATCGTAGCCGGCAGTATACCGGGCTTCCCAGTAGGTATATTCTTTCCCGTTGCGGGTGATGGTTTTCTTGCGGATGGTGCCGGTGCCGGCTGCGGCTTTTCTTGCCATTTTGTCCTTGCCTTTCCGGGGCAAATCTGCTACTATAAAAGGGCAGACTGCCCCTATCGTGATGGGTGGGTGGTTTTCTGTGTGCCGCTCGGGAGTTGCCGCTCCCGGGCGGTTTTTTATTTTGTAAATTCCCAGGCGTTTGGGACTGGCCTTTCCGGAGTTGCCGCTCCGGGAGGGCTATTCGGAGACATCTTCAAACTGTGCAAATACAGGATCTTCGTATTCACCAATGGTGAAAATATCGGGACTTGCGCCGTAGATAAATGTGGGGAGGTTTTCGGCCTGAGAATACCCCATGTACACTGTGATGAAATTGGCAGCTTCGCCGATATTAGGAAATTGGTAGAAAGCGGGGTTATCATCATAATGCGATTTTGTATTTCTTTCTCCCATTCTTTTCAAAGAGGTATTATAGACTGCGCTATACATATCTAAAACCATGACCGGGCCCCGATCAGTATCGACCTTAGCGAGCGGATATACAAAGCCGCTGGCGGTCATTTCTTCAATGGCAGTTACGGTACCATCAAAAGTATAGATAGTTCCGGCAAGGCCGTTTTCAGATCCAAGTGTGTTGTAAATATGATCTGGAGGGGAAACGGCATAATCGTAGTATGCTTTGCCGACGTTGAGCGGATATGTCTGCAATGACGGTTCTGTGGTTTCTGGTGGCGGCTCAGTAGCAGTTTCGGCTGTTTCGAGTACTGTCGTCTCAATGGATGCTGTGCTTTCGGTGATAGATGGTGCTGGCTCATCGGAACAACCGGAGAATGTCAAGACCACGATGAACGCAAGAAGAGAAAGAAGTTTTTTCACGTTATCCTCCTTAAATGTACTTAATTCTGATATTGACACTGAATCCGTACTCATCCTTAGTGATGTCACCGTCCTTGCCAACGATTTTATATTCACCACCGCCGATGAAGCCGGACAGGGATTTGATGTCGCGGTTTTCTAAAATATCCTTCACGTGAAGATTATCTTCTCTGCTGATGTAGCCTACCAGCTCGCCGGCGATGATAACGGCAACAGCATTGGGGTCATGTTCATTGTCCGGCTGAAGTACTAGCTTTACAGGCCGGTTAATGTAGGTGTGGCGAAAGATGCGCTTCCCAGCCTTCCCGCTGTTGACAATCTGCTCGGCAGACAGTTGCCAATCAGGATTCTTACAGGCAAGTTTTTGGATGTTGTCTTCATAGTAACTTACACCGACGGCATGAAGGGTTTCTTCTGTCAACGTTCTGCCAGCAGGAATCTGTTTAGCGGTTTTGTTGATAAGCCCTTTTTGACGAAGTCCCCAATACAGCAGGCATCCACCGATTAGAACACCAAAGAGAAAAGCTCCGAAATCTTCTGTCAGGTTACCAAGGCCACCGATAAACAAGAAGCCACCAACAATGATTTGCCAGTTCATATATTTCCTTCTTTC
>JAFTMI010000003.1 GCA_017452505.1 Oscillospiraceae bacterium
TATCGCCATCCTCACCAGCGGTACCGTCATCTCTTCTCAGCTGAACATGGAGCTGACCGAGACTCAGCTGTCCGATCTGGGCCACTGCCGTCAGATCGTTGTCACCAAGGACACCACCACCATCGTGGACGGCGACGGCAAGGCTGAGGACATCGCAGCCCGCGCCCAGCAGATCCGCGCATCCATCGCTACCACCACTTCCGAGTACGACAAGGAAAAGCTCCAGGAGCGTCTGGCAAAGCTCTCCGGCGGTGTTGCCGTTATCAAGGTCGGCGCACAGACCGAGGTTGCCATGAAGGAAAAGAAGCTGCGTGTTGAGGATGCTCTGAACGCAACCCGCGCCGCTGTGGAAGAGGGCATCGTGGCCGGCGGCGGTACCGCACAGGTCAATGCCATCGCAGCTGTTGAGAAGCTGATCGCAAAGCTCACCGGTGACGAGAAGACCGGCGCTAAGATCATCGCCACCGCTCTGCAGGCACCCGTTCGTCAGATCGCTGAGAACGCCGGTGTGGACGGCAGCGTGGTCTTCGAGAAGATCAAGAACTCCAAGAAGGTCGGCTACGGCTACAATGCTTACACCGAAACCTATATGGATATGATCGAGAACGGCATCGTGGATCCCACCAAGGTGACCCGCTCCTCCCTGGAGAATGCCGCATCCATCGCCGCTTGCGTGCTGACCACTGAAAGCTTGGTCGCCGACAAGCCCAACCCCGAAGCAGATGCCGCTGCAATGGCAGCCGCTGCAGCCCAGGGCGGCGGAATGTACTAAGAACCCCACGGCAATGCGTGGTAACACAGTATCGGTTTAGCCTAACTGCATAAAAAACACCGGAATGCATCAGCATTCCGGTGTTTTTGTTGTTGGGTGACCAAAGTTAACCACCAGCGCGGAGCTGACCGTGGACGGCGGCAATACGATCTAGCTTTATCCCATTATCCCATAATAAAAACCTCCCCATTGGGGAGGTTTTTATTTCTTGAAAATAATCAGCTTGGAGAGGAAGTAATTGCCCACTAAGACGGCAATTTGGGCGGCTACCTTTACCCATACGCCGGGGAAGTGCAGCCAGGTAACGAAGACCAGCAAAATGCCCTCTTCCATCAGAAGGGTCAGCACCCGTCCGGAGAAAAAGCTGACAAGTTCTGTCCAAAAGGCTTTTCCTTTTGTATGAGAGCAGAACACCCAGGTGCGGTTGGTGGTATAGGCGGTGGCCACAGCCAGCACCCAGGAAATCACGTTGGCGATCAGCGCATCCATGCCCAGGAGAGTTTCGCAGATCACAAAAGAGCCGATTGACACCACGGTAGCCACGCCGCCAAAGAGAATATACAAAAGGATCTCCTTGTACTTGGCATATAGCTTGTAGAACCGCCGCAGACCGGGCAGGCTCATGATTCTATCGAAAATATCCATTACTCAAAATCCCGTTTCAGCAGTTTGTCTGTATCCAGCCGCACGATATACCGGGGGCGCTGCTTGACCTCCTGGTAAATGGCACCGATGTAGGTGCCCAAAATGCCAAGGCCCAGCAAAATGCCGCCGCCCAGGAACAAAAGCAGCAAAATCACCGTGGTAAAGCCCTCTAAGGCCTTGCCGCTGAACCATTTTACCAAGGTCTGAATACCCATCACCAGGCCGATGAGAATGGAAAGTCCGCCCATATAGCCCACCATAGCCAGGGGCTTGGTGCTGAAAGAGATAATGTTGGAAACGGCATATTTTGCCAGGTTAAAGAAGGACCACTTGGTCGTGCCGAAGGCCCGCTCCTGAACATCATAGCCCACCTGGCAGCTTTTGAAGCCCACCCAAAAAGACATAGCCCGGAAGAAGGTCTTCCGCTCGGGCATATCCAGCAGGACCTGGATCACGGATTTGTCCAGCAGCTTAAAATCGCTGGTGTTTTCCATCTCCGTGCCGGTGAGGGAGGACAGCAGCTTATAGAAAGTGCCGGCGAACAGCTTGTGGAACACGGACTCCTTGCCCCGGGTGTTCTTCACACCCTCCACAATATCGTAGCCCTCTTCCCACAGCTTGTACATCTGCACAATGGTCTGAGGGGGGTGCTGCAGGTCGCAGTCCATCACCACGGCGCAGCCGCCCTTGATGGCGGAAAGACCGGCAAAAATAGCCGCTTCCTTGCCAAAATTCCGGCTGAATTCCAAACCGCGGATATGGTTATCGTTTTCTGCCAAAGCCAAAACCTTGGCAAAGGTCTGATCCCTGGAGCCGTCGCTGACAAACACCAGCTCATAGGGGATATGGGCTTCCCGCATAATAGAACTGACAACGCTGGCGGTGTTTTCAATATTTTCTTCCTCATTAAAGGCGGGGATTACAATAGAAAGGGTTCTGTTTTTCATCTTTTGTCTCCTTTTCGGGGGATCTATCATATTATGATACCAGTATTTCATAAAAAATGCAAGTTGCAAAGACTAAAAAGGTTATTCTTTAAGAATTTAGGGTATATTTCAAAAAACAGTTGCAAAAATGCGGCTTCCGTGCTATAATTCCTCCGTGATATTGGGATGTCGCCAAGCGGTAAGGCACCAGACTTTGACTCTGGCATTCGTAGGTTCAAATCCTGCCATCCCAGCCAAAAATCCGAAAGCTTCGGCTTTCGGATTTTGCTTTTTATGGCACAAACTGGCAAAAGCTTGCTTTTTCAGGGAAAAAGTGATACAATACCCCAAAGTTTCGGCAGAAAGGCTGGAGAATATTATGCCGTTTACAACGCAAATATTTACATTCGGATTTTTTCCTGTGAGTATGATTTTATATTATTTGGCGGTGCTTTTGGAGAAGATCCCACTGCTGAAAAAGTGCAGACTGACCGACCTGGCGCTGATCGGCATCAGCTGTGGCTTTTATATGTGGGCCTGCATGGATGATATTGTGGGCTTTGCTGCCTACATCGTGCTGGTATATTTGTTGGGCCTGGCAATTCAGAAAATCCGGCAGACGAATTTTTCCATCATCGCCGTGGACGGGGAAAACAATCAAAAGAAGTTCTCCATGGCGTTGCCGGTTGTCTTTTTGGGCGTTGCCGCGATTGTGGGTTTGCTGATCCATTTCAAGTACACCGGCCTGTTGGCTGACCTTTGGAATCTGCTTGCCAAGGATACTCTGTCCGGGAAATCCATTATTGCGCCCCTGGGCATTTCCTTTATTACATTTTCTGCCATTTCCTATTTGGCAGACATCTATATGGGCAAGGCGGCTGCCGGCAATCTCATTGACTGCGCCCTGTATATGACCTTCTTCCCCAAGGTGGTGTCCGGCCCTATTGTGCTGTGGCGGGATTTCAGCACGCAGACCCGGGATCGGGAGATCAATCTGACCCATATTTCTGACGGCGTCAGCCGGATCATGATCGGCTTTGCCAAGAAGCTGATTTTGGCAGATACCTTTGGTGCCTGCATCGCCAAGGCCACCGTTGTGGATGTGCCCACGGCCTGGCTGGTTGCGCTGCTGTATATGTTGCAGATCTATTACGATTTCTCCGGCTATTCCGATATTGCCATCGGCCTTTCCGGTATGCTGGGTTTCTCCGTGAAAGAGAATTTCAATTTCCCCTATCTGTCCTGCTCTATTACGGAGTTTTGGAGACGGTGGCATATCTCCCTGGGCACCTGGTTCCGGGAATATGTCTATTTCCCTCTGGGTGGCAGCAGACGGGGCGCAAAGCGGGCGATTATCAATGTGGCCATCGTGTTCTTCCTTACGGGTGTTTGGCACGGCGCCGGCTGGACCTATATGCTGTGGGGTATGATAAACGGTGTATGCAATATCATTGAAAAGCTGATCGCCAAGAAGACCTGGTATGAAAAGACCCCCAAGTTCCTCAAATGGGCCGCGACCATGGTTGTGACCTTCTTCTGCTGGGAGCTGTTCCGGTTTGCCGATTTTTCTGCTTGCCTGGAGTGGCTCAAGACCATGTTCGGCCTGGTTACCTTCCCGTCCATTCCCTATAATTGGCAGTATTATCTGGATGCCCGTATGATTACGCTGGTGGCGGTGGCGATTTTGGGCGCGACTGTGTTTGGTCTGCCCAAGGTGCAGAGCGCTTATAAATGGCTCACCCAGCGGACCTGGGGCTATTTGATTCATCAGATTCTGCTTGTTGCGCTGTTTGTGATTGCGATCCTGTTTATGATCAACTCCACCTACAGCCCGTTCATTTATTTCCAGTATTAAGGAGGGCGACAGGATGAAATTACTTAGAATCATAACAGTTTTGCTGGTTGCTGCAGTGATTGCCGTGCCTCTGTGCTTCTTTAATACCACCCCGGACGCCATCTCCGAGATCGACAACCGGAAATTGGCAGGAAATCCCTTTGAAGCATCCGGTGATCTGACCGTCAATCTGGAAAAATATGTCAATGACCGTATCGGCCTGCGGGATCAGGCGATCACCGCCTATACGATCCTCAATGACAGACTGTTCGGCAAAATGGTCCACCCCTCCTACAGCTACGGTAAGGACGGGTATGTATTCGGCGCAGGCTTGTACACGGATGTGAAGTTCGAGGAGTTCCATGTGGTCTTTGCCGATATGGTGGCGGATATTCAGAAGTACTGCGAACAAAGGAATGTTCCTTTCGTGTTTGCCTTCAATCCTGCTAAGCCTGCCATCTATCCGGAGAAGGTTGCCGACGGGGTAAACTACAACCGGGACTGGGTTGAACCCTTCCTTGCGGAGCTGGACAAGCGGGGCATCAACTATATAGACAACACCGAAACCCTGGCAGCCTTAAAAGAGCAGGGCGTTCAGACCTTCAATCATAAGTATGATGCCAACCACTGGAATGACCTGGGTGCTTTTTATGGCACACAGGCCATGCTGGAAAAGCTCAGCGAGCAGTGCGAAAATATCCATGTGAACCAGCTGGAAGAGTTTAATGTGGGTGAAAAATTGGAGGAATCTCTGCAAATTTCCAGATTTCCCATTCATGAAAAAGTTCCTGCGCTGAGTCTGCAGGTTCCCGTAACTTATCAGAATCAAGAATATCCTTCGGAATTGAAGCTGCACCCTTCCTATCGTGGCTTTGGCTATGTGGTAAACAGTGCTGACCAGGTGAAGGATACGCCCAAAACGCTTGTTTTCCAGGGAAGCTATATGAATGCGTATGGCGGCAAGTATATGCAGAATGCATTTCGGGAATATATCTTTGTGCACGATTATCAGAATGTAATTGATTTTCCCTATTATTTTAATATTTTCCAGCCGGAATGCGTGATTTTTGAGGTGGCGGAGTACACCCTGATCGATCTGTATTTTGACTACGAAAATATGTGCAAGATCGATTATAATCCAGCCCTCTCTACAGTGAGCGAAACCACGCAGATCGCCGTGGAAAATGAGAATATCACCGTGGAAAAAGGCAAAACTTTGACCACCATCACCTGGCATACCCAGCAGACCCATCCTTATGTGTGGATGACTTTGGACAATACCTACGATATGCAAAAGGTGGAAGGCGGATATCAGGTAACAGTGGAAACTGTCCGCTATGAAGCGGCAAAAGACAGCATGGGGATCACCGTCTATACAGGCTGAGTTTGGAAAACGGATTTTCAGCACCCCTGTTCAGACAGGGGTGCTGAATGTATAAAAAACCAGCTTTACAAAAGCTGGTTTGCGCTATTGACTTTTGGGCATGATTGTGATAGAATGCATAAATGGATTTGACCCGCTAGCTCAGTTGGCAGAGCAACTGCCTTTTAAGCAGTGGGTCCGGAGTTCGAATCTCCGGCGGGTCACCAAGGGACGCAAATACGAACCCTGCACATTGTGAGGAATATATTTGCGTTCGAAGTAACGATAACCCCTAAGGCATAAGCCTTAGGGGTTATTACTTTTTTATCTGAGTTTTTCCAGCGCCTCAAAAGCAGCATCAATTGCTTCTTCCCGGGTTGCGTAAATTTCGGGGCAGAATTGATTATCCAAGGAATACTTCCAGTTGTTATAGTTCTTGTTGTAATACAGCACCACAAGATGATCCTTGATTTTTAAGTAACTGTTGGAATTCTTGGAAGTCTTCCAGTGCCGGTTTTTGAAACTTTCTCTCCGGGACTCTTTGCTCTTAAAATCCTGTTCCCGCTTCTTGGCCTGTTCGATATTGCCCTCCATCTTACCGGCGCAAATACAACCTACACCCAAACTGCGGAAATTGGGATGGATCATATGGTGGACATAGCGAATGATTTGATGACCGCACATTTCGCAGACACCTACAGGCTCGCCCAAATCGGTAATGCCGGTGCAGACCCAGCCGGTTTTCGGCACATCGTCCCGCTTCCAGAGATTGTCATAATCCTCCAAATTCGGCTGCTGCGGCTTATCGACTGGCGGCTTTATATCTGTTGCAGCCTGACCGGATTCTGACCCCTGCAGATTGAAGGTATCCACTTCCTCGTAACCGTCTAACGGGTCATCGGCAGGTTCTTTTGCCTGCTGCGGTTGCGCTTCAATGAGAGTCTCCTCTGCCGATTGCACCGGCTCTTCAGTGGGGATTTCTGCTTTTTCCTCATGTACCAGTGCCGGTTCTTCTGTGGGTGCCTCCAGCTTCTGCTCGGTCGGCTGCGGTAACTGAACAGGTTCCTCCGAAACAGGTGCTGGTATTGGCGGTAATGTGCGGGGCTTATTGAAGAAGTCCACAGAAATCTCCCGCTCACTTGCCAGCTTATCAAATTTCACCCGATAGCTGTTATTGTTTCTGCCAAAGCCCAAAATCTCACCCTCGCCAAATGCTGGGTGGGTCACTCTTGTGCCTGCGGTCTTGGGTGGCGTGACTACCGGCTCATCGTAGAGTTGCGCCGCATACCGGTCAGCGTTATACTGCAGTTCCTTGGAAATAGTGCCCACACGGATGTAGTTCTCCTCGCCGATCTCCTTCAAGAATCGGGAAGGTAGCTTCTGCTTGCCGTTCTGGGTAAATCCCTCGCTGTCCAGCAGGAACAGCCGTTTTTCTGCCCGGGTGATGGCCACATAGCACAACCTGCGCTCTTCTTCCAGACCCATTTTCTTCCGTTCCTCGATGGTCTTGGCAGAGGGAAACACGCCTTCCGAGAAGCCGATAACAAATACATAAGGAAACTCTAGGCCTTTGGCCGCGTGAATGGTCATCAGCTTCACCATATCACAGGATTCCTCGCTGTCATCCTCCGATTGCAGGGAGATTTGGTTGATAAACTCCTTGAGGGATACCTTTTCTCCAAAGTTGTTCTCGTACTCGGAGGCGATCCGCTTGAATTCCGACAGGTTTTCAAACCGCTCCATATCCCCCAGTTCCCGGATATATTTTTCATAGCCGCTGTCCGTACAAATGCGCTCCACACACTCGGAAATGGGTATGGTTTGATGCAGCTGCCGCACCGCGTTAATAACATCCACAAGCCCTTGCACACCGCTTCCCTTGAAGGTGGGATCGTCCAAATTGTCCTGCAGGGTTTGGAATAAAGATTCGCCGTCTTTTTGCAGCGCCAGAAGCCTCTGGAGCTTGACGCGTCCGAATTTCCGACGGGGTTTGTTGATAATGCGCTTGAAAGAAATGTCGTCGTCAAAAGCCACCAGCCGCAGATAGGCCATTACATCCTGGATCTCCATACGTTGATAGAACTTGACACCGCCGAAAATCTCGTAAGGAACGCCGTTCTCTGTGAACTTCTTTTCGATGACCCGGGAGAGAAATCCGGAGCGATATAGAACGGCGAAATCCGCGTAATTACAGCCAGTCTCCTTGCGGATTTGGTGGATATTGGCAATGATCTGATCTGCCTCGGCAAACTCGTTTTTCTCGTGGTAATGGTATACCTGCACACCGTCACCACTTTTGGTAAACAGGTCTTTTTTCAGCCGGAATACATTCTTTTCGATCAGCGTGTTGGCGCAGCGGAGAATCTGCGGTGTGGAGCGGTAATTCTGATTCAGAATGACTGTTCTGGTCGGGGTATGGGTTTTATCAAAATCCACCAACAGCTTCACATCAGAGCCCCGCCATTCGTAGATATTCTGATCCGGGTCGCCCACGATCATCAGATTCTTGTGCTTTTCCGAGAGCCTGTCCACCAGCTCCATTTCCGTGTTGGAGCTATCCTGAAACTCGTCCACCTGGATATAGTTCAGCCTGTCTTGCCATTTCTCCAAAACCTCCGGACAGCGGCTGAAAATATCCAGCACGAAGTACAACAGGTCGTTAAAATCCATTGCATAGATCTGCTTCTGCTTTTGCAGGAATTCCTCGATGATCTGATCGTCCACGGTGGCAATATTGGGCACGATCTGACAATAATCGGTGCAGCACATTTTCGCCACATAGTCCCGATGCCTTGCTTTGAAGAACGCGATCTGCTTGATGATCTTCTCAAAGCTGGCGTGATCCAGTTTCAGCTCAAATTTCTGATAGATATCCCCTAAAATTGCCTTCTGCTGGGCATTGTCGATGATCTGGAACTCCTTGGGATAGAAGATTTTTTCGATATCCTCCCGGAGCACCCGGACGCAGAAGCCGTGGTATGTGCAAATTAAGGATGTATCGTACTCCTGGCCAATCAGACTGCGAATACGGCGCTTCATCTCTCCGGCGGCCTTGTTGGTAAAGGTCACGCAGAGAATGTTGGCAGAATTGATGCCGTACTCCTTCACAAGATAAGCATAACGGCTGACCAGCAACTTGGTTTTGCCGCTGCCTGCGCCGGCAATTACCCGGAGATACCCCTCCGTGGCCGTCACAGCTTCCAATTGTTTTTCATTTAATGCGGATAAATAATCCATATTACATCACCCCAGGATATACGATAGCATTTTAACTGTCCAATAATTCGGGTATGATTGGGTATCTTTTCCAAAATTTATCTGTATGCTTTTCTTTTTATTCTACAGCAACAAAGAAGGCATTGCAACAAGTTCCTTATATTGAGCACTGACAACTAATTTGATCCTATAAGCAAAAAGTTCCGAAACCATAACGGTTTCGGAACTCTTATAATTGTATGAGTACAACTTTATGACTCCAGAGTTTGAATTACTGTAAGTGCAAGAATCCTGCATTCTATCTTTTTAATCATTTTGTGTCTACTTTTGGATAATTCTCAGATATAAGTCTATATGGCACTACTTTGTCCCCCCATCTGATGTTCCCGTATGGATTAAAACATAGGTCAACCCTATATAAGCGTACCCATTAATGCTCGCAAAGTGCTTTTTCTAGTTTTATAACATCTAACATTCAAAGGAAAAACAACATATTCTTACATAATCTAGTTATCCACTTTAAGACTGGTTTTTTGAGCTTATCCAATTCGCACTACACCCTTTAAAAAATATCACCAATGCACATCGGTCAAAAAAGATGTCACTATTCGCCTATATCCAAACATAATATAAGTATAACAAACTGTAAGTAGGCTTATTTGCTACGAAAGGTGTTGAAATACTGTGGTTGAATATTTACCCTGGTCAAAAACAATATATCAAGAAAGTTTAAAACAGTATAAAAAAGGTTTGTTTTCTAGCTTGGATATTGAACTTGGTGGCGAGTGCAATTTTCATTGTATTTATTGTGATTCGCCTGAATACAAAAAAAAGTGTCAAATTCCTCTTGAAACGATTGAGGATTATTTATCTACTGGCACAATACAGTGGGTGTATATTTGTGGGTTGGGAGAGCCTACCTTTCATACTAATTACAGCACACTAATATGGCTTCTAAAAATCTGTCAGCGATATGGTATTCAATGCAGTATCTTCTCGAATCTTTCGAATTTGACCCCAGAACTAATTAGGTTTATCCAAGACGGCATTTTACACATTCAGTTTAAGTGCGATTCACATGATGAACATTTAGTAAAGATGCTGTACCAAACTCAAAATCCCGGTGAGCAATTGCATAACATCAAGTTGATAAAAAAGCTCGTTACTTCTGATGGAAAAACAACAAACCTCGCTGCTTCTATTGTGCCAACAAAGTTAAATTTAAATAGCATTTTAGGGGTTGTTGAAGAGTGTTTGAACGCAAATATATACCCTCTTCTTGGTGAGCTTGAATGTTCAGGAATGGGGCAAGTTAATTACGAAAATCTGTGTTTACATCCTGAGGAGGCAATGGAATTAAAACAATCCGTGGAGCATCTCTGTGGAGAATCATATAAAATTCCTGTGTGTCCATCAGTAATTTCCGGGATACACATTAATCACTCAGGATACATTACGGTGGATAAGAAAACTGGATTATCTTGTCATTGGTTCTGGTTAGACAAACCGCAGATTTTCCGTCTTATGCATTGTAGTAATTATGAAAATATTAATGCTATTGCCTATGATATATGGAATTATCGTAGCAGTTGTATGGACAACGTTTTAAATTTCCTTAATAATGGCAAAAAAATTGGGATGGCCTTTGGTGGCTGTGGTGGTGATGTAACGGAACTGTTTAAACAATATGTAGAAAATCATAGGGGAGGAATTGAATGATCTATCTGGATAATAATGCAACAACAAGGTTATATCAGTCAGTCTATCACAAACATTGCGAAATACTCCATCGTTTCTTTGGTAATCCCAGTAGCCTCTACCCTGCCGGTGTAGAGGTAAAGGCTATGATTGAGCGGTCAAGAGTCCAAGTTGCTTCTTTTATTAATGCTGATCTATCTGCAGGAGATACAATTTTGTTTACAAGTTGTGCCACTGAAAGCAATAACTCAGCATTACATTCTGCCATACATCCTAATAGCCATGGCAAACACATCATTATCTCCGCAGTTGAACATCCCTCAATTTCTGTAACAGCAAGTAATTTCGAAAAAGCAGGAGCTAAAGTGACCAAAATTGGTGTGGACTCTGATGGCAACTTGCGATTGGAGGAATTGTGTTCTGCTATTACCGACGAAACAGTATTAGTGTCCATTATGTATGTAAATAGTGAAACAGGCGTAATACATGATATTGCAAATGTTGTTCGTACCGTCAAAAATATCCGTGAGAATATTATTGTACATACCGATGCTGTACAAGCAGCTGGAAAAATTCCTATTGATGTCCAAGCTCTCGGGGTAGATATGCTAACTCTATCTGGGCACAAATTCCATGCACCTAAAGGTGTTGGTGTGTTGTATATCAGAAGAGGGGTGCCTTTTGTTCCATTCGTGCTGGGCGGACACCAGGAGCATAGTTTACGCGCAGGGACAGAGAATACCGCATCAATTGTAGCATTAGGTGAGGCAGCTGCAATTACAAAAGCAGAAATGGCATCAGGTTCTGTTGAAACGATAAGCAAATTAAAAGAATTTATGGAAAACAAACTTAAAATTATTTTCCCAGAATCTATAATTTTTGGTGAAAAGGCTCCTCGTGTATGTAACACTACGAACATTGGCTTCCGAAATATTTTAGGCCACAAACTAGTACTGCAATTGGCAAAGAAAGGGATTTATGTATCTAGCGGAACAGCATGCAATTCGTCAAGTGCTAAGCCTTCAACTGTCTTAACCGCAATGAATGTCCCCAATGAATACATTAGTTCAATTAGAATCAGTTTGGATAGTTTCAATACCGAACAGAATATTATAGATCTGCTTATTGCACTTGAAGAGATTTTAAGGGGGAAAAAATAAAATGGCAGTAAAAATCAATTTTAATATTTGCGACAACAGTTTGGAGTGTAGTGGCATCGCTGTATGTAACACGGGAGCGCTTTATTGGGATGAAACTGCTATTGATTACTGGGGAAATAAGGGCCTGTTATCTGTTGATAACCATAAGTGTATTTCCTGCGGGAAATGTATAGGTGAGGATGGGTGTCCTGTAGGTGCGATTGTTTTTGCAACTACAACTGAAGAGTTGAATGCCAAAACTGAGACACTTAATATTGACGAAGAACAAATACGGAAACTTTTTGTGGAACGTTATGGTGCCGAACCTATCGACAAAGCGATTTGCATATCTGAATGCGAACTGGAGGCCGCGATAGCAGAAAATAGCGGCGTTGTTATCGTAGAGCACTATGCGGATTGGTCTATTCAGTGCCTGCTTAACTCTATTCCCATCGGATCTATTGTCGAAATGGTTGGGAGCCTGTGTGATGTAAAGGACATGACCTTTTACAAAGTCGACATCTCCGAGAGTACAGGAGATAAGGGAAACCTCCCAACACTTCAAATTTACAGCAACGGCAAGCTCATAGCAACGGTAAATGGATATTATGAACAGCAAGCAGAGAAAGAGCTTATGGCACTGCTTGAAAAGCAACTGTAATAATGATACTGGAATAATGAAGTGGGTAGATTAATATGACAATCAAAGATATCACCAAACAAGTAACCGCTGCGTATGATAAAATTGCCAATGAATACCAGAACGCTTATGCCGAAACAGATGAATTTGACTTAAAATATGTGGAACTTTTTTCTCAACTATTTCAGGGCAAACGAGTTGTTGATTTGGGATGCGGAATCGGGACTAATGCTGCATATTTGACGAGAAAGGGATTTGATGTAATTGGAATTGACAATTCAAGGAAAATGTTGGATGTTGCAAAAGATCTCTATCCGCAAAACACCTTTATGCAAATGAACATTTTAGACTTACCTTCCAGTTTGGGGAAATTTGATGGTGTTATCTTATCGTATGTTGTCAATCATTTCAATAAAGAAATGCTCAACAAATTAAAAACAGTAGTTGATAATTTGCTTTTTGATGATGGTGTGGTTTATATCGCTGCTCATTTGGGGAATGAGGAAAGGATTGTTTCAGATCCACTAGATGCAAATATACAGCTTTACTATAATTTCCTTTCGGCGTCCACATTAAACAAGCTTTTTCAAAATTATGATCGTATGTTTATTGAAACAAGAACTTCCTTTGGAGAAGAGGAATTTCTTTGCGACAAAGTATTTATCGCGTATCGAAAGAAGGCGGTTCTATGACACTTCTACCCAAAAACTTTATCCTCCGGACAAGTATCGGAAGAAATACACATCAATTAGGAGCCTTTGATGATGCATTGCTTAAAGCAGGAATAGGAAACTATAACTTGATAAAAGTAAGCAGCATTTTACCTCCCAAATGCTCGCCAAAGAACACGATAACATTAGCAAAAGGGGCCCTCCTACCATCAGCGTATGCATTGATATTCTCATCGGATATAGGCACAACCATTTCAGCTGCAGTAGCTGTAGGAATACCTGTTGATACATCTTCAAATGGCGTAATTATGGAGCATTCTGCACTCGGAACAAAACGCGAAGCTGAAGAAATAGTGCGGACATATGTAAAGCAAGCAATGTTATCTCGGAATTTGGCAATTAAAGAAATTGTTTCTGTTGCAACTGAGGTAACTGTCATTTCCAACGAAACATATTGTGCTTTTGCAACAGTTTCTATGTGGTGATTATTGTTAGATTAAGAAATAGAAATGAGGCGTATTAATATTGTCTTTAGAGAAAATATTTAAATCCAGATTGTTTAGTATTATTTGCACAATCACTCTTACCGCTACATTTATTTTCTTCATTTTACCATATATATCTGAAGAAACAAGCAAATGGGGAACAGCTGAAATTGCCATAGTTATTTCAATTGTTGCGATTCTTGCTCAAATTGCCCCCCCGTTCATACAGCGGTTTTGGGATAGTAAGAACAAAAAACACCATAATATTATAAAGGATATTTTAGAAAAGCAAACCGAGACATATTACGCAATTAAGCTAGATGTAGATGTCCTCGCCGATGGTAATGTTCAGTTTGAAGCAACTATCTGTAATGAGGGTTTAGTGACAATTCTTCCTCAATATACTAAACTATACATCGACCAAGGAATAGAAGGATCAGGGGACATCTGCGGTTATGATTTCCCGTTTATTCTTGAACACAAAGGGCACAATGAGGAAAATGATTGCATTCTGTGCAATCGCTGTAAGGCTGAACAAGGACGCAATTCTTTCCCGATAGATGTTCTGCCAGAGAAATTTAGAAACGAGCTAAGGGATCGCAAATTGGAGTATGGTTGCTTCTCGTTGGACCATCTCTCAGAAAAATCGATTAAGTATATCCGCGCGCACGAGCAGTTTCAGGAAAACTTAATTTTAAAGTTTAAAAAATCTGGTGTCTTTCGCGCTACACTTGTTGTAATTACCAAAAATGCTGATTGTCAGTGTGCAACAGAGCAATTCTATGTAAGCATTAAGCCCTAAAAACATACAATTCTACACATGGCCAGGCGAACATGATTACAGAAAACTTTTCCCGCTATAACAAAAAAGTTCCGAAAACCATTCTGTTTTCGGAACTTTTTGGGTTGAGGAGGCAATATTTAAATCCACGACCTCTGGAGTATGAGCGGTCATTAAAGCCTTGTTGTTCGGTGTTTTTTACCACTTGGGTTTTTACTTATCTGACAATCTTGCATGGGACGAACGGCCATTCGATATCGCCTGGTCCACTGACTGCCCCTGTATAGATCAAAAAATGGTGCCATTTTGAACCATCACTTTTGCACCAATGTGTCTATGTCTTCGCCATCATTATATTTACCAATCCAATATTTTTTTGCAGCGCACACCATCGTTGCAAATCCGGTCATAAGTAGGAATGGATAAAAAAGCAGCGAAAACACACCATCAACAAACTGAGATGTGCTATATCCACCCGCCTCTATTTGTGCTATAAGCTCAGAGCTGAACATCGCTGTGCATGTATCGACAAAGAAAGTTTCCACTAAAACATCCTTTGTTAATATAATAAGACCAATGACACCTGCCAGCAGTGCATTGGCTAGTGTTGCTACTCCAGCATTGCAGAAACTACTATATGCCCCCCATATAAGAGCAAGGACAATACTGATAATAATACAAACTAAATATTGGCCCGTCGCTCCTGCAAGAATGTCTTTGAATGCAATAGCAAAAGACAATGCCATTACTATTCCAATAACAATTATTAAGCACATTCCCAGTTCCAGGAAACCGCCCAATGTTGTCATTGCTCTTTGCGAGTCTTTCAAGAACGTATATATAAGCATGGCCACACTAAGCAAAACCAGCATATAATATCCGAACTTCCATGGAATCATTCTGGTAATCACCAGAATGACATCAATCGAAAGGATAATCAAGCAGATAATATCGAATCTCCCAATTGCCTTTGTTTTTCCCCAAATGTTATGTACCACCCAACTCTGCGCTCTCCATTCAATTTCGAATAACCCTTTAAAAAATCCTCTCTTGTGCTGCTGTCCAGAATTGCTCTCTTTGTCTTTAGAAGCTATGTTAGTTTCTCGGCTATCTTTATCTGTTTTTGGTATTGGTTTTTCTTGTTGCAAAGATGCTCCCTTCACACGAAAAAGAAGTTTCCCTATGGATATAAGCAGATACCTTAATGCCAGTCCTACTACTCCCAAAATTGGCTTTATAATGTGATAATATAGTTTTTTTGTAGTCAATAATTTGTAACGATTATAGAAAAAGATTTCACTCTTAATCATAAAGATATTGTATCTAGACTTATACGACTCTATCCTTGATATTGGGTTGGATCCTAAGTCGTTTACAAAAAAAGACAAGGCTTCATTCGATTCAAGATCACTTAAACTAGTCAATCCCACCTCATGTCGAATAGCTTTTAAGATGTCAGCAACAATATACAACAACACTTTGGGGTTATTGTATTTACTCTTCTGAACGATGGGATTTATTGAGTACTCTCTAAAGAAAATGTATTTCTTATATACATGTTTTGAGCCGTAGAGCAAGAGAGAAACTCCCGTATCAAAGAATACTTGCTTTCCTTTTTCATCTGGCTTAATACCCCCAGACAAGCTCTTTTGAAGCAATTCAATAAATTTCTTATATTCAGCGCGTCGACCCTCATGCTTTTTAAACCTTGTTTCTGAACGTTGTCCCGCCATAAAAATGATCAATGTTACAGCAACTGAGATTAAGGTAATCTGGTCAGTACTCAGTCCCAAAAACAAGTTTTTAACCTTAATAAGCACCTCGACAATCTCGTTCCATAAATTCATTTCGTTGCACCTGCTTTCTTTATCTAATTAATTCCCAGAATAGAGCTATTTTTATATGTCTTAATAATATCAAATCGTGACACAAAGTACACATATCAACCATTGAGTTTGCAGTCCAACGATAGAATATGATGCCAAGTGGAAGCAGCTACCAACTCAGGCAAGCAATTGAAACACTTTTTGTGAGGATTACGCAAAACAGCACCATCCAAGGCAGGATGGTGCTGTTGTTCTATCTGTAGCTTCTATGCCTGGTCAAATTATCAACCTGCCTTACGCTACAGTCTATCTTTTGTTGATCGCCGTTCCGATCCTATATAATTTTTTCACTGTTTCTTCGAGCTTCTCTGACTCCCCGATGTCATTCCTAACTAGATATTGTTCTATTTGTTTATGGGTACACCGTTCTGTCAAGAGGATTGCATATTCCAGATAAAAAACCGCAATTGCCGGGCTAACCTCTTCCTCCTTGTTAGAGATATAATCCTTTAGCAGTTCTGTAGCAACATAACAGGCCGTATCATAATAATCATCAATAATGCTGTAAAGCTGTCTTACCGTTTTGACTCCAAGGGAACCCAACTCGCGTATAGTGGCTTCGATATACCCCCGGTCCCTTTGTTCCTTCAATTTGGCATTCAAAATACTTGCAATATACTTACCTAATTGCTGTACCTTGGGATTCGTATTGATGATGGTCTCAACAAGAACGGCATCGATCTCTTTATCCATAAACTCATCTTGCTGGATTTTTTGCGTTGCCGCCTCCTTGTAATTGGCCAAAGATCTTCTAATATCATTAAATTCTCTATCAGCTATCTCAAGCAAACCCGCAAGTCTGGAGAAGCTGCGCCGCATTTCTTTAGGAACAGCAATCTCACTTTTATAGCCAATATCGTGTTCAATCTCCGCCCAGGCGTGCTGTAATACTGAACGAATCTGGATTTCACATTTCATTCCCTTATATGCCTGGCATTCTCGTAATACGGTTCGTTCCTCGCTCATGCTTACTACATAATGAACGCTGCAATAACCAAATCTGTCCGGTTCCAAGGATTCTCGCTTATCGATAGAATTCTCCTTATCTACTACAAATTCACTTTCGATAATGTCCGCAACCTTATCCACATCCTCAGCATAATAGGTAATAATGCGAACACCAGCAATATCCGTAATTTCTGCCAAGTCAGCATATTTATTCTGCTTTCTTTCGATTTTTTCTGTTAGACTTTCCCGAGTCTTTAATCTCGATGTAATAGCATTACACACAACTTGGCTTGTTTGCAGAATACTGGTAATCTGATGTTCTATCTCTGCCAAAAATGATTGATATAACCTATATTTATCATCGTACTGTTCAATAAGTGTAGCTTTCTTTTCTGCTAGATTTAAAGCCATCCCGTACACCCTCTTATTTCTTCAATATGGAAAATTATATCATAATTTGACATATTATGCAATGGTTACAACGATAGCGCAAATAACATTTATTATCATCGAAATCCAAAGAGTATGCAACAAATAAGTAATAAAAGTTGATGTATAACAGCACCATCCAAGACTGGATGGTGCTGTTGTTTTTCTGTAGCTTCCACTGCACTACAGAATGGCTATTACACTTTACAGATTACGCCGCAGGCAATCTTCTTTCCGGCATTACCGGCAGGCTGGGAGTAGAAGTCATCGGGATCACTATGTATGACCACAGACCGTCCGATAATATCCATCACAGAAAACCGGTCCGTTCTTACGGACAAATACGCATTCCCCTGACACTCCAATAATGGTGGCAGGTCGCCTGCGTGTTTTGGATGTGCCTGGTCAGAGGGATTGTAGTGGCTACCTGTACCGGAAAAGTCAGTTCCGGTACAGGTATCTCCTTCATGAATATGAAATCCAAAAAATCCTGCCTTACTTTTTCTTGGCAGGCCAGAAATCTTCGCCACAATTAACACACATCCATTCTCTTGGTAAAACTGAACACATCCGGATAACTGCGGTGCTTCCGTTCCGCCACGGATTTGCGCTGCTGCATACGGTCTTTTCCCGCAATATTGCATAGGATCACCTCATATCAGTATATTCCGGTAATCATATTTAGCGACAAGACCTCTCATTATGTCGGTTATGCTGTGCGGTATTTTTCTGCCTGCAGGAGAAACATTTCCGCATACTTGCCGTTTTGCGCCATCAGTTCGTCATGGCTGCCGGATTCAATCAGTTTTCCGTCCGCAAACATAAGGATTCTGTCTGCTATACGGGTAGTAGACAACCTGTGGGAGATAAACACCACCGTTTTGTCTTTTGCGTATTCCAGTATGGTATGGTTCAGCTCGTATTCTGCTGCCGGATCCAGTGCGGACGACGGCTCATCCATAATGATAAGGTCATAAGGACGGGCAAAGATCCGTGCAATGGCAACCTTTTGACTTTCTCCGCCCGAAAGGTTTACACCCTCGTTAAAGAATTCCTTGGTCAGGTGGGTATCTAGGCCTTTTTCAAGGGAGGTGAGTTTGTCATTGAATGTAGCCTTCGTCAGTGCATCCGTGACAATCTCGCGATCCGCTTCCGTGCAGGTATCGGAGAGAACATTCTCTGCGATGGTAGCAGCGAAGATCTTATAATCCTGGAACACTGTACCGATCCTGCTGCGGAGCGAGGGAATGTCGTATTCCTTCAGATTCCGTCCGTTATAAAGAATCTCGCCCTCAGTCGGATCGTAAAGCCGCATCAACAGTTTGGTCAGCGTTGTCTTTCCCGCGCCGTTGTAGCCAACAATGGCAACCTTTTCGCCCTTCTTGATGGTCAGATTCACGCACTCCAGAGACCGCTTGGGTTCTTCCTCCTTTTCCTCTTCTCCGGTTTCCTTCTTTGTTTCAGTTTCCTCCAGGATGGGCTGATAAGTAAAGGTAACATTCCGCAATTCGATGGTGTCAAGCGGTTCAGCAGCGAGATTGCCGCCCACGATTTTCGGCTTATATTCCAAGAATTTCAGATACTTGGCAATATACTGGGCGTTGTCAGGCATACGGATTACCTTCTGCGCCAGGTCATACATGCTCCACTGCAGCTGCCAGATCACATTGATAGATGCAACGAAGGCGCCAAGCTCAGCTGTGCCATCGAACAGCATAAACAGCAGTATGATAATTGGCCCAAAGCGTGTAGCATTATTGATTAGCTCCTGTGCCGTGTTCAGCCAATACATCTTCTTACCGATGCTGACATTTTCCTGAATGATATAGGAAATGCTTTCAGAATACTCGGACTGCAGCTTTTCGCCTGCATTACCGATACGAAGTTCCTTTGCATAGTCGGACAGGTGATACACGCGGTTGATGTAGGAATTCTTTCGACTATGTGGCTTTGTCCGTTCATTCTTTTTGAAGTACATTTTGTCGGACAGCATCCACAGGGCCGCATTGATAATGCAACCGACGAGAAGAATCATACCAACCACAACATTCACTTGCATCATCAGCGTAACAAGTGTGGATATGTGAATCAGATAGGACAGCATTTGCGTTGTATCATACATCACGGTGAGCGCACGCTTTTTGGATTCGTCCATTGCCCAGACATAGTCGTTGTAGAACTTGGGGTCATCATAGCAAGCAAGGTCCATCTTTAGTGCGTGGTCAAACAACTCCGCATGCAAGGAGATCTGCAATTCTTTTTCCGTTTTCAACTTGTAGTACTGGTTATACCATGCGTAAAACAGGGTAATTGCTGCCTGCGCACCAAATATGAGCAGAAGATACACAGCTACCTCTCTAAAGGTAACATTGGGCCGGTCAAGGGCATTGAACAGCATATAGGTAAACACGGTCGTAACTGAGCTACTGATACCCTCCACAACACCTGTCGACAGACTGATCATGACAAACGCAGGGGACATTTTCCAAATCTTTCCCAGCATCAGAAGATTATACCGAAGGGCTTTCCCCGCTGGGATCTTGTCTTTTTTCTCTTTTTTCGTCTGCTTAGCCACGGCCGGTCACCTCACTTTCCGTTTGGGCATAGTTTTCTGCCTGCATACGGAACATTTGGGCATATTTGCCGTTTTTCTTCATCAGTTCCTTGTGCGTACCCGATTCCTTGATGCATCCGTCCTCCATCATAAAGATGCGATCCGCAAGCACGGCGGAGGATAGGCGGTGAGAGATAAAGATCAATGTCCGATCCTCACAGGCCTCCAGCATATTTTTAAACATATTGTATTCCGCAATAGGGTCAAGTGCGGAGGAGGGCTCATCTAGAATAACAACGGGAGAATCGTTGGTAAACGCTCTGGCAAGGGATACCTTTTGCGCCTCACCCACGGACAGCACCGCACCCTCCTGGTCGAATTCACGGGTCAGCGTCGTGTGGATTCCATTTTTCAAAGACATCACTTTGTCGTAAGCGCCGCTTTTCTTCAGTGCCTGCGTTACGATTTCCTCATCACCCTCACGGAGTGGGCGGAGAAGAACATTTTCCGCAACGGACATAGAGAACATTTTGAAATCCTGGAACACGGTCGTAAAATGCGCTTTGTAGGAATCGGTGGCATATTCCTTTATGGGGATTCCGTTCAAGGTGATCTTGCCCGCCTTGGGCTCATACAGATGGAGGAGCAGCTTTACAAGGGTGGTCTTTCCCGAGCCGTTGTGGCCCACAAGGGCAATCTTCTCCCCTTGCTTGATCTTCATACTCACATTCTTCAGCGCAGGCTTTTTTGCACCTCTGTAGGTAAAGGTAACTCCGGAAAGCGCAATATCACCCTTTCCTGCTTTCTTGCCTGTTTCCACGCGTTTAATCTTGGGGTCGTAAGCAAGGAAGAAACGGTAATCCTCAATGTACATAGCGTGGTCCCGGAACTCTGTCATAACACCTGTCATACGGGTAAGGGCCCACGAAACCTGCCCAATGGAGTTGAACACCACAAGGCAGTCACCGAGGAGCATGGTTTTCATCACAAGGGTGCGCAGTGCTGCGTACAGCATAGCGCCAAACTCCGTGATATAGGCCGATGAGTTCATAAGAAACTGCAAGATCACCAGCTTGAGACCGTACTTCTTGAACACATCCATGTAATTCTTCATTGTTGCCGAATACTTCTCGAGCATCAGCTTATGTATTCCACCGAGGCGCATTTCCTTTGCGTACTCATTTAAGTAAAAGGTTCGCTGAACATAGGCTTCCCGTCTGTTTAGGGGTTTGAATGCATCTCCACGTTCCTTATTGACCTTGTTTCGCTTATTTCGGATCAGTCCGAACAAAAGGGGAATCAAACCAAACAGAATGAGTATGGGGTCAATAACAAACAGGAGAATACTGCAGGAAAAGAGGGTTACGACTGCATAGATAAGGCTGTCAACCGAGTATACTACCGCCATGCACTTGTTATAGGCGCTATCCATTGCTTTCACATATTTGTCGTAAAACTCGGGATTCTCGTAGCATTCCAGCTCCACCGACTCCGCCTTGCGAAACAGTTCGCTCTGCACTTTTTCTACGATTTTCTGCTGATACCGGGGATAGAGAATATCATAAAGGAGTCCGATGAGACGGCCCCACACGATATCTGCCACAATAATCACGATAACCATCCACAAAAGCTCTCGTGCCGTGCTACCTTGCTGGTAGCGGTTAACCACCTCCCGTAGAAGCCAGGTGTTGGTCATAAACCCCAGCATGGAATTACCCACCGACCACAGGAAATAGGTAGGAAGATAAGAGGGCGCTACCGAGTGTACGGTTTTCAGTGCAAAAAAGATATTGGAAAACACTCGCCGCGTTTTCAGCGCATTGGGATCTTTCTTTTTCTTCTTAAAAAGGTCTTTTATGGTTTTTCGTTCTTTCTTTTTGGTTTCTTGCGTTTTTGTATTCAAGCAAATCACCTCCCTGGGTGAATAACGATTGTGTGATTATATACCAATCTCATAATTGCATTTTATAAAGTTCCATCCGTCAATGGTAAAACTGTTGCTTTGCAAAGGCTGTTCTAAAGGCCGGATCTCTACAAAGGTATCGGTCACCGTGACAAAGAATTGCCGGTCCTCCTTCTTTATCAAATAGAATGCTTTGTCTGCATTTTTAATGAGATCCTGCGGACTTGTCTGACAATCCAGTGCACTGCCGGCAAATTGGTCTAAATCCATCAATTCCTGCCGGCCAAGCAAGCTATAGATTTTCGCATCCGGGAATTTATCCCGCACAACGCGGTCTTTTTTGACTTTCTTGCAACCCCGGCCATAAGCAGCCAGGTTGTAAGATTCCCTAATCATCGCTTCGTCAGTTACTTCCGTTTCATCTAACAGCTGATCCACACTGACACTCAGAAGCCGTGCCAAAATCTTCAGATTTCCCACATCCGGCAGACCATTATCTGTTTCCCATTTCGCAATAGCGGAACGAGAAACAGACATTTTTTCAGCCAGTTGTTCCTGGGACAGACCGCATTTTCGTCGGGCTTCTCTAATCTTTTCTCCCAGAGTCATATTCTGTTCCTCCGCTTGGTTTCATTTTCATAATCTTACACGAATTTCCTTTGAAAATCAACAAACTGCGTGTTACTTACTGTAACGGCAATTGTAAGAAACTGCCCCAAAACCTTAGCTTTTTGCAATGTTGATTCTTCTCATGCGGCTGATAAGGGCGTATAGCTCCTGCTTCCGGGGCAGATCCAGAAAACGCTCCGTGGTGGTGAAGTAAGAGGAGTAGAGAACATCAAGTCCCTCTGCCTCTATTTTCTCATACAGTTCGTCAACCCTTCGTTCCAAGTCGATCTTGTGATCCCAGTTGGTGGTTTCCAGTTTTCGCAGCATAAAGCCGAGGGTATCCAACTGCCGTTTGGACACAATGTCGTGGAGTCCCCGCACATCGATCCGCTCGTCACCGATGAGGATAAAGCCCATATCGGAGATCTCTAGCTTTTCGCTGCCACACCCCTCAGGATAGGAGGAAAAACCTTCAGAATACAGAGTTCTGCTTTGCGACCAATCGGCATTACCGGGAAGTTCTGTTGTGACTCCGCAGGCTTTGCAGATTGCTTTCGACCGATCTGTCACATTGTGTATTTGATAGTCCTCCATCATATAGATCCTGTCGGCAACTGAGAGGTATTCGCCGCTGCCGCCAATAACAAGGATCGTGGACACCCCTTGGGTACGGTGCAGCTCATTGACCCTGTCGGTAAAGGGTGTGATGGGTTCTTTCTCAATCAGCTGTTTCATCATTTGATCCCGTATCATAAAGTTGGTGGCACTTCTGTCCTCGTCAATGAGCAGCAGCTTCGCCCCACAGTCAACCGCTTCCATAATATTAGCAGCTTGCGAGGTGGAGCCGGAGGCGTGGTCAGTGGAGAAATCCGCCGTATTACCACCGGGGAGCCACTTGATAAAGGGGGCGATGTTTACATGCTTCACACTTCGTCCGTCTTCTGCCGAAATGCTGACAGCGCTGCCGTCGGTGATGCACAGCTCCCGTCCGTCACCCAAAACATGGTCATAAATGCCTGCCGAAATAGCATCCAGCAACGTGGATTTACCGGAGTAGCCGCCACCGGTGATAACCGTGACACCCTTTTTGATGCCCATACCCCGAACTCCACAAACTTCAATCTCATCTTCCGGTGTAGACTGGAAAGGAACAGCATTTTGAAGTGGCAGGTCTGTTCCCTTGGAACGGGGAAGAATACTCCCATTGGCAACAAAGGCGCAGTAGTCGCTGTTCTTAAGCCACGCCCGGATGGCTGCCTGCTTTTCCGCCAAGGCAAGAGCCTCATTCAGCCGGACATGGTCAAATTCCATTAAAAATCGGTCTACCGCATCCGGCAGATCCCGGCAGAGCATCTGGATGGTCTTACGGATCTTCTTTTTAGGAAGCTGTACCTGCAGGCGGATACACAGGCACATTTTAGGTGGCTGCAGTTGATCATCGGGCATCAAGTAAACGGTAGAGCCGCCACCGTAGTTGTAATCCCGCTGAGGACACAAGGAAAAATAAGCTGTGTTCCGTTCCAAAATCTCGCCGCCGGGAGTATGAAGATAGTATTTGCCGTTTTCGTTGTCCGGTCGGGAACGGTTGTAAAGCTCAGCGTTGAGTGCATCGATATACTTTCCAAATTCTCGCAGACAGAAATCCGCCGCAGTGGCAGTATAGGTCTTTAGTCCTATATTTTCCACCGGGATGCTCCAGGTAACGGTAGGTTTGTCCTGGGCCAATTTGTGGGTAGTGGTAATTTCGCAGGCATTATCATCGTGCCAGTATGTAGAAATATGGTGTACCTCCGGGGGCTGAACGTGTCCGTCCCAGGCAGTTGACGGAAAATTTACCTCCATTTTGCCGTCGTACATCTCTTTATATGTTGCGGTATCGTTCTGCATCTGGTGCAAAAAGTATTTCAATCGTTTCATGGGCATTCCTCCTTCAAGGTCACAAAGAATCCGATTGCTAGGGATGATGACCACCACAGTGGGCTTATCCTGGGCCAGCTTGTGGGTGCCGGTAATGTCAAAGCCGATGTCATCCTTATAATAGATAGGGCAGTTGTCCGAGATGGGCGGCATATTCGGGTATCTGGGGTCTTTGATCGTCATTGCGCCATCGTACATCGCCTCATAGGTCTGGGTATTTGTCTCCATTCCCAGCAGTTTGCTTTTTAAGCGTTTCATTGGACATTCCTCCTTTGGGATGAATTTTCCGTTGCCGCTTATATTTAAGGTGTTTCCCACGAAAAACAAAAAAGCACCCTTTCGGGTGCAAAAAGGCCAAACTATGCCTAAAACAAAAAGCACACCCGAAACCGGATGTGCCACTGACACAATTGTTTATGAACGCGCTTCTTGCGAGGCAACAGTACAACATCCGGCAAATATAAGCTTTGTCATAACAATCGCCTCCTTAGACTAAATTTTATGAAACAATCATACTATAGGCATTTGGAAAAGTCAACGCTTTTTTGGAAAACTTCCCTCTGTTGGTAGATAGATACAATATCGTTTTTCTCCCCTCACACTATTTGTGGCATTTCCAAACCAAGCATTCAACCCAACCTTCCATCCTTATGCATAACTGACCCCCATCGTTTTGCAAGAATTAAAGCGCTGATATGCCTGCCCGGGAGGGGCGTGGTTGGAATTGGAAGCAAGTCCGATCACGCCCCTCCCTTGCCTGTTCTGTCAGGACATTTGCTAAGGCAAATTGTCCTCACAGAACCCCTTTTTTATTTGCGTTTTTTGCCTGCGCCGATGGCTATCAACGAAATCAGTCTGGTGCAGATAACGACACCTTATTCCAGTCTGGGGAATTTGCTCTATGACCCTTTTGGAGGTGTCATAGTTGGTATCATTTTCAGCGGAAAATTTCGCATTTTTCCAGTTCATCCAAGGAGAAAATCCGGATCTCGGTGTGCCCGATCTCTCCCCAATCGGCAGCAACTCCGCAAGCCATATGCTCGAAATCATCGTCATCAAAAAAGATGCCCTTCAGGTTATTGATGACTACATTGATGGCTCGGTTGGAGGTATCCCAGACTCGTTTGTTATTGGTGCCGCGAGGAGTCTGGATCCGATCAGCACGAAGGCCTTCTCGAAATATGGCAGACCGGTTTTGCTTTCCCGCGCGATGGCATCGTGGATCATTTTGATCCAGTGCTCCTCCACATTACTGGTCAGCTCCTTCCGTGCAGGCAACGGCTCCGGGATCGTCAGCACAACCAATTTCTTTTCAGTCTGGGGTAACGGATCTACAGGCTTTACCGCAGGTGTTGCAGCAGACATACCGAATTGCTCCATGTCATACTGCACAGCAATCAACTGGCTACGCAAACGCAAGGTCAACTCATACGCCTTTTCTAACTGCGCAGGCTCCGGGGTCTTATCCTCCGGCAGTTGATCCTCAATCTTCTTCAGTGTCTTCCACAGGTCGATATACATACATCGACACCTCCTTCATTTCTGTAACATCCGGATACATTTTTGCAACTTCTAAATCCTCCCGATTTACGCACAAAATATATCTTATCTCTTTAATATGGGATGCAGGATCATTTTGCAAAAGATTCTGCAACCCCTTTACAGCAGAGAAGAAATACACCAACAACAGAATATCAAAGGCGGGATTTAAAAAGTACCGCCGTGGCCAATCCTCCCAATTTCCCTCCTTAGGACGATAGGAAGGCCGTCCTTCTTCTATCGTGGTTTCAATCGTTTCTTTCTCCTCATATATCTCTTCCAGACTTGCAGCAAGTAAT
Organism: Oscillospiraceae bacterium; assembly: GCA_017452505.1. Lineage (GTDB taxonomy): Bacteria > Bacillota > Clostridia > Oscillospirales > Oscillospiraceae > Faecousia. Next base: position 26,255 of record JAFTMI010000003.1, read on the forward strand.
GCAGGTGTGGTCAGATACACATGCTCATACTGAGCTCTTAGTTTTATAGGCGACCTGGAATATCGAACAGGTTTATCCGTCTCTGCGTAATGCTCCTTCAGCAGAGTTTTCCTTCCCCACATGGTCTGCCGGATGATCCGCATAGCGATTTCATTACGCCTTCCGTCCTCGCAAATCAGGATCATTCCGTGGGCTCTTGTGTGGAATCTAAAACCGGTGCTAAAAAATAGCGAAGCTTCCGCCCGGATCTGCCACTCCATTGTCCCATCTCCGATATCATAAACAGCATACCTTTTCCCGTAGGCAAGGAGCATTCCCGCAAACCGGGTAGTGGACAGAATCCCCTTTACAATATTGCGCCAGCAGGCAGAAGGAATAAAATAAGGCTCTTCTATATCCTGCAACTCTCCAAAGGCAGGAACACCGCATTTCCCAAGCCACATTGCTACCCTGGACACCTGCATAATCCTCTGCTGGGCTACTGTCCCCGTAGCAGTGGAAATCAGAGGCATCTCATCCGGGAACAACGCTCTTCCTTTCTTTAGAACAGTGACAACACCTTTTTTATTCTTCGATAAATACCTATTCTTCGTTAAAGGGCGAAAAGCATAGGATAAGGCCGTCCGATCTCCGCTATCGTTAGTATCCAGCAGCTTTAAACAGTCCTCATACGCCATAAGGTTAAATCGGATCAAATGCCGGATCAGATTCAATTGGTTTTCTTTCAGTTTCATGGTGTTCCTCCTTAAGTATATAAAAATTAGGTGATACGACCGGGCACAGCCTGTCCATATCACCTGATATACTTTCTCTCTATCGACACAGGAAAGCACTCACTCCTTCTTTATACGCCAGCCAAATTGCCGGACAAATAAGAGATCATCCGCTCGGTATAAATCCGGGCATAGTTCTGACGGGTGCCAATGTTGGCACCGATGGATGCGTAGGGCTCTCTGCCATCAGCTATGAGCTTGGACAGCTGCCGGGGTGACACGCCCAGGTACTTGGATGCCACTTCCAGCGGGATATGATTGGGGTACTTCTCACGCAGCATATCAGCTTCTCTCTGGTCCATTTGCACTTCCTCCTTTCTCATTACGCCACCGTTCAAAGGAACGCATATTCTCCGGATCTTCATAGAATCGGATAACTGCCTCTAAGAAAGTGGCGCATAATAACTGCTTCTCCATATTGGGGATTAAAGTGGGTATGACCCGCACGACACCTTCAATGGACATCACCTCCATACTGATTCTTTGCGTTTTGTTTATACTTGCCGCAACCTTCTGTGCTTGGTTACGCCTTAATTATATGTTCCGCGCCCTTAACTGTCAAGCATTTTAATGACTTTATAATTATTTTCTACAAAGTCCACAAAAACTATTGCAAAACCTGATTTGATGTGCTATGATGTGAGTACCACATACAAAAGGAGCTGAAAATGAGTATGGAAGAAGAAAAGCAGACCTTTGAAAATATGCCGGTTGAAGAAGTGCACTACACCACTTTTGGTGAGCGACTGCGCGAAATACGGGATGAAAAGGGTTGGTCACAAAGTGACCTTGCAAAAAAGCTGGGGACAACCAAGCAAATGATCAGCTGTTATGAATTAAACCAGCGATCCCCCAGGATTGAGTTGGTACGCAAGTATGCCAAGGCGCTGGAAAAACCGGTGGATTATCTGCTGGGTGACACCGAGGCAGAGGCAATTACAAAGACTTTTTGGACGCGAAAGAAAAAGAAGAAGCCTTTTTATAAGATCTTTATGGATGTAACCGACGAACGTGGTTTGAATATTCCCGAAACTGTACGGGTAACCGGTTTGACGGATCGGCAGGTGCGAACGATCATTACTCGTGAGATGAAAGTTGCCCCTCTGGATCTGGCATTGCAGTTGTCCGAGACTTTGAATGTTCCGCTGGCTGTATGGTTGGACGAGGAAGAATATACCCCACCCGAAGTATCGGCAGAGGCCTACGAGGTCGCTCGCGCTTATGACAAAGCAGATCTCCGGGATCGGAATATGGCCAGATTCGCGCTGAAGCTGGAACTGTTGGAGGAGGTAAAAAAGTGAACGCTGTTGTTTATGCCCGTTTTTCCAGTCATAGACAGGGTGAACAGTCCATTGAGGGTCAGGTTGCGGAAGCGGAACGCTTTGCCGCCGCTCACGGATTGACTATCGTTAAAGTCTATGCAGATCGCGCGCAAACCGGGCGAAACGACAACAGAGAACAGTTTCAGCTTATGCTGTCTGACGCAGCTAAGCATGCGTTTGATGCGCTGATTGTCTGGAAGACGGACCGAATTGGACGAAACAAAGAGGAGATCGCCCTCAACAAATATCACCTGAAGAAAAACGGTGTTAAAATCTACTATGTGGCCGAGGCCATCCCGGACACTCCCGAAGGAATCATTTTGGAAGCTGTCATCGAAGGTATGGCAGCCTATTACTCCGAACAGCTTTCCCAAAATGTCCGCAGAGGCTTGCGTATGTGTGCCCAAAAGGCACAGAGTACCGGCGGCACCCATCTTCTGGGCTATACAGTTGACGAGAACAAAAAGTATGTGATTGACCCGCAGCACGCACCTACCGTCAGACTGATCTTTGATATGTACGCACAGGGCAAAACGATTATCGAAATCGTAAGAGAGTTGAACGCCCGCGGTCTTCGCACGAAAAAGGGAAATCTCTTTACCAAGAACAGCCTGCACCGGATGATGAAGAACAAGAAGTACATCGGCACCTACGAATACAACGGTGAAGTCTGCATTGAAAATGCAGTTCCGCCCATTGTAGATGTAGAAACATTCAACAAAGTGCAGGAACTGCTGAAATACAATCAAGCTGCAGCTGCCCACAAAAAAGCAAAGGTAGATTATCTGTTGACGGAAAAACTGTTTTGTGGCAAGTGCGGAACTATGATGGTCGGTGTTTGTGGCACAAGCAAAACCAAAGCGCGATATCACTACTATATGTGTACCCTGCAGAAGAAAAAGCAGTGTACAAAGAAGGCTGTTCGACAAGCCTGGATTGAAAATTTGGTGCTTGAATATGTAATCAAGCTGGTACAAGATGAAGCACTGTTGGAGTATATTGCAGAAAACACCTATCAGTATTACCTGGCACAGAACACGGATACCAGCTATACCAAGTCCTTGCAGAAAGCGTTGGAAGAAACAGAAAAGGCTATTTCCAATTTACTCCGCGCCATTGAGGCCGGCATTTTTAATGAAAGCACCAAGGACCGTATGAACGAACTGGAAGCACAAAAGACTGACCTAAAGGCCGCCCTTGCTGCGGCAAAGCTGAAGGAAGATATGGGTCTTAAAAAAGAGCATATTGTGTTCTTCCTGAAGCAGTTTGCAGATATGGATTATAGCGATATAGCGTGCCAGAAGCGGCTGATTAAGACTTTTATAAACTCTGTGTTTGTCTATGACGATAAAGTGGTATTGACCTTCAACTATTCAGGTGACCGTCGCACAATGACTTTGAAGGAAATTGACGGCGGATTACAGCAAGGAATTCGTATTCCGCTCTATTTCTTTTGAACAAGACGGAGATTCGAAAGACTATATGCAACAGTCCGGGGGACTGTTGCTCGCGACGGCTCGACGGAGCGAAACAATTATTTTCTGCTTTAGCAGAAAATGCAATGAATCTCCGGCGGGGGAACGAGGGGAATATATTTGCGTTCGAAGTAACAATAACCCCTAAGGCTTACGCAGTGCTTTTTTGTTTTTAGTTTTCGCCCTCGCACCAAAATACCTTGCGGCAATCGGTGCAGCCTTCCCGGGTCTTCATTTGCAGCTCCTGGGTCTTGGTGGTGACGGTGGTGCAGGGGGCAACGGACTTTGTGATAAAGGCGTTTGCGCCAATGACCGAGCCCTGGCCGATGACCGTCTCGCCGCCCAGCACGGAAGTACCGGCATAGATGGTGACATTGTCCTCGATGGTGGGGTGGCGGCGCTTGCCCCGCAGGCTTTGACCGCCCCGGGTGGACAGCGCGCCTAAGGTCACGCCCTGGTAGATCTTCACATTGTCGCCGATGACGGTGGTCTCGCCGATAACGATGCCTGTGCCGTGGTCAATAAAGAAGTATTTGCCCACGGTAGCGCCGGGGTGGATATCGATACCGGTGACGCTGTGGGCGTGTTCGGTCATGATCCGGGGCAGCATAGGCACTTTCAGAAGATACAATTCGTGCGCCAAGCGATATACAGTGATGGCAAACAGGCCGGGGTAGGCGAAAATGATCTCCGCCATGCCGGTGGCGGCCGGGTCGCCGTCATAGGAGGCCTGCAGGTCGGTCTGCACCATGGCCCGGATCTGGGGAATTCTCCGGAAAAACTCCAGACAAACCTCCTGGGCGTGGGCTTCAGCGGTTTCCATGTCCTCGCCGTAGTCGGCAAACACCAAAGCCATCTGTCTGTTTAAGTTGTACATCACATCCTCAATGAGCATGGAGAGGTTGTGCTTTGCGTTGTAGGTGCGGTAATTTTTATCCTTAAAATAGCCGGGGAACACGATTCTGCGAAGCTTTTCAATGATGTCAATGACCACATCCTTGTCCGGCTGACGGAGTTGCTCGATTTTATCGATATCCCGATCGCCCTTGTAGTCCTGCAAAATGGCATCCACTACGGATTCGATTTTCTCTTCATAGGTATGCATACAAAAAATCCCCCTTTTTCCATATCTTTATACCATAGCCCGGGGGTGGTTGTCAATGTTCCTATTGACAAGAAAAGTTCCCTAAGGGTATAATTTAAGAAAGATGAACGGAGGATTTTCTATGGCTGTTTATACATCTGCCAGCCAGCTGGTGGGCAACACCCCCCTGTTGGAGCTGACGGGGATTCAGAAAAAGCTGGGGCTTTCTGCCAAGGTGCTGGCGAAATTGGAATATTTTAACCCTGCCGGGTCTGCCAAGGACCGGGTTGCCCTTTCTATGATCGAAGATGCGGAGGAAAAGGGTCTGCTGAAGCCCGGCTCTGTGATTATCGAGCCCACCTCCGGCAATACGGGCATCGGCCTTGCCTCCGTGGCGGCCACCCGGGGCTACCGGACGATCATTGTCATGCCCGACTCCATGAGCATCGAGCGGCAGAAGCTGATGACCGCCTACGGCGCAGAGCTGGTGCTGACGCCCGGCAAGCTGGGCATGTCCGGTGCGATCGCCAAGGCGGAAGAACTGGCAAAGGAATTGCCAAACAGCTTTATTCCCGACCAATTTGGCAATCCGGCAAATGCAAAAGCCCACTATAAGACCACCGGCCCGGAGATTTGGAAAGATACCGAGGAGAGCGTAGACTTCTTTGTAGCCGGTGTGGGTACCGGCGGCACGATCACCGGCACAGGAGAATTCTTGAAAGAGAAAAATCCTGCAGTGCAGGTGATTGCGGTAGAGCCGGCTGCATCGCCCCTGCTGTCCGGCGGACAGGCCGGCCCTCACGGCCTGCAGGGCATCGGCGCAAACTTTGTTCCCAAGGTGCTGAACACCAAGATTTACGACAAGGTTATGCCCGTCACCGAGGAGCAGGCCTATGAAGCAGCTCGTTTGCTTGGCAGGACAGAGGGCGTTTTGGTGGGCATTTCCTCCGGTGCGGCGCTGCACGCCGCTTTGGAAGTGGCAAAGGAAAATCCCGGCAAGACCGTGGTGGTTTTACTGCCGGACACCGGGGACAGATACCTGTCCACACCTCTTTTCTAAGGAGAGAACTATGATTCGTATTGGTATTTTGGGCTACGGCAATTTGGGCCGTGGTGTAGAACTGGCAATCGGCCAAAACCCGGATATGGTGCTTGCGGGCATTTTTACCCGCCGCAATCCTGCCACGGTTGCAACAGAGGGTGGCAGCGTATATTCTGTGGATACCCTTTTGGAAAAGAAAAATGACATCGATGTGCTGATCCTCTGCGGCGGCAGCGCGACGGACCTGCCGGAGCAAAGTCCCGCCTGGGCCAAGCACTTCCATATCGTGGACAGCTTTGACAATCACAGCCGCATTCCGGAGCATTTTGCGGCCTGTGATGCCGCCGCTAAGGAAAGCTCCCACACAGCACTGATCAGCGCCGGCTGGGATCCGGGGTGCTTCAGCCTCCAGCGGCTGCTGGGAGAATGCGTTTTGCCCCAGGGGCAGACTTATACATTCTGGGGCAAAGGCATCAGCCAGGGCCACTCCGATGCCATTCGCCGCATTGCAGGTGTCCGGGACGCCCGGCAGTACACCATTCCTTTGGAGGAAGCCTTAAAGCGGGTGCGTTCCGGAGAAAATCCGGACTTGACCACCCGGGAAAAGCATTTAAGAGAGTGTTTTGTGGTGGCAAAGCCCGGTGAGGATTTGGCTCGTATTGAGAAGGAAATCAAGGAAATGCCCGCTTATTTTGCTGACTACGACACCATCGTACATTTTATTTCCCAGGAAGAATTACTGGCAAACCACAGCGGTATGCCCCACGGCGGCTTTGTGATCCGCACCGGCGCAACCGGTGACGAAAGTAACCAGCGGATCGAGTATGCCTTGGAGCTGGAGTCCAACCCGGCCTTTACCGGCAGTGTGTTGGTTGCCTGCGCCCGGGCGGTGTGGCGCCTGGCAGCAGAAGAAAAATTCGGCGCAAAGACTATTCTGGACATTCCGCCGGCCTATTTATCTTCCAAATCCTCTGAGGAATTAAGAAGAACGTTATTATGAGGAACAATGCCTCCGGCGGGTTACTTTCTTGTTTCGCCAAAGAAAGTAACCAAAGAATGCGCCATAGGGGGAGCGATAGGAGCGCCGCCAGTGGCGGATAAAGCGACTTGAGCGAGTGGCAGCGGTCAAAATTTTGTGAGCGGATAGCGAACAAGAAATTTTGGGTACCGCAACAGGAAAGGCTGAGCCGCAACTCCCGCTTGCGAACCGCCCCTCCCCTATGTACCCCTCCCAGCGCATCGCCAGGAGGTTGGAATAGTGTTTTGGCTTAGTAAAGATGTTAAATATCCCGGTATCGCAAGATACCGGGATAAAATTTTAATCTTCAATGCGCTGGATGCTTGCACCTAAGGAGGTCATCTTCTCTGCCAGGTGTTCGTAGCCACGTTCCACATAACTGATGTTTTTGATGACAGTTGCCCCCTCGGCAACCAGGCCGGCAATGACCAGCGCTGCGCCTGCACGCAGGTCATGGGCTCTCACAACTGCTCCGGTTAGCTTTTCCCGGCCGCTGATAATGGCGGTCTTGCCACTGATGAGGATATCTGCGCCCATCATAGCCAGTTCTGTGCAGTAGCCAAAGAAGCGGGTCTCATACACATTTTCGGTGAGATTGCTTACGCCCTTGGCAATGCTCATACACACACAGATCTGAGCCTGCATATCCGTGGGGAAGCCGGGGTAGGGACGAGTCTTCACATTGGTGGCACTCAGCCGTCCGTCGGACATAACCCGGATGGAATCGTCATAGTGGATGCAGGTGACACCCATCTCCTCCAACTTGGAGGTGACGCATTCCATATGCTTGGGGATCACGTTCTGCACCAGCACATTACCGCCGGTGGCGGCAACAGCGGCCAAATATGTACCGGCTTCGATCTGGTCGGGGATGATGGCATAAGTACCGCCCTCCAACTTTTCTACGCCGGTGATCTTCACCGTATCTGTACCGGCGCCGGAGATATGGGCGCCCATGGTGTTAAGGAAGTTGGCTAAGTCCACGATATGGGGCTCTTTGGCGGCATTCTCAATGATGGTTCTGCCGGGAAGCAGACAGGCAGCCAACATAATATTGACAGTTGCGCCCACGCTGACCACATCCAAGCTCACCCGACCGCCCTTCAGATCGTTGGGACCGGGCTTCAGATGGACATAGTCCTCGGTCTGCTGGACCTTTGCGCCCAGGGCCCGGAAGCCTTTGATGTGCTGGTCGATGGGACGGGCTGCAAAGTTACAGCCGCCGGGCAGAGCCACGCTTGCCTCATGGAAACGGCTGAGGAGCGCGCCCATCAAATAGTAGCTGGCCCGCATCTTCCGCACCAGTTCCGGATTGGGGTGGGTGCTTTGCACATTGGTGCAGTCCAAAATCACGGTGCTGGGCTCTTCGTAAGTGATCTCAGCGCCCAGGTCCGCCAAAATATCAAGAAGCGTCCGCACATCGGAGATGTCCGGAACATTTTCAACCCGGCATTTGCCGGAAACCAGCAAGGCTGCCGGTAGGATCGCTACGGCAGCATTTTTACCGCCGCTGATGGTTACCGTGCCTTCCAGCCGGCGGCCACCGTTAATGACGTATTTCGCCAAGGGTTTCACTCCTTGCAACAATCAATTTCATACGATGTCAGTATAACACAGTTTCGTTATTATGTAAAGCAAAAATTTCGGCCATTTTATCGGCGTAAACCCTTGGGATAGTGATTTTTCAGCACTTTTCCGTCTGCTTTGCCCCAACCGATGGCAAAATTTCCGGCTTTTACCAAGGTCCAGCCACGGCTTTCACAGGGGAGGGTCTCACCCCGCATATAGGCTGCCATTTGGGGGCTTTCCGGGTCTAAAGAGATGGAGCTTTCCGCATCTTTCAGCCACAGGGCCAGTGCGTGGGCCGGCTCAAACCGGTCCTTTTTTAATTCGCCTAATTCAAGGCCCGGGCGCAGAACCTTTACGCCCTTGATCGCCGGCATTTCTGACCGGGCCCAGAACAAACTCTGACCAAAGACGATGGCTTTGCCGTTAGGCAGAGAGATCCCCAAGTCCTTGGCAAAAGCGTTCCACTCCTTGGGGAGCTTTTCGCCCTTTTCCGCAGGAATGTCTGTTTCCTCGCCGTCTGTTTTCCGGAGAACAGCCACAAAATGCCCTTCTCCCAACAGTTTATGCGGCCAAAGCCGGAACATTCCTGTATTTACCTTGGTAAACCAGGGGGCGTCTACATCTTCCAAGGTAAATTCCGGGTGGTTTTGGAGGAAATTCTCAATAGCCTGCTCGTTTTCCTCCGGGGCAAAGGTGCAGGTGGAGTACACCAGCCGTCCCCCGGGGGAAACCAGTTCTGCGCCGGATTGGAGGATCTCTCCTTGTCGCCGGGCGCACATTTCCACCGTTTCCTGGCTCCAATCGGTGACAGCCGCCTCCTCCTTGCGGAACATACCCTCACCGGAGCAGGGGGCATCGATGAGAACCCGGTCAAAAAAGCCCGGGTATTTTTCTGCCAGCCGGGCGGGATGCTCGTTTGTAACCAGTGCGTTGGCAACGCCCATTCTTTCTATGTTGCGGCTGAGGATTTTCGCCCGCTTGGGGTTAATTTCGTTGCAAAGCAAGAAACCTTCGCCTGCCATTTTGCCGGCGATTTGGGTGGTCTTGCCACCGGGGGCGGCGCACAGGTCGCAGACCCGCTCCCCCGGTTGGGGGTCTAACAGGGCAACCGCCGACATGGCGCTGGCCTCCTGCAGATAGTATACGCCTGCCTCATGATAGGGGTGCAGACCGGGCCGGGCTTCCGGGTCATAATAAAAGCCCTGTGCTTCCCAGGGTACGCTTTCACCCACAAAGGGCATCACCGGCGCATCGCCTTTTAAGGGGTTAAACCGCAAAGCCACCGCCCGGGGCCGCTCCAAGCTTTCCAAAAATGCCGGGTATTCTTCTCCCAGCTGATTTTTTACTCTGTCCAAAAATTCCTGCGGTAGCATATACCCACCCCCCTTTTTGTTCAGTATAACATATCAGAATCAGATTTTCTACAAAAAAGTGAAAGCCTTCCCAGTCCCGTCATTCCGAGGCACGGAGTGCCGTGGGAATCCGTAAATCCTGCCGCCAAAGGCGATTCTGTAGAAAGAAACGGTAAAGACACTTCTTCGCACTTCGTACTCAGAACCTGAAAAGATGCAAATTTGCGCCATATTGCACCCAAAATAACTTTTTGGGGTCAACAAACAACAAAATTCCCGGAATGCTGGTGCATTTCGGGAATTGTTCGTGAAGTTAGGTGAAAAAGGGACGGTTCAAAAGCAATATTTCCTAACGGAGTGTTGCCTTTCGACGGGGTTATAAAATATTTTACAGGGGGACGGGGATGAAGCCCTCTTTGGTGAGGATGTGGCGCTCTTCATAGCCGCAATTTCTAAGAAACTCCTTGCCCTCCTCCATCCAGGCATCCATCAAGTGCTTTTGGTGGCAGTCGGTGGTGATGACCACGCCAAAGCCCAGTCGTTTCAGCTCCTTAATGATGAAATCCTGGGGGTAGGGGGTGGTACGGGTGCCGCGGATCACCGCGCCGCAGTTCAGTTCAAACAAAGGTACCCGTCCGGCCAAGGCCTCAGCGGCCTCGATGGCGGCATTGCGGTAGGCTTTGTCATTCCAATCGAACAGGGGCTGGGTGTCCTGATAGCGGGTGATCAGGTCATAGTGGCCGATAATGTCGATGGGGGCTTTGTCCGGGAGTTTGGCAAGCTGGCGGTAGTACTCCTTGGCAAAGGCTAAGCCGTCGCCGCCAAAGTAGACATCCACCATAGCCTTATGCTTTTCGGGAATGCCGTCAAAATTGCGGTATTCTCCGTCGATATACAGATTGTGCAGAGAGCCAATGAGGTAGTCATAGCCCACAGGCTCCAAAGGACAGCAGTGGTCATACTCAAGACCCAGAAACACATCGATCCGGTCTTGATAGACCTCCTTCAGCCGATTGATCTCTTTGCAGTACTCCGGGGTGTTCTCAGCGGTCATAGAATACTGCACGATGGGCATATAGCAGTGACTGGAAAAGCCGATGCCGCCAAAGCCCTTGGCTATGGCCTCCAAAACCACCTCTTCGGGGGTGTCCTTTCCATCGCAGAAGGTGCAGTGTTGGTGTAAATTTTGCAGCGTATTCATGCGAACGCTCCTTATTAATCCATTTCCCTCCATTATACGCTTTTTTTTCCATAAAGCAACAAAAACTTATTGCTTTTTTTCGTTGCTGTGCTATGATAGCCACAGAAATTTGCCGGGAGGGATTGTCATGGGCAAAACACTGAATATGACCCAGGGCACTCCCTGGAAATTGCTGCTGCGGTTTTCTCTGCCGCTGATGCTGGGCAATGTGTTCCAGCAGCTTTACACGGTGGTGGATACCGCCATTGTAGGCCGTGGCGTGGGTATGGATGCGCTGGCAGCTTTGGGCTGCGTAGATTGGCTGAACTGGCTGATGTTGGGCATTGCCCAAGGCTTCACCCAGGGCTTTAGTGTGCGGATCGCCCAGGCCTTCGGCGCAAATGATGAAAAGAGCCTGCACCGGTTTATGGGGCAATCGGCTTTGGCAACCGCAGGACTGGCGATCCTTTGTACCTTGCTTGGCCTTTTGGGAGTTCCCCTGTTTTTGCAGCTTTTGCAGGTGCCGGAGGAGCTATCCCCCATGTCCGGGCTTTATGTGCGCATATTGTTTAGCGGCCTGCCCGTGGTGTTCTTCTTCAATTACTGTTCCGCAATGCTCCGTGCTGTGGGCGACAGCAAAACACCGCTTTTGGCAATGACCGCCGCATCTGTTACCAACATCGGCTTGGACCTGCTTGCCGTGTACGGTCTGGGATGGGGCATTGCCGGCGCAGCAGCCGCCACAGTGTTTGCCCAGGTGATCTCCGGCATCATTTGTGTGATCAAAATCCTCCGCACCCCCCAGCTGCGCTTTGGAAAGCAGGAATTGTCCCCTGACCGCCAATCCCTGGGAAATTTGCTGCGCATCGGCACGCCGGCAGCAGCCAAGAACATTGCCGTTGCCGCCGGCGGTATGGTGGTGATGGCGGTGGTGAATACCTGCGGCACTACCTTCATTGCCGGCTTCACCGCATCCAATAAGCTCTACGGTCTGCTGGAGATCGCCGCTTTGTCCTACGGCTTTGCCATCAACACCTATGTGGGACAAAACTACGGCGCAGGAAGAATTGACCGCATTCACAGCGGTATGAAAAGCGCAACGGTGCTTGCCCTTTCCACTTCGGTGGTCATTACCCTTTTGATGTTTGTTTTCGGACGGCCTATTACAATGTTATTTATCTCTGCGGAAAACCCACTGGAGGCTGCCCAGGCCGGCAGCATTGCTTACCGGTATCTTTGCGTGATGGCCGCAGGCTTGTCAATACTTTACATTTTGTACCTTTTGATGTTTGCCCTGCAGGGCTTGGGCGATACAGTGCAGCCTATGCTTTCCGGCGTGGTGGAGTTGATCCTGCGGATCTGCGTGGCCGCTGCCGTAGCGCTGACCGGCTATGAGATGGGCATTCTACTTGCAGAACCCACCGCCTGGGTGGGCTGTACGCTGTATCTATGGTATCACTACCGGAAGAAAATGAAGAATAGCCTTCTCTTTGGGGGAAAGCCTTGAAAACAAAAGTTTTATTTCTGCTTGCTGTCGGCAAGGCCGGAGACCATTATGGCGGCAGATATGAGAACTGCACCCCCAACCAAGGCAAAGGATAAGGTGTCAGAGCCGGCCAGTATGGAGATCACACCGGTGACCACCGAGGAAAAGGGCATGGCCACCGCGATAAAAGAGGGGTCCAGCTTTTTTAGGCAGGCAGTGCGGATGATCCAGCACAGCACGGTGGACAGCAGCACGATGCCCACCAACGCGCCTAAGTGCAAGGGTGCAAAGGAGAATTTGGGGTCATCTACAAACAGCAACGAATAGCTTGCAGAGACTACGAATTGGACCGCAAACTGTATCAGCAGATAAAGTCCGGTGTCCAGTCGCTTGGCAAAAGCGCCGGTGCCGGCGATATTCACCGCGTAAAACACGCCTGCCAGGGCGCATAAGATCATACCCGGGCCAAAGCCGACCGACAGATCGCCGCCGCACAGGATGAACACACCGCCAAGGCACAGCAACGCGGAAAAGATTTTGGGAAGTGTGATTTTTTGCTTTGCAAAGAGCAGCATCAGCACGGGAACACAAACGCAGGTCAGATTTTCCAGGAAAGCGCACATTGCCGGGGTGGTCATAGTCAGACCGAATTTTTGGGTCAGACCGGCGGCAGAAAAGAACAGACCTGTGGGCAGCGCCACCTTAAAATGCTTCAAGTCCAGCCACTTCAGCTTTCTGCGGTTGGCGATCAGCAGGCAGGTCACAGAAATCAGACTTGCCGCAGTATCCCACAGGGAAGGGGTATAAAGTGTCAGCAGGTGCTTGGTAAAAACCGGGTAAGTACCCCACACCAGCACCACAAATAGAATACCTATGTAATAAATTTTTTTGCCCATTCTTTGCACCTCTTTTGCAGAGGGATTGTATCATAGTGATTGACATTCGGGAAGAGCAGGATTATAATAAGGGCTGTTAAAAAAATTCACAACACAGGTGAAGGGAATATGGATGTTTTTAAGATCAAAACCTTTCTCAGAGCGGTGGAGCTGGGAAGTCTTTCCAAGGCAGCCCAGGAGCTGGATTATGCGCCGTCAGCCCTCTCCCATATGCTCCGCAGCCTGGAGCAGGATTTGGGCCTGCCCCTGCTGAAACGCTCTCCGGCAGGTATCAGCCTAACTGAGGCGGGAGAGCAGCTGCTGCCATTGTTCCGCAGGGCGGTGGAAACGGAATATGCAATCTATACCGCTGCGGAAAAGCTCACCCGCAAGGTCATACATATCGGCACCTATGCCAGTATTTCCAAATATGTACTGCCGAAGATCGTGAAGGAATTTAACAAGATCTATCCCCAGGTGGGAATCTCTGTGACCGTGGCCAACCAATTTACACCGGAACTGGTGGAGAAGCTGGATATGGTGTTTGCGGAGAATGACACCGTGGAGGGCCAGTGCTGGATGCCCCTTATGGAAGATGCCTATGTGGCGGTGGTTCGGGAGGATTGCCTGGAAGACCGGGAAACGGTCGAGCTGAACGAGCTTGCCGAAATACCCTTTATTTTGCCCAATGATTCAGCGGTCAAGAACCTGTGCCGGGGCAGAATTTTCAATGTGCTGGAGGTGTCCTCCGATGACGATACCTCTCCCATTTCTATGGTGCGGGAGGGCCTTGGATTTACGATTTTGCCGCAATTGTCCGTAAAGGGTGAGACGGGAGTTCGCACCTTGGGCCTGGAACCCGGTGTGAAAAGAACCCTGGGTCTGACCTGGTCCAAGAACAATCTGTCTGCAGGCGCGGACCAATTGATTCACTATATCAAGCAACAGTTTGTGGAGGTAGAAGAATGAAAAATGTATTACCATTGAGCCTTGCGGAAAAGACAGGGCTGGATAAAGGCTTTTTGGAAGCCTTTGGCAGTACACCGGTGCGGTACTTTTCTGCCCCCGGACGGACGGAGATCTCCGGCAACCATACAGACCACCAGCGGGGCTGCGTTTTGGCGGCAGCGGTGGATCTGCATACCCGGGCGGCAGTGAAGCCTAACGGCAGCGACTGCATTCGAATTCAATCCAAGGGCTATCCTCTGGCGGAAATTATGTTAACTGACCTGTCCCCGGTGGAGGCAGAAAAAAACACCACCGCGGCCCTTATCCGGGGCGTGGCGGCGCGGTTTGTTCAGTTGGGCTGCAAGGTGGGTGGCTTCGATGCCTATGTGGAATCTTCTGTTCTGCCCGGCTCGGGCCTTAGCTCCTCAGCGGCTTTTGAGGTGCTGGTGGGCACGGTCATCAACCACCTGTTTTTTGATGGCAAAGCAACCCAGCCCGAGGTTGCCCAAATCGGACAGTATGCGGAAAATGTGTTTTTCGGCAAGCCCTCCGGTCTAATGGATCAAATGGCCTCGGCAGTGGGCGGTATGGTGCATATTGATTTTAAGGATAAGGAAGATCCTGTTATTACGCCGCTGGATTTTGATTTTGCCGAAACCGGCTATGCCCTGTGCATCATCGATTCCGGCGCGGACCATGCAGATCTCACCGATGAATATGCCGCGATCCCCCGTGAAATGCAGGCGGTGTGCCGGTATTTCGGCAAGGAAGTGCTGCGGGAAGTGTCAGAGGAAGAATTTTATGTAAACCTTCCTGCCTTGCGGGAAACCTGCGGCGACCGGGCGGTACTGCGGTGTGTACATATCTTTGAGGAAAACCGCCGGGTGGCAAAACAAAAGGCTGCTCTGCAGAATGGCGATTTTGAAGCATTTTTGCAGTTGGTGAAAGAAAGCGGCCGTTCCTCCTGGGTGTACCTGCAAAATGTTCTGACCACCGGCGCTACCGAAAACCAGGCTGTGGCTGTGGCGCTGGCTCTTTGTGAAAAGTATTTGCAGGGCCGGGGCGCATACCGTGTCCACGGCGGCGGCTTTGCCGGAACGGTGCAGGCCTTCGTGCCTGCGGATATGGTGGAGGACTTCTGGGAAAAGATGGAAAATGCCCTGGGAAAGGGCGCTTGCCATATTCTCTCTGTGCGACCCCAGGGCGGCGTAGAAATGCAAGAAAACTGTTGAAAAATCTGCAGCTTTGTGGTATGATGTTGAAGATTTTGCGAAACACGAGGTGCTTTTATGCTGGAAGTATTTAATTTGAGCCTTAGCAAGGTGGGTATGCTGCTGATTTTTATCAGTGTAGGCTACATTCTCCGTCATTGGCATAAGCTGCCGAAAGAAGCCGCTAAGGTTCTGTCACTGCTGTGCGTGATGGTGTTTTCTCCAGCCTACAGTATTTTGAATTTAAGTAGGAATGTGCGTATTGAAAAGCTGGAAGAGAACATAACGCTGTTCGGCTTTGGACTTGCTTTTGCAGCAGTGGCCATTGTGGCAGGCCTTGTTTTGGGCAAGGCGCTTGGCAAATCCCCTATGGATAAAAGCTCTCTTACCTATGCGTTTACCTTCCCGAATTATGGCTACTTTGGCTACCCAGTGATCGAGGGCGTGTTCGGCACAGCAATGCTGGGTGAGTTTATGGTCTTTGCCATTCCTATGAGCATCCTGTGCAGCTCCTATGGCTATGTGCTGTTCCAAAAAGAGAAAAAATTCGATATTCTCCGCCTGCTGAAGACCCCGCTGATCGCATCTTTGGTGATCGGTATTGCCCTGGGTCTCACGGGAATCAAATTGCCCTCGGTGTTGGAGAGCGCCCTTTCCGGCGCCAGTGCTTGCATGAGTCCCTGCTCTATGCTGCTGGCCGGTTTTATGCTGGGTAAACTCCCCTTAAAAAAGCTGTTCTCCGGCTTCCGGCCCTATTATTTGACCGCGATTCGCATGATCGGCATTCCCGTAGCCTTTGGCGCGGTGATGTACCTGTGCGGTCTGCGGGGGAATTTGCTGTTCTGGCCTCTTATCTTCTCTTGCCTGCCTTTGGGACTGAATCTGGTGGTTTATCCCGAAAGCAACGGCTTTGAAAAAGAGGCCGGTGACAATGCCAAGCTGTGCTTTATCTCCTATGTGCTGGCGTTGGCCGTGCTGCCCTGCCTGTTTGCGGTTATGACAAAAATCTGCGGTATGTAAAAAGTTACCCCGGTGTGCAACGCAAAATGCACACCGGGGTATTTTTGAGAAAACGTTAGTAGGGGAGGCATATTATGCCTCCCGCGGTTATAAAGACAATTACTTGCGGGAGGGATACTATCCCTCCCCTACAAATATTTTAACGAAGAGAACGGAGATATTGGGTGGGGGAGATGCCGCAGATGGCACTGAATTGCCGGGAAAACTGCTGCTGACTGGAAAAGCCCATGCGGGCAGCAATCTGTCCCATACTCAACTGTCCCTCCCGCAGGAGGATCTTGCATTCTTCAATGCGGATCTTGGCGATGTACTTGCCCGGGGAGGTGCCAAGATGCACCTGGAACAGCTTGTATAAATAAGGAACACTTACATGAACCAGCTCCGCCAATTCTTCCAGAGAAAGTCTCCGGTGTAGGTTTTGGGAGATCAGCTGCATAGCCCGATCCACGATCTCGTTTTCCCAGTGGCTGGCGGTGGGGTACTGGGGCGCGGATTCTGTGGGGGTGTCCTGCAGCAATTCAATGAGGAGGATCTTCATCAGCGATTCCATATATTCCTTGCTGTAGGCATCCTCTTCGCTTTGGGTGAGCATTTTTTTGAAAATACTCTTGAATTGGGTGCGCATAGGGATGCGCTTGTTGGTGATAGCGGAAAGGCTGCCTTCCCCGGCCCAAAAGGAAACGGTGAGGAAGCTTACCGGCTGGTCTGCGTACTGGGTATGCCAGTCGTTGCTGTCGAAGATCATAAAATCCTGCTGGCCCAGCACGATGTCCTGGCCGCGGACTAAATTGTGCAGCTTGCCCCGATCCACATAGGTCAGCTCGTAGGGCTTGTGGCTTTCACCCCGGAAGTAGAAATCCTGGGTGCATTCCTGGTACAAAAAGGTGTAGATCCGTTCAAATTGCAGATCCTTGCTTTGGTTTTCCAAATCCGAAACGGAAACCTGTCCGACGATCCGGGGCTCCTGTGAAGACAGCACATCCACACAGCAGCTGTCATCCATAGGCATCAGAGAGAAATTGGTGCCTGGCTGCAGGGAAACCACCCGGTCCAGGTAGAAAATATCCGCGTTTTCCTCCCGGTGGATCACAAGCAGCGACATGCCGGAAACGTAGTCTAAGATCACCGGCCCCTCAGCCTCATAGCGTGGGATCTCCGGTGCGGCAATAATTTCCAGCCGGGTCTTGACCGGGAATTCCCCTTCGGGGCATTGGGGGAGGATCTCACCGCAGTGTAAAAGGTCCTTGCGGGAGAGATTGCGTATTTGCACTGTCTTCACCTCCTTTTTTGCTAATTTATCATATCTTATTTGAAAATGCAAGAATTTTTACAAATTTTATAAGAAATTTATCATTTTGTTTTCACAGCGGGAGAATCCCTTGCAATTACAGGTTAAAAGAGTTACTATTAAAATACCAAAATTATGGTTAGGAGAACCTATATGAACGAACTGATTTCTCAATTTGCGGTAAAGGGCGCACCTGCCCAGTATTCCCGCTACGGATGCGGCCATATCAACGAAACCTATATGGTGACTTGCGACTCCGGTTTTGTCTATATCTTGCAGAAAATCAACAAGAATATTTTTACCAAGCCTGAGGAGCTGATGGAGAACATCGCTGCTACCACTGCGTTCCTGGCAGAGCACAGTGATGACCCCCGGGCCTCTATGCATTTGGTGCTGACTACCGACGGCAAGACCTTCTATAAGGATGCAGAGGGTGAGTACTGGAGAATGTACGATTTTGTGCCCTCCACCGTCTGTATGCAGAAGGCGGAAACCCCCAAGGATTTCTACTTTTCCGGCCTGGCCTTTGGCCGTTTCCAGGGCCAGCTGGCAGAATTTCCTGCCCAGACCCTTCACGAGGCCATTGTGGACTTCCACAATACCCGGGCCCGTTTTGCTCAGCTTCACGCAGCTATAGAGAAAAACTACGAAAACCGGGCAGAACTTTGCAAAGCGGAGTTGGAATTCGCCCTGGCGCGGGAATGTGAGGGCGGCGCGATCGTGGACAAGCTGGCAAGCGGAGAACTTCCTTTGCGGGTGACCCACAACGATACTAAGCTTAACAATGTTCTTTTCGACTATGATACCCGCACCCCTCTGTGTGTCATTGACTTAGACACCATTATGCCCGGCTCCTCTTTGTATGACTACGGCGATTCCATTCGTTTCGGCGCATCCACTGCAGCTGAAGACGAGAAGAATTTGGACAAAGTGTGGTGCGATATGGAGCTGTTCCGTACCTACACCGAGGGCTTTTTGGAGGGTTGCAACGGCAGCCTGACCGATTTGGAAGTGGAAATGCTGCCTATGGGCGCCAAGATGATGACCCTGGAATGCGGCATTCGCTTTTTGGCCGACTACTTAAACGGCGATACCTATTTCCGCACTCATTATGAAGGCCAAAACCTTGACCGGGCCAGAACCCAGTTCAAGCTGGTGGCGGATATGGAAAGCAAGTGGGAAACCATGCATGCGATCGTAAAGGAGAGTACAAAATGAAGATTTTAGTTACCGGCGGTATGGGCTATATCGGCAGCCATACCTGTGTAGAGTTACTCAATTTGGGTATGGAGGTGGTCATCGTTGACAACCTGGCTAATTCCAATCCCGAAGTGCTGAACCGGGTGGAGACCATCACCGGCAAGCGGCCTTTGTTCTATGAACTGGATGTGTGCGACGAAGCTGCCCTTTCCAAGGTTTTTGCAGAGCATAAGATTGACTGTGTCATTCATTTTGCCGGCATGAAGGCTGTGGGTGAGTCCGTGGCCATTCCTGAAAAATATTACTCCAACAACCTTGGCTCCACCTTGACTCTGACCCGGGTGATGGCGAAATACAATGTGAAGAAAATCATCTTCTCTTCCTCCGCTACCGTCTACACCGGCGACAACGAAATGCCCCTGCGGGAGAATTCCCGAACCGGCGGCTGCACCAACCCCTATGGCTGGACCAAGTATATGGGCGAGCAGATCCTGCGGGATATTGCCTTTGCGGATAAGGAGTGGTCCGTGGTGCTGCTGCGGTACTTTAACCCCATCGGCGCCCACCACAGCGGTCTGATCGGCGAAGACCCCAAGGGCGTGCCCAACAACCTGATGCCCTATATTTCCCAGGTGGCGGTGGGCCGCAGAGAGAAGCTGGGTGTGTTCGGCAATGACTATGACACCCACGACGGCACCGGTGTCCGTGACTATATCCATGTAGTGGATTTGGCGAAGGGTCACGTGGCGGCTATCAAATATGCAACCGAGCATACCGGCACGGAAGTGTTCAACTTAGGCACCGGCACCGGTTACAGCGTGCTGGATATGGTGAAGTCTTTCGAGAAGGTCAATGGCGTTGCCGTGCCTTACGAGATTACCCCCCGCCGCCCCGGTGACTTGGCTACCTGCTATGCAGATCCCGCCAAGAGCCGTGAGGGCCTGGGCTGGGTGGCGGAAAAGACCCTGGACGATATGTGCCGGGACACCTGGAACTGGCAAAAGAACAACCCCAACGGTTATAACAAATAACACTGGAGGCAAGTATGCAATACCTGAACATTCCCTATCATGTGAAAAATCTCCCCAAGCTGGATGCGGACTTTGTGCCCTTCGGCGTGTGGAGAAAGGCATTTTTGGATGAGGCCACTGTACCCTTTTGGGTGGCGGTGGAACGTGAGGACGGCAAAATTACCGTTCGCAAGACTTTCCTCCGTGGCCCGGAGTATGCCGAGGCGAATTACCGCTATGCTGAGCGCACCGTAAAATTCCTTTTGTGGAGCGTGGGCGGTTTCCGTGTGTACTTAAACGGCGACAATGCTGTTATTGAACGAATCCAAAAGGCCTACACCCCCGCTGGTGAGCGGGCTTTTGATGTGCAGTTTATGGAGGATGTGTACGAGCGTCCTTTTGAAGTGCTGTCTGTGACCGAGGAAGATTTCCCCGAGGCCAATGAGGCAGCGGTAGCTGCCGGCGGCCATATGGACGGCTGCCGTATCGGCTTTGACGCAGGCGGCTCAGATAGAAAGGTATCTGCGGTCATCGACGGCGTACCTGTCTATTCCGAGGAAGTGGTCTGGCATCCCAAGACCCAGGCAGACCCCCGGTATCAGTATGACGGCATCGTAGAATCTTTCAAGACTGCCGCCTCCAAAATGCCCCGGGTGGATGCCATTGGCGTGTCCTCTGCCGGTGTGTTTATCGGCAACAGCCCCATGGTTTCCTCTTTGTTTATTAAAGTGCCCCGCTCTCGCCGGGAAGAGGTGAAGTCCGTCTTTGACCGGGCTGCCAAGGAAATCGGCGATGTGCCCATCGTGGTGGCTAACGACGGCGATGTGACCGCTTTGGCCGGCGCTATGAGTATGGAGCAGGGCTGCGTGATGGGCCTGGCTATGGGTACTTCTGAGGCTGTTGGCTATGTAAATGCCGACGGAAAACTCTTGGGCTGGTTCAATGAATTGGCCTTTGCTCCCGTGGATGTAAGCGAAAAAGCTATGCAGGACGAGTGGTCCACCGACTTCGGCGTGGGCTGCAAGTACTTTTCCCAGGACGCGGTTATTAAGCTGGCTCCCAGAGCCGGTATTGACCTTGACCCCAATCTGACCCCCGCGGAAAAGCTGAAGGTGGTCCAGGGCCTTGCCAACGAGGGCCATAGCGGTGCGCTGCAGATTTTTGAGGATATCGGTACATATTTGGCGCACACCTTGGTGCTGTATTCCCAGTTCTATAGCCTGAAGTATCTGCTGGTGCTGGGCCGTGTTGCCTCCGGTGTGGGCGGCGACCGGGTGGTTGCCAAGTGCAATGCCGTGTTGGCAGAAGAATATCCGGAATTGGCGAAATCTGTCACCGTAATGCTTCCCGACGAGAAGACTCGCCGGGTGGGTCAGTCCGTGGCGGCAGCCAGCCTGCCGGAATTGAGGTAAACCATGCTCTATAAAAACGGTTATATTTTTACAAACGGAAAGTTTATCCACGGCAGCTTCCGGGTGGAGAACGACAGATTTACGGAAGTCCTTCCCACAGTCCCGGAAGAAGAGGGCATCGACCTGCAGGGCGCTTATGTAATTCCCGGCCTGGTGGATGTCCATAACCACGGAAACTCCGGTTTTGATTTTTCCGACGGCGATTATGCGGGTCTTGTGGCAATGGCCAAATACCTTGCCCAAAACGGCATCACTTCCTTTGCTCCGGCTTCTATGACATTGCCCTACGAAACGCTTTCCAAAGCCTTTGCCACCGGCGCAAAGCTTCGGGATGAAAAGCCTGCCGGCTGTTCCCGGATCATGGGCATTCAAATGGAAGGTCCGTTCTTCTCCGAAAAGAAAAAAGGCGCCCAAAATGGAGCGTATCTTCGTGATCCCGACTTTGCCGCCTTCAAAAAGCTGTACTTTGATTGTGGTGGCCTGGTGCGGATCGCGGACTTGGCCCCGGAGCTGCCCGGCGCAGTGGAATTCACCAAAGAGGCAATTAAGCTCTGCACCATGTCCGTGGCCCATACAGATGCCACTTATGAGGAGGCCAAGGCGGTTTACGATGCCGGTGCCACCCATCTGACCCATCTGTTCAATGCCATGCCGGGTATCCACCACCGCAAGCCCGGTGTCATCGGCGCGGCGGCGGAAAATGAGAATGTACAGGCGGAGCTGATCTGCGACGGCTTACATGTCCACCCCAGCGTGGTACGCATGGCTTTCAAGCTGTTCCCGGGACGGATCGTGTTGGTGTCCGATGCTCTGCGGTGCTGCGGTATGCCCGACGGGGAATATGAGTTGGGCGGCCAGCAGGTGTTCCTGCAAGGGGGTATTGCCAAGCTTGCTGACGGCACCATCGCCGGCGCGGCTACCGATTTGTACCAGGGTATGCTGAACGCTATCGCCTTTGGTATTCCCAAGGAAGAAGCCATTCTTTCCGCAACAATGCATCCTGCCAAGGCTTTGGGCTACGGCAAAGAGATCGGCGCTATCGAATCCGGCTACCGGGCAGATTTTGTCGTCTGCGACGAGGATCTGAACCGAAAGAAAGTCTATATCGCCGGCGAAGAAATTGCATAAAAACATCCCCTCTGTGGCTTCCACAGAGGGGATCGCTTTATTTCAGCAAGTATTCCATAAACTGCTTGGTAAGCTCGGGACGGGCGGTGCTTCTGACAGCGCCCACATAGATGGTTGTGCCGTCTAAATAATAAGCCTTTTGCAGGTCTTTGCGGCGGCTCACATCAATGCC
This sequence comes from Oscillospiraceae bacterium, assembly GCA_017452505.1. GTDB lineage: Bacteria > Bacillota > Clostridia > Oscillospirales > Oscillospiraceae > Faecousia. The sequence goes on from JAFTMI010000003.1 coordinate 48,820, forward strand.
CACGGGAACGGGCTTTTCCATTGTAGTGGGATCTTTGGGATCTTTGGGGTACTCCAATGCATTGGGCTCTACCTGCTCACCCAAAGGGGAGTTTAACAGATCGATGATGGATTCGTCGATGTAGTAGATCTGACCTTCATATTTTTCCAAAGTCTTCTCATCCAAAACCTCCCGCAGGTCCGCAAACAGCTTTTGGGAAGTATAGGCGCATACCTGGAAAGCATAGGGATCACCGACGATAAAATCTGCATCCTGAACAGCGCATCCGGCAATGATCCTCTGAATGGTGTTGTTGTTCAGCTGGATCTGCCCGGGCATGATCTGTACATCCGAATAGCAGGCCGTGGTCTGCGTTTTACCGTCAATGCCGGCAGATTCGTAAAAACCGTTCCAAAAAGGCTCTTCGTCAATGCCTACTTTGCAGTTGATGCAAAAGCCGGAAAAGACGATCTCCTTTTGGTTGGCTACGGAGGCAACGCCCTGCACCACCAATACGATGGCAAGAAGAATGCAAATGACGGGGATCTTGTAGTAATCCCAGAAAAATTCCCATCTTTCCTTGGTAGGCAGGTCTTTGACCTTCTGCCAGTCTTCTTTGATGCGTTTGATGAATTTCATATTACAGAGCCTTGTTGTTCAGCCGCTCACCAACAGCTCCGCCGGGATGGATCAGCGCAAACTGCTCAGCCTGGTAGCCGGTCTCTTCGATAACGGCGGCCTGCAGCGCATGGAAGATCATACACAGAGCGGTGGTGGAGGTAGTGCCCTGGGCGTTCCACTTATCGGTTTCCTTGTTTACGTGCTGTTTCAGCACCACATCAGCGGCCTGGGCCAGGGGGGACTCCATATTCTCGGTGACGGTGATGATGGAAACACCCTTTGCCTTGCAGATATCCACGATGGGCAGCAGCTCCTTGGTCTTGCCGCCCCGGGATGCGAAGATCATCACATCGCCAGCCTGCAAAAAGCCGGTAGCGCCGTGAACAGCTTCGGCGGGGGAGATGAACCGGGCGGGACGCTCGATGCAGCACATCAGGTGAGCCATATGCTGGCAGATGATGCCGGAGTGACCGCAGCCGCAGGTGCCGATGCGGGGCGCCTTGCTCAGCAGGTCAACGGCCTTACCGAACTGCTCGTCGTCAATGTAGTCGATCATTTCATTGATGCAATCCCGCTCAATAACATAAGCGTCGCGGATCGCTTGCAGACTTTCCTTCTTCATAGAAAAATCCTCCTAAGTTTATTTTTGGGGTAATTATAGCACAAAAGGAGGGACCCTTCAAGGGATTTGCAAAAATTTTACAAACCCGGTGGAAATGAATTGCAAAAGAAAGAAAATAATTTGCCAAAAGAGGCGAAAAAACCCTTGGTATCAATTGACAAATCCCCTTGCGGGGGTTATAGTATATAGGGTATGATTATAACTATGCCGAAAGGCGAGGTACATAGGTATGAACACATTGCAAGCCGGCTTCGGCCGGGTCAATATCACCCCTCCTTTGGGGATCGATATCGTAGGATATTACCACTCCCGCTATGCCTCCGGTATCCTGGATGAACTGGAGATCAATGCGTTGGCCCTTTCTGCCGGTGAGGACAAGGTGGTCCTGCTCAGTGCAGACCTTTGTTATATCGGTAAGGGACCCCAAACGCAAATTTGCGAGCATTTGCAGAAGGTCACAGGCCTTGGCAAGGATCAGATCCTTATCCATACCACCCATACCCATACCAGCCCCGTGGCCAATGCCAATGGCAGAGGCTTGGCGGTTTTCAGTAATGATGATCAGAAAGTTGCGCTGGCCCGGGAATACTTCCAGATTTTGCAGCGTAAATTTGCGGATGCCGCCCTGTTGGCGCTGAATGACCTGAAGCCTGCCAGGATGGGATGGGCCGTTGGCAATGCGCCGAACATTGCCTTTGTTCGCCGTTTCCGCATGAAGGACGGCTCTGTCCGAACCAACCCCGGCGTGGGCAACCCGGATATCCTCCATCCCATCGGTGATGTGGATGAGCGGGTGAATGTGCTCCGCTTTGATCGGGAAAATGCCGAAACAATTGTGTTGGCCAATTTTGGCTGCCACCCGGATGTGGTGGGTGGCGATCTCATTTCCGGCGACTGGCCCGCACTGTACCGGCACCGCCTGGAAAAGGCCATGGACAATGTGAAAACCATCTTCTTCAACGGCGCTGAGGGCGATGTGAACCATGTGAATGTAAACGCCAAGGACGGCGATATGAACGATATGTTCCACGACTTTGACGATGTAGCCCGGGGCTACGGTCACGCCCGGCATATGGGCAATGTGATTGCCGGTGCAGTGATGCAGGTCTATGACAAAGTAAACTATGTGGATGTGGACAAGCTCCATAGCCGTGTGCAGACCGTTACAGTACCTGCCAACAAGGGTAACCCTGAGGATCTGCCCCTGGCCCATAAGTATAATGACCTGCATAAGGCAGGTAAGGACAGTGAGATCCCCTTCAAGGGTATGCAGCTGACCACCGTGCTTGCCCAGTCGGCCCGAATGGTACGGCTGGAAAACGGCCCCGAAAGTTTTCAAATGGATGTTACCGGCGTGGTCATCGGTGATGTGGCAATTGTCGGTATTCCCGGTGAGCCCTTTAACAGAGTGGGCATCGGACTGAAGGAAGCGCCGGGTTGGAAGCTGGTTCTGCCCTGCTGTAATGTAAACGGCGATGCCGGTTACTTCCCTATGCAGGACTCCTATGACGAGGGTGGCTACGAAGCCTGCTCCTGCAACTATAAAGCCGGTACTGCCGAACAACTGGTGGCAGAAGGCATCACACTTTTGGACTCCCTGCGCTGACGGCGCAAAAAATACATATTCGTGAGGTAAATTATGAGCAACTGTAAGATCAAGGCGCCTTTCTTTGAGATCGGCCCCAAGTCCTACCTGTACGGCGACCAGATCCTGGACCTGGCCAAGGCTGCTGACGCAGCTTCCGAGAAGTACGGCGTGGACATCCTGTTCACCTGCCCCGTCGTGGACATCCGCCGGGTAAAGGAGAACACCAAGCGCATTCACGTATTCGCACCCCATATGGATCCTATCCCCGTGGGCCGTGGCCTGGCAGATATCCTGCCCGAGTCCCTGGTTGCAGCCGGCGCTGAGGGCGTTATGCTGAACCATGTGGAAAAGCCCCTGGATTTTGATACCCTGGCTGCTACCATCAAGCGTGCTGACGAAGTGGGTCTGACCACCATCGTCTGCGCGGACTCTATGGCCGATGCTTCCAAGATCGCCACTCTGAACCCCGACATCATCGTTGCCGAGCCTTCTGAGTTGATCGGTACCGGTGTCAGCGTGGGCCCCGAGTATGTGGAAGCTGCCACCAAGTGTGTCAAGAGCGTTAATGAGAACATCCTGGTGCTGACCGCTGCAGGTATTGCCAACGGCACCGATGTATATAACACTATCATCGCCGGCGCTGATGCCACCGGTTCTTCCTCCGGTGTTGCCAAGGCAGAAGACCGCGCCGCTATGGTGGACGAGATGATCGCCGCAGTCCGCAAGGCCTGGGACGAGCGTCACGCTTAATTCCGTTTAGAAAAAATAAAAATTTTTGGAGGTATATACTATGGAATTCAAAGTTTATCAGAAAGAGCTGCAGCTGCAGAGCCGTGGCTGGATCCCCACCTTCCACGACATTTCCAAGGAAGTTATGGAGATCGTAAAGCAGTCCGGTGTCAAGAACGGTACTGTTGCTGTGGTTTCCCACCACACCACCTGCTCCGTCATGGTTCAGGAGTGCTCCCACGACATCGACTCCTTCGACCTGGAGTTCCTGCAGCACGACCTGTTGGACATCATGCGCAAGATGATCCCCGACTACACCAACGAGGGCGATTACCGTCATCCCGGCCCCATCCACGCACAGTTCGGCCGCTATGTTGACGAGCCCGGCAACTACACTTCCATGAACACCGACGGCCACCTGCGCTCCGTGTTCTTCGGCCGTTCCGAGACTCTGACCATCAAGGATGGCAAGCTGGACGGCGGTGAGTTCGCTCACATTTACTTCATCGACTGGGACCACGTTCGTGCCCGTCCCCGTCAGGCCAACATCACTGTCATGGGTACCACTGAGGATGTAAACGATCGTAAGTGGAAGGGCGGCGAGACCATCAACACCCTGCGTAAGTTCACTCCCGAGGAGAAGGCTTACGACCTGCACTACGACAACCAGCTGGAAGACCGCGTATAATCGGAGGAACATAGAATGAACACTTTACAAGCTGGATACAGCAAAGTAAATGTGAATCCCATGCTGGGCATTCCCATCAATGGCTATTTCAAACCCCGCTATGCCGAGGGTATTTTGGATGACCTGGAGATCGTTGCGGTGGCCTTGGCTTGCGGCGAGACCAAAACCCTGCTGATGGCTATTGATAACCTCCATATCGGCACCAAACTGGTGAAGAACTATCAGGAAAGAATTTCTGAAAAGACCGGTATAGCCAAAGAGGCTATCTTCATTCACTCCACCCACACCCATACTGCCGGTACGCTGGATATGGACAGCAAAAATGAGCTGGTGCTGGAGTATACAGAATTTGTGGGCAAGCGCTTTGTGGATGCTGCTGTATTTGCCCTTGAAGACCTGAAGCCTGCCAAGATGGGCTGGGCTGTGGGCAAGGCTCCAAACATTGCTTTTGTCCGCCGTTTCCGGATGAAGGACGGCAAGGTCCGCACCAACCCCGGTGTGGGCAACCCCGACATTCTGCACCCCATTGGCGACATTGACGATCGCGTAAATGTGATCCGCTTCGACCGTGAAGGCGCAGATACCATCGTGATGGCCAATATGGGCTGCCACCCCGATGTGGTGGGCGGCAACAAGATCTCTGCCGACTGGCCTGCTATGTTCCGCCGCCGTTTGGAGAAGTCTCTGGACAATGTGAAGGCTATCTTCTTCAATGGCGCACAGGGTGATATCAACCATGTGAACGTAAACGCCAAGGACGGCGACTTCAACGACACCTTCCACGACTTTGACGATGTGGATCGTGGCTATGGCCATTCCCGCCATATGGGTAATGTGATGGCCGGCGCTGTCCTGCAGGTTTATGACAAGGTCAACTACCGGGATGTGGATACCATTCGCTTTGCCTATAAGGTAAGCGAACTGCCCTCCAATATGCCCAAGCCTGAGGATATGCCCCTGGCCCGTAAGTATCACGAGCTGCACCTTGCAGGCAAGGACAGCGAGATCCCCTTCAAGGGTATGGAGCTGACCACCGTGGTTGCCGAGGCTGGCCGTATGATTCGCCTGGAGCACGGTCCCGAGACCTTCCCCTTGGGTCTGAGCGCTGTGACCATTGGCCCGGTTGCTCTGCTGGGTATCCCCGGTGAGCCCTTTAACGGCATTGGCCGCGGCATCAAAGAGGCTGCGGGTTGGGAAGTGGTTATGCCCTGCTGCCTAACCAACGGTTCTGAGGGTTACTTCCCCATGCAGGACTCTTATGACGAGGGCGGCTACGAGGCCCGCTCCTCCCGTTATAAGGCAGGTACTGCCGAGCTGATCATCGAAGAGGGTAAGGCTCTGCTTGACACCCTGCGCTAAGGAGGGTATACAATGACCGCAATCATCAATGCTACATTGGTCATGCGTGACCATTTGATCCCCAACGGCGTACTGCTGATGGAAAATGGCAAGATCACAGCTTTTGGCGAAAGCCGGAAAATGGAGATCCCGGAAGGCTGCGAGATCATCGATGCCGAAGGAAAGTACGTTGGTCCCGGCTTTGTGGATATCCACACCCACTCCGACGGCAAGGTTTTCTTCTATGATGATCCCAAGTCCGTGGGCCATCATTTGAAGCACGGTACTACCACCATTTTGGCAGCGTTGTACTTCAGTATGACCACAGAGGAATTTGTGGATGCCATGGGTAAGATTCGGGAAGCTATGAAGGACCCGGATTGCAGAAACCTCTGCGGTATCTACATGGAAGGCCCTTATATGAACCCCAAGTTCGGCTGCGACAAGGAGCACAACCCCTGGGTTGGCCCTGTGGACAGAGAAAAGTATCAGCCCATCATCGATGCCGGCTGGGACTTGGTAAAGGTTTGGGGCCTGGCTCCCGAGCGGGAGAATATCGTGCAGTTTGTGCAGGATGTAAAGGCTAAGAACCCTGCAGCGGTGTTCTCCGTTGCCCACTCTGAGGCTTCTCCTCAGGAGGTGGAGGCACTGATGCCTTATGGCCTGAGAATCGGTACCCACCACACCAATGCCACCGGTGACCGCATTTTCTATCCGGAAGTCCGTGGCGTTTGCGTAGACGAAGCGGTTAACTACAACCGGGAGATCTATGCAGAGCTGATCTGCGACAGTATGGGTATCCATGTAGATCCTTATATGCTCCGACTGGTGCGGAGAATCAAGGGTGACGACCGTATCATTCTGATTTCCGATGCCTATGCCTGCGACGGCCCGATTCCCGAGGGCTATGACGGTGTGGACGATATCAACTTTGACTGGGAAGGCGAGATCGCCGGTTCCAAGCTGACGCTGGATATTGCCTGCCGTAATGCTTTGAAGCATTTGGGCGCTTCCGTTGTGAATGTGTTCCGTTTTGCTTCTTATAACCCTGCTATGGCAGTAGGGTTCTATGACCGCGGTGAGATCGCGGTTGGAAAACGTGCTGACCTGGTGATCGTTGATCACTGGATGAAAGTAAACAAAGTAATTTTCGAAGGAGAGACCGTACAATGAAAGACTTCATTACCGATCCCGCAACCAAATTTGACTTCCAACCCCACGACTTTGTTCCCTTCAAGGACAAGAAGGTCTGTGAGTATGTCCGCAGCCTGAGCGGCAAGGACCTGGAAAAGCGCGAGCCCTGGTGGCATCCCGAATTCGATGTTAAGGTTATCATGAACCCCCATCCCATTCTGATCGCTACCCTGTTCTCCCGTCTGAAGGCAGCTTCCGAGGCTGGCAAGACCTTCACCATGATCCTGGGTAACCCCGAGCCCGACACCTACATTCCTCTGGCTCAGCTGATCAACTACTTCCAGGTTGACTGCTCCAAGGTTCACCTGTTCGCTGAGGACGAGTGGGCTGACGAGAACGGCAACATCGCTCCCATCACCTACGAGGCTGGCTTCGCTCACTCCATGATCAAGTATTTCTACTATCAGATCGACGAGAAGCTGCGTATGCCCATGGAGAACGTCCACTTCCCCACCAATGAGAACATCAAGGACTACTCCAAGATTATCAACGACATCTCCGAGGGTGGCGCTGATATCGCTTCCACCTCTCCCGGATGGGCTGGCCACATGGCATTCGTGGATCCCATCCCCGAGTTCATCGGCTCCGGCGATGTTGAAGAGTGGCTGAATCAGCCCGCTCAGATCGTCAAGCTGCATCCCATGACCATTATGCAGAACTCCCTGAACGGTACCTTCGGTCAGTCCGGCGACATCGCAAATGTTCCTCCCTGCGCCGCTACCATCGGACCTCTGGATGTTATGCGTGCTAAGGAGCGTATCGAGGTTCACGCACTGGCTACCTGCGGTACTTTCTCCTCCTGGCAGAGAATGACCTCCCGTCTGTGCACCCACGGCCCCATCACTCCTTACCTGCCCTCCTCCATGCTGCAGACCAAGAAGACTCAGGTCTACATCAGCGAAGAGCTGGCTGCTCCCTTCGAGTGCTGGGAGAAGGTCGGTTACTAATCCTATTATTCCAATGGCAAAGGGCCACATCATCGATGTGGCCCTTTTTCAAAAAAGGAGGACACCCTTATGTATATTGGTGTTGATTTGGGCAGTACCAATCTAAAAGCTGCCCTGTATGATGAGAACTTAAATTGCGTTGCCCAGAAGGGCGCGCCTGTTGCGTATATCCGTGAGGGAGAATTTGTTGAATTTGACGCAGAAAAGTATTTTGATGATCTCGTTGCAGTGTTGCACGATCTGATGGCTGAGAATCCCGGCAAGGTGTTGGAGATCGCCCTCACCGGCCAGGCCGAGTCCCTGGTTTGCCTGGATGCAGAGGGTAAGGCCGTTTATAATGCCATCTCCTGGATGGATGAGCGCTCCGGGGAGGAGTGCGAGATCCTTTCTCAGCAGTTTGATGCCCAGCTGTGCCACCGAAAGACCGGTCAGCAGGCTGTGCTGCCCACCTGGCCTGCCACTAAGATTTTGTGGCTGAAGCGCAACCGGCCGGAAATTTTCGGCAAGGTAGCAACCTATATGCTGCTGAAGGACTATATCGTTTACCGGCTCACAGACAAGAAATGCGCCGATATGTCCATTGCTACTTTCTCTTTTTACTTTGACATTTACGGAAAATGCTACTGGCAGGAAATGCTCCGGGCCATTGGTATTACCGAGAAACAGCTCCCTGAGCTGATAGAGCCCTGTACTGTGGTAGGCGGCTTGACTGATAATGTGGCAGCAGCCACCGGTCTGACTGCCGAAACCCAGGTCAATGTAGGCACCTTGGACCATTTTGCCGGTATGATCGGCACAGGCAACACTGCCCCCGGCGGTATGAACCTGTCCACTGGTACGACAATGGTGCTCACCGCTATGACCGAGGAGAAACCCGACCCGGACTGTGACCTGGCCCTGCACTACGGCTTTAAGCCGGATACCTATGTGATGTTGCCGGTTATGGAAAGCGGCGGCGTGTGCTTGGATTGGTTCCGCCGTACTTGTATGAACAATTTGAATTACGATACCTTGAATGCCGAAATCTTGAAAGCCCCGGAAACGGACCTGCTGTTCCTGCCTTATTTGGTGGGTACAAACGCACCGGAATTTGACCGGGAGGCCAGCGGTGTATTCTTCGGCCTGCGCCAGGAGCATACGAATATCCAAATGGCTAAGGCAGTCATGGAGGGCGTGTGCTTCGTCCTGCGGAAAAACTGCGAGGATATCCTGTCCAAGGGTACGAAGATCTCCAGCATCGTAGCCACCGGCGGCGGCGCAAAGAGCCCTGTTTGGTGTCAACTGCAGGCGGATATCACCGGCCTTCCCCTGGAAGTTCCTGCTGTTACCGAGGCCGGCTGCCTGGGCGCGGCGATGATCGCAGCCAAGAGCCAAGGTCAGTTTGACAGTTTGGAAGAGGCTGCCAAGGGCGTGAAGATGGTTCGCGCCTATACCCCCAACCCCAGCCCCGCTATCGAAGAAAAATACCGCAAGTTCTGCAAGCTCTATGAAGCTGCATTGGAAATTGCCAGAATGTAAGGGATTTTGCTATGAAAACCTACACCTTAAAGAAAATCACCGGCGCTCCCGATTGGAACGTCATCGAGGTAATGCCCATCGATACCCTGCTGTGGACAGATCCTCTGCCCATTACTGCCCAGGCTCAGCTTTGTTGGGACGAGGAGGCCATTTACCTGCGTATGGAGGCCTTTGAAAAAGAGATCCGCAAGGAAGAAACCGACCCCTTGGCAGAAATCTGCAACGACAGCTGTCTGGAGTTCTTTATCCAGCCCACCGATGCGCCTACCTATCTGAACTTTGAGATCAACCCCTTGGCAAATTATCTCATTGGCCAGGGCGATTGCGATGTGGATAACCGTTTGCGTGTCATCATTCCGGACTTTGAGACCCGCATGGAGCCCAAGGTGACCTTCACGGAAACCGGCTGGGTTCTGACCTACAAAGTGCCCTTCTCCTTTATCCGCCTGTTCTATCCCCAGTTTGAGGCTAAGGCAGGTGTTAAGGTCCGGGGCAACTGCTATAAATGCGGCGACTTGACTGTGAAGCCCCATTTCCTGGCATGGAGTCCCACCGTTAGTGAAGAACCCGCTTTCCACCTGCCGGAGTATTTTGGAGAACTGATTTTTGGAGAATGATATGGCTATTGTGATTGAAAATTCCCTGTTCCGCCTGACGGTAGGGGAGGATTGTATTGCCCAAAGCCTTGTGTGTAAGGCAAACGGAGAGGAATGCTTAGCAAAAGATGCAAAGCTACCGCTGTTTTCTGTGACCCAGGAGCGGCCCTTTAATAATGAGGTAAAGCTCTCCACCCTGTGCAAGCGCACGACTTATCCTGCCAACTCTCTCCGACGGGAAGGGGATAAGCTGATTGTAGGTTTCTCTGTTGCACCCTATGAGGCAGTGGTGCAGGTGCAGGAGAAAGAAAGTTATGTAAACTTCTGCTTGGACAGTTTTATTAATCATCCCGCAGACTATGGCCATCTGTGTATGGATAAACCCCCAGCAACGGAGTTCTGCCTGCTGCAGTTGCCTGTGGCTGATCGGGAGAATTTCGGCCAGTGGCTGAATGTAAGCTGGGACGAGAATACTGCGGTCAATGTGCTGGCATCTGACCCCCGTACCCTGATTGATGCAGAACAGCGGGAGGGCTATCACATTATGCATGCCACCGTCCGCCGGGATATTCGCATGCAAGGCCCCGGCGCGGCGCTGATCGTTGCCCCCAAGGAGCAGCTTTTGGATTGCGTTGCCGCGGTGGAGGAGGATTTTGACCTGCCCCGTGGTGTGGAAAGCCGCCGCAATCCCTGCACCAACCAAGCTATTTATTACACCTGGGAGCTGTATCCGGACACGGTAGAGGAGCATATTCGCTATTGCAAGGCCGGCGGCTACAAGCTGATGCAGGTATATTTTACCAGCATTTATAAATCTGCCCAGTGCTATGGCCTGTGCGGAGATTATGATTATAATGACCACTATCCCAACGGCGCGGAGGATTTGCAAAAGGTCCTCTCCCGGCTGCGGGAGGAGGGTATTATTCCCGGTCTGCATCTTTTGCAGCCCCATATTGGTCTGAAGAGCCGGTATGTGGCCCCGGTTGCTGACCACCGTCTCCACTTGATTCAGCACTATACTTTGGCAAAGCCGCTGGGTAAAGAGGATACCACGATTTATGTGGAGCAGGATCCCTTTGCTGCGCCTATGGCAGATAAGCGCCGTGTGCTGCAATTCGGCGGTGAGCTGATCACCTACGAAGGTCGCACGGAAGAACGGCCCTACTGCTTTACCGGTTGTACCCGCGGTGCATACGATACCACAGTCACAGAGCACCCCCTGGGCCAAATCGGCGGTGTGCTGGATGTGAGTGAGTACAGCGCTGTCAGCGCCTATCTTGACCAAAATACCAGCCTTGCCGACGAGGTATCCCAGAAGCTTGCGGATACCTATAACCTGGGCTTCGGGTTTATATACTTTGACGGCTCTGAGGGCACCAATCTGCCCTATGCGTATCATATCCCCAATGCCCAATTCAGCGTGTATAAGAAGCTGCAGACTGCGCCCCTGTTCTGCGAGGGCGCGGCCAAGGCCCATTTCAGCTGGCATATGCTCAGCGGCGCCAATGCCTTTGACATCTTCCGTCCGGAAGTGTTCAAGGAAATGATCGGTGTTCACCCCATTCCCGAAGCCATTGAGATGAAAAAGGACTTCACCCGGGTGAATTTCGGCTGGTGGCAGTTCTGGGGCGGTACAGGAACCCAGGCTGACCAATTTGCCTACAGCAGCGCCAAGGCAGCTGCCTGGGATTGCCCGGCAACCATGATTTCCGACCGGAAATTCTTTGGAGAAAATCCCCGGCTCTATGACATTTTGGAAGTTCTGCGCCGTTGGGAGGATGCCCGCACAAGCGGCTTCTTCACAGAAGAGCAAAAGGAAGAAATGAAGAACCTGGAGCAGGAGCATATCCTGCTGATCAATGAGCAGAAGGAATATGAGCTGCAGCCTTATTTCCGGGTAGCGCTGTCTGAGAATTTCCCCATCACTGCCTATACCTTTACCCGGGGTGGCGAAAGCTGGGCAGTCTACTGGCACAGATCCGGTGAGGGCAAGCTGAAACTGCCTGTAAATGCTGAGGAAATCCAGCTTTATGAGGAGCTTTGGCAGCCGCAGATTTCTTTGGAAAATGGCTTAGCTGTCCTGCCTGCGGACAAGTGCCGGTATGTAAAAACCGCGCTGCCGATGGAAAAACTTGTGGAAGTTTTCCAAAAAGCAGAACTCCTATAAGGCACTTTCACGAATTTTCAGAAAAAGCCCTGACAGGAATTGACATTCCGGGCGATTTATACTAAACTATATGTTGATGTGGAACGCTTGCAGTGAATGCATAGGAGGTGGCGTTATGGGAGTCTTGCGATTTGGTCAGCTGGGTAAGCTGAAACCGGAAAAAATCGAGGAGTACTGCGCCTTGCACGCCAATCCCTGGCCGGAAGTGCTGGAAACCATCAAGCAGTGTAATATGCGGAACTATTCCATTTATCTCCACGGCGATTTGGTCTTTGCTTACTTTGAGTATGTGGGTGAGGATTTTGATGCCGATATGCAGAAGATGGATAACGACCCCATTACCCAAAAATGGTGGGAGCATACGCACCCCTGCTTTATAGAATATGCAATCCACCCGGCAAGTCAGTTTTACCACGATATGAAACCGATTTTTTACTATGAATGAGGAGGAACCCCCAATGGCCTACGGCAAGAAAGTTTGGATTTTCCCGGATGCAGAGCTGCCCCCCGAGGGCGTGAACCTGATTCCCGGTCACGAATCCGTCATCATCACCAACGTCAGCGACAAGGTGGCAAATGTGAAGTTCACCCTGATCTACACCGATAAGGATCCTGTCAGCTTCACCACCCAGGTGGAAGCTATGCGTGTTCGCTGCCTGCGTACCAATAAGGAGTGCGACTTTGGCCAGTACACCGCTAAGTTCGACGAGCAGTACGCCATTATGCTGGAGAGCGATCAGCCCATCGTTGCCCAGTACGGCCGCGCCGAACCCAGAGAGGTCAATTTCTACATCAATGCCGGTTACTGCGAGTAATCGAAAAATAATTATGTAAACTATTTTAGGAGGAAATACAAAATGGCAAGAATTTGCATCCCCGATCACGAGTATAAAGAAAGAGTAAAGCGCTGCGCTGCGATCCTGGTCCGCGAAAAGCTGGACGTGCTGATCGTTAACGGCAACGAGGCTGACTACGCTAACCCCCGTTACTTCTCCGGCTTCTGGCCCCTGTTCGAGCGCGCCGGCGTAGCTATTGCTGCTAACGGTGAGGCTGCTCTGATGGTAGGCCCCGAGTCCTCCATCTTTGGTGCTGACCGTAACAAGCTGGACAAGATCTTCACCCTGCTTGCTTACCGTGAAGGCGCTGACCCCGCTTACCCCGAGGCTAAGCCCGACACCTTCCACGATGTCTTCAAGGCTATCGGCGTGACCGGCAAGAAGATCCGCATCGGTGTGGCATCCTTCCTGGATACCTCCGTTACCATCTTCAACGCCATCAAGGACGCTTTCCCCGAGGCTGAGATTGTTGACGCCGGCAAGATTATGGTCGAGCTGCGCCGCATCAAGTCCGAGAACGAGCTGGCTTGCCTGCGTGAAGGCTATCGCATTGCTGACCTGGCTACCCAGCAGGTCATGAAGGAAATCCGTCCCGGTATGACCGAGCTGCAGGCTGTTGGTATCGCACAGCGCGTTGTTTACGAGAACGGCGCCGAGTACGAAGGCCTGCCCATGTACGTGTTCTCCGAGGCTTCCACCCGTCACGCTATCTCCCGTTCTTCCTACCGTGAGTTCCAGAAGGGCGACATCGTGCAGCTGAACCTGTCCGCTAAGATCGACGGCTACTCCGCTGCTATCGGCTACCCCATCTGCCTGGGCACTCTGGAAGGCCAGCGCCGTGACATCGTGCAGTTCTGCCGCGAGGCTCACACCTGGTCCGAGAAGCAGGTCAAGGCCGGCGTTTGGGCTGCTGACATTGCTAAGGGCTTCTACAAGTACTATGTTGACCACGGCTACGAGAAGAACTATGTTTACGGTCCTCTCCACGGCACCGGTATCATCGAGGTGGAAGCACCCTGGTGCGAGACTTCCTCTACTTACAACCTGGAGCCCAATATGACCTTCCAGGTGGACACCTACATCTCCTCCGACACCTTCGGCGTCCGTTGGGAGAAGGGTATCGCAGTTAAGGAAGGCGGCTACGAGGTTCTCAGCCCCGAGATCCCCGAGGTCTGCCCCGAGATCCACTTCTAATTATAGTTTACGCAAAATGCGCCCTTTCGGGGGCGCATTTTCTCCCACAGAAGCCTTCTCCTTGCGGAGAAGGTGTCAGCCGGACAGGCTGACGGATGAGGTGGGGAAATTGCAATGTAAAGGAGTAATTGATTATGCAAATGCTTGAAATGTTTTACGATCAGATCCAGGACGCTGTGGATCGCAAGGTTCCCTTCGTGATCCCCATCGGTACAATGGAGTACCACGCAAAGCACGCCTCCTGCGGCACCGACACTTTGGTGGTCACCGGCTGCCTGCGGGAGCTGGAAAAGGAAAAGGAAATCGTGGTTTGTCCTCCCATTTGGTACGGTGTGGCTTCCTACGCAGTTTGCGAGCCCAAGCCCAGCCACTTCCATGTGGACGAGGATGCTTATGTAAATTACCTGTACTACATTCTGAAGTCTATGATTGATGCCGGTCATAAGAATATCTACTTAGTACCCCATCACCAGACCGAGGGCGCAGGCCTGATGCCCATGACCATCGCCTGCCACAAGGCCGCCAAGAAGGTAACTATGGAGTATATGGAAGAAAAGCTCGGCAAGGGCTGGTGGGGCAGCGATGCCTACGCAAGCTACTACGAGGATATGGGCTCCGAGGACGATCCCTTCTCCTATATTAAGGTGATTCCTCTGATCGGCGCCGATGCCCAGATCAAGTGCGGTGGCTTCGACCACGCGGGCAAGTGGGAGACCTCCTTGCTGATGGGCACTTACCCCGAGCTGGTGGATCTGAACCGCTGCAAGGACAATACCGAGTGGTTTGCCAAGAGCGCCGTGGAGGCTTCTGCCGAGACCGGCAAGCACATGGTGGAGTGCACCCTGGAATGGCTCCGGGAAGCTATTCAGTAAGCTGAATACTACGATTGTGGGGAACGGCCTGTGTGCCGTTCCCTCTTTTTTTGCAATTTATCTCGATAAAGTGGCAAATTATCCATAAAGGCCGGCGGGATTTTGCGGTTAAATATATGGAATATTACTAAAAGTGTATTTCACACAAAGAAATTTGTGCACAACCGGTTGACAAATGGAGGGCAAGGGTGTATAATCAGCCCATCAATTGATTCACTAAGAATCAGCAAAGGAGAGTATGATTATGAAAAAAGTATTAGCACTTGTTCTGGCAGCTGTGATGCTGTTTGGACTGGCTGCCTGCACCGCAAAGCCTGCAGATCCTGCTGCAAGCGAACCCGCCGCTACCGAAGCTACCAAGGCACCTGCCAAGGATAACTTTACCATCGGTATCTGCCAGTTTATGCCCCACCCCGCACTGGACCAGGCTACCAAGGGCTTCAAGGAAGCTGTTACCAAGGAGCTGGGCGCAGACAAGGTTACTTTCAATGAGCAGAATGCAGCCGGCGAGGCTTCCAACTGCTCCACCATCGTCAACGGCCTGGTTTCCTCCAAGGTTGACCTGATTATGGCAAACGCTACTCCCGCTGTGGCAGCAGCTTACAACGCAACCGAAGTGATCCCCATTCTGGGCACCTCCGTTACCGAGTACGGCGCTGCTCTGGGTATCAAGGACTTCACCGGTACTGTAGGCGCCAATATTTCCGGCACCTCCGACCTGGCTAACCTGGACAAGCAGGCTCAGATGATTTTGGATTGGGTTCCCACCGCCAAGAAGGTCGCTCTGCTGTACTGCTCCGGCGAGGCTAACTCCCAGTTCCAGGTCGATAAGGTTGCCGAGTACCTGAAGGGCAAGAATATTGAGACCAAGATGTTCGGCTTTGCCGATACCAGCGATATGATGGCTGTTACCACCTCTGCCTGCGACTATGCTGACGTAATCTACGTTCCTACCGATAACACTGTTGCAAACAATGCTACCGCTATCGACAGCATTGCCCGCGCAGCTAAGACACCTATCATTGCCGGTGAGTCCGGTATCTGCGGCGGCTGCGGTATTGCAACTCTGTCCATCGACTACTACGATCTGGGCTATGCCACCGGTATGATGGCTGTGAAGATCCTGCGGGACGGCGCTGACATCACCAAGATGCCCATCGAGTATGCACCCAAGGAAACTGCTCTTTATAACGAGGAGATCTGCAAGGCCCTGGGTATCACTCCCCTGGAAGGCTATGAAAAGCTGGAAGTGGCAGAGTAATATAAAGTGAATAATATTTGATTTCTTCAGTGCAGCCGCTGAAATCAGCGGCTGCACTTAAGGTCTGTTTATAGATAATGATATCCTTTGGAGGACTTTCCCTTTATGGAACGCTTAATGAATTTCGGCAGTGCGCTGCCGGGTGTTTTGTCCCTGGGTCTGATCTGGGGCATTATGGCCATTGGCCTTTACATTACTTATAAAATTTTGGAACTGTCCGACTTGACGGTGGACGGCTCTTTCTGTACCGGCGGCGCTGTGTGCATTGTGATGATGGCTATGGGTCAGCCTACCTGGCTGGCAATGGTCTGCGCATTCCTGGCCGGTATGCTTACCGGCGCGGTTACGGGTTTTTTGCATACTACCTGCAAGATCCCGGCTATTTTGGCCGGTATTTTGACCCAGTTGGGTTTGTGGACGATCAATATGATCATTATGGGCATAGAAAAGGGCGAGCTGATCTCCACCCTTACCATTCCGGCCCGGAACAGTAAGCCCCTGGTGTCTGCGCTGTTTTTGAGCACAGCTTTGGACGGCACCAAGCCCATTTACCTGTATCCCCCCATCGTCCTGGTGGTGATCACTGCCTGCATCATCGGTATTTTGTACTGGTTCTTCGGTACGGAGCGGGGCGCATCCATCCGTGCCACCGGCGCCAATGAGCATATGGCAAGAGCCCAGGGCATCAATACCAATGCCAACAAGATGATCGGCCTCATGCTGGCCAACGGCCTGGTGGCGCTGTCCGGTTCTCTGTTCGCCCAGTACAACGGCAACAGCGAAATCAATATGGGTCGTGGCGCGATCGTTATCGGTCTGGCTGCCATCATTATTGGTGATGTGCTGTTCGGCAAACTGTTTAAGAACTTCGCACTGAAGCTGCTGGCAGTCAGCTTGGGTGCGATCGTCTACTACCTGGTAATCCAGGCGGTTCTGACCCTGCTGCAGGTGGATTCTCAGTATCTGAAGCTGATGTCCGCTGCCATTGTGGCTATCTTCCTGACTGTACCCAATTTGGGCGGCCACGGATTCAAAAAGCATAAGAAGGAGGTGCCGGTATGCTCGAAATAATCGATATTCATAAAACTTTTAATGCCGGTACCATCAACGAAAAGCGCGCCCTGCAGGGTGTGAGCCTGCATTTGAAGCCCGGCGATTTTGTCACCGTTATCGGTGGCAACGGCGCAGGTAAGAGTACCCTTATGAACTCCGTATCCGGCGCATACCCCGTGGATGCGGGCAAGATCCTCATTGACGGTGTGGATGTGACCCACCTTCCGGAGCATAAGCGGGCCCGGTATATCGGCCGCGTATTCCAGGATCCTATGATGGGTACTGCCGCTACCATGCAGATCGAAGAAAATCTGGCATTGGCTGCCCGCCGTGGCAAGATCCGCACACTGCGTACCGGTATCACCAAGAAGGAGCGGGCGATCTATAAGGAGCAGCTGGCTACCTTGGGCCTGGGTTTGGAAGAGCGAATGACCGCCAAGGTCGGTCTGCTTTCCGGCGGCCAGCGCCAGGCACTGACCTTGCTGATGGCAGCCCTGCAGAAGCCCAAGCTGCTGCTTTTGGACGAGCATACTGCTGCCCTTGACCCCAAGACCGCAGCCAAGGTGCTGGAGACCACCCAGCGTATCGTGGAAAGGGATAACCTGACCACCTTGATGATCACCCATAATATGCGTGATGCCATCACCTACGGCAACCGTCTGATTATGATGTACGACGGCCGCATCGTGGTTGATGTGTCCGGCGAGGAGAAGAAAAAGCTCACCGTAGAGCAGCTTTTGGCGCTGTTCAGCAAGGCTAGCGGCTCCGACGAGGTAAACGACAAGCTCCTTCTGTCTTAAAACAATAAAAAACCCGTATGTCCTTTGGACATACGGGTTTTTGCCATTTAGAAAATTACTTGTACCAGTATCATATAGAACACGGTACCGGCGCCGATGCTCAGCAAGCTGTTTCGCTTCCAAAGGTGTAAACCGGCAACGAACAGGATACCGAGCAGTTCGGGAATACCGTAGGGATATACCAAAGGCTTGACCTCTTTCAGACAGTACACTACCAGCATACCCATAATGGCGCAGGGTAGAACCTTACCTAAATAGAGGATGAGCTCCGGGGTTTTCCGCTTTTCGCCGAAGATGAGGAAGGGCAAAAACCGGGTGGACATGGTGACCAACGCAGCCACAGCGATCAAAGCAATTTTATACATTTTCCTGCCTCCTTCCTGTCTTGCGGGAGATGGTCAGCAGCAGTGCGATCATAACCATTGAGGGGATCAGAAAAATATCCTGTCCGAAAATCACCAAGCACAGCAGGGTAGAACCCACACCGATGATAGCCGGCAGGTGGTGTTTGTGGCTGAGCCACTGCTCCACAAACATGGTCACAAACAGCGCGGTCAGCACAAATTCCACACCCTCAAAGCTGATAGGCAGCAGGCTCATCAAATTGCCCAAGCTGCAGCCGATGATCCAGTAGATCTGATTGAAAAGGGTTACCAAAAAGCAGTATGTATGGCGGGTCATGCCCTCCGGGGGCTCATTTTGGGTCACCAATGAGTAGGTTTCGTCGGTAAGACCGAAGATCATATAGGTTTTTTTCTTGCCGGCGCCTTTGTAGGGAGTCAAAAGGGAAATGCCGTAGAAAATATGCCGGGCATTGACCAGGAATGTGGCAATGGCCACACTAATAAGGCTTGCGTGGTCAGCGATCAGGCTTACTGCCAAATACTGGCCGGAGCCGGCAAACATAGTAAGCGCCATAATGGCGGCCCAACCTACACCCAAGCCGGTCTTCTCACCCAAAAGGATACCAAAGCCCGCACCCAAAAACAGGTAGCCGGTGAGGACGGGGATGGTGTCCAAAAATGTAGTTTTCAGAGCTTTGCGGTTCATTTTTTGCCTCCACGGGGGAAATTAAAACGCTGGACGATACCCACCAGCTTGCTGGAAAGAAGCACTGTCAGCAGGGAGAAGCCGATTCGCTGCACCGGGATATAGCTTAAGGAAAGGAGCAGTACAGTAATATCGGAAATCATATAAAAATACTCGATTTTTGCCTTAAAAATATGGCTTAGTATGATTGCTAAGGCATCGTCGCCACAGGGCGCGCCGCCCATCCGCACACACAATCCGCAGCCAAGACCCACAAATACCGCGCCCAGCAGCGCCGCTGCTAAGGGGTGGTGTGCCAGTTCCGGAAAGACCGGGGGGAATTGCTCAAAGATGCGATAAAAGCCACTGAAGCCAGCTGCGGCGACAAATGAGTAAAATAAAAAGGATTTGCCCAATGCCTTCCACCCGGCGGCATAGCAGATAATGTTGATCACCAAGGCGGAGATTGCCGGCGTGATGTGCAGCCAATGGTGCAGCAGTAGGGTCAGACCCAACTGACCGCCCTCGGTGACGCCGGATAATGCGTGGATGTGGCACAGGCCAAAGGCTAATATACAGCTGCCCAACAGGGTTATCAAACAACGCTTTACCATTGCGCACCTCCTACAAACAATCCTATTTAATATAGGCGGAAAATGACAAAAAGTCAATACTACAAAAAACACTTGCCATTTTGTTTTTTTGCCGTTATCATAAGGGAAAAGGAGGCGTGAGTATGAAAAAGGAAGTCAATGTTTGGGACTATGCCGGTGAAATCTTGGCAGGTGTGGAAAAGGGCGCGCTGCTCACCACGAAAGCCAGAGATAAAGTGAATACGATGACCATCGGCTGGGGTCATTTGGGTGTTGAATGGAGCAGGCCCATTTTTGTTGTCTATGTGCGGCAAAGCCGCCATACCAAAGCTATTTTGGACCAAAACGGAGAGTTTACCGTGAACATCCCGGTTGGTCCTATCGATAAGAAGATATTGGGTATCTGCGGTACGAAGTCCGGCCGGGATATGGATAAATTCCAGGCGCTGGGGCTGACCCAGGTGGAAGGACAGACTGTGTCTGTGCCCGCCATTGCGGAGCTACCCTTGACTTTGGAATGTAAGGTTATCTATCAGCAGGACCAGGACTTGTCTGCCTTAGAGCCTGCCTACCGGGCGCACAGCTATCCTGCCGGTACGGCAGAGGAAAACAATTTCCACACCGCCTACTACGGCGAGATCACCGCTGCCTACATTCTGGAAGATTGACAATCCCCCGGAAAACAGGTATCATATAGGAAATACTTTTTGAAGGAAAGATGCAATTATGAGTAAGATCGGTGTTTTGGGCGCAGGTACCTGGGGTATGGCTTTGGCCCGGATGCTTTATAACAGCGGCCATAAGGTGTGTGTTTGGTCTGCCTTGCAAAAGGAAGTGGAGGAGTTCTCCGCCACCCGGCGGCATCCCAACCTGCCCGGCATGGAGATCCCCGCAGGAATTGCTTTTACAGAGGAAATTGCGGAAATCTGCAAGGACAAGGATATCCTGCTGTTTGCCGTGCCCTCGCCTTTTGTGCGCAGCACTGCCCGGCAGGCAGCCCCCTTTATCAAAGACGGTCAGATCATCGTAGATGTGGCCAAGGGTATTGAGGCGGATACTTTGCTGACCATGACCGGTATTATTGCCCAGGAGCTGAATAATCCCACCGTGAAGTTAGTGGCCCTGTCCGGACCTACCCATGCAGAGGAGGTTGCCAAGGATATGCCCACTACCATCGTGTCCGCCTGTGAGGACAGGGAAGTGGCGGAGTTCGTGCAGAATGTGTTCTGGGGCACTTGTATGCGGGTGTACACCAATGACGATGTGCTGGGCGTGGAGCTTTGCGGCGCAATGAAGAATGTGATCGCCCTGGCCTCCGGTGTTGCCACGGGCCTTGGCTATGGCGACAATGCAAAGGCAGCCCTCATTACCCGTGGTATGGCGGAGATTTCCCGGCTGGGAATGGCCATGGGCTGCCGGGAGCAGACCTTTGGCGGCCTGGCAGGTATCGGTGACTTGATCGTTACTGCCACCAGTATGCACAGCCGCAATAACCGCTGCGGAATGCTCATCGGCCAGGGTGTGCCGGTGGAAGAAGCTACCAAGCAGGTGGGAATGGTGGTGGAGGGTATCAATGCCCTGCCCGCAGCCATTGCCCTGAAGAAGAAATACCAGGTGGAAATGCCCATCGTGGAGGCGGCCTATGCGGTGGTCTTCCAGGGGATTCCTCCCAAGAATGTAGTGCAGCAGCTGATGACCCGTGGCAAAAAGCCCGAGCTGCCCCCCGCCGCCTGGGACAACCAATACGAATAAGAAAAAGCAGCTTGTCACTCGACAAGCTGCTTTTTGCTTACACATTAAACAGGAAGTTGACGATGTCGCCGTCCTTCATCACATATTCCTTGCCCTCGCTGCGGACAAGGCCCTTGGCTTTGGCGTTTGCCATGGTGCCCTGCTCCTTCATATCGGTGAAGGCGATGACCTCGGCACGGATGAAGCCACGCTCGAAGTCGGTGTGGATCTTGCCGGCGGCCTGAGGCGCTTTCGTGCCCTTCTTGATAGTCCAGGCACGGCACTCGTCTGCGCCTGCTGTGAGGAAGGAGATAAGGCCCAACAGTGCGTAGGAGGACTTGATCAGCCGGTCCAAACCGGACTCAGCCACACCCAGCTCTTCCATAAACATTGCCTTTTCCTCGGGATCGTCCAGCTCGGCAATATCAGCCTCCAGCTTGGCGCAGATGGGGATCAGCTCGCTGCCCTCGGCAGCGGCCAGTTCCTTCACTGCCATATAATGGCGGTTGTTTTCCGGCTCGTTGATCTCGTTTTCTGCCAGGTTTGCCACATAAATGGTCTTCTTCAGCGTCAGCAGATCGGAGGTGGCAATGAGGGCCATATCGTCTTCGCTGCCGTCAAAGGTGCGGGCAAGCTTGCCCTCATTCAGGTGAGCCAGCAGCTCGGTGAACAAGTCTGCCTCCCGGGCGAACTTCTTATCGCCGCCCTTCATAGCCTTCTGGGCTTTGTCGATGCGGCGCTCCACCATCTCAATGTCAGCCATCACCAACTCCAGGTTGATGATGTCGATGTCACGGAGGGGATCGGTGCTGCCTTCCACGTGGGTCACATTGGAGTCTTCAAAGCAGCGGACCACATGGACGATGGCGTCGGTGGTACGGATGTTAGAAAGGAACTTGTTGCCCAGGCCTTCACCCTTGGATGCACCCTTTACAAGACCTGCGATGTCCACGAACTCGATCACCGCGGGGGTGAGCTTCTTGGGATTGTGGAGCTCAGCCAGCCAGTCAAGCCGCTCGTCGGGCACGCTCACCACGCCTACATTGGGGTCGATGGTGCAGAATGCGTAGTTGTCAGCAGGCACGCCTGCATTGGTGATTGCGTTAAACAGAGTGGACTTGCCTACATTGGGCAGTCCCACGATACCTAATTTCATTATTTATCTCCTTTTCGATTCAATACAGCCATTATAGCACAAAAATATCCATTTTCAAGATAAAAAACCGCCGATGCAAAATGCATCGGCGGCTTCGTGCAATTAAGCGGGGGTCTTTACAAAGGCATAGGTCGCGGTGGGGTCGATTTCGGTTTGATCCACACCCTTGGTGGCATATTCGCCATTGGTGTAGAACGCCCAGTAGGCTTTGTCCTTGTTGTAGTCTGCGGTAATACCGTTGACGGAGTTCACCATCAGGCCGTAAGGACCTTCTTCACCGGCAATCAGACCCACTTCCAGCAGAGCTTCGCCCACAATGGTCTTGTCGGTCTTGACTAAGAACTTGGTGGTCTTGCCGTCCAAGTCGGTCACTTCAAAGTTGAAGGCGGTCTTGCCCTCGCCCTTTTCGGTCACCTGGGTGGGGACTTCTTCCAAAATACCCTTGGTGGCTTCGGTCTGGGTGGTCGTTGCCGGGGTTTTGGGGGTTTCTTTTTTGTCGCTGCAACCTGTTGCAAGAAGTGCCATAGCCGCAATCAGCACGATGCAAAGGGTGAACGACAGAAGCTTGCGCATACTGTTTTTGTTCATAATTCTTTGCTCCTTAAATTGTATTTCCCGCAAAGCCGTGTCGCGCAGCCTGTATGCGGGTTTTGCTGTCCGGATATTCCGACTTGGCGCACAGCCATCCGGCCTTCTCGGAAGATTCCAATGGCCTTGTCCCGGTGCTTGCGGCAGCCCCGGTAAGAACGGCGGTATCAAGCGCTTCACGGCGACGGACTCGTACAGGGATCACACCTGTTTCCCCTAACAGCATATTTAGCATAGCACTTACCAATGGGAAAAGCAAGGGCTTGTAAAAAATTATTTGCCTTTTGCGGCAGAATATGATAGACTATCTCTGCAAATGAATAGTGTAAAGCCACAGCGGAACATTGGAATGGGAAAATCCCAGCGGTACCAAGCCGCCGTAGACGGACATAAGCCGCCTGTTTTCATTGGGCAACCGAGAAGAGAGCAGGCAAATGGCGTCCGGAGCCGGAATACGAGCTGTGACTTTTGACCGGATGGCTCTTGGGGACTGCCGACCGGTGCGTTTTGCTGTGCAAGGAGTCCCTTTTTGGGGCTCCTTTTTATTTGGGAGGAAAAACTATGAAAGGAAACCGCCAACTGCATGATGCCTTCTCCAAGCGCCATCCGGCGGTGAACTTTGTGTTTTTCCTGGGTGTGATCGTGGCATCGGCGCTGATCCAGCATCCGGCCTATGTGCTGGCAGGCTTTGTTACAGGTGCGATTTACTACTTGATGCTAAACGGCGCCAAGGGGCTTAAATTTTTATTGCTGCTTTTGCCGGTTTTTGTGTTTGTGGCGGCCATTAACCCACTGTTCAATACCGACGGACAAAGAATATTGTGCCATGTTTTCGGCAGACCCTATACCTATGAGGCGCTCCTTTACGGCTTGGCTCTGTCAGGAGTGATCGTGGTGATGCTGTTGTGGTTCGGCTGCTATAACCAGGTACTGACCGGAGATAAATTTACAAGCCTGTTCGGCAATTTGATCCCGGCTATATCCCTGCTGCTGGTAATGGTATTCCGTATGGTGCCCAATTTTATTCGCAAGGCCCGGCAGTTTGCCGGCGCGAGAAAGTCCATAGGCAAGGGCGCGGGGGAGAATGCCACCGCCAAAGAAAAAGTGACCGATGGCCTGACCCTGTTGGGGGCGCTGACCACCTGGGCCTTGGAGGGCAGTGTGGTCACCGGCGATTCCATGCGTGCCCGGGGCTACGGCACAGCCAAGCGGTCAAGCTTTATGATCTACCGTATGACCCTCAGCGATTGGCTGCTGATGGCTGCAATGGTGTTGCTTTTGGGGCTGACCTTAGTGGCGGCTTACTTTGGACAAACGGCGGCTGCGTTTACCCCGGTTATGGAAATTGCTCCGGTGTCCTGGGGAATTTGCTCCTACACGCTGTTTTTGATGATACCCATACTTTACCACTGGAAGGAGGCTGCTCAATGGTACATTTCCAGATCGAAAATCTGAGCTTTGCTTACCCTACCGCTGAGGGTCGGGAGAGCCTTAAAAATGTAAATCTCACCATAGAAAAGGGCGAGTATATTGTCCTGTGCGGTGCCTCCGGCAGCGGTAAAACCACCCTTTTGCGGCAGTTAAAGTCCGTCCTTGCCCCCCACGGCAAGAAAGATGGTCAAATCCTCTTTAACGGCATTCCCTTAGAACAGGTGAGCCAGCGGGAACAATCCGCCAAGATCGGCTATGTGATGCAGAATCCCGAGGAGCAGATCGTCACCGACAAGGTGTGGCACGAGTTGGCCTTTGGGTTGGAATCTTTGGGCTGCGACCAAAAGACTATGCGTGCCCGGGTGGCGGAAATGGCCTGCTATTTCGGTATCCAGGATTGGTTCCATAAGGATGTGGAGATTCTTTCCGGCGGACAAAAGCAGCTGCTGAATTTGGCATCCATTATGGCAATGCAGCCGGAGGTGCTGATTTTAGACGAACCTACCAGCCAGTTAGATCCTCTTGCAGCCTCGGATTTCTTAAATACTGTTCGCAAGATCAATACAGAGCTGGGCACGACTGTCATCATCACCGAGCATCGCCTGGAGGATATTTTTCCCTATGCCGACCGGGCTATCGTGATGGATGCTGGCCGGGTGATCGCTGATGATACCCCCCGCAATATCGGCAAACTTCTCTATACGCAGAAAAACCATATGTTTGCCGCCATGCCCACCCCCGTGCGGGTGTTTTACGGCGGAGAAGGAGAAGGGGATTGCCCCCTCACTGTCCGGGAGGGAAGAACCTGGCTGAGCAAAACTTGTCCTGACCCCAAGGTAAATACGCTGCCCATAGAGGAATTGCCGGCAGGCAAGGATATTGCCCTTTCGCTGCAAAATCTGTGGTTCCGTTATGAAAAGGATAGCCCGGATGTGCTCCGGGGCGTTACAGCAGAAGTGCAGGTGGGCAGCTTGTACGCCATCGTGGGCGGCAACGGCGCCGGTAAGTCTACCATGCTGAAAGCAGTTTGCGGCATTTGCAAGCCCTACCGGGGAAGCGTAAAGGTCTTCGGCAAGCCGGTGGCAAAGTATAAGTCCGCGGAATTGTTCGGCGGCTGCTTAGCTATGCTGCCCCAAGATCCCAAGAGCCTGTTTGTGAAAAAGACTGTCCGGGAAGAGCTGGAAGAAATGACCGCTGACCGGGAAAAGATCGCAGAAATCACCAAAATCTGTGAGATCGAGAACCTGTTGGACAGCCATCCTTATGACCTGTCCGGCGGTGAGCAGCAGCGCTCTGCTTTGGCAAAGGTGCTGCTGACAAGCCCCAAATTGCTGCTTCTCGACGAGCCCACCAAGGGCATTGACAGTATCTTTAAGGAGAAGTTGGCGGATATATTATGTAAACTGCAAAAGCAAGGCATCACCATTGTGATGGTTTCCCACGATGTGGAGTTCTGCGCCAAATATGCAGATATGGTCAGTATGTTCTTTGACGGTCAAATTTTGACCACTGACACGCCCCGGCGGTTCTTCGGAAGCAACAGCTTCTACACCACCGCCGCAAACCGTATGAGCCGGCACATCTTCTCTATGGCAGTCACCGCCGAGGATGTGGTGCAGCTGTACCGGAAAAACAGGGAGGGATAAAGATGAAAAAATCCCATATTGCCACGTTAATTACATTTTTTTTGCTGATCCCGGCGACCCTCTTTTTGGGAACGAAGCTGCCCGGACGGACCTATTATATTACGGGAACGATGATCATTTTGGAGTTGATGATCCCCTTTTTTATGGCCTTTGAGGGCCGTAAGCCCCAGGCCAGGGAGCTGGTGATCATTGCGGTGCTCAGCGCCATTGCCATTGCCGGCCGGGTGCTGATCCCCATTCCGGATTTTAAGGCGATTTTTGCTGTGATTATGCTTGCGGGCATTGCTTTTGGCCCGGAAACGGGCTTTATGGTGGGCGCTATCGCCGCCTTTGGCAGCAATTTCGTTTATGGCCAGGGTGCCTATACCCCTTGGCAGATGTTCAGCTACGGCGCTGCCGGTATGCTGAGCGGCTTTGCTTTTGGAAAAGGAAGACTGCCCAGAAAAGCCTGGCTGATGGGCATATTCGGCTTTGTCACTGTGGTGCTGGTGGTTGGCCCGATCTTAGACAGTATGAGCTTCTTTTTGGGCTTTGTGAAGCCCAGCCTGGAGGCTTTTGGCATTGTGTTTATCCCGGGCTTTGCCCATAATTGCATCAGCGGCCTGTGTACGGCGGCGGTGATGCTGATTTTTGGCAAGCCGTTCCTCGGTATATTAAATCGCATTCAGGTGAAATACGGAATGCTGGATTAGAAGGAATATTGCAATGACGCTACGGTAAGGAAATCTTTTCCGTAGCGTTTTTAGGCTTGCGGGAAGGGGAATATTGTGCTATAATGGTCGAAATTGCGATTATATGGAGGTAGGCTTCCTTGAGAAAAGGTATAAAGATAGGGATAGCGTTGTTGGTTGTGGCGCTGATTTTGACAGCCGGCGCGTTTTTTTTGCCCCGCGATGTATTTAAGATTGAGCATACAGATGAGTTCGGTTGGAGCGTCAGAGCTGGCGCAATCTGCTATTTAGATAAAAACGGAAAGCCATTGCTGGGCTGGCAGGAGATTGAAGGCAACCGGTATTATTTTGTTCCCGATGCAGGTATCCGCGCCACCGACTGGATCCAGATTGGTACTAATCGGTATTATTTTGACGAAAACGGTATTATGCAAACCGGCTGGCAGACCATTGCCGGCAAGCAGTATTACTTCGCTGAGGATGGACGTGTTGTGACCGGCTGGACGGAAGTGGACGGTATACAGTACTGCTTTGGCAAAGACGGTGTTGCTTTGGAAGGCTGGTTTGAAGACGAAACCGGAAAGTATTACTTAGATGAAAAAGGTGTACCTGCAGTAGGCCTGCAGGAAATCGATGGTAAGCGTTACTGGTTCGATGAAGACGGCCGACCGGTTACCGGCTGGATGGAACAGGACGGAGAGAAATATTATTGCAAGGAAGATGGCGAAGTGGCCGTGGGTCAAGTAGAGATAGACGGCGTGAACCACTTCTTTACTTCCAAGGGAAAGTATGTTCTGCTGGTCAATAGGGAAAATCCTGTGCCGGATACTTATGAGCTGAATTTGGTAGGCTATGGCGAATATCAAATGGACAGCGATGCAAAAGTGGCCTTGGAACAAATGCGTAAAGACTGCCCCTATCCTACGACGATTGATAATATCTATCGGTCTAAGGAACAGCAGGAGCATGTGTGGAATTCCGGCGTAAAAAGGCGAATGGCCTTGGGCATGACCAAGCGAGAAGCTGAGGAAGAAACGGCCAAGTGGGCTATGACACCCGGCCACAGTGAGCATCAGACCGGTCTTGCGGTGGATTTATTTGGCTCGGAAGAAGCCCGGAAATGGATGGAAGAGCACTGCTGGGACTACGGATTTATTGTTCGTTATCCTGAGGGCAAGGCGGAGTTTACCGGCATTGCCTATGAGTATTGGCACTTCCGCTATGTGGGAACTGAGCTTGCCCTGGAACTGAAAGAACTGGGCATGTGCATGGAAGAATATATGCAAATGCTGACCGAATAAGGAGAAAGAGATGAAGACGAAAGAATCGATCATCAAGACAGTTCTGGTCACGCTGACTTGTGCGCTGATTGCTTTGATGGTAATCGTTTTGCTCAAAGGCTGGATTGACGGCGACTTCGATTCTTTTGAGACCCTGCGGGACTATATCGGCTCTTTTGGCGCATGGGGCCCTGTTGTTTTGATGGTGTTCCAGGCGTTCCAGGTGGTGCTTCCTGTGCTGCCCGGTTTTACGGGCTGTATTGTCGGCGCGGCGCTGTTTGGTCCGGTGGTTGGTTTTGTGATCAGTTATATCGGTATGTGCGCCGGCTCTATTGCTGCCTACTACTTAGCCAGAAAATATGGCATAAAATTAGTGAGCAAGCTGGTAAAGATGGAAAGGTACGAAAGGTGGATCGCCCGGATCAACGCCAGCAAAAGCTACACGGTGTTTTTGCTTGCCTGCATTGTACTGCCGGCCGTGCCGGATGATTTTTTGTGTTTCTTTTCCGGGCTTGTGGATATGCCGCCCAAGAAATTTATTCCTATAATCTTGGCGGGAAAGCCCTGGTGCATATTGGTCTACTGTATCTTTTCCGCATACTTTATTCCATAAAAAATCGCAAGTTCCGAAATGGAACTTGCGATTTTTTTATTAGCGACGATGATAGATCTTGGCCAGGCCGCCTTCGCTGGTTTCCCGGAAACGGTGACTAAGGTTTATGCCGGTTTCGTGCATAGCCCGGCAGACCATATCGTAGCTGATATTTCGGGAGCCGGTGAGGAAATAGCTTAAGTTGCAGGCATTCATAGCCCGCATAGCGGCTACTGCGTTGCGTTCAATGCAGGGGATCTGTACCAAGCCGCAAATGGGATCGCAGGTCAGACCCAAGTGATGTTCCATAGCTACCTCGGCGGCATACTCCACCTGGTCAATGTTTTGCCCGTAAAGCTGGGCAAGGGCTGCTGCGGCCATAGAGCAGGCTGTGCCGATCTCTGCCTGGCAGCCGCACTCTGCGCCGGAAATGGACGCATTGCGCTTGGTAAGCGAGCCGATGATACCGGCAGTTGCCAAAGCCCGGGCGATGTCCATATCGGAGAAGCCCTTGGTGTCCTGGGCATATTTGAGGACAGCCGGCAGCACACCGCAAGCACCGCAGGTGGGAGCGGTCACGATGGTGCCGTTGTCTGCGTTCTGCTCTGCCACCGCATAGGCATAGGCAGCGATTTTTTGGAATTCTTCCACGGCAGGCGCTTTGTCCTGCACCTGTTGGTCGTATAGATATTTGGCCTTTCTCTGTACCCGCAGACCGCCGGGCAGCTCGCCGGTGGCGGCAAGGCCGTCGGCGATAGCCCCCTTCATCACTTCCCAAATGTGCAGGAGGAAATCCCAAATCTCCTCGCCTTCGTTCAGCTCCACATACTCGCTGATGGTGTCAAAGTACCGCCATTTGCAGAAATCTGCGATCTCCGCAAAGGAATTCTCCGGGTATACCTCCGGGGAGTCCAAGGCGCTTTCTCCGGGAACGCGGATATCACCGCCGCCGATGGATTCTACCCGGAGTGTGCCGATTTCCCGGCCCTCTTTCAGAGCGAAAAAGTCCATAGTATTGGGGTGGAATCCCTCCAAATGCTCCTGGGAAAACACAATTTCCGCAGGCAGGGGAGACAGCACCTGGCGAATGACCCGGTCTGTGCCGTGGCCCACGCCGGTCTTGCTGAGAGAGCCGTAAAGAACCACCCGAAAACCGTCAGCGTCCGGGTGCTTGTCCTTAAAAAGTCGGGCTGCCCGCTCCGGACCCATGGTATGGGAGGAGGAAGGGCCTTTGCCCACTTTGTAAATTTCTTTGATGGATTTCATAAGAAACCTCCATGATAGGATTTGCTACAGTATAACAAATTATCAGAGGCAATGCAAGTGCTATTGCATTGCCTCCAAGCTCAGCTCCCCGGCCAGCTTAAACAGGGCATCGCTTAATACCTGTTCCAAAGAAATGCCTGCGTTTTGCGCGATGCGGGTATAAAAAAGAACCACTGCCGGTTCCAATAATATGGTCACTTTCTCCATAGCTGCCCCCTAAAAAAACTGTGGTTCATACTATGCGATTTTGCTGTTGGCGGTGACGGAAAAATCTTGCAAAGGCAGTAAGACTGTGGTAGAATAAGAAAAAATCTATGGGAGTGGACGCTTATGAATACCATTAAGCTCAGCAAGCAAGGCACAAATGTGAAAATGATTGCCCACCGGGGTCTTTCCGGCCTGGAGCGGGAGAATACCTGCGCTGCCTTTGTGGCGGCAGGCAACCGGGAAACCTATTGGGGCATCGAGACCGATATCCACTGTACTGCTGACGGCAAGTTTGTGATCATCCACGATGATACCACCACCCGGGTCTCCGGCGTGGAGATGACCGTGGAGGAAACGGATTTTGACACCCTGCGCAGCCTGCGTCTGTTGGATAAAGAACGGGAAGGTACGCGTTGGGATTTGGTGCTGCCCACCTTAGAGGAGTATATTTCTATTTGTAAAAAGTACGATAAGGTGGCGGTTTTGGAGCTGAAGAATCCTATGCCCGAGGAGGCTGTCTGTGAGATTATCCGGGCAGTGGAGGCTATGGACTATGCAGAGCATATGGTGGTCATCTCCTTCTCCTTTGACAATATGGTTTTTCTCCGGAAGAACTTCCCCAAGCAGAAAGCCCAGTTCCTGCTGTCCGGCTGGGATGACAAGTGGCTCCCCGAACTAAAGGAATACGATTTGGGTCTGGATATTAGGCATACCGCGATCACCGCTGAGTTGGTAGAAAAGATACATAGCATCGGCCAGGAGATCAACTGCTGGACAGTGGATACCCTGGAGGACGCCGCCCGGGTCATTGCCTGCGGCGTGGATTACATCACTACCAACATCTTGGAATAACCTCGTAACCGCTAATTGAACCGTCTACGGTTACCAGCGGATCTTTTGCCCCAACTTTTCGTTTGGAAAATTCGAAATACACAAAGTATTCCTTCATTTCTCAAACATTAATTTGAGCCAAAATCTCTCGCTGCTATTCCTTGACGGTTTCAATAGCGGTTACTTGACAAATATGTTACAATAAATAAGTTAAATTCGCAAATAACACAAGAGGTGAAAAGCTATGGCAAAAGAGAAAAAAGTGGAACAAATTACCGATATGGAGGTTGACTTTGGTCAGTGGTTTACCGACGTCTGCACCAAGGCGCAGCTGATCGACTACTCCTCCATTAAGGGTGTGTTTATTTACCGTCCCTACGGCTATGCCATTTGGGAAAATATCCAGGCTATTATGGACAAGGAGTTCAAAAAGCAGGGCGTTGAAAATGTGTATATGCCCCTGTTGATCCCCGAAAGCCTGCTGCAGAAGGAGAAGGACCATGTTGAGGGCTTTGCCCCCGAGTGCGCTTGGGTCACTATGGGTGGCGGCGAAAGATTAGAAGAGCGTTACGCGATCCGTCCCACCTCCGAGACTCTGTTCTGTGAGCATTGGGCAAATGTGCTGCAGACCCACCGCCAGTTGCCTATGAAGTATAACCAGTGGTGCAGTGTGCTGCGCTGGGAGAAGACCTCCCGTCCTTTCCTGCGTCACAGAGAGTTTTTGTGGCAGGAGGGTCACACCATCCATGCTACCGCTGAGGAGGCAAGAGACTTCACCGAGACCATGCTGAATGTCTATGCCGACTTCTGTGAGAATGTGCTGGCTAT
This sequence comes from Oscillospiraceae bacterium, assembly GCA_017452505.1. Classification (GTDB taxonomy): domain Bacteria; phylum Bacillota; class Clostridia; order Oscillospirales; family Oscillospiraceae; genus Faecousia. The sequence continues at coordinate 80,672 of JAFTMI010000003.1, forward strand.
GCCCGTTACCCGGGGTCAGAAGACCGAAAAGGAGAAGTTCAACGGCGCTGAGGCTACCTACACCATCGAGTGTATGATGCACGACCGCAAGGCTCTCCAGGCCGGTACTTCCCACTACTTCGGCGACGGCTTTGCCAAGGCCTTCGGCATTGAATTCACCGACAAGAACAATCAGAAAGTACCGCCCCACGAAACTTCCTGGGGTGTTTCCACCCGTCTCATCGGCGGTATCATTATGACCCACGGCGACAATAACGGCCTGGTCCTGCCTCCCAAGATCGCGCCTATCCAGGCAGTGATCCTGCCCATCGCCCAGCATAAGCCCGGCGTTCTGGAAGGCGCAGAAGCCATCAAGAACCGCCTTGTTGAGGCCGGCTTCCGCGTAAAGCTGGACGACTCCGACAACTCCATGGGCTGGAAGTGTGCTGAGTACGAAATGAAGGGCGTGCCCCTGCGTGTAGAGTGCGGCCCCCGTGATCTGGAGAATGGCCAGGTGGTCCTGGTTCGCAGAAATGACGGCGAGAAGACCGTTGTTGCCCTTGAGGATTTGGAAAAGGCCGTTGCCGAGCAGCTGGAGCTGGTGCACCAGGGTATGTTTGCCCGGGCCAAGAAGAATTTGGACGAGCATATCTACGAGGCCCATTCTTTGGAAGAAGCTAAGGAACTGCAGGAGAAGAACGGCGGATTCATCAAGACTATGTGGTGCGGCGAGTTGGAGTGCGAGCTGAAGATGAAGGAAGTAGCCGGAATGTCCTCCCGCTGTATGCCCTTTGCCCAGGAGAATTTGGGTGATGTTTGCCCCATCTGCGGCAAGCCTGCCAAGAAGATGATCCTTTGGGGCGTTGCTTACTGATATGAAAAAGCTACTGAAAAGTACCACACTGGGTTTGCATTGTCACCCTATGGATGACTTAGTTGCCTATGTCAAGGCCGGCTTGCAGTTTCATAAGGAAGCGGGCTTTGATGTAGCGGATATTAGCCTGCACAATGTGAATATGACCAACGGCCCCTGGCAGGAAATGGTGGCGGAGATTCTTGCTGAATCCGAAAGATTGGACCTTCCCTTTAAGATCTGCCATCTGCCTTTCTTTGGTGCTGAGATCCTAACAGATCGGGAAGCTGCGAAGGCCGCTGAAAAGTGGCTGATCGCCTCCGTTGATGTGGCCAAGGCCTTGGGTGTGGAGTATGCGGTGGTGCACCCCAATTGTACCTCTATCACTCTGCGGGCTTATGACAAGACCGCCCATTATGACAGAGCAATGGCGCACCTGGCCTCCGTTGCAGAGCGTGCGGCCCAAGTGGGACTGAACCTGGCGGTTGAGAATACCCGGCTGATCCCCGGTATCCGGCAATCCCACCGCTACTGTCAGACCCCGGACGAGCTCTGCGAATTGGCAGATGCCCTGGGTATGGGCGTTTGCTGGGACTTTGGTCACGCAAACTTAGCCGGTCTCAAGCAGTCCGAAGCGTTGGCTTATGTGGGCAAGCGGCTGAAGGTCCTCCATGTCAACGACAATAACGGCGCGGATGATGACCATGTTGCGCCCTTTATGGGCAATGTGGACTGGGTCGATGCCATGCACGGCCTGGCACTGGCGGAATTTGACGGCGCTTTTAACTATGAAGTGGGCGCAGGCCGGATCCCGAAAGAATTGCGGAAAGACTTTGCCAAGTATCTTGTAGATGCTGCCGACAAGCTGATGGAATATATCGTATAAATAAAAATCGCGTGCTGAAAAGCACGCGATTTTTTGATGCGATTTAGCCGCCATTTGCCATTCGGACGATGTCGCCTACACCGTCTAAGACCACGGTAGGCCGGTAGGCAAAGGTCTTCAAGGTCTCCCGGGTGGAGATGCCGGACAGCACCAGAACCGTGGACATACCGGTCTCCAGACCGGAAATAATATCCGTGTCCATCCGGTCGCCAACCATCACCGCCTCGGCAGAGTGGCAGCCCAGCAGCTTCAGGCCCGTGCGCATCATCAAGGGATTGGGCTTGCCGCAGAAGTAAGCCTGGGTATTAGTGGCCATTTCAATGGGGGCGATCAGAGCCCGGCAGGCGGGAGCAATGCCCTTTTCAATGGGGCCGGTCACATCGGAGTTGGTGCCGATGAGCTTGGCACCGCCCAAAACCAAGTTGGTGGCCTTGGTGAGGGCTTCCAAAGAGTAGGTCTTGCCTTCGCCCACCACCACATAGTCGGGGTTGATATCATTCATGGTGCAGCCGGCTTCGTACAGAGCATTCAGCAGGCCTGCTTCGCCAATGGCATACACAGAGCAGCCGGGGCTTTGCTCCTTCAAAAATGCGGCGGTAGCCAGTGCGCTGGTGTAGAAATGATGCTCCGGCACATCCAGACCCATCCGGGCCAGCTTCAGCTTCAGCTCGCAGGGGGTGTAGCCGCTGTTATTGGTAAGGAACAGATATTCCTTCTTTTCTTTGTTCAGCCAGTTGATAAATTCGGCCACACCGGGCAGGACGATATTGCCGTGATAGATCACGCCGTCCATATCGCAGATGAAGCCTTTTTTCTCGTTAAAATTGATGTTTGTCATAAGTAACCTCCTCGTGATACTTTTTTCTTTTTTGACACTCTTAACTACAAGTATAATTAACCATATCGCCAATATTTTGTCAAGTAAATATTGCCCCGCGGTGCAGAATATGTTACAATAACCAAAATATTGAAAACAACTGGTGACAGCATTGGAAAATAAACAGAATTTGCATACCCATTCCACCTGGTCGGACGGAAAAAATACCCCCCGGGAACTGATCGAGGAGGCCATCGCAAGAGGCTTTTCCTCTATCGGTTTTTCGGAGCATTCCTATATGTATTTTTCTCCCTCTCTGAAGCAGTTTTATATTTCGGAAATGGAACCTTACAGGCAGGAGATCCGCCGCTTAAAGGAAGAGTACGCAGGCAGGATCGATGTGTTCTGCGGCCTGGAATTTGAGTTCCACTCCCGTGTGCCCCTGGAAGGCTTTGACTATATGATCGGCTCGGTGCATTATTTGGATTTTGACGGCAAGGTCCTGGGCTTTGACCGGAAATTGGAGGAAGTGCAGGCTTATATCCGGGAGCACTTCGCCGGCGACGGTATGGCTTTTGCGGAAAAGTATTTTGATACCCTGTGCCACCTGCCGGAGAAGGGCAATTTTGATATTTTGGGGCATTTTGATCTGCTGACCAAGAACAATGAGCAGGGACATTTTATCGATACTTCTGACCCTAAGTATATCCGTATGGGCTTGGAAACCATTCACACTTTGCAGGGGAAGATCCCCTTGTTTGAGGTGAACACCGGCGCTATTTTCCGGGAATATCGGACAAGCCCCTATCCCCAAACGGAGTTCTTGCGGGAATTTTGCAAGTGTGGCTTTGGAGCGGTGTTGTCTTCGGATTGCCACGATAAAGATTTTTTGGACGGATACTTTGAGGAAGCCCGGTGGTTACTCCGGGAGGCAGGCTTTACAACCCGATGGATATTGACAGATAACGGTTTTAAGGAAGTGCAGTTATGAATGCGATTACAGTGATCGTGCTGATTTTTTCCATAATCGGCGCGCTGGATAAGCTGTTTGGCAACAAATTGGGCATGGGAAAGGAGTTTGACCGGGCCTTTTCTCTGTTTACGCCTATGGCAACATCCATGCTGGGTGTGTTGATCGTGGCGCCCGGTATTGGCGCGTGGCTTGCGCCTGCGTTTGCGGGATTTTATAATCTGTTTGGACTGGATCCGTCTATCATTCCGGCATCTCTGTTTGCCAACGATATGGGCGGAATGACCATTGCCAAAGAAATCTGCAAATCCCAAACCATCGGTGATTTTAACGCGTTTGTGGTATCTTCTATGATGGGTTGCGTTATTTCCTTTACCATTCCTGTGTCCATCGGTATGGTAAAGAAAGAACAGCATAAGGACCTGTTTTTTGGCATTCTCTGCGGTATCGTTACCATCCCTGTGGGCTGTTTTGCGGCAGGCCTGATGCGCGGCATAGGCGCGGTGGACATTCTGCTGGATTTGCTGCCGCTGGTGATCCTTTCCTCGGTTATTGCTGCAGGCCTTGCGTTAGCGCCCAATGTATCTATCAAGATTTTTTCTGTGTTTGGTAAATTTATGCAGGCGGTGGGTATACTGGGACTTGTGTGCGGTATCTTCACCTTCTTTACGAAAATTCAGATCAATTCCCATTTTGGTACTTTGCAGGATGCGGCGCTGATTTGTGTCAATGCCTGTATTACCCTGTCCGGCGCATTGCCGTTTATGTACTTGGTTACTAAATTGTTGGGCAAGTCTATGGAGCGCCTCAGCGGACGAATCGGCATCAACAGCACATCTGCGGTGATGCTGCTGTCCACACTGGTTACGAATACGCCCACCTTCGGTGTGATGGAAAAAATGAACCCCAAAGGGGTGGCGCTTAATTCTGCGTTTGCGGTGTCTGCCGCATTTGTGTTCGGTTCTCACCTGGCCTTTACGATGGCCTTTGACAGCAGCTATTTGCTGCCTGTGATGGTGGGAAAGCTTTTGTCCGGTGTCTGCGCTGTGGCGCTGGCAATGTTACTTTACAAGGAGAAAACGAATGAAGCTTAAAGCTGTGATCCGGGCGGTGCTGATCGCGTTGGTGATCCTAAGCGGCGCGATCGCTTTGCCCATTTTGTTCCGGCCATTCTACTGGTGGCATATGGAACCCTTTGGAATCCCGGAATATATGGGTCTGACCGTAGAGCAGATCAAGCAGGCCTACGGAGAAATGATGGACTACTGTATGGGTCTTAACAACACCTTTTCTGTGGGTGTTTTGCCCTTTTCAGAGTCCGGAGCGGCCCATTTTGCCGATGTAAGAAATCTGTTTATTTTAGATTTGGCGGTGTTTGCAATTTCCGGTATTGCTTTGGGGCTTTTGTGTTATGTCAATCGGAAGAAGCCCGTCCGTCTTGCCGGACATACCCCCGGATTCTGGAGCGCGATCGGACTGGGTGCAGGCTTTTTGGTAGTGGGCGGCCTGGTGGCTATCGACTTTGAAAAAGCCTTTACCGTGTTCCACAAAATCTTCTTCCCCGGTAAGGATAACTGGGTTTTTGACCCCTATGAAGACCCGGTGATCTATATGCTCCCGGCGGAGTTTTTCAGAAATTGCGGGATCTTGATTTTTGCTGTGATTTTCTTAAGTTGTATTGGTTTGCTGCTTTACGATCACCGAAAGAATTCCCATAAAACTATGTAGGGCGTGGGCTTGCTCCCGCTGAAACTGCGAAACGATAAAAGGCACCCGCCGTGGCGGGTGCCTTTTTGCAAATTCTTGATTAATAGTTTTCCTTGCGGACTTCAAAGAAGGCCTGGGGATGGTTGCAAACGGGGCAAACCTCGGGGGCCTTGGTGCCGGTGACCAGGTGACCGCAGTTGCGGCACTCCCACATCACGATGCCGGCCTTTTCAAAGACAGCGTTGGTCTCCACATTGTGCAGAAGTGCGCGGTAGCGCTCCTCGTGAGACTTTTCAATGGCAGCCACACCGCGGAACTGAGCGGCCAGAGCGGTGAAGCCTTCTTCCTCAGCTTCCTTGGCCATACGGTCATACATATCAGTCCACTCGTAATGCTCACCCTGGGCAGCCTCGATCAGATTCTCAGCGGTGTTGCCCAGCTCGCCCAGAGCCTTGAACCAGAGTTTTGCGTGCTCCTTCTCGTTCTCAGCGGTCTGCAGGAACAGAGCGGCGATCTGCTCATAGCCTGCCTTCTTGGCAACGCTTGCAAAGTAGGTGTACTTGTTGCGGGCCTGGGATTCGCCTGCAAAGGCCTCCCACAGATTCTTTTCGGTTTTTGTACCGGCATAGGGATTTTTCTTTTCCATAGTAAACCTCCGTTATGTTTTGGATTCTGTTTTTATTATACCCAAAAAGCAACCGTTGTCAAAGGAAATATTGACTTTATTTGGCGCATATATGGTAGCTTTGGCATATACTAAAGGTGCAGTTGTACAGTAGCAGGACAAAAAATGATAAAAAAAGGATTGAAATTGATAAAAAAGTGTGATATAAAGATACCGTCGAAAATTTCGACAAATAAAAAGACGTGGAGGTTCTATGTATTCCATTTCTGAAATGTACGATCTGACCCATACAAAGGCGGCTGCCTACCTGGATGGGTTTACTTACCCCTGGGAGGCGCTGAAGGGCATCAAGGATATGATTTTGGCACTGGGCCCCACCTTGGGAAGTGACTATACGCAGGTGTCTGAGGGCGTTTGGGTGCACAATACCGCAAAGGTAGCGCCTACTGCTTATTTGGGTGCGCCCTGTATTATCGGAGCCAATACCGAGGTGCGCCATTGCGCCTTTATCCGGGGTTCTGCTTTGGTGGGCGAGGGCTGCGTGGTAGGTAACTCCGTGGAGCTGAAAAACGTGATTATTTTTGACAACGTGCAAGTGCCCCACTACAACTATGTGGGCGACAGCATCTTGGGCTACAAGTCCCATATGGGTGCCGGCTCCATCACATCCAATGTAAAATCCGACAAGACCCTGGTGGTCATCAAAACCGAGCCCCCCATCGAAACCCAGCAGAAGAAAGTGGGCGCATTCCTGGGCGACTTTGTGGAAGTGGGCTGCAACAGCGTACTCAATCCCGGCACTGTCATCGGCAGACACAGCAATGTGTACCCCACGTCCTGTGTCCGGGGTGTGGTTCCGGCAAATTCCATCTACAAAACCGGCGGCGTGATTGTCGCCAAGGAGGAACACTGATTATGGGTAAATATTTTGGTACTGACGGTTTCCGCGGAGAGGCCAATGTGAATCTGACTGCTGACCATGCTTTCAAGGTTGGCCGCTTTTTAGGCTGGTATTACGGCGAACTGAAGCGCCGGGCAGGAAGTACTGAGCCGGCCCGTGTGGTGATCGGCAAGGATACCCGCCGCTCCAGCTATATGTTTGAGTACTCTTTGGCAGCGGGCCTTACTGCTTCCGGTGCAGATGCCCATCTGCTCCATGTGACCACCACACCTTCCGTTGCTTATGTGACTCGGGTGGATGAATTTGATTGCGGCATTATGATCTCTGCCAGCCACAATCCCTACTACGATAACGGTATTAAGCTTCTCAACAGAAACGGCGAGAAGATGGAAGAAGAAACCATCGAGTTGGTTGAGGCCTATTTGGATGGAGAAGTGGAGCTGTTCGGCCAAAAGTGGACAGAACTGCCCTATGGCCAAAAGGATAAAGTGGGCTGCAGCGTGGACTATGTGTCCGGCCGTAACCGCTATATCGGTTATCTGATCTCTTTGGGCCTGTTCTCCTTCCGGGATGTGAAGGTGGGCCTGGACTGTGCCAACGGCGCGGCCTGGAACATTGCCAAGAATGTCTTTGATGCCTTGGGTGCCAAGACTTATGTGATCAATGCTGATCCCGACGGCACCAATATCAACCGCAACGCCGGCTCTACCCATATTGAGGTTCTGCAGAAATTTGTGGTAGATAACGGCTTAGATGTGGGCTTTGCCTATGACGGCGATGCTGACCGCTGCCTGTGTGTGGATGAGACCGGTCGCATCATTACCGGCGACCATATCCTGTACATTCTGGGCAAGTATATGCAGGAGCGGGGCCAGCTGGATAACAATACCGTGGTTACCACCGTGATGTCCAATTTTGGCCTGTATAAAGCCTTTGACGAGCAGGGCATCGGCTATGCCAAGACTGCGGTGGGTGACAAATATGTGTATGAATACATGGTAAAGAACGGCTGCCGCCTGGGCGGTGAGCAGTCCGGCCATATCATCATCTCCAAGTATGCAACCACCGGTGACGGCATCCTCACGTCCATCAAACTGATGGAGGTGATGATGGGCAAGAAAAAGAAGCTCAGCCAGCTGGTTGAGGGTCTGACCATTTATCCCCAGGTTTTGCAAAATGTGCGGGTGAAATCCAAGCCCGAGGCGCAAAACGATCCCAAGGTCCAGGCAGCGGTGAAGGCTGTGGAGGAAAAGTTAGGCGATACCGGCCGTATTTTGGTCCGGGAATCCGGCACCGAGCCTGTGATCCGGGTTATGGTGGAAGCTGCTGACGAAGCCACCTGCAAGGAAGCTGTGCAGCAGGTCGTGGGCGCAATCCTGGCCCAGGGCCACGGAGCGGTGTAAGATTTGCAAAAAAATGGAAAATTTTGGGCAAATTCACGAAAAATCTTTTTACGCTTGCGTAAATGGAGATAATATGCTATATTGAATACAGTTGCAAGAGTGGACATAGGTAAATATGTCCACTTTTGTACTGTGTTTCCCAGTTACCGTATATGAAAATACATAGAAAGGACTATGGGACGTGAGCAATCAAAAAGAAATGTTAGATCAAAAACTGATTGAAGTTTGCCGCCATTTCCGGATACCCGGAGAGTACCGATTCTGTGAGGAGATCAAGGTCGGCAATGTGAATAAGACCTACAAGGTGACGTTTGAAGGGGAGGACCCTAAGAACCCCGGAAAAACACGGCTGAAATCCTATATTGTTCAGTCTGTGAACACCTTTGCATTCAAGAATCCTGTGCAGGTGATGAACAATATTGACAAGGTTACGGAGTATATCCATGCCAAGGATCCGGACCGCCGGGCTCTCCATTTTCACCACACCCACGACCGGAAAACCTATATTTTTGACAAAAGCGGTTTTTGGCGCCTGTTTAACTTCATTCCCTCTGTCACATATTCTGCTACAGATAATCTGCAGGTTATCTACAACGCAGGTGCAGCATTCGGTGATTTCCAGATGATGCTGTCGGATTTTGATGCCTCCCAGCTTAGCGAAACCATTCCCGATTTCCACAATACCATCAAGCGCTATGAGCAGATGGAAGAGCAGGTGGCAGCCGACCCGGTGGGCCGTGTGAAGGAAGTGGGGGAGGAAATTGCCTGGCTCCGAAGTGTAAAAGACCAGGCCTGCAAGCTGACCCAGTTGCAGTTGGACGGTGTGCTGCCTCTGCGTGTTACCCACAACGATACTAAGATCAACAATGTGCTTTTTGATAAAGAAACAGATGATGTGTTGGTGGTTATCGACTTGGATACGGTAATGCCCGGCCTGGTAGGCCACGATTTTGGCGATGCTGTGCGATTTGCCGCCAATTTGGTGGAAGAGGACAGCCAAGAAGCCGAAAAAGCCGGTGTGAATATGGATGTTTTCCGCGCCTTTGCCGAGGGTTTCCTTAGCAAGACCGCCAATTCCCTGACCCAGCCGGAGATCGACACCTTGGCGTTGAGCTGTTTGGCACTAACATGTGAACTGGCAACCCGCTTCTTGGCGGACTACATAGCCGGCGATGTATACTTCAAAACCAACTATGCGGAACACAATTTAGTCCGTACCCGTTGCCAGATCGCCTTGGCCAAGGATATGCTGCAGAAGCTTCCTCAGATGGAAAGAATCATTGGCGATTGCGTGGAAAAAGCGTAAAAATATTCTATATTATGTAAAAAAATTCATTGCCCCGCAGTCAGTCCGACTGCGGGGCAATATTGCTGTTAACCGAGGATAAAACCGGCGGAAAAATATTGTTATTACACACCTTTTTCGGACAAATCTGTCAAGTGGCGGTTTTGGTAAATTCCATTGACATTTTTTTTATTTGGAGTATAATAGATTTTGTATAAGGATAAGTATGGGTAATAGTGCCCTCAGCACAAAAAGCTTATAGATAAAGAAGGAAGTTTTATGAAATTGTTTAAATTTGCTTTAGGTAAAGTTTTGGGTGGCCTGTTTGCCATTGCGGCAGCGGTTCTGCTCATCGGCTTGTGGAAGCTGCAGATGCTCCCCACCACTTTGGTGACTTTGGTCGGTGTTCTTTTGGCACTGCTGACAGTGCTGGTGATCGTACTGACCTGGACCGGCCGCGGTAAAGTTCGGATGACTCTGGGCATTGTTATAGCGGTTGTCGGAATTGTCGTGATGTGCGTAGGCTCGTTCTACGTTTGGAAAGCTGTGAGCACTTTCAACGATATCTCTGCCGGTAACATGGAAACCGTGCAGATGGGTGTTTATATGCGCGGTGACGATGACCGGGAGCTGAACAGTGAAACTGCAGGTCAATTCCAATTCGGCATTTTGACCACCATGGACCGTCAGGCTACTGACAGCGTAGTCGAAAAGCTGAACAAAGATCTGAAGGTTAAAATTTCTTGCAAGGAATACGAGAGTCCGGCTGAGCTGGTGGATGCTTTGCTGAAGAGCGAAACGGATGCTATGATTGTGAATCATGCAGTTGTGCAATTGCTGGAGGATATTCCCGGCTACGCGGAAAAACTGGATAAGATCCGGGAAGTTTTTGCCCACAGTGTAGAGATCAAAACCGAGAATGACGAGGGCGGCGAGTCCGACAAGCCGGATTACGCATCCTTGAAGGATTCCTTTGCAATCTATATCAGCGGCATCGATACCAAGGGTAAGCCCTCTGTGAAGAGCCGTTCCGATGTGAATATCGTAGCGGTGGTAAATCCCAAGACTAAGCAGATTCTGCTGGTTAATACACCCAGAGATTACTATGTAACCATCAGTTCTCCCCAAAAGGGTCTCGATGGCAAAAAGGATAAGCTGACCCACGCCGGTTTGGGTGGTCCCAATGCCAGCCGTGAAACACTGAGCAATCTGTACGGCATTGATATCAACTACTATTTTAAGGTCAATTTCAGCGGTTTCCAGGAGATCGTAAATGCACTGGATGGGGTTGAGGTGAATTCGGAGTATACCTTTAGTGGCGACATACACGGAAAAAAATATAGTTTCACTAAGGGCATCAACCATCTGAATGGTGAGGAGGCTCTGGCTTTCTGCCGGATTCGTTATGCTTTTGCCAGCGGTGACAATCAGCGGGGCAAGAACCAGATGGCAGTGATTAAGGCTGTTATCGACAAGGCGATGTCTCCCAAGCTGCTGACCAACTATGCCCAGATCCTGGAAGCTGTTGCCGGCAGCATGGAAATGACTGTTCCTATGGATGTGATCGGTGATTTGGTTTCCCGGCAGCTGGCAGAAGGCGGTTCCTGGAATGTGGTGTCTTACAGCGTTACCGGTTCCGGCGGAAGTGAAAAATCACCTGCTGCGGGTGGTGCGGAGGCCTATATGATGTTCCCGCATCAAGAATCTGTTGATAAGGCAAAACAACTGATCATGGATTTGGTTGACGGAAAAACCGTAACCCCTTAATTTGAGCAGCGGTTATGAACTTGGCCGCCTCCATAGCATGAAAAGGAGTACGCTATGAACGAAAAACGCAGAATAATAAAGCATAAGGGTGATCCCTTGATTAAGAGACAGCCCTATTTCATTGAGCATTGGCATTGGATCACCCTGTTGCTGATAGCTTATGACATTGCAGTGACTAATGGCGCATATTTCTTTGCGCTGTGGATTCGGTTTGATTGCACGTTCTCTGAAATTGAGCCCCAGTATTTGGTGGCCTGGCAGAAATTTGTTCCAATTTACACAGTTTGCTGTGTGGTGATTTTTTGGGTTCTGCATTTATACCAGAGCATGTGGCGGTTTGCCAGCTACAATGAGTTTAAGCATATTCTGATTGCCAATCTGATTACAACGCTGTTCCATGCGGCGGCAATTACGATCCTGTTTGGTCAGGCACTGCCTGGACGGCGTATGCCTATCTCTTACTATGTGATCGGTATGGGCGCTCAGTTCCTGCTGACGCTTGGTATTCGCTTTGCTTACCGATTTGTCCTGCTGGAGAAGAAGAGATGGGGCGGCAACCAAACACCTGCCAGTCGGGTAATGCTCATCGGCGCAGGTGCTGCGGGTCAGATGATCATGCGGAATATGCATCAATCTGCAAAAATTAACGAGCGGGTCTGCTGTATCATTGACGACAATCCCAACAAATGGGGCAGATACATCGATGATGTGCCCATCGTGGGAGGCCAGGAGGATATTCTCCTGAATGTAAAAAAGTACCGCATTGAAAAGATCTATCTGACCATTCCTTCGGCCACACCCACAGAGCGTCGGGATATTCTGGACATCTGTAAGGAAACCGGTTGCGAGCTGAAGAATCTGCCCGGCGTGACCCAGATCGTGTCCGGAAACTTAAGTATGGATTCGTTGAAGAATGTGGAAGTGGAAGACCTGCTGGGCCGTGATCCCATCCAGGTTGATATGAGCGAAATTTACCGCTTTCTTACCGGCAAGGTGGTCATGGTGACCGGCGGTGGCGGTAGCATCGGCAGTGAGCTGTGCCGGCAGATCGCCAAGAATAACCCTAAGCTGCTGATCGTGCTGGACATTTATGAAAACAATGCCCATGCCATCGGTCTGGAGCTGCGGGATATGTATCCCCATCTGAATTTGGAGGTACTGATCGGCTCTGTCCGGGACAGCCGCCGCCTGAATCAGATTTTCTCCCAGTATCGGCCGGAGATCGTCTATCACGCCGCGGCTCACAAGCATGTGCCGCTGATGGAGGACAGCCCCTGCGAGGCTATCAAGAACAACGCCATCGGTACCTACAAGACCGCATACGCTGCAATGCTCTACGGCTGTAAGCGCTTTGTGCTGGTGTCCACCGATAAGGCGGTGAATCCCACCAATATTATGGGTGCATCCAAGCGTCTTTGCGAAATGATCATCCAGACCTTTGACCGGAAGGTCAAGGATGGACAGGCATTCAATATGCCGCCTATTAACCTCCACGCAGAGGATGAGAATGTGCAGCTGTTCCACAAAGTTCCTGAGGGCACCGATTATCCCAAGACGGAGTTTGTGGCGGTGCGTTTCGGCAATGTTTTGGGCAGTAACGGCTCTGTGATCCCCCGCTTTAAGGAGCAGATCGCCAAGGGTGGTCCTGTGACGGTGACTCACCCGGATATCATTCGTTATTTTATGACCATTCCTGAAGCAGCATCCCTAGTGCTGCAGGCAGGCACCTATGCCAACGGCGGTGAGATTTTCGTTTTGGATATGGGTTCGCCTGTGAAGATCGATGCCCTGGCCCGGAATTTGATTCGCCTGTCGGGTCTCAAACCGGATGAGGATATCCAGATCACTTACACGGGATTGCGTCCCGGCGAAAAACTCTACGAGGAAAAGCTGATGAGCGAGGAGGGGCTGTTGACCACTCCCAACCACCTGATCCACATTGGCTGTCCCATTCCCTTTGACACAGATGCATTCCTGCCCCAGCTCCATACTTTGATGGATGCAGCCTATGCAGGCAAAAACAGTCTGATCCGTCAGATGGTGGCAGAGGTCGTACCTACCTATCATCCTGCTGGCAGCCACGGTTCTACAGAAAAGACCCAGGCATACAAAGAACAAATGCAGCAAATTGAGAAGAAAGAGACCGTACAGGTTTAAGGGCCGAAAAGGATCGCCATACAGATACATTAGGAGAGATCGTCTATGAACATTTCGTTTTCCCCTCCGGATATTACGGAGTTGGAAATTCAAGAAGTTGCGGAAGCCTTACGTTCCGGTTGGATCACCACCGGCCCCCGCACTAAAAAGTTGGAGCAGTGCATCGCTGACTATGTGGGCACAGAAAAATGCGTGTGCCTGAACTCTCAGACTGCCTGTGCAGAATTAGCTTTGCGGGTGTTGGGCGTTGGCCCCGGAGATGAGGTAATCACCTCGGCTTATACCTATACCGCATCTGCCTCTGTGATCGCCCATACCGGCGCAAAGATCGTGTTGGTGGATATCCAGCCCGGCAGCACTGAGATGGACTATGCCGCTGTCGAGGCAGCTATCACCCCCAAAACCAAGGCCATTATCCCTGTGGATTTGGGCGGTGTTCCCTGCGACTATGAGAAGCTTTTTGCCATCGTCGAGGGCAAGAAAGCACTGTTTATCCCCAACGGCAGGATCCAGGAGGCACTGGGCCGTGTAGCCATTATGGCGGATACCGCCCATTCCTTCGGCGCTAGCTGGAAGGGCAAAATGACCGGCAGCATTGCGGACTTTTCCTCTTTCTCTTTCCATGCAGTGAAGAACTTCACCACCGCGGAGGGTGGCGCACTTACCTGGCGCAACCTGCCTGGTATTGAAAACGAGAAGATTTATAAGCAGCTGCAGTTGTTGTCCCTGCACGGTCAGTCTAAGGACGCCTTGGCCAAGACCCAGCTGGGCGCTTGGGAATACGATGTTGTGGGCACTTGGTATAAGTGCAATATGACCGATATTGTGGCCGCTATCGGCCTAAAGCAGTTCGAACGCTATCCCCAGATGCTGAAGCGCCGCAAGGAGATTATCGGCAAGTACGATGCAGCGCTGAAGCCCTTGGGCGTGGAAGTGCTGCCTCACTATACCGACGCTTGGCAGTCCTCCGGTCACTTGTACATTACCCGAATCCCCGGCGTTACAGACCAGCAGCGCCGTGACATCATCGTGAAGATGGCTGAGCGGGGTGTTGCCTGCAATGTCCACTATAAGCCCCTGCCTATGCATACGGCTTATAAGAATTTGGGCTTTGACATCAAGAATTATCCCAATGCCTATGCATTCTTCTGCAACGAGATCACCCTGCCCCTGCATACCTGTTTGACCGATGCAGAGGTGGACTACGTGCTGGAATGCTACACTGACATTTTGAAAGAGTATCTGAAATGATTTTGAAAGAGTGGGAACAACTGCCGGAGCAGCTCCGAACCGATGCCGTCCGGCCCTATTATGAGCATCTTAAGAAGAAGCAGGCAAGCCTGGTTCTGAAGCGGATCTTTGATATTTTTGTGTCCGCTGTGATGCTGATCATCCTGGCGCCGGTGTTTTTGGTGCTGGCGGTGGCCATCAGGCTGGATTCTCCCGGCCCGGTATTTTTCCGGCAGGAGCGGGTGACCCAGTATGGCAAGCATTTCCATATATTTAAGTTCCGTTCTATGGTTGACAAGGCAGATCAGCAAGGATCTCAGGTCACAGTTGTCAACGACAAACGTATCACCCGGATGGGAAAACTGATTCGAAAATGTCGTTTGGACGAGCTGTGCCAGCTGATCGATGTGTTCCGGGGTACTATGACCTTTGTGGGCACTCGCCCGGAAGTTCCCAAATATGTGGCAGCCTATACCCCCGAGATGCGGGCGACCCTCCTTTTGCCGGCAGGCGTTACCAGCCTTGCCAGTATTATGTACAAGGATGAGGACGAGCTGTTGGCGGGGGCTGAGGATGTGGAAAAGACCTACACCCAGCAGGTATTGCCCGACAAAATGCGCTACAACTTAGAAGCCATTGAAAAATTCAGCTTCTTCGGTGACATCAAGTTGATGTTTATGACTGTCTTTGCTGTGCTGGGCAAGGACTATTCCAAATAACAGACAGAGAGGAGTGGAGAGCGTGGTCAAAGGACTTGTGTCGGTCATAATGCCCACCTATAACTGCGGCAGATTTATCGCTGAAACCATCGCATCCATTCAGGCCCAGACCTATGAAAACTGGGAAATTGAGATCGTGGACGATTGCTCCACAGATGATACCCTGGCAGTGCTCGCTCCTTTGCTGGAGCAGGATAAGCGTATCCACTATCACTGTCTGGAAACCAATTCCGGCGCTGCTGTTGCCCGGACAGAATCCATGCGTTTGGCCCGCGGAGAGTACATAGCCTTCTGCGACAGCGACGACCTTTGGATGCCGGACAAGTTGGAGCGCCAAATCGCCTTTATGGAGGAAAATGGCTATGCATTCTCCTGCACTGCCTATGAGCAGATCGACGAGGAGAGCAACAGCCTTGACCGGGTCATCAAGACCGTGAAAAAGACCGACTATAACCGGCTGCTGCTGGATTGCCCTGTGGGCAACTCCTCTGTTATGTACAATGTAGGCGTGATGGGCAAGTTCCAGGTGCCCAATATCCGCAAGCGCAATGACGATGCCCTTTGGCTGACCATGCTGAAGAAGGAAAAGTACATTTGGGGAATGCCCGATGTGCTGATGCGCTACCGCATCCGGAAAAATTCTATTTCCAGCAATAAGTTGGCTGTCATCAAGTACCATTGGATCTTGTACAGAGAAATTGAGCACTTAAGCGTGCTGCGCTCTGTGTTCCATATTTGTTTTTGGTGTTTTTTGAAGGTATTTAAGATCAAATAAGGAGAAAACCTATGAAGGTACAGGTCTTGGTTGCGGCAATGCATCAGAGCGACCATTCGCTTCTTGAAAAAATGAATATTCAAAGCGATGCCATTGTGGGAAACCAGTGTGACCGCAACAGCGTGGAAGATTTTCAGTGGAATGGCCACAATATCCGCTACCTGAATTTTGCGGAACGGGGTGTAGGCCTGAACCGTAACAATGCATTGATGCGCGCAGATGGGGATATTTGCCTGTTTGCCGATGATGATATGCGGTATTGCGACGGCTACGCGGAAATCTTAGCCAAGGCCTTTGCAGAGCACCCGGAAGCAGATGTGCTGGTGTTCAATCTGATCGAGAAAGACCCAACAAGATCGATCATTCAAAAATTCTCCCGCGTCCGATTCTATAACTTCCTCCGTTACGGAACAGCCCGTGTCGCTGTTCGGAATGCAGCGGTGCAAAAGTATGGCATTTATTTCAATCAATGCTTCGGCGGCGGCACAGAGCATTGTCACGGAGAGGACAACCTGTTCCTGGCAGCCTGTCTGCAAAAGGGATTAAAAGTCTACGCATTGCCGGAGTTTATTGCAGAGCTGACGGAGGAAAGACCCTCCAGCTGGAATACCGGATATGGCGAAAAGTATCTCCGGGACCAGGGCGTGCTGTATCGCGTGATGTTCCGCCGGTCGTGGAAATTGTGGTGCTTGCAGGATGCGATCCGACACCATAAAAGCTATGAAGGAAGAAGGATCTCTGCGGCCTACAAAGAAATGCTTCACGGGGGCCTGTGTTTGACAGGTAAAGAGTAAGCTGGGTTATACAGCAAAAGCAGTAGAACCAAAAGCCAAAAGGAGTTTGTATGGTAGTATCAATTTTCCTGTATGTTGCGCTGCTTGCAGGGGGCATATACCTTGCAAAGCGTGCAGAGGACACACAGAAACAGCGATATGTTTGGTTGATTGTTGCAATTTTGTCAGTATTTGTGGGAATCAGAGGCAGCAGTGTTGGTATCGATACGCCCAAATATATTGAGAACTTCGGCCACATTGCCAGAGGAAATGCCCACCTTGTTTTTGGCGCGGAGCGCACCTTTGTGAAGATCGTGCAGATTTTGCAGATCATCAGCAAGTCTCCGGTGTTTATATTCCTGGTATGTGCGTTTATCACCAATGGGCTGATTATCTTCCGGCTTTGGGACTTCCGAAAAAGAATCTCCTTCGTGTGGGCATTCATTTATTTTTATGCTTGCTTTTATTTCTTCGCATTTAACATTGTCAGACAGATGGTGGCGGTTGCCATTGTTTTCTGGGGAACAAGATTTGTGCAGAAAGAAAAATATATCCCATTCCTTGCTTGCGTGGTGGCGGCATTTCTTTTCCACCAGTCGGCATTGCTGGGTGTTTTGTATTTAGTGTTTGATTTCCTGCAAAAGGACAAGTGGAAGCGCCATAAGGTGTTGTTTTTGGCATTTTTGTGCGCAGGCGTTTTGGCCGGTGGCTTTATTCTTTTGAAGGCATCTAAGTATTTGCATTATTTCAAGAATATCCGGATGAATATTGGTTTCCTGATTCCTCTGAAAATCGGTTTCCTTGCCTTGTATGTGGTTGCGGTGAAGCTGATTTCCGGCCATTGGTTTGGAAAGAAGATAAACGACCGGTACGAGTATGTGAATACATTTGTGGTTGTTTATTACGGTTTGGGCCTGTTTATTACCCTGTTGGGATATTTCTTCTCATTTATGGACCGTATTGGTTTGTACTTTACTGTCTGTGGTTGCCTGTTTATGGGCCATGTGGCAAAGAGAACCAAGCATCCTGTTTTGGTGAGAATCATCTTTGCTGTGATAATCGGAATTCCCTTTGTTATGGATCTGGTCAGCGAAGGCCAGGGGCAGTTGCCTTATCAGTTCTTCTGGCAAAAATAGAATTTACAGAGGTAGTCCTATGAAAAATATATCTGTGATAGTCCCGCTGTTCAATGCGGAGCGGTTTTTGCCCTTTCTCTTTGACTGCTTTGATAAGTGTGCATTTGCAGAAGGGGACGAGATCCTGTTGGTGGACAACGGCTCCAAGGATTGTTCCTACGAGCTGTGTATCCAGCAGGCGCAGAAGCATCCCAACTTGTACCGGGTTCTGCAATACACAGAAAAAGCCGATTCCTATGCAGCAAGAAACCACGCGGTCTCCCAGGCCAAGGGTGACATCTTTGCTTTTACAGACAGCGATTGCAAGCCTTCACCGGCTTGGTTGGAGCAGGTCCGAAAGGTGGAAGAGGGCTTCGTTTTAGCCGGTAAGGTGGAATTGGAACTGATCGAGAATAACCTGTGGGAACATTTGGACAGATTGGTCCATTTGGGCCAGACCGAGGCGGCCATTGCCAACAATTGCGTACCCACTGCCAATATGGCAGTAAACCGGGAGGATTATTTCAAAGTGGGCCTGTTTGAGGAGCGGTTCTCCGGCGGTGACTTTGAATGGTCTCAGAGAGCCTGCCGCAAGGGCCTCACCGTCAAGTACGATCCGGAAGCCTTTATGTACCACCCCTCCCGCAAGACCTTTGAGGAGATCGCCACCCGGGAAAAACGTACGGCTTACGGCAAGGGAAAGTCCTGCCGCAACAACGGAGGCTCCAAAGCCCGTCTGGCGCTGGTGTTCTTCCTGAAAATATTCAAAATCGATACCAACTGGAATCTTACCAAAGGCCTGAAGAAAAACGGCGTAAGCTTCAAAGACCGCGTATATTTTAATGTGAAGTTTTTCCAGATCCGTGTCATGCAGCTCAAAGCTGCTTTGGCCGGTTATAATGGCGTAAATGCCAGAGATCTGAAGATCAAATAGAAAGGATCCTAATATGGGCATTATAAAAAAAATCATTTCTTATATAACAGACAGCGATTACCGCTTTTTGTACAATGCGGATAAGGGTTGGCACAATAACATGTCCGACGAGGCGTACATCAAGAGAAAGTTTAAGGCCCATTTCAAAAGGGAATTGGACTTGGAAAACCCCAAGACCCTGAATGAAAAGCTGCAGTGGCTGAAGCTTTATTACCGGAAGCCGGAGTTTACCCAAATGGTAGACAAGCACTCCGCAAAGGAGTATGTGGCGAACATCATCGGCCAGGAGCATATTATTCCTACCTTGGGCGTGTGGAAGTCCTTTGATGAGATCGATTTTGATAAGCTGCCCAATCAGTTTGTGCTGAAATGCACCCACGACTGTGGCGGTTTGGTGATCTGCAAGGACAAGAGCAAGCTGGATAAGGCTGCGGCAAAGAAAAAGATAGAAAAGTGTCTGAAATACAATTTCTTCTGGTTTGGCAGAGAGTGGCCCTATAAGAATGTAGAGCCTCAGATCATCTGCGAAGAGTATATCACCGACAGCCCGGATACCGAGGAACTGACAGACTACAAATTCCACTGCTTTGATGGTGTTGTGGATTGCGTAATGGTGTGCTATGATCGCTTCAGCGGTGAAACAAAGTACTATTATTTTAATGAGAAATGGGAACTGCAACGGCTGAATAATTGGGGCAAAAAGGCTCCTGAAGGCTTCACCCTTCCCAAGCCGGAAGGCATGGACGAAATGTTCCGCATTGCGGAGAAACTGTCCAAGGGAATGCCCTATATGCGGGTGGACTTGTATCAAAGCAACGGAAAGATTTATTTTGGCGAGTTGACCCTGTTCTCCGCCAGCGGTTTTGACTGGAAGCTTTTTCCGGAGACTGATGCTTATTGGGGCGAAAAATTGGTCCTGCCCGAAAAGATTTCTTAAATTATAAAGGAAAGAGAAAAATGGAGTATCTGTTATCAGTTGTAATTCCCTCCAGAAACCGGCAGATATATGCCCTGCAAAGCGTGCAGCAGATCTATGCTGTTACGGACGAATCTGTGCAGATCGTTGTGCAGGACAACAGTGACGACGACAGCCTGGCTGCTATGCTGGAGAAGGAAAACTTCGGTCCCCGGGTGAAGTATACCTATATTGCCACCCGGATCCCCGGCGTGGACAATTATGCAGGCGGCATTGCCGCCAGCGACGGCGAATATGTCTGCTGCATCGGTGACGACGACGGTGTGCTGCGGGGCATTGTGGATGTTGTGAAGTGGGCGAAAGAAAACAATATCCCTGCGGTAAAGCCCGGTGTGCAGGCCTCTTATTTCTGGCCCGGCACCATGCCCTCCTTCCCGGAAGGCTGTCTCAATCTGGAGTATACAGATGCTTCTTGTTACTATGCAAATCCCCAGCAGGAGCTGGAGAGATTCTTGAAGTCCGGCGCATTGGATTTCCCCAATGCCAAGCTGGTCAAGGCCTATCACGGCATTGTCCGCAAGGATATGTTCCAAAAGATCTATGACAAGACCGGCAGGTATTGCGGCGGCCTTTCCCCGGATATTTATTTGAGCACATCCTTGTCCCTGGATACGGATAGCCTGCTGTGTCTGAACTTCCCGCTGACAATTTTCGGTGCCTGCAAGCAGAGTACCACCGGTGACTCCGTCAATAAGGTCAATGTGAGCAAGTTAGAGCGGGCACCCCATTTTATTGGCCAGCCCTATACCTGGTCTGAGAAGGTTCCGGCCTATTACTGCGGCATGAATATCTGGGCGGATTCTGCTATGCACGCATTGGATGATATGGGCGCAGAGGATATGAAGAAGCTCTTTTATGTGGAGAAGCTGACCTGTATGTGTCTGCTGAATCACCGCGCCTATAAGAAGGAAATTATGGAGAATTTCCACCGCAACAACTGTGACGAGCAGCTCCTGAAAAAGGAAATGCGGCAGAGCTACCCCGGTTTCATGAAGAAGAAGATCAAGGAAACCTTCCGGAACATTAAGCCGGTTGCGAAAATTTACCGAGCCATTCGCGATAAGCGCCAGGCCCAGGTAAATGAGAAGGTGTTTACCACTGCGGGCATTGCAGATATCAAGACAGCGGAAGAGATCATCACCGCTACCGTGCAGCCCGCCATTGATAAATTCTTAGACACTATGAAAAACACTAAGGGTGGTACAGATGGAAAATAATCCCCCGCGCAATACAGGCGGCTCTGTTGCCAAGAATATGGCCTGGTCTGTGGTGGAACGGGTAACCTCTCAGTTTTTGCACACGGTTCTTTCCATTATCCTGGCGCGGTTGCTGTTGCCCGAGGATTATGCCTCGGTAGCCCTTGTTACAGTTTTTGTGAACCTGGCAGGCACAGTGGTCACTTCCAGCTTTGCCAGCGCGCTGATCTTCGACAGAGAACAAAGCCCCCGGCGCTATTCTACGGGAATGTTTGCCATTTTGATGGCAACAGGCATTCTGTATGCGGCGCTGTTTATTGCCGCGCCCTGGATCGCAGCCTATTATGACGATCCTGCTGTGCTGAACATCACACGGGTGATGTCCCTTCTGTTTGTGCTGCAGGGTGTGCATTCGATCCTTATGGCGTATGTTTCCAAGAATATGCTGTTCAAGAAAACATACAAAGCCACCTTGATCGGCGCAGTGAGCGGCGCTGCAGTCGCTTTTACACTGGCATACACCGGAAACGGCGTTTGGGCGCTGGTGTTCCTGCCTATGATGGAAACGGCGATTTCTTCCGTGATTCTGTGGAAGAGTATCGGCTTCAAGCTGGTATGGGAATTTGACTGGCCCTATGTGAAGTTCATGGTGAAATACTGCACAAAATTTGTGCTGGTGGATCTACTGAACTCTTTGTATACCAGCTTAAACAGCTTGATCATTGCCAAGAAGCATTCTAAGGCTGATCTGGCTTATTACAGCAAGTCCTACAATCTGCCCCAAATGCTTTTGGGCAGTGTGAATACCGCCGTGTCCAAGGTGCTGTTCCCGGTTTTCTCCGAGGCAAAAAGCGACCTGGATCTGATCCGTCAGAAATTGCGCTACGGCATTCGGCTGAGCTGCTTCGTGCTGATGCCGCTGATGGCAGGCCTTATGATGGTTTCCCAGGAAGCGGTTGTATTCCTGTTTACGGAAAACTGGATCGGCATGGTGCCCTATTTGCAGATCATGTGCGCCCTTTGGGCATTCCAGCCCGTACAGATCTGCGCTGTGCAGGCCTTTAAGGCTGTTGGCAAGGGCGATGACTATCTGCGGTTGGAAATTCTGAAAAAGGTGCTTTCTTTGGCACTTCTGTTTGGCCTGTTGTATTTGGTCAACGATCCCATTGCAGTTGCCTGGGCGGCATTTGCAGCCCAGCTGGTGTCCTGCATCGTGAATATTCCTTATCTGAAGAAGGTATTTCACTATACTGTACGGCAGCAGTTGGCAGACCTTGGCATACCCATTGCCCTTTGCGCGGTTATGAGCGCCGCCATTTACGGCGTGGGCTTCTTAGTTGGCAATTTGGTCGTGCGCCTGTTTGTGAAGGTCTTTGTTGGCGTGGTAGCCTATGTGGCGGTGGCTGCGGTCACCGGTAACGAAAGTTTCTATGTGCTGCTGGAAACTGTCACCAAGGGCAAAATCAAGAGAAAACAAAAAAGCTGATTAACAGCATTGAGGAGGATATGTATGTTACCTTTGGTAAAGCCTTATATCGCACCCCGGGATGAAATGATGCCCGCTATTGAGAAGATCCTGTACAGCGGCTACATTGCTGAGGGCGAAGCCGTCTATTCCTTTGAAGATGAATTTGCCAAGTACATTGGCAATCCCAATGTGCTGATGCTCAGCTCCGGTACTGCCGCGCTGCATATTGCGCTGCTGCTTCTGAATGTGGGCCCCGGCGATGAGGTGATCAGCACCCCCATGACCGCTGAACCCACCAATACCACCATTGCCCTCACCGGCGCAAAGATCGTGTGGGCCGATGTGGATGTGAATACCGGCTTGCTGGATCCCAAGTCCGTACGGGAAAAGATCACCGAAAAGACCAAGGCCATTATGCTGGTGCACTATGCCGGTATGGTCTGTGATATGGACGAGTTCAATAAGATCTCCGAGGAGTTCAATATCCCGGTGATCGAGGATACTGCCCATGCCTTTGGCAGTAAGTATAACGGCAAGATCGTGGGCTCTAACTCCCGCTTTACCTGCTATTCCTTCCAGGCCATCAAGCAGATGACCACCGTGGATGGTGGCGCCATTGCTTTCCGGGATGAAGCTGATGTGGCTGCTGCCCGCAGGCTGAGATGGTTCGGCTTGGACAAAAAGGTTTCCAGAATGGAAAACGATATTACCCGCGCCGGCTATAAGTACGGTATGAACAATGTAACAGCCACCATCGGCAGCGTGCAGCTGGCACACTTCCCCGAGGTGATCGGCAGATACATTTCCAACGGCAAGTACTATGACGAAGCCCTGAAGGGCATCCCCGGCGTGACCATGGTACCTTATTATAAAAATACGGAGCCTTCCTACTGGCTGTACACCATGAAGGTGGAAAACCGGGACGGCTTTATGAAGATGATGGAAGAGAACGGCATTTTGGCCTCTCCGCTCCATCACAGAAGCGACACCCACAGTGTCTTTACGGAATCCCGTTGCGACCTGCCTCAGATGGACAAGTTCTATTCTGAGTTTGTCCACATTCCCTGCGGCTGGTGGGTCTCCGATGAAGACAGAGAGCGCGTAACCCAGGTAATTAAGAAGGGCTGGTAATAGCCGAAACGGGGGCGGAGCATATGATCCCATTGTTAAAACCCTATATGCCGGAACTGCCGGAGATGGATGCGATTTTGCATTCCGGCGCTTTGGCTTACGGAAGCTATACAAAGCAATTTGAAGAGAAATTGCGGGAATATTTTAGGGCGCCCTATGTGATGGCGGTAAACACCTTCAGCAGCGCCATTCAGGTGGCACTGACCACCCTGGATATTGTGCCCGGGGACGAGGTGATCGCATCGCCTATGGCTTGCCTGGTGTCCTCCCAGCCCTATTTGGCAGCGGGCTTGTCCGTCCGTTGGGCGGATGTGGACCCGGAGAGGGGAACCTTGGACCCGGAGAGTGTCCGGCAGCGGATCACACCCCGGACGAAGGCCATTGTCCACAACCATTTCTGTGGCTACCCCGGCCATATTGATGAGATCAATGCCATCGGCAAAGAATTCGGCATTCCGGTGATCGATGACGGTATCGAGTGTTTTGGAAGCCTTTATAAGGGTCAAAAAATCGGCGCTTGCGGCACGGATGTAACGGTATTTGCCCTCAGCGCGGTGCGTATCCCTAACTGCGTGGATGGCGGTGTGATTATTTTCAAAGACCCCCAGCAGTACGCAAAAGCGCTGCTTGTCCGGGATTCCGGTATTGACCGCAGCCGTTTCCGCGACGATATCGGTGAGATCAGCCCCGATTGCGATATCAGCTTAGTGGGTTACAGCGCAACCATGAGCAATGTAAACGGCTACATTGGCTTGCAGCAGATGGCTGTTGCCGATACGCTTTTTGAAAAGCAGCAAAAGCGGGCAGAAAAATGGACTGCCCAGCTGAAAGATATGCCCGGCTGTAAGCCGGTTTCTCCGGTCGAGGGCGTGCCCAATTACTGGGTCTATGGCCTTTTGGCGGATAATAAGCGGGAGACGATCCTGCGTTTCCGGGAGCAGGGCTATTACGCTTCCGGTGTGCACATTATGAACAGCATTTACAGCGCCTTTGGCAAGCAGGATGTGGCGCTGCCCGGCGTTGACGCATTTTACAGCCGTTTTGTGGCCTTGCCCTGCGGCTGGTGGATGGAGGAATGAAAATGGCATTACGCCTTGACATTCAAAAGCACAAGGATATACCCCGGAAACAGTTAGAGGAAATTGCTTCTTTGAAGGACCAGCATTGGCCCCACGGAATCAATTCGCAAATCAACTGGATTCTGGACAATTATGAAGAGAATGATGTCCATTTGATCCTGTACCGGGAGGACACCCCGGTGGCCTATGCCAGCTTGAATGTGATTTCCTGCCAAATGGATTCCCAAGCGGAGGAGATCCTCGGCCTGGGCGGTGTATGTGTGGACCGCTCCTGCCAAAAGCAGGGATTGGGAAAGGAAATCGTTGAGGGCGCAAACCGGTATATTGCCCAGCAGGGAAAGCCGGGTCTTCTCCTTTGCCATAAAGCGCTGACGGAGTTCTACAGCCGGTGCGGCTGGCTGGATATGCCCTGCGGCAAGGTCACGGTGGCAGAAAAGGATTTCGACCACTATGTGATGAGCTACGGAAAAGCTTATGAAGGCGTAAAGCGCTTGGCAATCCCCAAGAATTTTTGACAGTTTACAGAAAAATCTGAATCGATATATTTTATAGAACAGAAAGGTTAGAATGAGGCTATGAACACACAGAATTACTTTAACGGAAAAACCCTTATGATCACCGGCGGTACCGGTTCCTTTGGCTCCACTGTGCTGAAGCGTTTCTTGACCTCTGACATTGGCGAGATCCGCATTTTCTCCCGTGACGAGAAGAAGCAGGATGATATTCGCCACGAGCTGCAGGCCAAGCATCCGGAGCTGGCAGAAAAAGTGCGTTTCTTCATTGGCGATGTGCGTAATATTGATTCTCTCCGGGATGCAGTTGCCGGCGTGGACTTCATCTTCCACGCAGCTGCTCTAAAGCAGGTGCCCAGCTGCGAATTCTTCCCCATGGAGGCGGTTCGCACCAATATCATCGGCACTGACAATCTGCTGAATGCCGCCATTGATGCAAAGGTCAAGAATGTGGTGTGCCTGTCTACCGATAAGGCTGCTTACCCCATCAATACTATGGGCATTTCCAAGGCTATGATGGAAAAGGTTATCCGCGCCAATGCCCGCCGGGCAATGGAAAAGAGCGGCACCGTTATTTCCTGTACCCGTTACGGTAATGTTATGTGTTCCCGCGGCTCTATCATTCCGCTGTTCATTGAGCAGATCAAGTCCGGCAAGCCCATCACCATTACCGACCCCAATATGACCCGTTTCCTGATGAACTTAGACGAGGCTGTGGACCTGGTTATGTTTGCTTTCGAGCATGCAAAGCCTGGCGATCTGTTCGTGCAGAAGTCCGATGCCTCTACCATTGGCGTTCTGGGTCAGGCTGTGCAGCAGCTGTTTGGTGATACCGGTACGAAGATCATTGGCAGCCGTCACGGCGAAAAGTTGTATGAGGTGCTGATGACCAAGGAAGAATTGGTCCGCGCCGAGGATATGGGCGATTACTTCCGTGTAACACCCGATGACAGAGATTTGAACTATGATAAGTACACTGCCGCCATCAATTCCAAGACCCAGATGGACGAGGAATACAGCAGCCACAACACCAAGCGGTTGGATGTGCAGGGTACCATTGATAAGATCATGACTACCGATTATGTCCGCGAGCAGCTGGCTGCCTGGAATAAGTAATAATTTGATGCACCATTCTGCAACAGAAGAGGGGGAAAGTATATGACAGTATTGGAAAGCTTCCAGCAGACTTATAAGAAAGAGCCAATGGCGGTAGCGTTTACCCCATACCGGATCTGCCCCCTTGGCGCCCACAGCGACCATCAGTTGGGCAAGATTACCGGTTTTGCCATCGACAAGGGTATTCACATTGCCTACGGTCCCAAGCAGAACGGCATTATTGAGATCAAGTCATTGCAGTTTCCTAAGCGGGCTCAGTGGCATGTAACATCCACTCCCGAGGAGAAACAGGACGATTGGGCGGACCACCTCCGTGGCGCTACCATTGCGCTGAATGCCAAGTACCCCCTGCGTAAGGGTCTGTGTGCGGTGATCAGCGGTGAATTGCCTATCGGCGGTCTGTCATCTTCCGCGGCTGTGATCCTTACCTACCTGTCCGCCCTTGCCAATATCAACGGCATTGAGTTGGAGGAGCGGGAGATGATCCAGTTGGCCCAGGCGGCAGAAAACCGCTATGTGGGTGTGGCTTGCGGAAAGCTGGATCAAAGCTGTGAGATGTATTGCCGCAAGGACCACCTGCTGTATATGGATATGCAGGATGACAGCTACGAGCTGATCCCAACCAGCCCTGCCATGAAACCCTATAAAATCGCTATTTTCTTCAGCGGTCTGGAAAGAAGCCTGGCTGGCTCTGCTTTTAATATGCGTGTGGACGAGTGCCGCAGCGCAGCCTATGCGCTGAAGGCTTTCAGCGGTATGCCCTATGGCAAATTTGACGAAACCAACCTGCGGGATGTTCCCCGGGAGGTATTTGAGCAGTACAAGGACAAGCTTCCCGAAAACTGGCGCAAGCGGGCGGAGCACTGGTATACGGAGTTTGAACGGGTACAGAAGGGCGCAGAAGCCTGGCGCAGAGGCGATATTGAGGCATTTGGCAGGCTGTCCTTTGAAAGCGGTCGCTCCAGTATCGAAAATTATGAGACCGGATCTCCGGAACTGAAGACCCTCTATGAAATTATGACCAAGACCCCTGGCATCTATGGCGGACGGTTCTCTGGTGCGGGCTTCAAGGGCTGCTGTATGGCCCTCATTGACCCTGCCTATGAGCAGTCCATCTTAGAGATGGTGGAAAGGGAATATTTGAAAGCATTCCCCCATCTTGATGGCAAATACTCTGCCTATATCTGCGAAACTGCAGATGGCGTGAAATTTTCCGGAAAAGGAGAAGTCCTATGAAATGTCTGATTCTTGCAGCAGGTTATGCTACCCGATTGTATCCTCTGACTGAGAATTTTCCCAAGCCCCTGCTGGATGTAGGTGGCAAGACCATTTTGGATTGGCTGGTGGATGATATCCATACTGCCGGTCTGGTTGATGAATTTGTGGTGATTTCCAACCATAAATTTGCCCACCATTTTGAAAAATGGGCTGCCACCAAGACTATGAAAGTCACTGTGGTGGACGATGGTACTGATTCCAATGAGACCCGCCTGGGTGCGGTGAAGGATATTCAGTTCGCTATCGATCAGTTGGGTCTGGATGACGATATGCTGGTCATTGCCGGCGACAATGTGCTGGACTTCACCTTGACCAAATTCTTGGCCTATGCCAAGGAAAAGAACACCTCCTGCATTATGCGCTACTATGAGCCTGAGGAGAAGAAGCTTACCAAGTGCGGTGTGGTGGAGATCGATGAAAATGACCGCATCGTATCCATGGAAGAAAAGCCTGCAGCGCCCAAATCCCATTGGTGCTGCCCGCCCTTCTATTATTATACTAAGGCTGATGCCAAGCTGGTAGCCAAGGGTATCGAGGCCGGCTGCGGTACAGATGCGCCCGGTAGTTACGTTGCCTGGCTGTGCACGCAGACCCCTGTTTTTGCGATGGAGATGCCCGGCAAGCGCTTTGATGTGGGCAATTTGGAAAGTTACAACAAAATCAAGGAAGAGTATAAGGGGATTGCAGTATGCTGACACCCAATGTCAATTTGAACGGCAAGACAATCTTAGTCACCGGTGCCGCCGGCTTTATCGGCGCGAATTTGGTGATGGAGCTTTTGCGTACTACGGAAAAAGTGCATATCGTGGGCCTGGACTCTGTCAATGACTATTATGATGTGTCCATAAAGCATTGGCGTTTGGAAGAAATCGAGAAGTTGGCAGATAAGTATCCCGAGTCGAAATGGACCTTCGTCAAGGGCAATATTGCTGACAAAGCTCTCATCGAGGACTGCTTTACCAAGTACGGTTTCCAAGTGGTGGTGAACCTAGCTGCCCAGGCCGGTGTCCGCTATTCCATCACGAATCCCGATGCTTATATCGAGGCAAACCTGATTGGTTTCTATAATATCTTGGAAGCCTGCCGGAATTACCCGGTAGAGCATCTGGTGTATGCATCTTCTTCCAGTGTCTACGGCT
Organism: Oscillospiraceae bacterium; assembly: GCA_017452505.1. Taxonomy (GTDB): domain Bacteria; phylum Bacillota; class Clostridia; order Oscillospirales; family Oscillospiraceae; genus Faecousia. The sequence goes on from JAFTMI010000003.1 coordinate 109,463, forward strand.
CCAACAAGAAAGTGCCTTACTCCACCGATGACAAGGTGGATAATCCTGTTTCTTTGTATGCAGCCACCAAGAAATCCAATGAGCTACTGGCCCACGCCTATTCCAAGCTCTATAATATCCCCTCTACCGGTCTGCGGTTCTTTACGGTCTATGGACCTGCCGGCCGGCCGGATATGGCTTACTTCGGCTTTACCAATAAGCTGCTGAAGGGTGAAACCATTCAAATTTTCAACTTCGGTAACTGCAAGCGGGATTTCACTTTTGTGGACGATATCGTGGAAGGCGTGAAGCGGGTATTGCAGCACGCTCCCGAAAAGAAGTTGGGTGAGGACGGCCTGCCCGTGCCTCCGTACCGGGTGTATAACATCGGCAATTCCAACCCGGAGAATCTGCTGGACTTCGTGGATATCCTGCAGCAAGAATTGGTTGCCGCCGGCGTTCTTCCGGAAGATTATGATTTCGATGCCCACAAAGAATTGGTGCCTATGCAGCCCGGCGATGTGCCTGTGACCTTTGCAGACACCACCCCCCTGGAGCGGGATTTTGGTTTCAAGCCCAATACACCTTTGCGCGAAGGCCTGCGGAAATTCGCCAAGTGGTATAAGGAATTTTATAAGGTATAATAAGCCTTGTTGGAACGGTTATTTTAAGGAGAGATTACGATGAAAATTGCGGTAGCGGGAACGGGATATGTAGGACTGTCAATGGCTACACTGCTGGCTCAGAACCATACAGTTTATGCTGTGGATATTATTCCGGAAAAAGTAGAGAAGATCAACAATCACAGATCGCCTATTCATGATGACTACATTGAAAAGTATCTTGCAGAAAAGGACTTGGATCTGACTGCAACATTAGATCCTGTGGAGGCCTATCGGGATGCTGATTTTGTGGTTATCGCAGCGCCTACCAATTACGACAGTAAGAAGAACTTCTTTGATACCTCTGCAGTTGAAACTGTGATCCAGCAGGTTATGCAGATAAATCCTGACGCCATTATGGTAATTAAGTCCACTATACCTGTGGGCTACACTGTGGCTATCCGAGAAAAAACAGGTAGTAAGAATATACTGTTCAGCCCGGAATTTTTGCGGGAGGGTAAAGCGCTGTATGACAATTTGTATCCAAGCCGCATTATTGTGGGCACGGATATGGAGGAGCCACGCCTTGTGGAAGTTGCGCATACCTTTGCCGCGCTGCTACAGGAAGGCGCCATAAAAGAAAATGTGGACACGCTCTTTATGGGCTTTACAGAAGCTGAGGCAGTCAAGTTGTTTGCCAACAGCTACCTTGCGTTACGCGTCAGCTTTTTTAATGAATTGGATACCTATGCGGAAATGAAAGGCCTGAATACCCGTCAGATTATTGACGGCATCTGCTTAGATCCTAGAATAGGCGGCCATTATAACAACCCCAGCTTCGGCTACGGCGGTTATTGCCTGCCTAAGGATACCAAGCAACTACTGGCTAACTATCAGGATGTGCCGGAAAATCTGATTAAGGCTATCGTGGAATCCAATCGTACCCGTAAGGATTTTATTGCTGACCGGGTGCTGGAAATGGCAGATTATTACAGCGCAAACAGCCATTGGCAGAGAGACAGAGAGAAAGACGTTGTTATAGGTGTGTACCGGCTGACAATGAAAGCCAGCAGTGATAACTTCCGCCAGAGCTCCATTCAGGGTGTTATGAAGCGCATCAAAGCAAAAGGTGCCACAGTGATCATCTACGAGCCGTCTCTGGAGGATGGTAGTACCTTCTTCGGCAGCCGTGTGGTCAATGACCTGGAGGTATTTAAGGCCCAGTCGCAGGCCATCATTGCTAACCGCTATGACGATTGCCTGGACGATGTGGAAGAGAAAGTATATACCCGGGATTTGTACCGCAGGGATTGAAATCTTGAAGGGAAGCCCCGACCAATTATGGTCGGGGCTTTTGCTTTTGCGTTGGAAATCGGCAGGAAAAGGGACGGGCAGAGGAGAATATGCTAATAGCGGAGGTGAGGCGATGTACGCCACAGTCTGGCTGGTGCTTAGCAGCCTGTTGTACTCTCTGCAGCTTTCCCCGGGAAGCTTTCCCAAACCCCTGACCGCCCAGGAGGAGGCCCATTACTTAGAACTGTCCGCCCAGGGGGACTTAGAGGCCCGGAATGTTCTCATTGAGCGCAACCTTCGCCTGGTTGCGCACATTATGAAAAAATACTACGCCCAGGTGTCAGACCAGGAGGATTTGATCTCCATCGGCACTATCGGGCTCATCAAAGCCGTCAATACCTACCGGACGGAGAAGAAAATCAAACTGGCAACCTATGCCTCCCGGTGTATTGAAAATGAAATTTTGATGCATTTCCGGGCTCAGCGGAAGTCAAGCCACGATGTATCCCTGTCCGACTATATCGAAACCGGTACAGATGGGGCGGCTCTTTCCTTAATGGATGTGGTGAGCCAGGAAGAGGATATGGCGGAGAATTTTTGCAACCGGGAGCAGGTGCAGCTTGTGGGGAAGCTGGTGGATACCTGCCTGACAGAACAGGAGAAACAGGTGATCTGTATGCGCTACGGTTTGCGGGGCTACAGCCCCCAGCGGCAGCGTGAGGTGGCAAAGGCCACCGGCATCAGCCGCAGCTATGTATCCCGAATCGAAAAACGCGCTTTGGAAAAACTCCGAAAAGCGTTGGAATAGAAAAATAAATCCTTGACAATGCACCCTGTGGGTGATATAATAACCCGGCGATGGTGCTCAGGCACTGAACTTATGGGCCCTTAGCTCAGTTGGTTAGAGCCTCCGGCTCATAACCGGATAGTCCCGGGTTCGAATCCCTGAGGGCCCACCAGAGAACAAAAGGCAAAGCCTTTTTCAATAAATAGGGGTATAGCTCAATTGGTAGAGCGGCGGTCTCCAAAACCGTAGGCTCAGGGTTCAAGTCCTTGTGCCCCTGCCAAGAAACAGTCAGTAAAACTTGCGTTTACTGACTGTTTTCTTTTGTTTTCCGAACTTTTTGACCTATTTTTGTTTTGAAAATAGGAACTCGATAAAGGTTTTTCCCTTATTTTTCCCTTATAGACCGTTTTCAGAATTTAATTGCTCGTAAAATTTTTGCATCCGATTTGCGCTTTCCTGGCGCATCTTTTGGGTCACGTGGCCGTACACATCCAGAGTGAATTGTGCGGTTGCGTGACCTAAATTTGCCTGCACGGTTTTGATGTCATCACCGGCATAGAGTGAGGAAACGGCGAAGCTGTGGCGTAGATCGTGGAAACGGGCATCATCGGAAATCCCGGCTCTTTGAGAAATCTTTTTGAAATGCTTGACCACCGTGCGGCGGACAAGATATTTCCCCAAAGCATCGGTGAACACCAGATTAAATTGGTTGTCCCACATCTTTCCTGCCTGCTCCTGTTCTTTCTGCTGTCGCTCTTGCTGTTTGCGAAGGGCATCCATAACGATGGGTGCAGGAAGGATCGTGCGGTTCTTACCGCTTTTGGGCGTTTCCAAAAAGTAGTCGCCGTCTTTGCACTGCAGCTGCTGCTTGACAGTGATGATGCCGGATTGGAAATCCACACACTCCCAAGCCAGACCCAGCAACTCGCCTTGGCGCATACCGGTGAACATAGCAACGATGAACAGATTGCAGTAATCGTCCTGTTCTGCTTCTTTCAGCAGACGGACGATCTCTACCGGCTCTAAGGGCTTGATCTCCGGTTTGGTGACCTTCGGCAGTTTGCAGGCATCTGCAGGGTTGCGAGAAAGGTAATCGCAGGCAATTGCTTGCTGCAGGGCGCAGTGCAAGATGCCGTGAAGGTTCTTGACTGTCTTGGGCGACAGTCCCGATGCGGACAACGAATTGTAAAATCGCTGGATGGTGTGGGTGTCCAATGCATCCAATCTAACTGCACCCAGAGCAGGCTTGAAGTGCTTCTGCACCTGCTTGTTGTAGTTGTGCTTGGTCAGGGGCTTTACACTGTTCAAATACTCGGCAACCCAAATGTCCAGCCATTGGGCAACTGTCATCTTGCAGGGTGCTTTGTATGTGCCTGCGTCGAGAGCCGCCATAGCGGCTTTCAGCTTTTGCGCAACGACCTTCTTGGATTTATCTGAGATGCTACGTTGGATTTGCTTTCCGGTCCTAGGATCAAAGACCTCGGTGTATCTGGCTTCGTAGTAGGTGTACTCCTTGCCTTTCACTACCTTGGTGACTTTACGGATGGATCCCATGCCGGAAGTGGTTCTTTTGCTTTGCGGCATAAATATTACTCCTTTCGTTGCCGCATAGCAGGTACACCTATATTATACCATACATGCGGTCTATCCGCAACGATCAGTGCTTACGAAGGTAGTCAATCACCGATTCCAAAGGGATTCGATAGTTGCGCCCCACACGGATACTATGAATGGCTCCGGACCGGACCAACTCATAGGCGGTGTTATGACTGACCACCAATATTTCAGCCACCTGCCTCACACAGAGGACAGGTGGATATTTATTTTGCAGGTTAGATGATGTCATAGTATCAACCTCCTCTGTCATCGAACCAATAGGCTTGGAAAAGGGTGCCGTCGTGGAGCAGGAAACGTCCTCGGGCATCTTTTGGGATTTGCTCTGCTGCAACCGTGCTGTCCAGGATAATTTGTGACAGGATGGTGTCAGCACGGCCACAGATCCGGCAGTTCACGTTGTTCTTGATCTGACCGGAAAGAATGTTGGCATCCGGACGCTGTGTGGCAAGGATCAGGTGGATACCAAAAGCACGGCCTTGTCTGGCAATCATAGAAAGCTTGCTTTCAATCTTGCCGACGATTTCTTTCTGTTCCTTTGTCAGACCGGTCTTATCCAACACCTCCGCAATCTCATCACAAGCGAAGATATACCGTGGCAGGTCTTCTCCTGTGGTCTCGTTATAACGGTCGATGTTGGGCTGCCCGGAGGCTGCAAGCAAGGCTTTGCGCCGTTGCAGTTCGTCTACAAGCTCTGTGAGTAGGGCAAGCGTGGATTCCTCTTCAATGCACATACGACATTGCTTGTGCCAAATAGGCGGGAAATCCACACCGCCTTTGAAATCCGCGATAGAGACTACTGCACCTTTCTTTAATGCCTGCATGAGAAGTAGCTTCAGCAGAACGCTTTTACCGCTGCCGGTAGAACCGCCAAGCAAAATGTGGGGCACTTTTACAAGATCCACAGTGACCGGTCCTGTAAAGCTTTCCCCCAAAGCCAGTATGAAGGGTTTCTGGGAAAGGTACTTATCGTTCCAGTCTATCACTTCCGGCAGATCGGTTCTGGCAGGTACGGTGTAGAGCAGAATACGGCTTTTCCCAGACCCATATTTCATTTTGACAATGGTGATGTCCAGGATGGTCTCGATGGCTGCTTGCTTGTCCTCCCAGGTCTTCAGAGGAATGCCTTGACTGCTAAACTCCCAGACTGAAATGCGGGGGTTCTGTTTATCCTTATACTTCCGTTTCAGAGCAGGCACCATATCGGTATGGTTCACAAGGCCAATGCTTCGCAGCTGATCCTGTGCAGCCTTCTTGCCAAGTGGAAACAGAATGAGTATGGTGAGGAATACTCCAGCGACCAGCAGGTATACCGCAAAAATATGCTGCATAACAAAGCTGGCTATAGGCGAAAGCAGCGCAGTGGTCTCAGTGGTCAAAGCAATCTCGTCTTGCTTACTCCATACCAGGATTGCTCCTAATACATAAAGCAAAACGAAAATCAGTTTCACCGGCGCGTCGGAGGTAGAGCTTGGCCTGGGAAGATACTCCCGGAGACTGGAACGGCTTTGCAGCCGTTCCTTTTCAAACCGTCTCATGGGGAACCTCCCGGATGGTACCATCCTTTCGGAATTCCGTCACCGAATGGATACGCCGCAGAAATGCATTCCAGGTTTCCAACTTATCTCTCTGGATTTTGGGGTATTGCTGATCCAAGGGAATGTTGGAGGTGATGTAAACGGTAAGGTAACAGGCAATCCGGTCGTGATACCGGGCGGGCAACATCAGGGGATAGATATCCAGATAATTCAGCATTGCTGAGATAGGTATCTCAGAATGGAACTCCTCGAACACAAGCACCGACTGTCCCTTGTAGGCATCAAACTGGACATTGCCGTTAGCGGGATAATTGGTGATGCGGCAGATCTCCTCCGGAGGGTGATTTTCATAGATGCTCCGCGTCTTGCCAGTGCCACTGTCGCCGTAGAGATAGTGGGCCTTGATAAACCGGTTTTCAGTTAAATACTTTTCAAACCGGATATCCTGACGGAGCTTGTCAATGTGCTCCAGGTGGAAAGCAAAACTGGGATCTATAGCAAGGATCTCCTGGTTGGTCATGCCATCCTTAACACACTGCAGAAGCTTCGCGTATTTGGGACTTTTCTCAGAGGCCTCGTCAGGCAATTCGCCGAACTCCTTGAAAGTACCTTCCACACTGGTTTCGGATTTGCGGGTTTCTGCCCACTTGCCTTCCTTTCGGATATAGGCCCGATTATTCTCGGCTGTTCCGTTAGCCTTGTCAATATGGGCGGTAGGAAACCGTTTCTTAACAGTGCCGAACCGCATAGGCGAGGATGAGTAGAGGAAAACGTGCGTGTGATACGTCCCGGATTCGCCGATCTCGTCAGCCATGCAGAAGTAGTCGGGGTTAAACTTCTGTGCGCGGTCGATGATCTCATCGTGGGTCATACCATGGTCTTGGGGATTATTGATGGTCAACAGCCACTTGCGTGACTGGATTTGGTTTTCGTGCATAGGCAAATCCTCCTTTGTGCTACTGCTACTTCGCTCGCATAGGTAATACTAACCTATGCGAGCGGGGACACTCCCGCGTTACGGCGGGGGATATTTTTCTTTAGGGAAAAATATTAACCCCCAGCCGCCCCGCGGGAACGTCCTCAGACGAACAGGTGGATTACTCCACGGGGGAAATGCCGCTGGCTTTAGCGGAGAACTGAAGCTTGCCCTGAGACTCATAGCCGGTGACGACCAGGTCGGTAAACTCCACATCCACAAAGCCTTCCGGCTGTTCCATCTGCTGAGGTCCGTCAATGCGCACACTCAGCTTCTCCAGGCGATGTTCTGCCAGGCACACCACATAGCGGTAGCCGGTAACGGTCTCAGTCCGTTTGCCGTCCTTATACTCGTAGGCGGGCATCACGTCAACCAGCAGCATTTTACGACCCAAGCTGGCAGGGTCGATCCGAAGATCACGAAGGTTAAGCATATAACCAACTCCTTAAATAGAAGTACTGCCACTGGCCGGTAGCAGCCTTAGTTGTCATGAGCTCCTTGACTGAGTCTATGGTAACATGCCTTTTGACCTCCGATGCTTCACATGTGAAGCATTTGAAAAATATTTTTTGAGGCCCATAAGTTAGAAGATTTCAGCGGTGTTTTTCCTCTCTAGCAGCATTAAAGAGCTGTGGTAGACCAGCATCTTTCAGCTTGGTATCTGTTTCTTCAATGGAATCTCTGTTGGCAATACATTCCCACCAGATTCTTCGTTCCGGAAAAGCTGCATCGTATAATTCCTTGGATTCCTTTTCTCCAAGTTCTAAGGCAAAGCAAATCTTGATGACCGCCTCTTCAGTTGTGCGGTAATTTCCGCCACGGTGGTCCTTGTTGACGATCATGCGACCAATAGTAGATCTGGATAACCCAGTTTCATCGGCGAGCATTTCTTGCGTCTTTCTTCTTTTCTCTAAATAAGAACTAAGTAGACGTCCAAAAGTATTATTCGTGTTGGGGCTTTGCTTTGGTGTCTTAGCACTCAAAGCGATTCCCTCAGAATATTATTTCGTGATAGAACCCTGCGGGCCGGAGGTGGTCCGTGCGGTTTGTATACGGACTGCTTGGTGGATATTTGAATTCAGGTCAAATACCATAAGCAACCACCTCCTTTCGTGAAATACGCCTAGGTGAATAGTTTTTCTATCCACCTCCGACGCGCAAAGCCCTTCACTCTAGCTGTCATATAGATACAAAAAGAGTACAGTCAAAAATGGCTGTACTCTTACTGTATGATGCTTGCGCATCTCAAGTATGGAATTATTACAGTCTCTCCAATGTCATTTAGGCATAGCAATACCGTAGTGAAACTTGGAGACTGTGTTTTGCCAACGCAAAACTAAGATACTGTAGTAGTCATTGTGGTTTGGCGCAGGCTTTCTCGGCGGTCAATAAATTCTACTAAAATAGGCATAGTTATCCCATAGTGGGTAGAAGGCATAGAAATGCTCAAAAATACTAGGACACTTTTGATTGCTCGCGCAAAACATAGGAAACTTTAATAACCATCCTAAAGGGCATAGTACCCCTAGGAGGACTCGGCGAAGTTAACGATCATCTCGACCGGGTAGACTGGGCTTTCTCCCGCAAATAGTGCAGAAGGGGTTACCGTCATCCACCAGCTCGGCAACCATAAGCAATGAAGTTAACGATCATTTCGACCGAGTAGATTTGCTTTCTCCTGTGGGTAGTACAGAAGGCGGTTGCAGCCATCCACCAACTCAGCAACCATAAGCTAGGACTATGGCGGTCTTCACAAAAAACACACTACTGATTTGACTAAGCAAATCCAGAAACGCATCAAACCCATATGCCTGTGACTCCAGATCACGCACCGGCCGCTTAAATGGTGCTGGCAGACATAAGCGCGAACAAAGAGAATTCCTCACAGTGCCTTGACCCCCCGCAATACCCGCAACAGATCCAAGACCTATGTAATCCTTGTTAAATATAACATATCATCATTTACAGACATTTAAGTTAACAAAGTGTAAATTCCCTGCATATAGAAAGTAGGTAAGCAATACGATTATTCTTCATTACTTTCTGCAGGAACTGGAATAACCATATTTTCTATAGCATTTCGCAATTGCGGATTGTGAATGACAAAATGGATTGCCGGGGCTTTGTTCTTGGATATGACCACCCATTTTCCTTCAAGAATACGAATTTGTATATTTCTAAACGGATAGTTGCTGTTTTGCTTGATAATATAGTTTTCTTGTTTCTGACTGTAGCGAAGGGTTTGATCCATATGCAGTAAATACTCTTCGTAGGTATACGCAATATCCTTTTCGTAGAAAATCTCCGAAAGAGGCAGCAACATAGGATGCTCTTTAAATTCCTTTTCGCTGATGACCGGAATCTCATCGGTTATACTGTCTTTTTCCAAAACGGTTTTGTACAGCTGCCGTTGTTCTGCCGCATAAGTAAGAATACGATTCTTGTCTGCCTCATCAACAGAATTATGTTCCAGAATCTGCGAAAGCAATTCTTCGGAAAGCGTGTGGATGGGCAATGCAGAAAGAATGGATCTTCTTTTGCCGAAAGTCATGCAGTCTTTTTTTACAAATGCGCTGAAAGCACTCTCAGATTCAACCCGGTAAATATCCATAAGAGGAGATGCATTTGACAGGAGATCGAGTGCTCTTTGTCTGTAATAGGCAAGCTCGGTCTTGTTGTTTGTGAGATACATCTTGCCGTTTTGGTGATGATCCATGATGCACTCACCGGATAATGCTGCCGCTCCGCTTGAATAAAGAAAATGCCCGAAAAGCTTGTTGTGAACACCTTTTAGATAATACGGAGAAATCTGTCCTGTCATATACATGGGGATCCAGCCCTCAAGACCCATCATCATTTCTTCAAATGGACGATTGATATTATGGATGAAATGGATATGCAAACCTTTTTTCAGCGTCATAGCAACGGCGAATATGAATTTTTTCTTAAAATCAGTGCCGTTTGCCTTGTCAGCCATTGGCGTGTCGTCATTGGCGATCAAATCTTCTTTCGACTTGGATAAAACCGTTGCTTTGAAAAAGTCCAATGTTCCTTTACACATTTCCTCAATGCCGTAATAATTCTTTGATGCAGGCAATTGAAACGGCACGGAAGGTACCTTCAATTCATCGAAATGGATGCTGCGGATAAATTCGTTAAGATCAAATTCATCCAGCTTTGTTAAAAACGGCAAAACCACTTCTTTTTGGACCACCTGTCCATTGGTGAGCCAGCAAACAATTTTATCCATACAAACAGAATCATCACTGATTTCTGTTATATCGCAGCCAATCAATCCAGCGATCAGTTCTTTGTCGGCTGCAGAACAATGACTGACAACAAATTTTGAAACACCAAGCGAAAATGATTGCGGGTCGGCCGGCCTTCTTTGCCCGTTGCGAATGCGGGAAATATATGAGCTATCAAATTTCAAAAAACTTGAGAGATCAGATACATTGACTGAAAGTGTTGTCAGCAATGCATCAAAATTTTGTTGAAAAGTGTCGTAAGGGAAGGTTTGATCCGCAAGACATTGCACAAATGTTTTTGAGACGGTTTCTTCCGTTAGGCTCGGATATCCTTTCTGGACTGCGATGGATACGATCCCCCGAACAAGCTGCAAAAATTGCTCTGAATTGATTTCAGGAACACGGCTTCCTGCGCGATATCTGCTCAAAACAGAAGCAGATAAACCGGATGCATCCATCAGATCTTTTGCCGTGCATCCCAATTTAGATATATATTCATTTAACTGTTCGCTAAAAGTCACGATTTGTACCTCCTTGGGGTTATTTAAAATCACCCAAATTCTTTCAAAATCAAAATTATTCCTTTTTGCGTTTTTTTCTCACCACGATAGTGCCAACGATCACAACGGCAATTACACTCGTCAAAACAGCAAATAACACTATCCAAAAACGGAGTGGTCTTTCGTTCTCTCCGGTGCTTCCCATAGCATCTGTCGATTCACTGTCTCCGGTGACGACCGAAATATCTGTGTCCAATTCCTTTTCTGAGGTAAAGAAGGTGGAAAAGGACGAGGTGTAAAACGATATGCTCTCAATCGTGCCATCTTCATACGTACCATATTCAGCCTTGCCCAACAACTCAATGATGCCGTCTTCGGCAATATGATAGATGTAAAGATCCGTACCGCCGTCAAGAAAACCTTTTTCAACGCTAACGGTGACACGCACAGGAAAACCGATTTCCTGATGTCCTTCAAAATATAATGGGAAAAGTCGTCCTTCCGGCAAAGAACCATAACCGTTTTGTGTTGCAAGAGAATTTAACAATTCATCGGTTTTGGAATCGGATCTGCCCGGCTCGGCAGATGCAACGATTGTACGCACATTGGTCAAGATTTGTGCCAATTCTTCCTCCGGCAGTTGTGCATAATACTTCTGTTCTTCATCGGTCATTTTGCCCATTTCCACACGAACGGAGGAGGTGATGGTTCTATCAGGCTCATTAGAGAGCGGAATATCAAAATCGGAATTGCGGTCTTCCGGCAAAAGCGTCATATCAGCCGAAGGAAAGTCCGTTTCGGGCTGCTTATTTTCAGATTGATCCGGTGGAGTATCATTCTGCTGCGGTGGCTCGGTCTGAACCGGTCCCGGATTGGTTGTTACAGGTGGCGGCGTTGTGTTTTCCGAAGGAGTTGATTGGGAATCATTGCCGCCCGGAACCGCTTCTTTTTCAACTACCATAAAAGTAAGGTCGTATGGGATACCGCCGTCGTGGTCATTTGCGGAAATGCTGGTCTTTCCGTTGGTGACCTTTAGTATCAAGCCATCCCCGTCTTCATCTACCACTCTCACTTCCATAGTATCGGGGTCGAAGTTCGTTAGTGTAATTATTTCAATTGTGCTGATCTTTTGCGTGCCGGTTTTATCCGCCGTTACGGTGACATCTCCGATTTTCCAGGAACCGGTACCAAAGGATACGTTATGATAGGATGCCGGCTCCGACGATACTGAGCCGTTACTGTAAACATGGGATTTATCGTCAATCCAAATCAAGTCACCTTCGACGGGAACATTTTGTATGCCGTCATTCACTTCCGGGGGTGGCATGGGGTTTCCGGTCAGCAGATATCCTGCCCCCATGCAATCGGGGCACTTCCAGCCCACCGCTTTTGAATCCATGCAGTAACCCGAGCACTCCTGTTTTCCTTTGCCGTCACATCCGTTGCAAATATTCCAACCCGGAACGGTGTGGCAAACTACACAGCGCATTTTTCCGCTTCCGTTGCAGTTTCCGCAGACGCCTTCATCAAGGACTTCGCCGGCGCCGTTGCGCATTTTTCCGTCGCCGTTACAGCTGGGGCAGGTGTAATAGCCGTCATCACAGCCTTTGCCCGACTCTCCTGTGCATTTGCTTTTACCTTCGCCGCCGCAGCCGCCGCAGGTAACTTCGCCGGTATTGTTACATACCTTGCAGTGAAACTCCCCTGTGGTGTTGCAGTGATGACATTCTGCAAGATCCCTTGCGTACGCTATAATAGCAAAGGAACTGCAGAGCATAACAGAAATAAGGATTATAGTGAAAACCCGAATTGCTTTTTTCATATTACAGAACCCTCCTTGCAAAAAAATCCACTAATCCAATCTAAGTATAACATAAATATCAATCGAATGACGAGAGTTTTCCAGAGTTGTCAATGACATTTGTGGAAAGTATATTGTGTTTATTTAGCTTATTCTTTAGAATTAAGTTGTAAAATTATGTTGTATCGCAACGGCATAAGAAAGGTGGAACACAAAAATGAAAACAAGAAAATCTATTGCAAGATTACTTAGTTTCCTTATGGTGCTTTCTCTGCTCTTGGGCATCTCCGCAGCACCGGTATACGCAGTCGGCGGCGTAGGAGAAACGGCTACCTTTGTGATCAGTGAAGCAAACGATCAAACGGGAACGGTGCAGTATAAGCTGGATGACGGAGAGTTCACCGTTGCCGACAGCACACCGGTCGAACTCGACGGTGTTTCATCCATTACCATCAAGGCCACTCCTGTAGCGGATGCACAAGTAAACCAAAGCCACAGTGGCATCACAGGCACGGAGCAAGCGGTAACCTTTGATTATGGTGCACTTATCAGTGAGTCAGGATGGACATACCAAATCCAGGATAATGATGGAAACATCACCTTCACAATAGAATTTGACAACCACGACGGTACCGGCGGAGGATTCAATCCCGAGGACACCTACACCGTGTACTTTGGCGAAGGCTCCTGGGAAATCGGCGGTGTGACCGTAACAGCAGACAAAACCGATGTACAATATCTGGCCGAAAATGACATCATTACGTTGGAGAACTTCGATCCCGAAACCATGGAAGCGAGAGTGGAAGCTGAGGACGGTTTCTGCACTACTTTAGCGGTTACCGATGGTCAGACAAGCATTTCCGCCCACACCAATGATGGAGGCGTTCCGGCAGATATTGCTTTCTCGGTAGTGGAAAAGTCCTCTAATCCCGGCGGTGGAGGCGGCGAAGGTGGCGAGGACACCTACACCGTGTACTTTGGCGAAGGCTCCTGGGAAATCGGCGGTGTGACCGTAACAGCAGACAAAACCGATGTACAATATCTGGCCTATAATGACATCATTACGTTGGAGAACTTCGATCCCGAAACCATGGAAGTGAGAGTGGAAGCTGAGGACGGTTTCTGCGCTACTTTAGCGGTTACCGATGGTCAGACAAGCATTTCCGCCCACACCAATGATGGAGGCGTTCCGGCAGATATTGCTTTTTCGGTGGTATTAAAGTCCTCTGGTGATAATGGCGGTGGAGACGGCAGCGATGCCCCTGTAATCTGGGATGGGCCTCAGGTGGAACACCAAAGCGATCACGGTTTTCTCAGTGTCAAATCTATAGAAATAGGGTCAAAAACGTACACTTACCAAGGCGAGGGGAAATTTGCATATAACGGCGTTGTGAATGAGCTGCTCGAATGGCGCGGCTATAACAAAACAAGCATTGCGGAAGAAGGCGGCATTGTTGTGTACGGTGATGTATTTACCGAAGAGAATGTGGATGTTTTCTATATCAACTTTGAGTTCAAACCCGACTACGGTTATCAGGCTACACATGTCAGAACGACCGGAGATGATCCGATCCCATTGTCAGACGCCGGCTTTAGCGCCGCCGAAGCCATCAGAACGTTCCGCTTCGCAGTGTATCCTGATGCGCATACGCACTTCTCCGTTATCTTTACGGCAACAGAAGATATTGTTAAAGCGAATGCCGCAAGTATTTCGGAAGGCGGCGTTGAACTAGCTGCCGGCGAATTGGATGGTGGCTCTGCCGTGCTTGAAGTGAATGGAGCCAACATCACGAACCAAGGTGATTTTGAAGCGGCAGCAGAAGGATACGTCGTTTCCGAATATCTGGATATTTCGCTATACAATGTTTTTTATAAAGGAAATGCAGAGGATGTTTGGAGTACTCCTGTTGAGAATTTGGATAATCCCGCAGAAATCACTCTGAGGCTCGAAGATGGTATCAACACAGATACAGTAAAAATCGTTCACGAAAAAGGCGAAGGAGACTTTGAGCTGTTGGATGCAGAGTACGATCCCGCGACACAAGAGATCACTTTTTCCACTTCAAGCTTCTCCAATTATGCGATTGCTTATGAGGAACAGGCACAAGACCGCTACTTTATAGATTTTACCAATGCGCCGTGGACGGTTGATGGCGTAGAAGTCGATCTTGAGGGGCGTGAGTCGGTTGCCGAACTGATGGTATGGATAACGACAGAGGATGTCATTCCCTTGACAAATTTTGATCCGGATACGATGGATGCCGTTCTTATCGTGGATGAAGACGTTACGCTCCTCTTGAATGTGGATGAAAACGGCAACACCAGACTTGCAGATGTGGACGGCGGCGTTGAAGTATTGCCGCCTTACGGAGCGACTATGACCTTTGCGGTAGTAGCAAAACCCGGCGGTGAAGGCGAAAATGTTTATTACATAGATCTTGGTACCGGCGACTGGACCGTTGGTGATGTAACCGTTTCTGCGCCTGATGGTATGAGCGGTGTGGTACCGATACTTGATACAGAAACTATTCCTACGGAAATGTTGGCGAACTTTGATCCCGAGACTATGGATATTACCCTAACAGTAAGTGACGGTTTTGTGATCTATCTTGAAATCGACGAAAACGGCAATACCACATTGGCATCTACCCGTGATGGAGTAGAGCTGCCACCTTACGGAGCGACTTTGACCTTTGCGGTAGTGGCAAAACCGGTCGACAATGAGGAGTTCGAAACCGAAAACTTTACTTTAACAGACGATAAAGGAAACGTAATATCACTTACATACGAGAAGAATAGAGAACTCTCGTTTACAATGATCGATTATTTGGCGTTTTCACCCGAAGAATTGGAAGCTGCAGGCATATCACAAGAATTTTATGATTCTGCGATGAAAGGTATTAAAAATGCGACTAAGCAGCACGGTACTCTGTTATCCTTCTATGAAATTCTAGTTGAGAACGACGACGGCTTTTCGATACACGAAGGTCCTTTTAATATCAAAATCAAAATGACCGACGAGATGAAAAAATATGATATCTTCAAAATTGTTTACATAGATGTTGAAGATAATCTCGCCACAGAATCACCAATCACGTTGACTCAAGAGGGTGGATATTTGGTCGGTACATTGGAGCATTTAAGCACCTACGCTTTAGTGGGAGATAATGCGCCATCCGCTCCAACATATACTGTTTCGTTTGATGCGAACGGCGGCACGGGTACAATGGTAGACGTAACCGGTATTTCCGGTGAATATACCCTTCCCGCAAACGGCTTTACTGCCCCTAGCGGCAAGCAGTTCAAGGCTTGGAGCGTTGGAGGTGTAGAAAAGGCAGCTGGCGACAAAATTACTGTTACTGCCGATACAACCGTAATAGCAACGTGGGAGAATATTAATGTTTCACCTTCTAACCCTGACAATCCTCAGACTGGCGATAATACGCACATCGGTTTGCTGTTTGTGATGCTGCTGATCTCTGCTTGCGGTATGATTGTCTTGTTGTTCGTTGCCCCTCAGAAGAAGGGTAAATATCAACGCTAATACTTTATAGAAAAACACCCTTACCATCACGGTGAGGGTGTCCTTTTGCAATATTACCGGCAAAAACTCATTCTCAAGAATAATTTCTAATTGATATTTTGCCGGTAATGTGATATAATACAGACAAGAAAATGTGCGAGGTGGTCATTATGGAATACGTATCTGTTGCAAAAATGGCTGAAAAATGGGGACTTTCTGAACGTAGTGTGAGAAATTACTGTGCTAACGGAAGACTTGTCGATGCCAAGCTTATCGGCAAAACTTGGTACATTCCGGAAAACGCGCAAAAGCCGGATCGTGTGAATAAAAAGAAAGATATCCCCTCCTTGCTGCAGATCCTGCGGGAACAGAAAGCGGCAAAAATGACCGGAGGTATCTATCATAAAATCCAGATTGACCTGACCTATAACTCGAACCATATGGAAGGCAGCCGCCTTACCCATGATCAGACCCGGTATATCTTTGAGACCAATACCATCGGTTTTGAAAATGAGTCTGTTAACGTGGACGATGTGATCGAAACATCCAACCACTTCCGCTGCATCGATATGGTGATTGATCAAGCCGGTTCTGCGCTGACTGAGAAGTTTATAAAGGAGCTGCATTTCGTGCTGAAAACCGGCACCAGCGATAGTCGCAAGGATTGGTTTGCTGTGGGTGAGTACAAGAAACTCCCCAACGAGGTAGGCGGCAATGACACCACACTCCCCGAAAATGTTGCCAGTGAGATCCGTAAATTGCTGGCAGACTATAACGCGCTGCCCTCTAAGACCTTTGAGGATATCGTAGCTTTCCATGTGTCATTTGAACGCATCCATCCCTTCCAGGACGGAAACGGCCGCGTAGGCCGCCTGATCCTCTTTAAGGAGTGCCTAAAGCACAATATTGTGCCATTTATCATTGAGGATAATCTGAAGCTGTTCTACTACCGCGGCCTCAAAGAATGGGATCACGAAAGAGGGTTCCTAATGGACACTTGCCTTACGGCTCAAGATCGGTTCAAAGCCTATTTAGATTATTTTAGAATTCAATACTAATTAACAAAGGAAAGGGATACGGTTATGCAAAATACAGAGATTGAAAGACATGAGGACCGAATTCCGCTTAAATCCACTGCAGAGGTGGAAAAGGCCTTAAAAGAAATCGAGCAGAATGAACAGCTATATTCAATTGCACTATTCGATATTTTAGGTTTTTCGAATTTTGTAGAGAATAATGGAACCCAAGTTATTCTAAATCTCTATAATAGGTTGCTTGATTTAATTGATCAGCAAAAATCAACAACTGATGGGAAAGCCAGCATGGCCGGAAGTGTTGTGCCAGTTCCCACATCGCAGGATTGGAAGCATAACTCCCTGATTGCAGATGCAAATGGGTTTGTTCGTGTCTGCCATTTTAGCGACACCTTTATTATCTACGTCAATTACCAGTTGGGAAAACAAGGGTGGTGGCTTCGGGACACAAAGTATGAACCGAACCCATTGCTAATTGGTGAAGCAGGAACACCATATTGTCCCAGTTTTCTGCAGTCCCATACAATTTACTTATCCTACTTACAGACATGTATGGAATTCTTTTGTCAAGCAATTCTTGCTGGGATTCCTTTGCGTGGATGCTTGTCTACAGGAATGGCCCTTATGGATCAAGATAAGTCTATATATTTTGGAAATCCTCTAGTAGAGGCTGCAAGAGGTGAATCTGCGCAGGATGCAATGGGTATAGCTTTTGGTAGAAGCTTTAATAATTATCATCCTGTATATCACGACTATTTTATACCATACTTGGGTCATATGAAGCCAGATGAGAATAAGACGAAATTTCTCAGTCCTATGGTACTAGACTGGCCTAGATTTTGGAGACATTCTCCAACCTATAAAGAACATTCCTTAGTTGATTGTATAAAAAAGATGGACACCCAGAATGGTTTTTCGAAGTACTATGATAATGCAATAAGATTTGTAGAGTTCTCAGAAAAGCATGAAAACTGGTCAGACGAAATCAACAGGGAAGGAATGGGTGATATTCTCGACTTTTACAAGAGGGCGAATGATTGGTACCAAAGCGTTAAGTGAAAGTTAAGTAATAATCTTACGGAATCTGTACCTGCTAGGCGGCGTTTTAAAAAGTTTTCCCTTATTTTTCCCCTTATTGGGGTGGTAATAGGTGGTTAACCATGGCGTTTAGTGGGGTATAAATGTTCGGAAAACCCGCAAAATTGGTGCTAAATGGTTAACAAAAGTCAACCAAATACAAAATCTATGGCAATTCAAGTCCTTGTGCCCCCTGCCAAGAAACACCCGACCACAAAAGTGGTCGGGTGTTTCTTATGTAGAGGCGCTGAACTTGAAGATCATAAATGCAACAGCCAGGTAGACAGCTTTGCGGACATGTGCTATAATACCTCAAAATGACCCAAAAGGAGTAGATGATTATGGCCATTACGATTACCGCGCCGGCAGAGGCTGTATGCGGCTTGTATGCCGGTGTGCCGGAAAAGCGGGATTATGCCAGTTGCGTGAAACCGGAAAATGCGATTGCCCCAACTGCGGTTACTACAAAAGACGGCATCACAACCTATTCCTACGAGGGCTTGGAGCATGGTCTTTACTATTATGGCGCAGCACAGGTGGGGTATAATTCCCTTTGCCAGACCATCAACTATACGGGCAACACCCAGCTGCATATAGAATTGGACAAGTTAGCCGGAGACGGCTTTGAAGCAGGCTTTGTGATGCAGTATACCCGGGAGTTTATAGAAAAGCAGCTTGTTTCCCACAAGGATGCCTGGGGTGCTGAGTATGCAAAACTCTTCTGCACACCGCAGTTTATGCCCGGCAGACCCGGTCGTCATAAGCAGACTACCAACGAGGAAATGCTGGATTTTGTTAAGAAATTAGCTGAAAACAATCCCTGTATGCACATTTTCTACCTGGGAAAATCTCCCAAGTATGGCTACGATATGCCCTTGGTGCTGTTCACCCGGGAAAATGTGGAAGGAAAGACCTTGGAGCAGGCCGCAGAGGTGATCCGTCAGAACGGAAAACCTACTATTCAGTACAATGCCCAGTGCCATTCCACTGAGCCTGCCTCCACTGAGGGTGCGCTGGCGATGATGGTCTCTCTGTGTGGGGATTTCGGCAAAGTGCTGGACACCGTGGATATTTACATTATTCCCCGTATCAACTTGGACGGCGCTTACGAAGTGATCCGCAAGTCCCCCACCACCGGCGAGGATATGAACCGGGACTATCTTTACACTCATAATGTGGAGATACAGAGGGTGATCTCTGTGTACAATTTGTTCCGCCCGGAGGTGTGCATAGACGGTCACGAGAAGTACCACAGATTCAACTGTGCAGGCGAGGATGTATGTACCGATGTGGGCGTACAGACCGGAGCCGGCGCCTTGAATCACCCGGCTGAAATGACGGAAATGACTATGAAAATGGCGCTGTCCGCCCTGAGAAAGGCTCGCAGCCTGGGTTTGCGCAGCAATTTCTTCAGCAATCTTGCCTCTGCCGCCGGTGGCGCTGCAGGCAGCAGCTATTTCGGCACGAGAAACAGCCTGTCTTTCTTGATTGAGTCCCAGGGAATCGGCTGGGGTATGAGCTGTATTGAGCGCCGGGTGCTGTCGCAGTATGCAATTGCATCTGCACTGATTGAATACACCGTAGAACATAGTGTAGAAATGATGGCAATGGTTCACGCCAGCCGGGACTTTATGAAAAAGTCCAACCCAATCTATCTGGAGGAGAAGCTGTTTGTCCTGGAGCACGGCTCTACAGTCACAGGTACCTGGCATAGCCCGCTGGTTCATGTGCCCAGCGGTGAAGTAGTGGAGGAAAACCACGCCATCGAGCATAAGGAACATACCGAGGCCCTTGCAACCCGTCCCCGGGCTACAGCCTATGTCATTCCCGTGGGACTTGTCCATGAGGCGGAAATCCTCCGGGTGACAGGCAATCACGCCATTGACTATTACCGCTTGATGGCCGGCGGCACTGTAAATCTAAAGCAATACATAAAAACCGAGGACGGTTTTGCTCTCACTGAGGAACAGCCTGTCACCTTTGAAAACGGCGCGTTGGTATTCCCCAATACAGTGGATTCTGCCGTGCTGAATGTGATTATGGAGCCGGACTTCAATCCCGGCAATCCGGAACGCAAAATGACCCTCTTGCGTATGGGTCTCATCGAAGCTGATGAAAATGGAAGCCTGCCCCTTTATCGCTACTGCCACACCCTAAAAGACGGCAAAGTAAATGCAAAATAACAAGAACACCCGACCTTATTGCGGTCGGGTGTTTTGCTATCGATTTTCTTATAGGGATATATATCATATCGGTAAATTGCCGAACCAACTTCCTTGTCGTAAAGCTGGCGGGTGATATACAGCCAGTGGGGATACTTTTTTGATTTGGGATTTTCGTAGGTTTGTGCCTCTCTTAGATGTCGTGTTTTTTAAATTCGCTTTCACAGGGATTGCCGGGAGCCAGATAGAAGCAGCCTTCGGTCAAGTCCATAATGATAGCGAAATTGGTAACGTATTGGGTTGTCACCGGATCTTTTGGGTTTTGATGGGTGCAGAGCGAATAGGGATAGCCTGCGTGATCCCGGAGCATATGCATCACAGTTTCCTTGGTGATCTTGCCGTGAGCTTCTTTCACCAGGGCCTGTATCCGCTGCAGACGGATGTAAGTACTGGCTCTGGGAACTGCATCGTGAGCCTGATACATTTTCGGTCCCAGGTAGTGATTGGTATGTACCCAAACACCATCCTCCGGAATGATTGTCTCGATGCCCTTGGAATCCATCTCAAAGGCGACGGCTACGCCATCTTTGTGGGTTGCCACTAAATGTCCTACGGAAGTAGGCTTGTGGCTTCCTTTGGCATAGGCTTCGGCGAGGGTATCGGAATCCAGCATCGCCCGCATACGGGTCCGCAGGGGGATGCCCTGGCAGGTTGTGTCAGCGGTAAGGGCGTTTAACAAAACGCCAATGCCCCGGTCGTTCATACCAATGCCGCCGATCATACCAGCCTCGGATACCATAACAAAATTGGGCTTGTTCTCTTGACGAACGTGCAGAATCACAATACTATCCCGGA
Organism: Oscillospiraceae bacterium; assembly: GCA_017452505.1. GTDB lineage: Bacteria > Bacillota > Clostridia > Oscillospirales > Oscillospiraceae > Faecousia. Next base: position 130,452 of record JAFTMI010000003.1, read on the forward strand.
GCTGCCGGTAAAAATCCCAGTTTTGAGCGGCAATGACCCGTCCGCCTTCTGTGGCAGGAGGCAACAGACTGAGGGTCGTGCATTCCTGCGCATCCAGCTGGGCAAACATGATTTCCGTACGGGCATTCAGGGCAGCAATGTCCAAGAGATCTACATTTGCGCCTTCGGCAATGCCACGCATTTCTTCTACATAGTCAGGAGCAAAATCACGGGTCTTGGACAGATAAAATTCAGAAATCTTTCGGGCATCTTCCCAGGAAAGTCCTTTCAGTTCTTCAAAAAGTGTACCATAAACCTGGATGGATACCCCAATCTCCTCCCGGCACTGCTGACCGTGGGAGAGACCTCGTTCATAGGGTGTGCCCTGAATGGTGATTTCCTTAAATTTCATAGTGTATCTCCTTCTGCAAATAAAGAATCGTTGGGGAATCTCTTGCGGACTATTATATTGTGTAGACGCTAAAAAAGCAACCGTTTGTATGATTGGGGTGAAAGCGTTTTCTTTGTAAAAAACTAAAATTTCCTCTTGCAATTTGTCAAAAGATGTTGTAGAATACATTCCATATTACAAATGAATATTTCTGGTTGAAGCATTTGGAACATTTTGGACCGAATGTGGACAGAGCTTTGGAGACACCCATTCAATTGGGGGCCGAAGGTGCAAGCGTGACAACGCCAAACTCTCAGGCAAAAGGACAAAGATTTTTTGTTTTGTGTTTTTGACGGATCGTGTTGTGCTTGCACGATCCGTTTGTTTTTTATTTGAAGGAGGAATATATTTTGGAAATCATTGAAAAAGTCAACGGCTCGATCAATAGCTTTGTTTGGGGCATATTTGGCCTGGTGCTGCTGATCGGTACAGGTATTCTGATGACCTGCCTTACAAAATGCTTCCAGGTGTCCCATATCGGCCACTGGTGGAAGAATACCATCGGCAGTCTGTTTAAGAAAAACGTCATCGGTCACCGAAAGGAAAAAGGCACCATCTCTCCGTTCCAGGCTCTGTGTACTGCTTTGGCCGCTACTGTAGGTACCGGTAATATCGCCGGCGTTGCTGCTGCCATTTGCGTGGGTGGCGCAGGCGCTGTGTTTTGGATGTGGATCGCTGCATTCTTTGGTATGATGACCAACTTCTCTGAAAATGTTTTGGGCATCTACTACCGCCGCCGCAACAAGGATGGCGAGTGGTCCGGCGGTGCTATGTACTACCTGGCCGACGGTCTGGGCAGCAAGAAGGGCATGAAGATCCCTGCTAAGATTTTGGCTGTTGTGTTTAGCTGCTTCACCCTGCTGGCTTCCTTCGGCATTGGCGCAATGGGCCAGGTCAATAAGATCGTTGCCAATGTGGCAGCTGCGTTCCCTGTTTCGTCTTTGGCATCTGTGGAAGTGGGCGGTATGAGTCTGTACAATGTGATTTTGGGTGTGCTGGTTATGATTTTGGCCGGTATGATCACATTGGGCGGCTTGAAGCGCATTGCAAATGCTGCTGAAAAGATCGTTCCGGTTATGGTGGTCCTGTTTGTTTTGGGCAGCCTTGCCATTATTGGCATCAACTATGCAAATATTCTGCCTGCCTGCGGCGCGATCTTTAAGGGCGCATTCAAGCCTATCGCAGCCATCGGCGGCGGTATCGGCGTGATCATCAGCAAGGTTATGACCCAGGGCTTCAAGCGCGGTGTGTTCTCCAACGAGGCAGGCTTAGGCTCTTCCGTTATGGTCCACTCCAACTCCAGTGTCAAAGAGCCTGTGAAGCAGGGCATGTGGGGTGTCTTTGAGGTGTTCGCTGACACTATGGTGGTCTGTACCATGACTGCGCTGGTGGTCCTTACCAGCGGTGCTTACAATCTGCAGACCGGCGAGATCCTGGCAGGTTACACCGATGCGACCTTAGTGGGCGGTGCCTTCAACACCATCTTCAGCTGGGCAAATATTGGCAGCCGGTTTATTGCTGTTGCTATGTTCCTGTTTGCATTCACCACTGTTTTGGGCTGGTCTCACTACGGCTCCAAGGCTTGGGAATATCTGTTTGGCTCCAAGACGACGGTTATCTTTAAAGTAATCCATTTGGTTGCCGTTTTCCTGGGCGCTGTGATGACCTCTTCCCTGGCTTGGGATATTTCCGACACCTTCAACGGTCTGATGATGTTCCCCAACCTGATTGCGGTCATAGCACTGTCTCCCTTGGTCATGAAGATCACCAAGAACTATGTGGCCCGTAAGATCAAGAATAAGAAGGTAGATCCTATCCTTTCCTATGATGCAGCCATCCAGGCTGAGATGGAAGAGGGCTTGGAAACTGAAGTGTAATCAAAAAAACGCACCGCTAAGCGGTGCGTTTTTTATATTCAGAATGCCATAGACGGACGCAGGACCACAAACCGATCATAGGTCAGCAGGCTTTCCGGACTCTGCAAACCGGATCCGCCGTAGATCAGGTCATACAGACCCACGCCGGTGAACATATACAGGGCGTTGTCAGCCAAGACGATATCACCGATCATTAAAACATTTTTGGTGACCAGCCGTGTCCGGTACTGGGTGGCGGCAGCGTTGGTGTCTAATTCACCCATAAGCTTGCCGCCATATAGCCGAGGCGCAACCAGGGAAGTGAGGGGCTTTTTGGAATCCAGCAGGAAAGCATCGGTGCTGTAAGGAGAAACCAGGTTATCCCACAAAGTGTCAGTGTCCTGTGCGGTGAAAGCGGGTTTGCCACAAGCCTTTTCGTAAATGGCATTTGCTAGTGCAATGCCCTTTGAGTCGCCGCCGTTCAGCTCTTTTTGGGCATCCAGCACCGCTTGCTGCTCTGCTTCGGTGAGGGTCTTGGCTACCTGAACCCGGGGGCACTTCACGGGGATTCCGCCAACTGTGCTTTCACTTTGGATAAATGTACCGGTGGGTGTGGCTTCTTTTACCTGAACGGTATAAGAAATGCTCTCAGTGGCGCCGTTTGCAACGGTCAAATACCAGGACAATGTGTTATCTGCCACAGCTTCCGCGCCGGAAACATAGGCCACATCAGCGGGGAGCGTGTCCGCAACTGCAAGGGTGACCGGACGGGAAGTGCTGTTTTTGATTCGGAAGGTGTAGGTCAGTGTGCCACCGGGGCTGACGGTTTGGCCGTAGGTGTGGGAGCAAAGCTTCTCAACAACAATGCCGCGCATACCGCCCATTCTTTGCAGGGTGTGGTCGGGAATTGTCCCCTCAAATTTGTTCAGCGGGCGCATAATGATATAAATGGATTTGTTGAACAGGTATCGCCGATTGCTTTTTGCAAACAGGATATCAATGGGTTCGTATTTATAGGTGCCGTTCTTTTCGACTTTGTCTGTTCCGGTGTTAAAGTCGTAGGTGCTGCCGGAGGAGTGGATCATCATGTTGTTACCCACATAGAGCATTGCGTGACCGGACTTTCCGTCAGCGGCCCGGTAGACGATGATATCGCCGGGCTGCAGAGTGTCCCGGAATGCCTTTTCCTTGGCGGAAAGCTCTTCATCGGTCATATCGGAGAAATTGTTTTTGCTTGGGGTTTCGGCCAAAATTGTATGGACAGAGCCTGCACAATAGGTTTTGGTGTTGGCGGGACTGGAGATGGACATTCCCAAGGCAAATTTATAAACATCGTAAACAAAGCTGGAGCAATCGGTGTAGCCGTAGTACTGGGCAGTGTAATCCTCCGGTGCCATAATGCCCAAAAGCCGGCGGTTTACATTGTTGGAGCGCATCTTGGTCAGACTATATTGATCATGCTGGGCATATTTGCCCCGCAGATAGTAGCTTTCGGCAGTAACCACGATAGCTTTTTGCAGGTCGGTCATACCGGCAGTATCCACAATGACCTTTTCTACGGGAGGCGTGGCAGGTTCTGTCGGCGCAGTTGTTTCTGCAGGTGCTTGGGGCTTGCCGCAGGCAGCAAAAGAAAACAGCAGACAGATAAGCAGCAAAATACTTAGGGTTCTTTGGAATAATTTCATAATGCATACCTCCTTTTCTATTATAATACACCGGCAAGAAGTATTATGTAATTGCCAATTCTGCGAATTATATGTACAATTCTGCGCTAAATTGGTCTGCGGTAGAAAATTCTTGCAAATCCGGTGGGAATATAGGATAATGGTCTTATCAAAAGCGCGGAGGTGCGGTTATGAAAAAATACACGATAGGCATCGATTTCGGAACACTTTCCGGAAGATGTGTGGTAGTAGATTGCGAAAACGGCCGGGAATTGGCGGAGGCTGTCTGCGAATATTCCCATGCTGTGCTGGATACCCAGCTGCCCAACGGCAGGAAGCTACCTGCCCATTATGCTTTGCAGCACCCGGCAGATTATCTGCAGGTTTTGAAGACCGCTGTGCCTGAGGCTGTGAAAAAGGCAGGCATTGCCCCCGAGGAAGTGGCGGGCATTGGCATGGACTTTACTGCCTGCACCATTTTACCGGTGGATGCCCAGGGCACGCCATTGTGCCTGCGCCCGGAATATGCAGACGAGCCCCATGCCTATGTGAAGCTGTGGAAGCACCACGCTGCCCAGCCGGAAGCGGATGAGATCAATGCTTTGGCAGAAGCCCGGGAAGAAAAATGGCTAAAAAATTACGGCGGAAAGCTGTCATCTGAGTGGATGCTGCCCAAGGTGTTGGAGATTTTGCGGCAAGCCCCCAAGGTCTATGCCGATACCGCCCGGTTTATGGAGGCGGCAGATTGGGTGGTTTCTGCCTTGGTGGGCGAGGAGATCCACAGCAATTCCATTGCCGGCTATAAGGCACTGTATTTTGAAGGTGATTATCCCTCCAATGATTTTATGACCGCTTTGGACAAGGGCCTTGACGGCATTGTGGGCACAAAGCTGTCCCGGAAAATTGGCGGTTTTTCTGCCCCGGCAGGCAAGCTTTGCCCCAAGGGCGCAGAAATGACGGGCCTGCCGGTGGGAACGCCTGTGGCAATTCCTCAGATCGATGCGCACGCAGCAATGCCCGCATTGCAGATCACCGATCCGGGAGAGATGATGCTGATTATGGGCACGTCTGCCTGCCTGCTGGTAAATGCCGAAACCGGTGATCCGGTAGAGGGCATCAGCGGCTGCGTAAAGGACGGTGTGATTCCCGGCCTGTATGCTTATGAAGCCGGACAGGCTGCTGTGGGTGATATTTTCGATTGGTTTGTGAAGAACCAAGTGCCTGCCGCCTATCAGCAAGAAGCGGAAAGCCGGGGTATCAGCATTCACGCATTGCTCACGGAAAAGGCTGAGAAATTGGCAGTAGGGGAGAGTGGCCTTTTGGCACTGGACTGGCTTAACGGTAACCGCAGTGTGCTGGACGATTCTGCCCTGTCGGGCCTCATTTTGGGTATGACCTTGCAGACAAAGCCCGAGGAAATTTACAGAGCGTGGCTTGAGTCCACTGCCTTTGGCGCAAAAATGATCATGGACACCCTGGCCCAAAGCCGGGTGAAGGTCAAGAGATTGAAGGCAGCAGGCGGCATTGCCCATAAAAATGCCCTGCTGATGCAGATCTATGCGGATGTGCTGGATTGTGAGATCTGTCTTTGCCAAAGCACCCAGGCCGGTGCCTTGGGCAGCGCCATTTATGCCGCTGCCGCAGCAGGCGTCTACCCGGATATCCCCGCAGCTGCCGCTGCAATGGGAAGCCCTGTCGTGAAGACCTATACTCCCAACCGGTCAAATCAAAAAGCCTATGAAAAGCTCTATTGCGAATATGTGAAGCTTTATGACTATTTTGGCCGTGGCGGCAACGATGTGATGAAGCGCCTGCTGGGCAAATAAAAACAAACCCTGTCATCCTGGCCTTGCGACTGTGTCGCACTGCTCAGAATGACAGGGTTTTTATAATTACTGTTGACGGAAAAATACTTCGCCGGTTTCGTGGTTCATAGACTCTACAATGGCCAAAGATTCCAAATGATAGCCCAAATTCCGGATGATCTGCCCGCCTACCTGGAAGCCTTTTTCCACGGCAATGCCGATGCCTTCCACAGTGCCGCCGGCCTGGTCCACAATGGAAATAAGACCCTGCAAGGCACAGCCGTTGGCCAGGAAGTCGTCAACGATCAGAACATGATCGTCGGCGGACAGAAATTGCTTGGAGACCACCACGGTGTTCCTGTTCTTGTGGGTGAAGGATTCCACCTCAGCGGTGTAGGTATCGCCGGCAATATTGATGCTCTTGCTCTTCTTGGCGAACAGCACAGGCACATTGAACTGCTGTGCTACCGCATAGGCAATGGCAATGCCGGAAGCCTCGATGGTGAGAATTTTGTTGATGGGCTTACCCTTAAAGCGTTCGTAGAACTCTTTGCCGATCTCATTCATCAGCGCGATGTCCATTTGGTGATTGAGGAAGCTGTCCACCTTCAGTACATTTCCCTCTTTTACTACGCCGTCTTTGGCAATCCTCTTTTCCAAGCAGTTCATAGTGTTACCCTCTCTTTTTCTAAATAGGTGTTTTATATATTATAGCAAGAGAATTCCAGCTTTGCAATATGAAATATAAAGGGGAAAATTGTTGACAAATTATGAATCACTGTGCTATTATAATAAAGTGATTTTTCTGTAGATTATTGGGTTTCAAAAGAGATCTGATAAAAATATGAAAACAAAATTGGAGGAACACAAAATGAAAAGACTGTTTGCATTGCTGCTGGCTGTCGTGATGGTTCTGAGCCTGGCTGCCTGCGGCAACAAGGCTGAAGAGCCCAAGGGCACCGAAGCTACCGAAGCCACCAAGGCTCCCGAGGCTGACAAGAAGGGTATGACCGAGTCTCCCCTGGCTGCCAAGGAGATCACCAAGGATTTTGAAGTCAAGGACGATTTCAAGATCGGCTTCATCTGCCTGCATGACGAGAAGTCCACCTACGACAAGAACTTCATCGATGCTGCTAAGGAAGCTATCGCTGCTCTGGGTCTGAAGGACAATCAGTACATCATCAAGACCAACATCCCCGAAGGCGACGAGTGCTACAACGCTGCTGCTGACCTGGTTGACCAGGGCTGCAAGGTCGTGTTTGCTAACTCCTTCGGCCATGAGGACTTCATGCTGAAGGCTGCTAAGGAATTCAAGGATGTTGAGTTCTGCCACGCCACCGGCTACAAGGCTCACCTGGAGAATGTTGCTAACTACCACAATGCTTTCGCATCCATCTACGAAGGCCGTTACCTGGCAGGTATTGCTGCAGGTATGAAGCTGAACGAGATGATCAAGGCCGGCAAGATCACTGCTGAGCAGGCCAAGATGGGCTACGTGGGCGCTTTCACCTACGCAGAAGTTATTTCCGGCTACTCCTCCTTCTACTTGGGCGCTAAGTCCGTATGTCCCACTGTGACTATGGATGTTCAGTTCACCGGCTCCTGGTACGATGCTACCGAAGAGAAGAACGCTGCTGAGGCTCTGATTGCAAAGAACTGTGTTCTGATCAGCCAGCACGCTGACTCCATGGGCGCTCCCGGCGCTTGTGAGGCTGCTAAGGTTCCCAATGTTTCCTACAACGGCGCAACCTACGATGCATGCCCCGAGACCTTCATCGTTTCTTCCCGTATCAACTGGGCTCCCTACTTTGCTTACATCATCAAGTGTGCTAACACCGATGCCAAGATCGACACCGACTGGTGCGGCGGCATTGCTGAGGGTTCTGTTGTGCTGACCGGCATCAATGAGAACGCTGCTGCTGAGGGCACTCTGGATGCTCTGAAGACTGCTGTTGAAGGCCTGAAGAACGGCACCGTTAAGGTATTCGACACCAAGAACTTCACTGTTGAAGGCAAGGCTGTTACCGGCGACAATGTTGTTGACGGTATCTTCGAAGAGTCCAAGACTCAGTCCGCTCCTTACTTCGAGCTGAAGATCGACGGCATTACCCGTCTGAACGAAAAGTTCTAATCCCTGTTACTTTCCCGGGACAGAGCCGGATGGCTCTGTCCCGGGTTTGGCAATTTATATCCGATAGAGGCAAATGTATTTGCCTTTATCGGATGCAAATTACAGAATTTGTGGAGGAATGATTATGGCAAAACCTGTGGCTCTGGAATGTCGCGGCGTTACCAAGACCTTTGGCCGTGTGGTGGCAAATAAGAACTGCGACTTGCAGGTATATAGGGGCGAGATTTTGGCCATTTTGGGCGAAAACGGCTCCGGCAAGACCACCTTGATGAATATGGTGGCCGGCATCTATTATCCCGATGCAGGTCAGATCTTTGTGGACGGCGAGGAAGTGACCATTGCCTCTCCCAAGGATGCTTTCGCTTACAAGATCGGTATGATCCATCAGCATTTTAAGCTGGTGGATGTGTTCACCGCCTGTGAAAACGTGGCATTGGGTGTGGAGGACGAGGGCCGTTACCGCCTGGCAGATGTCCGCAAGAAGGTCATCGAGATCACCCAGCGTTACGGCTTTGTAATCGACCCGGACAAGCGGGTGGCGGATATGTCCGTTTCGGAAAAGCAAACCGTTGAGATCATTAAGGTCCTCTACCGGGGCGCGGATATTCTGATTTTGGACGAGCCCACCGCCGTGCTGACTCCCCAGGAGACAGACAAGCTTTTTGCGGTACTGCGCCGTATGCGGGAGGATAATAAATCTGTTATCATCATTACCCATAAGCTCCACGAGGTGCTGAGCCTGTCTGACCGGGTGGCTGTGCTTCGCAAGGGTGAATCTGTGGGTACAGTCAATACAGCCGATGCCAACGAGAGCATCCTCACCGAAATGATGATGGGTGTGAAGGTGGAGCTGAACATCGAGCGCTCCGAGCCCAAGGATCCCCAGGAGCGGCTGAAGGTGGAGAATTTGCACAGTGTCAATGAAGAAGGCCGCACTGTTTTGGACGGCATTTCCTTCACAGCTTACTCCGGTGAGATTTTGGGTATTGCCGGTATCGCCGGCTCCGGTCAGCGGGAACTGCTGGAGGCCATTGCCGGCCTGCACCATCTGACGGAAGGCGATATCTTCTATCAGGACCCCAAGACCGGAGAAACCGAAGACCTACGGGATAAAAACCCCATTCAGATCCGGGATTTGGGTGTGCGGCTGTCCTTTGTGCCGGAAGATCGGCTGGGTATGGGCCTTGTGGGCAATATGGACATTGTGGACAATATGATGCTCCGCAGCTACCAAAAGGGCCGTGGCTTCTTCCTGCACCGGCGGGAGCCCCGGGATCTGGCAGTGAATATTGTGGAAGAGCTGCAGGTGGCAACACCCAATGTGTCTACCCCTGTGCGGCAGCTTTCCGGCGGTAATGTGCAGAAAGTGCTGGTAGGCCGTGAGATCGCGGCTGCCCCCACTGTGCTGATGGCTGCTTATCCTGTCCGTGGCTTGGATGTGAATGCTTCCTATACCATTTACAATCTGCTGAACAGGCAGAAAGAACAGGGCGTAGCGGTGATCTTCGTTGGCGAGGACTTAGACGTGCTGATGGAGCTGTGCGACCGTATTATGGTCATCAATTCCGGCCGTGTTACCGGTATCGTGGACGGACGCACTGCCCGCAAGGATGAAATCGGTCTGCTGATGACCAAATCCAAGGAGGAAATGCAAAATGGCGAAAACTGATAAAAAGCATACCCCCTTGCTGCATATTGTCAAGCGGGATCAGGGCACGTTGACCTGGCAGTATAAGATTTTTATTCGTGCCATTGCCATTGCACTGGCGCTGCTGGTATCCGGTTTGCTGATCACAGCCCTTGCCGATACCGACCCTATTAAGGTTTATAAATCTATGATCTCCGGTGTGTTTGGCACCGAGCGCCGCAGATGGAATGCAGCCCAGGGTATGGCGATGCTGCTGTGTGTATCCTTAGCAGTCACCCCGGCTTTCAAAATGAAGTTCTGGAACATCGGCGCGGAAGGACAGGCTCTTGTGGGCGGCCTTGCCTGCGCAGCAGTTATGTTCTTCTTGGGTGAGTCGCTGCCCCTGCCGCTGCTGCTGGTGGTTATGATCGTTGCCAGCGTAGTGGCCGGTATGATCTGGGCAGTGCTGCCTGCCATCTTCAAGGCTTTTTGGAATACCAATGAGACCTTGTTTACCTTGATGATGAACTATGTGGCGACCCAGCTGGTAGCCTGGTTTCTGAAGCAGTATGTGGAGAGCGGCTCCGGTGTTATGGATATTATGCCCCAGTATGGCTTGCCTGTGATCGGTGAATATAAGTATTTGCTGAATGTACTGATCGTGGCGTTGCTGACTGTGCTTGTGTATGTCTATATGAAATACAGCAAGCAGGGCTATGAGATCTCCGTTGTAGGCGAGAGTGAAAACACCGCCCGCTATATCGGTATCAATGTGAAAAAGGTTATCATCCGTACCATGCTGATCTCCGGCGCCCTTTGCGGCGTTGCAGGTCTTCTGCTGGTAGGTGGCACCAACCACACCATCAGCACCACCACCGTGGGCGGTCGCGGATTTACCGCTATTATGGTGTCCTGGCTTGCTAAGTTTAACCCGCTGTTCATGGTGCTGACCACGTTCCTCATTATCTTCCTGGAGCTGGGTTCCAAGCAGCTGACTTCTGATTTCGGCATTTCCAGCTCCATTGCGGATATCAGCACCGGTATCATCCTGCTGTTCATTATCGGCTGTGAGTTCTTCCTCCAGTACCGTATTGTGTTGAACCGGAATAGAAAGGAGGCCACAAAATGATTGCGTTTCTCGTAAGTGCGATTCGATTGGGTATGACCTTCCTGCTGGGCTCCACCGGTGAGACCATCACCGAAAAGGCGGGTCATCTGAACCTGGGCCTTCCCGGTGTTATGTGTATGGGCGCAGCCTGCGGCTGCTATGCCGAGTATGCCTATCTGACAGAAGCTGGCATGGAGTATTCTCCGTTACTGGCAGTTGTGATTCCCATTCTGGCTGCTCTGTTGGGCGGCGCTGTGATGGGCCTGCTGTTCAGTTTCTTCACCGTTACCCTCCGGGCAAATCAGAATGTGACCGGCTTGGCTATCACCACCTTGGGTGTGGGCCTGTCCGAATATGTTATTGAAGAGGCAGATGTGATCTTCTCCAAGGCCAGTAAGCACTTCACTGCTCCGCTGATTCCCTTTGCAGATGAGTTGGGCTCTTTCGGCAAGCTGGTTTTGGGCTACGGCATCTTCATTTACCTGGCACTGGCCATTGCGCTGGTTACCACCTTTGTCCTCAACAGAACCCGTGTGGGCCTGCATCTGCGGGCGGTGGGTGAGAATCCCGCAACTGCCGATGCAGCCGGCATCAATGTGTCCCGGTATCGCTATATTGCAACCTGTATTGGCTGCGGCGTGGCCGGTTTGGGCGGCTTGTCCTTTATTATGGACTATCTGAACGGTATGTGGGAGTACTGCGTGGATGCCATCGGTTGGCTGTCCCTTGCGCTGGTTATCTTTACGGTCTGGAAGCCCAACTGGGCGATCCTGGGTTCCTTGGTCTTTGGCGCGCTGTATGTGGCCAGCAGCTACATTCCCGGCGTCAGCTTTGCAGGCAAGGAGCTGTTTAAGATGCTTCCCTATGTTGTAACCATTTTGGTGCTGATCGTTACCAGCATGCGTAACAGACGGGAGAATCAACCTCCCCAGAGCCTTGGCCTTTCCTACTTTAGAGAAGACAGATAAAAAACATCGCCGCTGGATTTCCAGCGGCGATTGTTAATGGTAAACTTATGTTGCCTTTTGGTAGGGGAGGCATACTATGCTTCCCGCTTGTTCTTATAAGCCTGTGCCTTCGGGAGGGATAATATCCCTCCCCTACGAATGAACACTGTATTCTATAAAAATCCCGGTGTTGCGTTGCGCAACACCGGGAAACTATTTTGCAAATTACACGCCGGAGTAAGCAGCAAAGCCTGCGTCCACGGGCAGCACCACGCCGGTGATGGCGGAAGCGCTTCTGTCGTCGCACAGGAACAGAGTAGCACCGATCAGCTCGTCAGCATCCACGAAGCGGCCGGTGGGCGTGCCGTTCAGGATCTTTGCGGAGCGAGCGGTGGGAGTGCCATCGTCGTTGAACAGCAGAGCCTTGTTCTGAGCGGATACCAGGAAGCCGGGAGCGATGGCATTGCAGCGAATGCCGGTGCCGGCAAAGTGGGTAGCCAGCCACTGGGTAAAGTTGGAAATACCGGCCTTAGCGGCGGAGTAAGCGGGGATCTTGGTCAAGGGGGTGTAGGCGTTCATGGAGGAGATGTTCAAAATAACGCCGGCCTTCTTGGCCACCATATCCTTGGCAAAAGCCTGGGTGGGGAGCAGAGTGCCCTGGAAGTTCAGCTTGAACACGAAGTCCACGCCGCTGGCCTCCAGATCGAAGAAGGACTTGTCGCCCTCCTTGGCCTCGTGCTGATACTCGTTATCGGTGGTAGCGCGGGGGTTGTTGCCGCCGGCACCGTTGACCAGAATGTCACAGGGACCCAGGTCCTTCAGCACTGCCTGGTGGACTTCCTCCAGGGATTCGGGCTCTAAGACATTTGCCTTGTAGCCTTCGCAGATGAAGCCTTCGGCCTTCAGCTCCTCAGCCAGTTTCTTGACAGCCTCTTCGTTCAGGTCCAAAGCAGCGACCTTAGCGCCGCACTGTGCAAATGCACGGGCCATAGCGCCGCAGATCAGACCGCCGGCACCGGTAACCACGGCTACCTTGCCGGTGTAATCAATGTTCAGGGGAAGATTCAGCATAATTATTTACCTCCAATTAGCTGTTGTTTAAGATGTATTTATTGTACCACAGGTTTTTCTATATGGCAACAGGTAGAATGGCATTTATTCTTTGGAAAGGGTGTTCTTTTTGCCCATTACCAGCTTGCCAATGAACATGATCACAGCAAAAACGATCAGATAGAACAAAACGGGCAGGGAGAACTTACCGGCTTCCTTGGCTGCCAGATAGGGGGTGATGCCGTGGGCGTAAACAGCGGCAAAGATCATAAAGAGGCAGGCGATGATGGAAATAATGGGCAGCACAAAGCGCTTGAACGCACCCAGATCCTTTTCCTTCTTCATCCACATAATGAACATGGGGATGTACATACCGTAGATGGTAACGATGGGAAGCTCCGAGGAGTCAAAGTTAAACAGACCAAACCAGCCGGCGGTGAGGTTTGCACCGTAGAAGAAGACCATCCACAGGCAGCACACCAGCAGACCCCAAATGGAGGAATTGGTGGTCATATTAGTAATTTCGTCAACCTGGCTGAACAGTTTGGGATTGGGTCCCTGTCCCCGGGCAGCGATAGCATACATACCCCGGGAAGCGCCCATCATCAGACCGTTCAGTGTGCCCAGGCAGGAGATAACGATGCAGATCTGCAGGATCAAGCCACCTACACTGCCGAAGATGTTGCTGAATGCGGTGGGAGCACCTTTTTCAATCAGAACAGCAGTGCTTGCGCCGCCGGCAACACCGACAAAGTACAGCACGTAAGCGGCCACAACGATGAGAGAGCCAATCACCAGCGCGATGGGTAGGTTTTTCTTGGGGTTCTTCAGTTCAGCATTGATAGAAGTAGCCACGATCCAGCCCTCATAAGCGAAGACAGTTGCCACAACGCCGCCAAACAGACCGCTCATACCGCCCTTGGAGGGATCCACAACGGTAGCAAAATTATCGGGTAAAGTGCCTTTTGCAGAGCCAACGATCACGCCTACAACAGCCATCAGACAGATGGGGATCAGCTTGATGATGGTTGCGCTGACCTGAAAGCGACCTGCCAGCTTGGGAGAGAAAGCATTGAGAGCGTAGTTACCCACCAGGAACAGAGCGGCAAGGGTCATGACCTCGGGCGCAGCGGCACCCCAACCAAAGATCTCACCGAAGTAACGGGCGGATACCCAGGCCAGAACGCCTGTCATAGCGGGATAGTAAATGTTTACCAGGAACCAGGCTAAGTAGTAGCCGTAGGAGCTGCCGCAGGTAGCTTCCGCATAGTCCACTACGCCGCTGACCTTTTCGTACTTGGTAGCCATTACAGCGAACATGGCAGAACAGATAATCATCAATGCGCCGGTGATGATCCAGGAAAGGATGCCCAGGGTCATATTACCGCCGGTCTTCTCCAGCACTGTTTGTGCTTTGAAGAAAACACCCGAGCCGATGACGGTACCGACCACCATGCAGATAGCAGTGAATAAGCCGTATTTTCTTTCCAGTTTTGTGCTCATAAATCAACCTTCTTTCTTTAAGGGTACATAATATGTACCGGATTGTTAGTAGTATAGCATAAAAAGAAAGGTTACACAAGTAAAATAACTGGAAATAACAATATTGGGTTTATACTATTGACAAATTTATATCTATGTGTATAATTGTATACAAAAATACAACAACAAGAAATGAGGGATCGGAATGCTGGAAATATCCAACAGAACAAACTTATTAGAGCAGAAGTCCTATAAATACTCTCTGCAGGACATTGCTGAGCCCAATCTTCAGCGGGATATTTACACCGAGGGGGCAGTTCCCAAGGTTTCCTTCAACCACCGCAGAGTGCCGCTGAATATGCCAGAGGAGATTTGGATCACCGATACTTCCCTGCGGGACGGTCAGCAGTCGGTGGAGCCTTATACCGTTGACCAAATCGTAAAGATCTATAAATTGCTGAACAAGCTGGGCGGCCCATACGGCATTATCCGGCAAACGGAATTCTTTATCTACAGTAAAAAAGACCGGCAGGCCGTGGAAAAATGTATGGAGCTGGATTTGAAATTCCCGGAGATCACTACCTGGATCCGGGCCAGCAAGGAAGACTTCCGCCTGGCGCGGGATATGGGCATCCGGGAAACGGGTATTTTGGTTTCCTGCAGTGATTACCATATTTTCAAGAAGATGAAAATGACCCGTAAGCAGGTGGTGGATCACTATCTTGCCACTGTTTGCGAGGCTTTTGAGGCCGGAATCGTGCCCCGCTGTCATTTAGAGGACATTACCCGGGCGGATTTTTACGGCTTTGTTGTACCCTTTGTCAATGAACTGCAGAAGCTGTCTCGGCAGGCAGGTATCCCGGTGAAGATCCGGGCTTGCGATACAATGGGTTATGGCGTGCCCTACACAGAGGCTGCGCTGCCCCGCAGCGTGGCGGGTATCATTTACGGTCTGCAGCACTATGCCGATGTGCCCAGTGAGCTTTTGGAGTGGCACGGCCACAACGATTTTTACAAGTCGGTTGCCAATGCATCTACAGCCTGGCTCTACGGCGCTTCCGCGGTCAATTGCTCCCTTTTGGGCATTGGCGAGCGTACCGGAAATATCCCCTTGGAGGCAATGGTATTTGAGTATGCCTCTTTGCGGGGCTCGTTGGACGGAATGGATCCCACGGTGATTACGGAAATCAGCGAGTTCTTCCAAAAGGAAGTGGGCTATTCCGTGCCGGATATGACTCCCTTTGTAGGGCGGAATTTCAACGTGACCCGGGCAGGTATCCATGCAGACGGCCTGATGAAGGATAAAGAGATCTACACCATTTTTGACACGGAAAAACTGCTGAACCGGCCTGCGACCGTGCAGCTTGGGAAGGCTTCCGGTCTTGCAGGCATTGCCTACTGGATCAATCAGAACTACCGTTTGCCTGAAAGTGACAAACTTGACAAACGGGATCCGCTGGTGGTAGCCTTAAAGGCGTGGATAGACAAAGAATATGAGGACGGACGGCAAACGGTGTTATCCAATAAGGAACTGGAAAGCAAGATCGCCGAGCTGGCCCCCGACAGATTTTAGGGTAGAGCGACAAATCCGAACCCGCCTGAAGGCGGATGATTCCGGCGCTTTTCGCCCTATTGTGCCTCGAAATGCACAAAGCATTCCTTCGCCCCAATAGAACGAAAATCATCCAAAATCTTCCCGCTTTCAGGTCGAAGATTTTACAAAGAGAGGGTTTTTGTTCTATCAAGGCACAAAACACAGCAAATACTTTGTGTATTTGCGAGTATTTTAACGAAGATAGAGAAATAAACCATCCTTTGTAAAACGAGTTCGGATTTATTGCTCTACCCTAAGGAGTATAAAGCTATGAAGACCTTTCACACCACATCTTTGGCAGATCAGGTATTTGAAAAACTGGAAAATGATATCATTCACGGCGTTTATCAGCGAGGCGAGATTTTGACAGAACTGAAGCTGGTGGAGCAGTTGGGAGTCAGCCGCACACCCATCCGGGAGGCGCTGCGCCGCTTGGAGCAGGAACGGCTGATCGAAGAGACGGGAAAGGGTTCTCTGGTTTTGGGCATTACCGCCGACGATCTGTTGGATATTATGAATATCCGGGAGAAAATTGAGGGACTGGCGGCCTATTATGCCTGTGTGAATATGACTGACGAGGGCAAGGAAGAATTGACCCACATCATGGATCTGCAGGACTTTTACTTTTCAAAATGGGATACCGAGCATTTGCGTCGGGTCGACGATATGTTCCACGATGCGATCTGCGAGCTGAGCAAGCGCACGGTGATTCGGGATACCTTGCAGCCTTTGCACCGGAAGACCCGCCGCTACCGTAAGACCGTTATGCAGGATAAGGAGCGAGCCGCACTTTCGCTGCAGGAGCATCACGTCATTGTAGAGGCGCTCCAAAGCGGTGACCCGGAAAAGGCCAGAGCGGCTATGGATGCCCACATGGGGAAGGTAAAGGACTATATGTTGGGGAGGTATGAAAAATGGGAATGACCCTTGCGCAGAAAATCATCGCAAGCCATAAGCTGGACGGGGATATGACCCCCGGCACTCCGGTGGCTTTGCGGATCGATCAGACGCTTACCCAGGATGCCACCGGAACAATGGCCTACTTAGAGCTGGAAGCAATGGGCATCGACCGGGTAAAAACCGAGCTGAGCGTTGCCTATGTGGACCATAATACCTTGCAATCCGGCTTTGGAAATGCAGATGACCACCGGTACTTACAGACAGTTGCGGCCAAATACGGCGTGTATTTCTCCCGGCCCGGCAACGGCATCTGCCATCAGGTGCATTTGGAGCGGTTCGGTAAGCCCGGCAAGACCTTGATCGGCTCCGACAGCCACACGCCCACGGCCGGCGGCTTGGGTATGCTGGCCTTTGGCGCAGGCGGTTTGGATGTGGCGGTAGCCATGGGCGGCGGCGCCTATTATATCGATATGCCCAAAATGTTCAAGGTGGAGCTGACCGGCGCGCTTTCTCCCAATGTGACCGCAAAGGATGTGAGCCTGGAGCTTCTGCGGATCCTCTCTGTTAAGGGTGGCGTGGGAGCCATTGTGGAATGGGGCGGCGAGGGCGTGAAAACCCTGTCCGTACCCCAACGGGCAACCATCACCAATATGGGTACAGAGCTGGGTGCAACAACCTCTATATTCCCTTCCGATGAAGTGACCCGGGCATTCTTGACAGCCCAGGGCAGGGAGGAAGATTACATTCCTTTGCAAAGCGACCCGGATGCAGTTTACGACCGGGTGATTTCCATAGATTTGTCTGCCTTGAAGCCCATGATCGCCTGTCCTCACAGCCCGGATAATGTGGTGAGCGTGGATGCAGTGGCCGGAACGAAGGTCGACCAGGTCTGTATCGGCTCTTGCACCAATTCTTCCTTGCAGGATATGCTGCAGGTGGCGGCTATGCTGAAGGGCAAAACCATCCATCCCGGGGTGAGCCTTTCTGTTTCCCCCGGCTCTAAGCAGGTGCTGCGGATGCTGGCGGATTGCGGCGCTCTCAGCGATATCCTTGCTTCCGGTGCCAGAGTGCTGGAATGCGCCTGTGGTCCGTGCATCGGAATGGGATTTGCGCCCAATTCCGGGGGCGTGAGCCTGCGGACTTTTAACCGGAACTTCTTGGGCCGCAGCGGCACAAAGGACGGACAGGTGTATTTGGTTTCTCCGGAAACCGCAGTGGCTTCTGCTCTGAGCGGCGTGATCACGGATCCCACCACATTAGAGCCCGTGGCGGCTTTGCCGATGCCGGAACAGTTTACAGTGGATGATTCTGCGATCTTGCCGCCCCTATCCCCGGAAGAAGCGAAAACCGCCCAGGTGCTCCGTGGTCCGAATATCAAGGAATTCCCCAAGGGTAAGCCTTTTGCAGATAGCTTGGATGCCCGGCTTGTGCTGAAGGTAGGGGATAATATTACCACCGACCATATTATGCCTGCCGGCGCCAAGATCCTGCCCTACCGGTCCAATATCCCCTTCTTATCCCAGTTCTGCTTCCAGGTCTGTGATCCGGATTTTACGGAGCGGGCCAAAGCAGCTGGCGATGGGGTGATCGTGGGTGGCAGCAATTACGGACAGGGATCTTCCCGGGAGCATGCGGCCTTGGTGCCCATGTACTTGGGAATTCGGTGTGTGATCGCCAAGAGCTTCGCCCGTATCCACGTTGCCAATCTGATCAATGCGGGCATTTTGCCTCTGACCTTTGCCGACCCTGCTGATTATGACTGCTTAAGTCAGAACAGCCAACTCAGCTTCCGAGACCTCAAGGCTGGGATCGCGGCAGGTGTTGTGGAAATGATCGATGAAGCCACCGGCAGAAAAATCCCCTTGCGTTGCCAATTGGCACCCCGGCAGCAAAAGATCCTGCTTTGCGGCGGTCTTCTGAATTATACAAAGGAGGAAGGCTGAAATGGAACAGACCTTAAAGCAATTTGAGATACTGATAAAAGAGCAGCTCCGGCGGCTGGAAACATTGGATAAGCCCAAAAAGGACTTTTTGGCAATGGAGTCTGTCACTGTAGGCATCGTCCCCGGTGACGGTATAGGCGCTGTGATTGTCCCCCAGGCGGTGCGTGTGCTGAACCACTTGCTAAAGGACGAGCTTGCAGATGGCCGGGTGGTGCTGAGGCACATTGACGGCTTGACCATTGAAAACCGTTTGGCCCGGAATCAGTCGGTTCCGTCGGAGGTGCTGGAGGAGATCAAGACCTGCGATGTTTTGCTGAAAGGCCCTACCACCACCCCCAACGGCGGCAGCATGGAAAGCGCCAATGTGACGCTCCGCCGGGAATTGGATCTGTATGCCAATGTGCGGCCGGTAGTCGTTCCGGAGGAGAATATCGACTGGATATTCTACCGGGAAAATACCGAAGGCGAGTATGTGCTGGGCAGCCGGGGTATCGAACTGCCGGGTATGGCGGTGGATTTCAAGGTGACTACCGATGCCGGAACACGCCGGATCGCCCGTGCGGCTTTCGATTATGCCCGGCAAAACGGCAAGACCCGGGTGACCGTGGTGACCAAGGCCAATATTATGAAGAAAACGGACGGCAAATTCTCGGCCATCTGCCGGGAGGTTGCCGCGGATTATCCGGAGATTGCCACGGACGAGTGCTATGTGGATATTATGACCGCAAATCTGATAAATCCTGATATTCGGAGCGACTTCCAAGTGGTGCTGCTTCCCAACCTTTATGGCGATATTGTTACAGACGAGGCGGCCCAGATACAGGGCGGCGTGGGCACTGCCGGCAGCGCGAATATTGGTAATCAATACGCAATGTTTGAGGCGGTTCACGGCTCTGCACCGGCTTTGATGGAGGCGGGCTTGGGAGAATATGCAAACCCCTCCAGCATTCTGAAGGCTGCGGCGATGCTTTTAAGACATATCGGCAGAAGCCAGGCGGCGCAAAAGCTGGAAAATGCCTTGCAGATATGTTCTGCTGCCCCTACCGGCAAGGCCGACGGCCCTACGGCAAAAGAATACACCGAGAAGCTCCTTGCGATGCTGTAAATATAAGGCTTCCCCCACGGGGGAAGCTTTTTATTGCGTTTTTGCGAAAAATATGGTATGATGACACCATCTTAAAAGGAAGAGGTGTTATTATGGGAAACGAGTATTTCTATGCTGACGATTCCATCGGTATTATCGGTGGCGCGGAAGCAGGAGCTGTCGGTATTTTGGGAGTCTTTTTCCTTGTATATGGGATAATTATGCTGTTTACGCTGGCATACGCCATTACCACCTATGTGCTGTACAGCCTGGGCCTCTATACCATTGCCCAGCGCCGGAGGATCAGTAAGCCCTGGCTGGCGTGGATCCCGGTGGGTAATCTTTGGCTTTTGGGCAGCATTTCTGACCAGTATCAGCATATGGCAAAGGGAAAGGTAACCGGTCGCCGCAAAATCCTGCTGGGCTTGAGTATTGCTTCCGTTGCGATGTATTTTGTTTGGCTTTTCGGCATGGTCCTGGGCCTTGTGCTGGCAGAGGTAAGTGGTATGGCAGCAGGCTCTGTGCTGATCATGCTGTTGGGCTTGCTGGTGTTCTTCGGGATCGTGATTACACTGGCAGTTTTTGAGTATATATGCTATTACGATCTGTACTGCTCCTGTGACCCCAACAACGGTGCGCTGTTTTTGGTCTTGTCGATCATATTCTCCGGGATCATGCCTTTCTTTGTGTTTGCCTGCCGGAAGAAGGACAAGGGTATGCCGCGTCCGCAGCAGCCTGCTCCGGTTGCAGAGATGCCTGTAAAAACAGCAGAACCTGAAGAGGTTATTATAGAAACAGAAGGAGAGTCTGAGAATGAACAAGAAGAACCTGTGGCAGATGCTTAAATATGCCATCTTCTCCGTGTCTGCCGGTGTGATTCAGACAGTTAGCTTTATCCTGCTGTATAATGTGCTTTTTCGGGAAAAAGCGGCGCTGTATGATTTAAGCTACATAGTATCTTTGGTGTTGTCTGTTCTTTGGAACTTTACACTGAACCGAAAATATACATTCCAGGCTGTAGTGAATGTGCCCATTGCGATGCTGAAAGTGGCGGCCTTCTATTTGGTGTTCACCCCGGTGTCCGGTTGGCTGGGACAAATCGCTGTGGATGCCGGCTGGAACGGCAATTTGGTGCAGATCCTCACAATGTTTGCCAACTTTGTGCTGGAATTTGCCTATTTCAAATTTGTGGTATTCAAAGGCAAGGACGAAAAAACGCAGAAATAAAGAAAATTTCCGTCAAAAGCTTGCAAGATGTACCCTTTCGTGCTATGATATTGTAAATGATTGCGGCCATGTCGCAATATAAAATAAGGAGGAACACTATGACTTCCAGTGAAAAGAAGCAACTGCAAATCACTGCCTGTAAAGTCCGTATGGGTGTAATCGAGTCCACCTACGGCGCAAAGGCAGGCCACCCCGGCGGCTCTCTGTCCGCTGCGGAGGTTTATACCTATCTGTACTTTAAGGAAATGAACATTGATCCCAAGAACCCCAAGTGGGAAGACCGGGACCGCTTTGTTCTTTCTAAGGGTCACACCACCCCCGGCCTGTACTCCGTGCTGGCTAACCGTGGTTTCTTCCCTGTGGAAGACCTGCCCACCTTCCGTCACATTGACTCCTACCTGCAGGGCCACCCCAATATGAATATGGTTCCCGGTGTGGATATGTCCACCGGTTCTCTGGGCCAGGGCATTTCCGTGGCTACCGGTATGGCACTGGCTGCCAAGCACACCGGCAAGACCAACCGCGTCTACGCTCTGCTGGGCGACGGCGAGATCCAGGAGGGCCAGGTTTGGGAAGCTTGCATGGCTGCTGCCCACTACAAGCTGGACAACTTCTGCATCATCGTGGATAACAACGGCCTGCAGATCGACGGTAACATCGCCGACGTTATGAGCCCCTATCCCATCGTGGACAAGCTGGTAGCTTTCGGCTTTGAGACTGTGGAAGTGGACGGCCACGACTTTGATGCTTTGGAGGCTGCTTTTGCTAAGGCACGCGAGACTAAGGGCAAGCCCTTCGCTATCGTGATGAAGACCATCAAGGGCAAGGACGTTTCCTTTATGGAGAACGACGCCGGTTGGCACGGCAAGGCTCCCAACGATGCTGAGTACGCACAGGCTATGACTGAACTGAAGGCCAAGCTGGCAGAACTGGAGGCATAATTATGGCAGAGATTAAGAAGGTCGCAACCCGCGACAGTTACGGTAACGCCCTGAAAGCTCTGGGCGCTGAATTTGACAACCTGGTGGTTTTGGATGCCGACCTGGCAGGCGCCACCAAGACCGGTACTTTTAAGAAGGCATTCCCCGAGCGTCATTTCGACTGCGGCATTGCCGAGGCCAACATGATCTGTATGGCCGCCGGCATGTCCACCGCTGGCTTGGTGCCTTTCGCATCCAGCTTCGCAATGTTCGCTGCAGGCCGTGCTTTTGAGCAGGTCCGCAACTCCATCGGCTACCCCCACCTGAATGTGAAGATCGGCGCAACCCACGGCGGTATCTCCGTTGGTGAGGACGGTGCTTCCCATCAGTGCTGTGAGGACTTCGCGCTGATGCGTTCCATCCCCGGTATGGTGGTTATGAGCCCCGCTGACGATGTGGAAGCACAGGCTATGGTCCGCGCTGCTTACCTGTACGAGGGTCCTGTTTATATGCGCTTTGGTCGCGCCGCTGTGCCCGTCATCCACGAAGAGGGCATGAAGTTTGAGATCGGCAAGGGCGAAGTTCTGAAGGAAGGCACCGATGTGGCAATCATCGCCAACGGTCTGATGGTCAACGAGGCCCTGGTGGCTGCTGAAGAGCTGAAAGAGGACGGCATCAACGCTATGGTCATCAATATGGCTACCATCAAGCCCCTGGACGAGGAGCTGGTGATCGCTGCTGCCAAGAAGTGCGGCAAGATCATCACCTGCGAGGAGCATTCTATCATCGGCGGTTTGGGCGAGGCTGTTTGCGCAGTCCTGGCTGAAAAGTGCCCCACTCCCGTTAAGCGCATCGGCGTCAACGATGAGTTCGGTCACTCCGGCCCTGCTGCAGCGCTGTTGAAGCAGTTCGGCCTGTGCAGCGAAAATGTTGTGAAGGTCGCCAAGGAATTCTGCAAGTAATATCTAAAGTAAATCCCCGGATGTGTTTTTCACATCCGGGGATCATCGTAGGGGAGGGATATTATCCCTCCCGAATGAATCGTCTATCGGAGATTGCGGGCGGGATAGTATCCCGCCCCCTACAAATACACCGCCGCTTTTACAGAAGCGGCGGTGTTCCTTTTACTTGCTGAGGACAAATTTGGCCGTGTTGTCGGAAAGAATGTCGGGCTTTACATCAATCTCAAGATTTTTCCAGTCGCTGGGGATTTCAACAGAATACCAACCCACCAGTTTCTTGCCGGGTGCAATGCTTCCGTCGAGGGTGCCCTCGTTGAAAACGGTAGCGGCGCTGATAGAATAGTCACACTTCACATCGTCAATGTAAGCAGTAAAGGACAGCAAACTGCTGATGCTTTGCTCTTCGTTGGAAATGTTTTCAATGGTGAACTTAACACCTACAAAAACATTTTCGTCTTCGGGAGTAAAAAAGTCCTTGCCGGTAGATTCTTCCAGCTTGGTTGCGGTGATTTTTAAGTTCTTAAATACAGCGGTCTCGTTGAGCTTAAAGGTCTCAGCCTTTGCTTCGGTGGCTTTGGTGGGAGTGTCTTGATTCTGGTTGGTTTCCTTGGTGGGTGCATCTTCTACCGTGCAGGCGGTCAAACCGCAAAGCATACAAAGGCACAAGAGCAAACATAAGATTTTCTTCATGATATTTACCTCTTTTTTTAAAATATACCAAATTGGGATATTTATATTATACCGATATGGGATAATAGTGTCAAGAGGTGATTCTATGCGATTGAAAGAAATTCGCAATGCAAAGGGAATTTCTCAGCTTAAATTGGCGACGGATTTGAATACAAATCAAAATACCATCAGCCGCTACGAGACTGGAGAGCGGGAACCGGGTATTGCTGAGCTAATTAGAATTGCCGATTATTTTAATATTTCTGTGGATTACCTTTTGGAGCGAACAGAAAATCCACATATAAATAAATAACCGAGCCTGTAAAGGCTCGGTTGTTTTTTGCTGTCATCAAGAAACAAGCTTGGCGACAATCACGAAACGGACGTCATCATCGGCGTAATCATTGTCGCAGGTGGAAAGAGCGAGGAGCTTATCACCATATTTGGCAGACGCGCCGGTATCGTACAGGGACAGCTTCTTGCAGTTGTCTATATAATTCTGGAAGGAAAAGGCGTTTGTATCGACATAATTGTGGTAGTCAAAGTCTGATTTTGTGATGTCAATTTCAAATGCTGAAATAATTTGGTAGGTGCGATGCTCATACAGGGTATCGAAATAGATGTACGGGTTCTTATCGTAATATTCTTTGCTGGTGTAGCTGTGGAGGGAGGCGAACATAGAGCCATCATTCATATTGTGGCCGTATAGGGTCACAATATCTGAGGGGGTTTGCAGGTCTGCGTTATTGTGAGCAAAGATCGTGCCGTGGCGGCTGTTTTTGTCGTAGAAGTCACGATGCAGATAGTAGTCGGATTCGCCCGGTGTTTGTACCACGGGATAGTTCAGTATGGTGTTGGGGATGTTGATCCAGCCTGCCATATCCGGGTTTAACTGATAAACAGCCGCGTATTCCCGAAGGACCTTGACAGGTTCGCCGGTTACGGGGTGGGCGATTTCCACAAAAGCAGAGAGAGGTTCTACATAAGAAGTACCATTGTTGGAAACGGGAGGCCGTTGCACCTGGGCCTGTTCCTGCTGCACGAGGCCGGCAAGGTGATCATACTGCTCAGCTTGATGGTGGTCTTCCCAGGCTCGTTTGGCCAGAACACCTGCGCAAACCAAAAAAATCGCAGCGAAAAAGAGCATCAGGCAGGGCGGCAAATACCGCTTCAGCTTTTTGCGGTTTATGGACTTGATCTTCTCGGGCAGATTCTTGAAAAAAACAAGGATTTTTGAAAAAAATTCCTTGAAGTCGATCTTTTTAGGAATCCATTTTTTGAAATCAAATTTCATAGGGTCACATCCTTTACTAAGGGGAATTTGCGTTATTATAACATTATTCTGCGGGAAAGTAAAGATAATGGAATTTACTTTAATGTTTCAAGATACTCTTCTAAGCACAGACCGGAATTTTGCAGCTCCTTAGCCAGCTCCTTGCCCACATAGCGGTAGTGCCAGGGCTCGTAAATGATGCCGGTGCTCTCGGTTTTTCCGTTTGGGTAGCGGAGGATAAAACCGTAATCCCAGCAGTGCTCCATCAGCCATTTTTGGGCGGGGGTCTTTTCCTGGCCTTCGTCTAAGTAAGGGTAGCTGCTGTCGATCAGATCCACTGCCAGGCCTAGCTGATGCTCACTGGTGCCGGGAACAGCGATGATCTTCCCAGCCTCTTCCCGGGCTTTTTCAATGTCATAGCCCTGGTTCAAAAAGTAATCGACCTTGTTGTTGTACAGGGTTTCCTGGGTCACTTGCCGCCGGTAGGAGGAAACAATCCGGACATTATGGCCGGCGTTTTGACAGTCTTCCAGCATTTTCAGCAGGGGATCTATGCAGGTTTTATCCAGGACATTGCCGTCCGCATACTGGGCAAAATCATAGAATGTGACCAGATCGGGGCTGTAATCATAGGGGACAAAATGCCAGGGGTTCACCACAAGGACTTCCTCACCGGTCTTGGTAAAAAAGTAATCGATGCCATCAATGACTACCTTGCCTTTGGCATAAGAGCCATCGGCATTGATATAATAGGTCTTTCCGTCCTTGTTGACCAATCCGGTTTGAATGCTGGTAGGAACGGTGGGCGCATCGGTGGCCTGGGTGCTGTCCGGTTGGGGGCTTGCAGGCGCAGCGCAGCCACATAGCAGGCAAGCGGCCAGCAAAAAAATTAAAATACGTTTCATAACCGTAACCTCTTTAAGATATTTCTAAAGTTACTGTATCACATTTTTCCCCAAAAGGGAAGAAAAAGCCACCCTTTTCGAGTGGCTTTTTTGGGAGCACGGTACGGGATTGGAATTTGTTTTCCGTTTAATCACCATTATTAAATCAAGAATGTTGCAAACTCTTTTTCGCTCATCACAAAAATTTTATCGCTATCTTTGCCATATACAGACGAAAAAAGTCCGTTGCCAAATCCTGTTATAGTAGCGGGCTTGCCCTTGATAACAACAATAGTCATAACTCCTTTTTCGGAGGTTGGCTTCAGCAAAAAATGTTTTTCACGGTACGGATTGCTCATACCACCAAACGGATAAAGCAACTCCCATATAATATCTCCGCTGTCCTTACAATGAATTACCGTGGTTTTATTTGCTTTAGGGGTTAGGTAAACCTTAAAAGGATGGTTTTGGTAGGTAAAACGATACAGGGTGTAATGTTTTTTGACCTTTTCAACGACATTCTGCTTCTTTAAATATGACAATATCGGATTTCTTTTGAACATACGCATACCTCCTGTAATTTGTTCCATTATATTCAAGTTTGCCTAATTCAATTATACTTGGATTTTTAGAAAAAATCAAGGTGAGGGGTACGGGAATCGGTTGCGTTTAAATGGGTTCGACGCTTGCTTTTCGTATAAATGATATATCGCTGACGCGATATGATATACGGCTTACGCCGCGTGATATATTTGCGATGCAAATATGATATAATATCCGTTCCCTTTATACGCGAAGCGTATATCATCTGCGGAGCAGATATCATAGCTACAGCTATATCATCCGTGAGCGCAGGGAACGGATATCATTGTAAAAACCGCTTTTGTCCAGTGGACAAAAGCGGTTTTTACATGGAGCAGGGTACGGGAGTCGAACCCGCCCAGTCTGCTTGGGAAGCAGAAATTCTACCGATAAACTAACCCTGCGTTTTCCTCATTATAACAAAGAGAATTTGGAAATTCAACCCTTATTTGTCGAACCTGTGGCATTTTGTCCCCGGTTGTGCTATGATAATAAAAAGAAAACAGGGGAGGGAAAATGTATGAAAATTGCCGTTTTGGGTTACAGCGGTTCCGGGAAATCCACCTTGGCACGGCTGCTGGCGGAAAAGTATCAAATTGATGTACTGCATTTTGATACTGTGCAGTTTTTACCCGGCTGGGTGATCCGTGGCCAGGACGAAAAGGCCCGCATGACCAAAGAATTTCTGGACACCCACGATGCCTGGGTCATAGATGGCAATTACAGTAAGCTTTCCTTTGACCGCCGTATGGCAGAGGCGGACGAGATTGTCTTCCTGCTGTTTAACCGCTTTTCAAGTCTGTACAGGGCTTATAGCCGATACCGGAAATTCGCGGGCCTTTGCCGCCCGGATATGGCAGAGGGCTGCCCGGAGAAATTCGATTGGGAGTTTGCTGCCTGGATTCTGTGGAAGGGCCGCGGCAAGAAAACGAAAGACCTCTTCCGTGGGCCAATGACCCAATATCCTGACAAGGTAGTTATTATCAAAAACCAAAAGCAGTTAGATGCCTATATGGCATCGAAAGGAGTTACCTATGGAATATGAAATGGTGCGGGAGATCCAAAATCAGTGCCCCAACAACCAAATGCGGGATATTTTCTTTGAGGAAGTGCAGACCGATGACCCGGCCCAGTATGTGCGGGATTTTCTCAAGGGCAGGGCGGTATCCGTGTCCGCTGAGAACGGAATAAACGGTGCTGTTACTGTGTATGCCGACTGCGACGGGCTGATACAGAAGTTTGTTTTTACACCGATCTGAATTTTTTCTTGCATTTCAAGCAAAAAAACTTGCATTACCAAGAAATTATAGTTGAATTTTTCCGCAGAATATGCTAAAGTATATGCGCAAAGCTATGGGCAAGCTATGCCCAAATGCGGGTTTGCGTTACATAGCCCTTCCGGGCTTACCCCAAATTAAGGAGCAATTACTATGGCAACACCCCATACCATCGCAGTAGCCGGCAAGGGCGGCGTGGGTAAAACCACCACCTGCGGCATGATCATCGACTATCTTTGCGGCAAGAAGGACGGCCCCGTTTTGGTGGTTGACGCCGATGCCAATGCAAACCTCAACGAAGTGCTGGGCGTAGAAGTGGAAATAAGCCTTGGTCAGATCCGTGAGGAGATGGCCCAGGCCGAGCTGAAAGGCACGCTTCCTGCCGGTATGACCAAGGCGGACTATGCCGATTTCAAGTTCAGCTCTGCCATCATTGAGGAAGATGATTTCGATATGCTGGTCATGGGCCGTACCCAGGGCAAGGGCTGCTATTGCTTTGTCAATGGCGTGCTGAAGACCCAGGTGGACAAGTATGCCAAGAATTACAGCTATATCGTTATGGACAACGAGGCAGGCCTTGAGCATGTGGCAAGAGGCACTTTGCCCAAGGTGGACACCATGCTTCTGATCTCTGACTGTTCCCGCCGGGGTATCCAGGCGGCAGCAAGAGTGGCGGAGCTTGTCGGTGAGATGGCGCTGCAGCCTACCCGTATGGGTCTGATCGTGAACCGGGCTCCGGACGGTCAGTTAGATGCGGGCGTGCAGGAGGAGATCGCCAAGCACGGCTTGGAGCTTCTGGGCGTGCTGCCCCAGGACGAGAGCGTTTACCGCTGCGATTGCGACGGTGAGCCGTCTGCCAAACTGCCGGACAGCAACCCTGTCAAGGCAGCCGTTAAGAACATTATGAAGTCCATCGGACTTTGATATTGTTAATAAATTTTTTATTATATAAATTATTTTAAGGGGGAAACCAATATGTCTTTTACACCTAAGACGGGCGCCTTCAGCGGCAAGATCAATGCCGTGACCCTGGGCACCGGTGACAAGGCTATCGTCATCGGCGGCCAGAATGTGCTGCCCTTCTACACCTTCGATGCTCCCATCGAAAACGCACCCAAGATCGGCGTTGAGGTGTCCGATCTGGCCGCTCAGTGGAATTGGCCTGAGCTGTCTGCTTTCTACGCAGGCTGCACCACCATGGCTGACTACGCCAAGAAGGCAGAGTCCATTGAGGGCGCTGACTTCATCTGCCTGAACTTCCCTGGCGCTGACCCCAACGGCGAGGATCGCTCCGTTGCTGACTGCGTTGCGGATGCCAAGGCTGTTGCCGAGGTCGTCACCAAGCCCATCGTTGTTATGGGCTGCAAGAACCTGGAGAAGGACGCTGAGCTGTTCACCGCTATGGCAGAGGCTCTGGCTGGCAAGAACGTTCTGTTCATGTCCGCTAAGAACGAGAACTACAAGACCGTCGGCGCTTCCGTTGCACTGGCTAACGGCCAGAAGCTGGGCGCTGAGACCGCTGATGACATCAACCTGGCTAAGCAGCTGAACATCATGCTGAAGGGCCTGAATGTCAATCCCGAAAACGTTGTTATGGATATCGGCACCGCAGCTGTGGGTTACGGCTACGAGTATGCCGCTTCCACCTTCGACCGTATTCGCCTGGCTGCACTGGCTCAGGGCGATGCTGACCTGCAGATGCCCATCCTGGCTACCGTTTGCAACGACACCTGGGGCGTGAAGGAGTCTACCGCTTCCGAAGAGGACGAGCCCGCTTGGGGTTGCCGCGAGGAGCGCGCAATCTCCATGGAAGTCTCCACCGCAGCAGCTGACCTGACCGGCGGTGCTGATGCAGTTGTTCTGCGTCACCCTGCTTCTGTGGCCACCATCAAGAAGTTCATCACTGAACTTGTCTAATCGGAAGGAGGATACATAAAATGGCTTTGAAAGGTCTCGATATTTTTAAACTGTCTCCTAAGACTAACTGTAAGGAGTGCGGCTGCCCCACTTGTATGGCTTTCTGCATGAAGGTTGCACAGGGCGCTGTTGAGCTGAGCAAGTGCCCCCACTTCTCTGAGGAAGCACTGGCTACTCTGAACTCCGCTACCGCTCCTTTGATGAAGACCGTCTCCGTTGGCGAGCACAAGCTGGGCGGCGAAACCGTTCTGTTCCGTCACGAGAAGACTTTGGTCAACAAGAACCTGTATGCTGTTTCCGTGTGCACCTGCATGGACGAGGCTACTGTGGATGCCAAGCTGGCTGATCTGCAGAAGGTGGACTACGAGCGTATCGGCGAGCGTATGTACGTTGAATTTGTTCAGGTTTCCAACTGCCAGAACGATCCCGCTGTTTACGCTAAGCTGACCGAGAAGGCTGCTGCTACCGGCCGTCCCCTGGTCCTGGAGTGCTGGGATGTAGAGTGCGCTAAGGCTGCTCTGGCCGTTGCCGGCAAGAACGTGATCCTGGATGGCGCTACTCCCGACAACTGGGAAGCTATGAATGCTCTGGCTACCGAGGCCGGCGTTGTGCTGGGCGTTTGGGCCGAGAACATTTCCGATCTGTATGACACCGTTAAGAATCTGGAAGCCAAGGGCAACAAGAACCTGGTGCTGGATGTTACCGGCAAGACCGCTAAGGAAACCCTGGCTAACGCTGTCAATGTCCGCCGTACTGCTCTGAAGCAGGAGGACCGCACCTTCGGTTACCCCTCCATCGTGAACCTGGCTAAGGTCGCTAAGGGCGATGACCGTCTGCAGACCGCTTACGCTTCTATGTTCACCGAGAAGTACGCTTCCATCATCGTGATGGAGAACATGACCTACGCACAGGCTCTGCCTCTGTACGGTCTGCGTCAGAACATCTACACCGATCCTCAGAAGCCCATGAAGGTGGAGGCTAAGATCTACCCCATCAACGGCGCTGATGAGAACAGCCCCTGCTGCCTGACCGTTGACTTCGCTCTGACCTACTTCCTGGTTTCCGGCGAACTGGAGCGTTCCGGCCAGCCTGTGAACCTGATCATCACCGACGCTTCCGGTATGTCTGTTCTGACTGCCTGGGCTGCCGGTAAGCTGTCCTCCTCCACCATTAAGAAGACCTTCGAGGAGCTGGACGTTGCCAACAAGATCAAGAACCGCACCCTGATCATCCCCGGCAAGGTTGCCGTTATGAAGGGCGAAATTCAGGACAAGCTGCCTGAGTGGAACGTAGTTGTTGGTCCTCTGGAGGCTGTACAGCTGCCCAAGTACATCAAGGACAAGGAATACGAGGCTGGCGCTAAGGCTGCTGAGGCTGAGCGTGCTGCCAAGGCCGGTGCTGTGAAGGAAGAGGTTAAGGAACTGTCCTTCGACGAGCTGCTGGCTACTAAGGTTCCCGCTATCGAAGTGGTTGACATGGGCGTCAAGTACGGCGGCTACAACCCCGAATCCAAGACCTTCGTCACCATCGGTGAGAGAATCCACTGTATCGCTCCTGCTATCCGCAAGGCTATGGACGAGCGCGATCCCGCTCCCATCCTGGAGCGTGCTGCTGCTCAGATCAAGGCCGGCGCTACCTACCTGGATGTGAACATCGGACCTGCTGAGAAGGACGGTCCCGAGCGTATGATGTGGGCTGTTAAGCTGCTGCAGGAGAACTTCGACAACGTGCCTCTGGCTCTGGATACTGCCAATATGCGCGCTATCGAAGCCGGTATCAAGGTTTACAACCGTACCAACGGCAAGCCCATCGTTAACTCCGCTGACGCCGGTTCCCGTATCGGCTACATCGACCTGGCTGCTGCCAACGATGCTATCTGTATCGCTCTGTGTTCCGCTGACGGTATCGCCAAGGACAACGAAGA
>JAFTMI010000018.1 GCA_017452505.1 Oscillospiraceae bacterium
CCCGTCGGGGCGCAAGATCGCTTCCCCCGGGGGGAAGCTGTCGCCGCCTTTAGGCGGGGACTGAAGATGCATGCGGGCGGTAACCTTGCGGCATGGTAGCTCTATCAGACCTCCTAAGACGTAAAGTTTTAGTAAGTCTTTACCCTGTACCGTATCCAACGTGATCTCCCGCATTCCTCTTCCGCCTCCGGTCGCTATGCTCCCTCCGGCACCTTCCCCCCGGGGGAAGGGATGCGCCTTCGGCGCTAATAATCGTAAGCAACAATTTCCCTCATCAATGGAGCAACTATGGCAATCATTACGCAAAAACAAGGAAATCTGGAATATCTGACTGCGGAGGGCATCGGGGCGAAGCACTGCTTTACCACCCGCTTTGGCGGTGTCAGCACCGGGTATCTTGGCAGCATGAACATCGGTGCCAACCGGGGTGACCGGTTTGAAAATGTGGCGGAAAACTACCGCATTTTGGGCGAATCCTTGGATTTTGACCCGCTGAACACGGTGCTGACCCGGCAGACCCATTCCGACATTGTGCGCCTCGTCACCAAGCATCACCATATGGGCTTTGACCATCGCCATTATCCCGAATGCGACGGCCTCATCACCAACGATCCGGGCACGGCGCTGGTGATCTTCTCCGCCGATTGCACCCCGATCCTGCTGTGGGATCCGGTCACCGGCGCTGTGGGTGCCGCTCACGCCGGCTGGCGGGGTACTGCCCAAAACATTGCCGGCAAAACTGTGGCCGCCATGTGCCGGGAATTTGGCTGCGATCCCCAAAACATCCACGCCGCCATCGGCCCCAACATTGGCCCTTGCTGCTTCCAGACCGACGAAGAGGTGCCCCAGGCATTGATGGAGACCTACGGCCCCACGGTTCGGCCGTACATTCAGAAAAAAAGCGGAAAATACTATCCGGATCTGAAGAAAATCAACCATTTGGCCCTGCAAAATGCCGGCCTCACCCATATTGACATCAGCAAAGACTGCACCATGTGCCAGCCGGGCCGCTTCTGGTCCCACCGGTTCCACGGTGCCACCCGGGGCAGCCAGGGTGCCATTATCGTACGCTAAGGAGGAAATGCCTTGAAGCGCATAACCGCTATACTTCTGCTGCTGGCGCTGCTTTTGAGCGGCTGCGGCGGCGAGGCCGTCTATGTGCCCACCGGCAACGGCCTTTTCCAGGACGAAACCACGCAGCCTACCACCCAGCCCTCAAAGCCCCAGACCCAAAGCCTGACCCTGGGCTATTATCCGGAAAAATCCTTAAACCCCTATACAGCCACCGAGGTTTCTCACAAGCTGATCTTTTCTCTTCTGTATCAGGGCCTTTTTGCCGTTGACCGGGAATACAACGTATCACCCATCCTTTGCAAAAGCTTCAGTGTTTCCAAGGATATGCGGACTTATGTCTTTTACCCGACGGAGGCCACCTTCTCTGACGGCAGCCCCGTAACCGCCGCCGACATTGCCTCCAGCCTGGAGGCAGCCAGAGCCGGCACGGTCTACTCCGGTCGGCTGAAGCAGGTATCAGCCATCACGATTACAGAGGACGGCGGCGTTCAGATCGACTTGAAGACACCCTATGAAAACCTGCCGCTATTGCTGGATGGGCCCATCGTGAAGGCATCAGAGACCCAAGCCGAACGCCCCATGGGCACCGGCCCCTATGGCTACGACATAGGCATAAACGGCTTGCAGCTAAAACGCCGCAGCGAGTGGTGGTGCCGGGCAAAGCTGGCCGTTACCGCCCCCTTCGTCTCCCTGCTGAAGGTAGACAGCCCCGCCACCATGCGGGATGACTTTGAATACGGCAATATCAGCATCGTCTGCGCCGACCCCGGCTCCGATCTGTATGTGGACTACCGCTGCGACTACGAGCTGTGGGATGTGGAAAGCGGCATTTTCCTGTACCTGGCCTGTAACAAAAACAGTAAAATCTTCTCCAATAAAGCCCTCCGTGCCGCGCTGACCCACGGCATTGACCGGGATGCCTTGGTGCAGGAATACTACCGGGGCTTTGCTGAAAGCGCCTATCTGCCTGCCTCCCCAGACTCTCCCCACTACAGTGACACGGCAAAGGAAACCTATGGCTTTCACCCGGAAATCTTCACCCAGGCGGTGACGGATGCCGCGCCCGAAAATATGGCCATCACTCTGCTGGTCAACAAGGCAGACAGCCGCCGGGTCAAGGCGGCCCGGGGGATCGCCAAAATGCTGGAAAATTACGGCTTCACCGTTACCGTCAGCGCCCTCAGCGGCAACAGCTACACCAATGCACTGAAAAACGGCAAATTTGACCTGCATCTGGGCCAGACCAAGCTGTCGGCCAATATGGATCTTTCTGCCTTCTTTGATCCCGATGGCGCGCTGAGCCTTGGCGGTCTTGCGGATACCGCTACCTTTGCCTTGGCCCAGGGTGCCATGGAAAATGAGGGAAATTATGACCATCTGTATAAACGGGTCATGAGCAACGGTATGCTGTGCCCCATCCTGTTCCGCACCTATGCCATCTATGCCCAGCGCGGTCTTTTCGACGATCTGACCCCCGCAAGAGATCATGTTTTCTACTACGATCTGGGAAGGACTCTGGAAAGCGCAAAATTACAATGAACCCACCACGGGGCAAGCCAAAAGGCTTGCCCCTTTGCTTTGCAAGGGACAAATTTCAGTTTGTCGTGCAGTCGGCAGAGCCGACAATGCAAAATGTAGAATGCTAAATGCAGAATGAAGGTGTCGCCCTTGGCGACTTATTTCAACCATTTCCGAAGGAAATACCTCAATTTTGCATTTTGCATTTTGA
>JAFTMI010000019.1 GCA_017452505.1 Oscillospiraceae bacterium
AAGAAGACCCCCTACATTATTCACAGAACCTCTTTGGGTTGCTATGAGCGTACCCTGGCCTACCTGATCGAGCGTTATGCAGGCGCACTGCCCCTGTGGATGATGCCCACCCAGGTCCGTGTGATGCCCATCACCGACCGGGCTCATGAGTATTCCAAGAAGCTGGCAGACGAACTGAATGCTATGAACATTCACGCGGAAACCGATTGCCGCAGCGAAAAGCTGGGCTACAAGATCCGGGAAGCACAGTTGCAGAAGATCCCCTATATGCTGGTCATTGGCGACCGGGATATGGAGAACGGCACTGTGTCCGTCCGTACCCGTAAGGGTGAGGACCTGGGCGCAATGACTCCTGAGGAGTTCACCGCCAAGTGCCTGATGGAGATTGCCACCAAGAGCAAAGAAGTCTAATAAATAAGAATCGCCGCTCATCAGAGCGGCGATTTTTACATTCCTATAGAGGGCCGGATGACCACAAATCGGTCATAGCCTAACAGCATATTCAGCAAAGGCCGGGCAGGCTGGGTCTTGCCGGTGTTTAGGTTCAGCATCCTTTCCCCTGTAAACAGGTATAGGCTTTGTGTGGAATTTCCCGGGGTGTTTGGGCCACCTATAGCTAAGATAATATCGCCGGCAATCAGGTCTCCTGTCCGGGGCAGCCGGGTGCGGCAATGCTCTAAGCGCATATAGTCGGAAGCAATCGTGCGGTGCGCGACTTTTCGCCCGCCGAACATTCCTGTGGGAATGAGATCCAGCATACCGCCCTCACCGGAGAGACGGTGCTGGTCAAAGAATTCCTGGAAATAGCTGTCGTGCAAGGCAGCAAAGTCGGCAGGCAGGCCGGTGGCCTTTCCCACAGCCTGCCGGTAAATGGCATCGGCAAGGGCGATGCCCTGTTTGTCGGTGATTTCTTCCGTGGCGGATAGAATCTTTTCCTGTTCTTCCTTGGTAAGGGTTTTCTGAATGTACACATTGGGACAGGCTGTTTTTACGCCGCCCACTGTGCCTTGGTCGCCGGCAATGGTTTCGCCGCAGGCCGCATCGATATTCACCTGCACTTTGTAGCTTGCCAAGGCAGTTTCGTTGGCAGGTACAGTCAACTGCCAGCTTAAAGAATTGCCATCGATCTGCTCTGCACCGGATATATAAGCGGTATTGGCGGGAACGGTATCCCGGACTTCTACGGTTACCGGATGGTCGTTTTTATTGGTGACGGAGAACATAAAGTTCATTTCCTCGCCGGGATTTACTGTCATACCCCCGGTATGAGAGGACATCTTCTCGGCAACGATGCCTTGCAAATTGTCGATGCGATTTTGGGTGTGCTCCGGTACACCGCCCTTGTAGGTGTTTAGCGGGCGTATCAGGCAAAGGCTTTTTATTCTGGAATAGACATACATACTGCTGCCGGGGGAGAACAGACTTTTCGTGGACATAGTCCGTACAGTGCCGTTGCTTTCAATTTTTTCAGTAAAGTCCTTGTAGCTGTAGCTGCTGCCGGTGCTGTGGATAATATCGCCGCTTTCCAGCACTTCTTCGCCCACATAGAGCATCGCGTGGCCGTTGCCCTCGTTGCTGCCATTATAGCGGACAACGATTATGTCGCCAATTTGCAGATTGGCCCGGAAGTCAGCCTCCACAGCGGCCTTTTCCTCAGCGGTTTCCTCACCGGTGGGGATATAGGTGTACCGCCGCTGGGAAGTGCCTTTGGCGGTGAGCATGGCGGTGGTGTGGGCGCCAATATCATAGTCCAGAGCGGCTAAGTATACATCGTGGGTAAAGGCTGCGCAGTTGGTGTAGCCGGTGAACTGGCTTGTGTAGTCCTCCGGGGATTTTAGGTCTACCTCCCAGCGGTAGACAACGAGGTTTGGGGCGGAAGAAAGCCGGGTGTCATCGTACTGAATGTACTTGCCCCGGTCCAAAAAGGCCAGCGCTGTGGCAACCACAGCCGCCTGCTCCGGGGTGTCGAATTGCGGCCCGGCGGGAAGATTAGGTTCTGTGGGCGAGATGGTTTCCGTGGGCTCGGTAGGGACGGGGGCGGCCCCTTTTTGGCAGCCGGCAAGTCCCAATAGCAACAAAAGCGCCAAAGCAAAAGCTACGATCCGTTTCATACAGATACCTCTTACATTATAATATATAGGATTATGTCGTCTGCCCCCTATGTAAGCACATAGGGGGCAGGGAATTATTGAAGGGAATCTTCGCCGAAGCTATAAGGGAGCAGATCACCCAGGGTCAGCGTTTTGTAGCCATCCTTGTGGGCAAGGTAGACAGGGAAGTCGTCCTTGCAAAATTCCCGCAGTACCTGTCGGCAAACACCGCAGGGGGTGCAAAGATTAGTAATAATTCCATTCTTGCCGCCGCAGACGGCAATGGCGGTAAAATCCCTGCGGCCCTCGGATACCGCTTTGAAAATGGCAGTGCGCTCAGCGCAGTTGGTGGGGGAGTAGGCGGCATTTTCAATATTGCAGCCGGTGTAGACAGTGCCGTCGCTGCACAAAAGGGCCGCGCCCACCCGGAAACCGGAGTAAGGGGCATATGCTTTGCCCATAGCCTCCACAGCCATAGAAATCAGTTTTTCCGGGGTCATAGGATCTCCTCCTTAAAACTCTTACCGGGGGTGTCCAAAGCTACATTAAATATATCGGCAATGGTGGCGGCAATGTCAGAGAAACTGCCCCTTGTGCCTAAATTCACAGGCTTAACGCCCTTGCCCAACACCAAAAGGGGAACGTATTCCCTTGTGTGGTCGGTGGTGGCGGTGTATGCCGGGTCGCAGCCGTGGTCGGCGGTGATAAAGACCGTATCTTCTTCGCCCAAACCGGGCAGGAATTTGCCCAGCCAGCGGTCGAATTCATTTAAGGCATTGGCATAGCCCACCGCATCCCGGCGGTGGCCGAAATGCATATCAAAATCCACCAGATTTACAAAGCACAAACCCGCAAAATCCTTGGCGGCAAAATTGTCTGTGTGAGCCATTCCATCTGCATTGCTTTTATTGTAGACATATTCGCTTAAGCCCCGCCCGGCGAAAATATCGTGGATCTTGCCCACACCGATGGTGGCAAGGCCGGCATTCTGCAAAGCATCCAGCAGGGTTTCCTTAGGCGGCTCTAAGGAGAAATCGTGGCGGTTGGCGGTGCGGGTGAAATTGCCCGGTGTACCCACAAAGGGACGGGCGATGACTCGACCCACGCCGTGCTTGCCCTGGAGAAGTTTTCGGGCAATGCGGCAGTATTCGTAAAGCTGCTCCGGGGGTACGATCTCCTCGTGAGCGGCGATTTGGAACACGGAATCAGCGGAAGTATAGACGATCAGTTCTCCGGTGCGCAGATGTTCTGCGCCGTACTTTTCAATGACCGCCGTGCCGGACCAGGGCGCATTGGCCAAAATGCCCCGGCCGGTGGCCTTGCAGAAAGGCGTGATAATTTCCTCCGGGAAGCCCTCCGGATAAGTGGGCAGAGGATTCTCAGATACAATACCGGCAATCTCCCAGTGACCGATGGTGGTGTCCTTGCCGGCAGAGGCTTCGGCGAGTCTTGCCACAGCTCCGGTCAGATTTCCTTTGGGCAGACAGGTGACCCCGTCGATCTGCCCCAAACCGGCATTTGTTAAATTGGGAATATCCAGTTTTTTGGTGGCAGCGCAGGACAATAGGGTGTTTGCGCCCTTGTCACCGAATGCTTCGCTATCCGGCATCGCGCCAATGCCAAAGGAATCCAGTACGATCAAAAAAACTCTTTTCATAAAATGCACCTCAATTTTCCTCGTCATTGCGAGGAGCGTGTTGCAGAGCGCAGCGAATCGTTAATAACTATGATTGCCGGGGGCAATCATACCTTAATTCACGCGACGTGGCAATCTCCTGCTTACTTCTTATCCATCGCGACAGCTACATCCAATGCCACTTCCATCATCTTGGTGAATGCGGTCTGCCGCTCCTGGGCGGTGGTTTCCACACCCTTCAGCACATGGTCGGAAATGGTGCAGATGCACAAAGCCCGCTTGCCGTACCGGGCAGCGTTCATATACAAAGCGGCAGCCTCCATTTCCAAAGCCATCACGCCCATCTTTTTCAGGCCGTAAACGCTGTCCAGCCCCTCGGGAACACCCTCGTGATCTCCGTAGAATACATCGGAGGAGTTGATGTTACCCACATGGTAGGTGGCCTTGTGATTTTCACATGCTTTCACCGCTTCGCACAGCATGGTGAAGTCGGCGATGGGGGCGAATGTGCCGGGCAGATGGAACTGGGCAGCCCAATTAGAATCAGTGCAAGCGCCTTGCCCCAGTACGATGTCGTAAAGATTGATGTGCTCCTGGATAGAGCCGGCAGAGCCTACCCGGATGATGTTCTCCACACCGAACCGGGTGAAGAGCTCGTGAGAGTAAATGCCCATTGCAGGCATACCCATACCGGTGGCCATCACGGACACCTTTACACCTTTATAATAGCCGGTGTAGCCGTTGACACCCCGGACATTGTTCACCAGTACCGGGTTTTCCAAAAAGTTTTCTGCAATGAATTTAGCCCGCAGAGGGTCACCGGGCAGCAGCACGGTCTTGCCGAACCCAATCTCATTCAAAACATTGATATGGGGAGTAGTAGGGAAGTTGGACATAAGAATTCCTCCTTAATAAGTTCCGTCGTTTTGTAAACCCTTGGCGATCTTTACAATGCGGGAAGTTCCCAGGCGGTCAGCGCCCAGGGCGATGAATTTTTCAGCATCTTCCAGGCTGGAAATGCCGCCGGCGGCCTTGATCTTTACCTTAGGGCCGATGTGCTTGGCAAAAAGCGCTACATCTGCAAAGGTAGCCCCGCCGGTGGAGAATCCGGTGGAGGTTTTGATGTAATCCGCCTCTGCATCGGTGACGCATTTGCACAGGGCGATTTTCTCCTCGTCTGTGAGCAGGCAGGTTTCAATAATCACTTTCAGAATTTTGCCGCAGCAGTGGGCCTTCACCTGGCGAATCTCCTCGGTAACGGCATCAAATTTGCCCTCTTTCACCCAGCCAATGTTCACAACCATATCCACCTCGTCTGCGCCGTGGGTAATGGCATCGTAGGCCATAAAGCATTTGGCGGCAGTGGTGGCATAGCCGTTGGGGAAACCAATGACAGTGCAGATGGGCAGCTTGCCCTCTGTGTAGGCCTTGGCCTGCTGGACAAAGGATGCGGGAATGCACACCGATGCGGTCTTAAACTTTATGCCGTCATCGCAGATGGCTTTGATATCTGCCCATGTGGCGGCAGGGGACAGCAGGGTGTGGTCGCATCTTGCCAGAATTTCCGAAATCTCCATAGGGATTCTCCTTATTATATATTGTAATACCATTATAACGAAAATAGTTTCCGTATGCAAGAATAAAAAAGCCCCGGTACGCGTTCTGCGCACCGGGTTCGCTTATTTGATTCTTTCACCGTTTAGTACGGCTTCTGCCAATTTGTCGCCCTCGTAGCGCAGCTTCAGCAGAAAGAAGGGCGCATCCTGCCACAATAGGTCTAAGAAAATCTTATCGCCCTCCCATTGAGGAAGTTCCGATAAAAACTCCCGGCTCACCCACCGCAGCTCACCTTCGTCGCATTCTTTCAGTTCACCCTCGAAGCTGTCGGCGGTGAACAGATACATATATTCGCCTTCCCAGGGGCCATTGGTGAGGAAGGTGACGATGCCCCGGCATTTCCAGGAAGTGAGGGTCAGACCGGTCTCCTCCTTTGCCTCCCGCAAAAGGCACTCGTCGGGAGTCTCGTCTGCTTCAAATTTGCCGCCGATGCCGATCCATTTGTCCTTGTTCACATCGTTTTCTTTTTTGACCCGGTGGAGCATCAAAACATCATCTCCCCGGGTGATATAGCACAAAGTTGTATTGCGCATAAGCTACCTCTCAGTGAACCAGCTGAATTGCGTGATGGAGATTGGAAACGGTCAGTTCCTTAGCGCCGTCAGCCATTTCTCCGTCCAAAGTCCAGGTCATATCCTCGCTTGCGTGGATTTGCACGGTTTTGGCGGTACGGAAGGTCATCATCCGGCTGTTGTACTGCTGCTTTTGCACAGCGGTAATGCACTCGGTCAGTTCAAAAAGATCCCGGGGCGCTCGCAAAAGCAGGATTTCGAACTTGCCGTCGCTCATATCCACCTGGTTGGGATCTAAGGTCAGAATGCCGCCCACACTGGTGGAATTGCAGATAGCGCCGAAAATATAGTCATCCTCTACTACTTCGCCGTCCAGCTCCATGCGCACGGGCATTTTGCGAATGGATGCGATCTCCTTGATGCCCTCCAGAACATAGGCGGTGTGGCCCAAGGCGTTTTTGACACTTTGGGGGGTGGCATAGCTTGCTTTGGTAAAAGCGCCGAAGGAAGCCACATAGGAGAAATAACGCCCGTTAAAGGAACCCATATCCAGGGGCTGGGGCGTGCCTTCAATGATGGCCTTGGCAGCCTTTAGGGGATGCAAAGAAAGCTTCAAAGAGTTAGCGAAATCGTTGGTAGAGCCGGCGGGGATATAGCCAACAGGAATGGAAAGGCCTGTTTCCAAAAGGCCGGTAACGGTTTCGTTAAAAGTGCCGTCGCCGCCGCAGCACACCACCAGATCCATGCCGGGGGCAAACTGCTTCACAGCGGTCACGGCATCCTTGGGGCCGGCGGTCACATATACCTGCACTTGATAGCCAGCCCGGTTAAAAGCGTCCAGAATGCCCGCGAGGAACCGGTTGGCTTTTTTGGTGCCGGCACAGGGATTGAAGACAAAAAGCATTTTTTTCATAGTTATCACCTGCTTCTATTATACCACCGATGCAGAAAATGGCAAGTAAAAATATGGAGTTGACAGGGGCGGGAAATGGGGTATAATAAAGAAAATGCATAGGACAGTTCGTGACCATCCTGTCGGTAAACAAAACTATGGAAAACCGACGGGTGCAGTATGCGCTGCCGTTTGTTCAATGTCATTGCGAGGGCGCTTGCGCCCGTGGCAATCTCAAGGACGTTTGGCAGCAGTGATATGCGCCCGATTTTTTGTGGGCACGGCTGTGCCCATTTTTGCGTTTCAGGAGAAAAACTATGAGAAACAAAAGCCGTTTTTTGGCCCAGGGGGCGATGATCGCCGCCCTGTATGTGGGGCTTACCCATCTGCAGAATGTTCTGATTCCCAATTCTGCCTCTTTTGCCATTCAGTTCCGGGCCTCGGAGGCCCTGTGCGTGCTGGCACTGTTCACCCCGGCAGCAATTCCGGGCCTTACTGTGGGCTGTATGCTGTTTAATCTGACCTTTGCCGGGGCACTGCCCTTGGATGTGCCGGTGGGCGGCCTTGCCACCTTGCTGGCGGTGTCCGGTATGTACGGCCTGCGGAAAGTGAAGATCAAGGGCTATCCGCTGCTTGCGATGCTGCTGCCGGCGCTGAGCAATGCCTTTTTGGTGGGCTGGGAGCTGAGCGTGTACATTGGCGGGGGATTTTGGCTGAATGCATTGTATGTAGCCATTGGTGAATTGGCTGTTATGCTCACCTTAGGCACAGCTCTTTACTATGCTCTTCGTTCCCGGGGCCTTGCTGACCGCATATTCCAATAAAAAAGCCACCCG
Organism: Oscillospiraceae bacterium; assembly: GCA_017452505.1. Classification (GTDB taxonomy): domain Bacteria; phylum Bacillota; class Clostridia; order Oscillospirales; family Oscillospiraceae; genus Faecousia. The sequence goes on from JAFTMI010000019.1 coordinate 7,584, forward strand.
GAAGGGTGGCTTTTTGTCAGTCCTCAAATTCCAAAACGTCCTTGTAGCGCTCTTTGAAGATAGCATAAACCGCATCCAAGGTCTCTTCGCTTTCCACAGCTACATAGTTTTCGTTTTCCTCGTCCACGGGCTGAATCTCCAGAATCACGATCTCGTTGGATTCCTCGGGCATCAGTACCAGGTACTCCACACCTTCCAGTTCAATGCAATCCAGGTATTCAAACCGCAGCTCGTCGCCGTTTTCATCGGTGAGGGTGAGGATGGATTCCTCTTGCTCTAAAATTTCTTCATTTGCCATAGGTGTTACCTCCTTTGTTTTTTACATTATAAGAAAAATATGCTGCGCTGTCAATAAAGGGGTTTTGCAGAAAAGAGGGGGAATTGGAAGAAAGTGCTTGCAAAACATCCCGTTTGATAGTAAACTGTGAAAAGATGTTTGCAATAATCTTGGAGGCAGTATTTATGGAGAAAAAACAAAATCGCGGCAGCTTTACCGGCCGCTTGGGCTTCGTTTTGGCGGCAGCCGGCAGCGCGGTGGGCTTGGGAAATATTTGGCGTTTTCCCTATTTGGCAGCAAAGGACGGCGGTGGCTTGTTCCTGCTGGTGTATTTGATCCTGGCATTGACCTTTGGCTTTACCCTGCTGATCACGGAAATATCCATCGGCAGAAAGACCGGGCTCAGCCCCTTAATGGCTTACAAAAAGATCCACCCCAAAATGGGCTGGGTGGGTGTGCTGGCCTGCATTATTCCGGCGCTGATCCTGCCTTACTATTGCGCCATTGGCGGTTGGGTGCTGAAATACTTAAGCGTTTTCGTGACCGGCCAGGGCGCGGCTGCGGCAGCGGACGGTTATTTTAAGAGCTTTATCAGCGACCAGTGGAGTCCCATCATTTGGTTTTCTATTTATCTGATTGCCACATCCTTTGTGGTTTACAAGGGTGTCAACAAGGGCATTGAGCGACTGTCCAAGGTGCTGATGCCGATTCTGCTGGTGCTGATCTTGGGCATTTCGGTGTATGCTTTGTTCCTGCGGCATACGGATGCCGACGGCACTGTCCGCACAGGTTTGGAAGGTTTTAAGGTCTATTTGATCCCTAATTTTAGCGGAATGACCCTCAAGCAGTTCCTGGTAGTTCTGACCGATGCGATGGGCCAGCTGTTCTATTCCATCAGTGTGGCAATGGGCATTATGATCACCTATGGCTCCTATGTTCCCAAGGACACGGATCTGAATAAGTCCGTTACCCAGATCGAATTCTTTGATACCACCGTGGCATTTTTGGCCGGCATGATGGTAATTCCTGCGGTGTTTACCTTTATGGGCACAGAGGGCTTGAATGCCAGCGGCCCCAGCCTGATGTTTGTGGCACTTCCCAAGGTGTTTGCCGCTATGGGCCCGGTGGTGGGTCTGATTGTTGGTGTTTTGTTCTTTGTGACGGTGTCCTTTGCAGCGCTTACTTCCTCTGTTTCCATTATGGAAGCAGTTGTTTCCTGCGTTGTGGATCGGTTCTCTATGGAGCGCAGGAAGGCCACAGGCGTAGTGACGCTGTTTGCCGCAGTTGTGGGCCTTGCCGTTTGCTTAGGCTATAACACACTGTATTTTGAGGCTGACCTGCCCACTGCACAGAATGTTCAGCTTTTGGATGTGCTGGATTATGCCAGCAACTATGTGCTGATGCCTGTGATCTCCATTGCGACCTGCATTTTTGTGGGTTGGATCGCAAAACCCAAGATGATCATTGACGAAGTTACCGTTGGTAATTTTAAGTTCAGACGGGAAAAGCTGTATGTGGTTATGGTGAAATACATTACCCCTGCGCTTCTGACCTTCCTGCTGCTGCAGTCCGTTGGTGTGATCAAATTCTGATATTGCTAAGCAAAACCCCCACCGCTCGGTGGGGGTTTTATTTTCAGAAATTCACAGCGGCAGAGCGCATCTGCAGCTGGAGCTTGTCTGCAATGAGGGCAATGAACTCGGAATTGGTAGGCTTGCCCTTGGTGTTGCTGACCGTGTAGCCAAAGAACTTTTGGAGGGTGTCCAGGTCGCCCCGATCCCAGGCAACCTCGATGGCGTGGCGGATAGCCCGCTCCACACGGCTGGGTGTGGTCTGGAAGGTCTTTGCTACCTGGGGATAGAGGATCTTGGTGATGGCGTTGATCACGTCCATATCCTCCACGGCAATGATAATAGCCTCCCGCAGATATTGGTAGCCCTTGATGTGGGCAGGTACGCCGATTTCATGAATAATGTTGGTGACCATGGTTTCGATGTTTTGCTGACCACTGTGACGGGCGGCAGGTGTCCGCAGGCTCTCCCCACCCCGGATCTCCTCCAACCGTTCCACCACTGCGCTGGTATCGCAGGGCTTCAGCATCAGATACCGCACCCCCAAGTTGGCGGCGGCGGATGCTACATAATCTGTAATAAACCCGGAGGTGGCCAGCACCGTGGGTTTATGCTCCAAAGTGCCGATGGCCTTCAGGACGCTGATGCCGTCCTTTTTCGCCAGCATCATATCCAGAATCAGGATATCCGGCTTCTGCTCCGACACCAGGGCGATGGCCCGTTCTCCGTCGTTGGCTGTATCCAAGACCCGGAACCGGTCGGTTTGATGTAGTGCGGCGGTGAGAGCGCTGCAAAATTCTTCTGAATTGTCCGCAATAACTACGGAGGTGTGATTGTCCATAAATTCCTCTCCTGACTTTTGAAGATATTCCCCATTTTGGTAGAAAGCCTACCTAAGTTGCGACAAATATAATTTAGCATATCCTTTCGCTTTTTGCAAGGAAAAATAAAAACAATTGCTCGACAAAAAACGACATAATTTTGTGAAACTCGGTAAAAACGGAACATTTCGACGGATTTCGACCTGTGGAAAACTTTTTGGGATTCGGTTGACGAAAGAGTGGAAATCATATAATATAACTGTGTCATTGCGAACCAGTCCGCAGACTGGTGTGGCAATCTCCAAAACCAGAGGAGGATTCGTATGGACAAGAATATGAAAGCGTTAGCCCAATTTTTGAACAGCGCCCACAGCGTTTACCATGCTACGGCGGCTTTGGAAGCAGAACTTCGGAAAGCGGGTTATACCCGTCTGCAGGAGGATAAAGCCTGGGAGCTTGTCCCCGGGGGGAAATATTATCTGACCCGTGGCGGCAGCGCAGTTTTGGCGTTCCGGCTGCCCAAGGCAGCACCGGAGGGGTTTCTCATCAGCGCCAGCCACACAGACCGGCCCTGTTTTAAGGTAAAAGAAAATGGCATTTTGGCAGGTGCGTATACCCGTTTGGCAGTGGAAAAATACGGCGGCGCGATCATCTCCCCCTGGCTGGACAGGCCTCTGTCCGTGGCTGGCCGGGTGACGGTGGAAACCGAAGAGGGTGTTGAGAACCGCCTGGTGGATTTTGACCGGGATCTGCTGCTGATTCCCAATGTGGCCGTTCATATGAACCGGAAGATCAACGAGGGCTATGCCTGGAATTTGGCAGTGGACACCATTCCGCTACTGGGTGGTAAAGATGCCGGGGATAAGTTTTGGAAGGAGCTGGAAAAATTAGCCGGCGGCAAGGTGCTGGGCCACGACCTTTATCTGTATGTGCGGCAGGAAACTTCTGTTTGGGGCTTGGAGGAGGAATTCTTCTCTGCGCCTGCCATTGACGATCTGGAATGCGCCTGGGCCTGCACCCAGGGCTTCTTAAACGCAGGGGAAACCCCCAATGTCCCCGTGCTGGCTGTCTTTGACAGTGAGGAGGTGGGTTCCGGTTCTTACCAGGGCGCAGCCGCAGACTTTATGGAAAGTGCTTTGGCCCGGATCTGCCGGGAGCTTAACCTGGAAGAAAGCTGCCAGAAGGCAAAATCCTTCTTGGTGTCGGCGGATAACGGTCACGCCCTCCATCCCAACCACCCGGAGCTGTCCGATGGGAATAACGCTCCCGTGCTGAACGGCGGCGTGGTGATCAAGTTCAATGCCAATCAGAAGTACACCACCGATGGCCAATCTGCTGCTATCTTCCGTAAGGTCTGCCGAAAGGCCGATGTGCCTGTGCAGACCTACTGCAACCGGGCGGACATTGCCGGAGGCTCTACCTTGGGCAATATCTCCCTGCGCCAGGTAGCAGTGCCCAGTGTGGACATCGGTCTTGCCCAGCTGGCTATGCACTCCTGCTACGAAACTGCAGGCGTGCAGGATGTGACCTACCTGCAAAAAGCCATGACCGCTTACTATGGTATCACCCTAAAAGTGACAGAAAACGGGGGATTCACCGTAAAATAAGCACAATGCACAAAATTTTTGCCAAGTTCTGTGAAAACTAACAGTTGACTGCGCAGGAAATCTGTGCTATCATACTACCATCCCATCGCACGGCCTTAACTCCACAAAATTAAGTCCGTGACGTAAAAAAAGGAGGAAATTTATCCGTTTGACTCACGGTGCGGCAGTGTGGAGACCTGTCGTAATGCTGACCGGACATTATTTACGCCGGCAGTGAGAGCATACGCGAGGAGTCGGTATGTTTAGAGTCGAGAAGTTATGGCAACTGTTGTTCTGAAAAATGTCAAGAAGATCTATCCCTATCTTGGCGACGAAGAGAAGAAGTCCAGAAAGAAGAACAAGAAGAACACCGAAGGCGTCAGCACCAAGGTCAATCTGCAGATTACCGACAAGGGCGTCGTGGCTGTTCAGGAGTTCAACCTGGAGATCGCAGACAAGGAATTTATCGTTTTGGTCGGTCCTTCCGGCTGTGGTAAGTCCACCACTCTGCGTATGGTCGCCGGTTTGGAAGAGATCACTGAGGGCGAACTGATCATCGACGACAAGATCGTTAATGATGTAGCTCCTAAGGACCGCGATATCGCAATGGTCTTCCAGAACTACGCTCTGTACCCCCACATGACTGTTTATGATAACATGGCTTTCGCGCTGAAGCTCCGCAAGGTTCCCAAGGGCGAGATCGACAAGAAGGTTAAGCAGGCTGCTGAGATCCTGGAGATCACCGAGTACCTGAACCGTAAGCCCAAGGCTCTGTCCGGCGGTCAGCGTCAGCGTGTGGCTATCGGTCGTGCTATCGTCCGTGACCCCAAGGTCTTCCTGATGGACGAACCTCTGTCCAACTTGGACGCCAAGCTGCGTAACCAGATGCGTGCTGAGATCATCAAGCTCCGCAAGCGTATCGATACCACCTTTATCTACGTTACCCACGACCAGACCGAGGCTATGACTCTGGGCGACCGTATCGTCATCATGAAGGACGGCTTCATCCAGCAGATCGGCACTCCTCAGGAAGTGTTTAACCACCCCTACAACCTGTTCGTCGCTGGCTTTATCGGCGCACCTCAGATGAACTTCTTCGATTCCAAGCTGGTTAAGGTTGATGGCAAGTACGCTATCGAGCTGCACGGCCACACTGTTGTGCTGAGCGAGGAGAAGCAGGCTGCCCTGACCGCTAACAAGGTCGAAGAGCAGGCTATCACCCTGGGTGTCCGTCCCGAGCACATCACTCTGGGCGACAAGGGCGTTGAGGCTGAGATCGATGTGCACGAAATGATGGGTTCTTCCGTCCACCTGCACATGAACGCTTACGGCAAGGACGTTGTCGCGGTTGTTTCCACCATGGACATGAGCGAAGCAGAGGTTGCTGCAATGAAGTCCGGCACCAAGGTGACCTTCGACTTCGGCGGCCACAACTGCCACGTGTTCAGCAAGGACACCGGCATCAACCTGGAAGCCTAATTTACTTAATAAGAAAAACCTGCGAACTTGCGTTCGCAGGTTTTTTGTATAGTTATAGTTAAAAATTAAACCTTTTCTGTTGTTTTTTAGGTTGCACATAGGAGTAGATAATGATACAATTCTTCTAAGAACGACTTTGAAAGGGGAATGCCTATGTTTATTTTGGCACCCAAGGCAGGTGGCCCTGCCTACAAAAAAGCGGCTGAAATTTTCCGGGATCTGTATGCCCAAATCACCGGTACAGAGCTTTCTGTCAAGACTACCCCCAGCGATACTGAGGATATGGTGGTCATCGGCGCAGATGATGTGCAGCCCTTTGCCTTTGCCAAGCTGGAGGGAGGCTTTCCCGTCCGCAGCGGCACCGACGATTACTGTATTATCTCCCAAAAAGAGGGGAACCGCAATCTGCTGTTTATCGCAGGCGGCCGGGGCCGTTCTACCTTGTACGGCGTGTACGATTTCTTCGAGCGCAGAGCCGGTTGCCACTATTTTTGGGATGGCGATGTGATTCCCCATCAAGACACCATTGATATCACCGATCTGCAGATTGTTGAGAGCCCCCGGTTTCAGTACCGGGCTATCCGCTACTTTGCCCACCGGGGCTTGACCCGATTCCAGGCGGAGCATTGGGATTGGGAGGAATGGAAACGGGAGATCGATTGGTTGGTAAAAGCCCGGCTTAATACCTTTATGCTCCGCATCGGTATGGACGATATCTTCCAAAAGGCCTTTCCGGATATCGTACCATATCCCCCCGAGGATGAGAAATTGCTTGGCGCCGGTGCAGGCTATAATAACCGCACCACCGCCTGGCCTCTGCAGTATCGGGGTCAGCTTCGGAAAAAGGTGATGGACTATGCCTTCCAGCACGATCTGATGCACCCGGAAGATTTCGGCACCATGACCCACTGGTACTCCCGTACCCCCGTGGAGTTTTTGGAGGCGGAAAAGCCCACCCTTATGAGCCAGGTAAGCTCTACATATTCCGAGCAGACCGGCCAGGTTTGGGATATATTCGATGATAAAAATGTAGAAAATTATATGAAGCTCACCGAGGCCAGCGTGAAAGAATACGGCAGGCCCGATCTGTTCCATACCATCGGTTTGGCTGAGCGAAAATTCAGTGATGACCCCAAGAAAAATCTGGAGCTGAAAAAGTTTGCCTACAAGCGGTTTTTGACCCATATCCACGAAAATCACCCCAATGCCAAGGTGCTGATCGCCGCTTGGGATTTCTACTTCCGCTTGACCCCGGAGGAAGTGCAGGAAATCGTCAAGATGTTCGACCCGGACAATACCTTGGTCCTGGATTATACGGTCGATCTGAAGTTTGAAAAGAGCAATATGGACAAGTGGGGCATAATGGGCAATTTCCCCTGGATATTTGGCCTGTTCCACGGCTATATGCCTCAGACCAATACCCACGGCGATTACGAGTTTATTGAAAAGAAAATTGCGCAGGCCGATGGCGACCCCTGCTGTAAGGGTATGGATTTTTGGCCGGAGATGTCCCACAGCGATACTTTGATGCTGACCTATTTTGCTGAGAATGCATGGAAACCCACCGGCCGCAGCATCAGCCAGGTGGCAAGTACTATGTGCCAAAACCGCTATGGAGAAAATGCCAAGGTGATGGACGATATTTGGCAGAGCTTTGTGCCCATGCTGAATTTGGCAGATATCGACTATACCAGCTGTGTATTCAACCTGCTGAAAAGCGGCATTATTAAGGCTCTGGCAGATGTCAACCATCCTAACCACGAAAAGGCTATGGAGAAATGGTCCAAAGTGGTGACAGAGCAAAAGCCTTACGACAAGCAGATTGTTGCCCTTTTGGAAAAAATCAAGGCGCTGCCTGCAGAAGTGTTGGAGGCCAGATTTGTTTTGCGGGATTGCGTGGACTTAGTCCGCTCTGCGCTGACCCAAAAGCTCCATATCGACTACATAGATGCCTGCATTACCTTAGCCGAAGGCAAAAAGGATGCCGCCATTGCCAAGTTTGCCGCCAACAGGAAATTGCTGGAGGGCTTTGCCCGGGTGCTCTCTGCCCACAGCGACTATTCAATGTATGAAACCCTGTGCCACCAGGGTAAGAACCGGAAGGTCAATCCCTATTTTGAGGATGCCCTCAAGGATAATATCCTCAATGATTATTGCCGCACCGCGGCCTATGAGCTGGTGGCGTTCGTCTACACTAAGGAAGCGGATGTGCTGGCTGCCTGGGCGCAAAACAGCGAAAAGGGTGAAGCTATTCCGGACTTCCTGGCAGAAAGAACCGAAATTTTCGATGGGTTCAAGGCCTTGCCCCTTAAGGATATGCACCCTGCTGAACCCAGTGACCTGTACACAACAATTGATGATCTTCTCAAGGAGGAAGAATTATGGAACTGATCTCTACTGTAAAAGAACTGCATAAAAAGCTTCCCAGCTATGAATTTACGCCGGAGCAGGAAAAGGCTTTGGCTGACTACCTGGCATTTCTGCGGGAGCGGGAGGATCTGCTGGAGCTGATCCAGACCTACCATGATGATATTTTTGACAACAAAAAGTATACCTTGGCCCAGGTGGAGGCACTGCCGGAAAAGGACGGGAAAGAAGAAGGTTTTCTGTTTGCGGTGCTGTTCCTGGCCCGCTATGAGTTGATGGATCAAGTCTTTGCCCAACGGGGCATTGCTCCCGATGCGTACAAAGTCGGTATCCTGAAAAAGTACAAGGACTCCCTGGTGAAAAACAAAACCCAATACGGCAGCCACGGCTTGCGGGGTATGCACCGCTACTCTATGGTCAATTATTTGATACCGCTGGAGTACCGGATCGGAAGACTCTTGTTTGAGATCACCAAATTCAACAGCGCCTTTGAGGTTTACCGGAATAAGCAAACCGGACAGATGCTTTCTGTTGCCCTCCCCGGATTCCAGTATATGCCCACCGGCAAGCGGCCGCCCTCCACCTATACCGGGGAATTGTTTGAGCCGTATATCCGGCAGGACGGGGACACTATGGAGTGCTTTACCTTTGACGAAGAAGGTAATTTCTCTTCTACCCCCATCACCATCAAGGTTTCCGACTATGAAAAGGTGCTGCAAACCGGCGACGATGTGCTCTCTGTCCATATTCCCGCCGATGGCAGAATGACGCCGGATCTGATCGACGAGGCCTTTGCCCTTGCGGACAAGTTCTTTGCCGACCATTATGCGGATGTGGATTTCAAGGCCTATGTTTGTAGCTCCTGGCTGCTGAACACCGACATCAAGGAATTTCTGAATCCGGAATCCAACATTGTCCTTTTCCAGAAGCGGTTCCGCATTGTGGTTACCACCGTCAATGGTTACTCTCTGTTTTGGCATGTTTTCGGTACGCCCACGATTGGACCGCTGGATGAATTGGTGCCGAAAAATGATTTCCAGAGGAAGTTCCTGGAGCGGGTCAAAGCCGGCCAGACACTCTATAACGGCTACGGCTATATATTGCGATAAAAAGTAAGTAAATACATATTTTTTCCAAAAACGGGTCTGTTTTACAGATCCGTTTTTGTCGTTTTTTCTACATTTTTGCTGTGAAATCTCCGGAGTTTTGCGAAAATGGCGAAAATTACGAAAGCGCTGCTGTTTTTCTTGACAAAACGCCAAAAACATATTACTCTTAACAGGTATAGGCAAAGGTGAAAAAGTATGAAAAATGCTGTAATGGCAATACTTTTCCAGCCCGGAACCATTGGGCTTGTTTTGCCATACACTGCTTTGTGAGAGATTTCAGATAGGGGGGAGTCAGTTGCGGGGAAGCGGTATTTTGATGCATATTACCTCTCTGCCCGGACCTTACGGTGTGGGCACGATGGGAAAGCAGGCTTATCGCTTTGCGGACTTCCTTCACAAGGCCGGACAAACGTATTGGCAGGTTTTGCCTTTGACGCCCACCGGCTACGGAGATTCTCCCTACCAGTCCTGCAGCGCATTCGCCGGCAATCCCTATCTCATTGATTTGGATATGTTGGTAGAGCAAGGCTTGCTGGAACAAGGGGAGATCGATGCTTGCAACTGGGGCGAAACGGAAGAAAAAGTAGACTTTGGCCTACTTTATGTAAACCGATTGGGTCTTTTGCGGAAGGCCTATGCCCGATTCCGGGACGAAGATGCCCTTACCGAGTTTTGTGCCAAAAACGAAAGCTGGCTTGCGGAATTTGCCCATTATATGGCGCTCAAAGACCAATTTGGCGGCAAGCCTTGGTATGAATGGCCGGAAAAACTGAAATGCCGTGATGGATATGCGGTAAACGAATCCTTCCGTGAGCTAAACAAGGAGATTAAATTCTACCTGTTTGTCCAGTACCTGTTTTTTACACAGTGGGAACAGCTGCGAGAGTACTGCCACAATTTAGGCATTTCTGTCATTGGAGATGTGCCCATTTATGTGCCTTATGATTCCGTGGAAGTGTGGAGTGAGCCCCACTATTTCAGCTTGGACGAAACGCTGACACCCACCGCTGTTGCCGGATGTCCCCCGGATTATTTTAGTGAAGACGGTCAGCTTTGGGGTAACCCCTTGTACCGGTGGGAAACCCACAAAAAAGACGGCTACCGCTGGTGGCTTTGCAGACTAAAACAGGCAGCTAAGCTTTATGATGTGATCCGCATTGACCATTTCCGTGGCTTTGCCGGCTACTATGCCATCCCCTACGGGGCAGAAAATGCCCGGGAGGGTCAGTGGCTGAAAGGCCCTGGACTTGACTTCCTGCAGGCGGTGAAAGCGGCCTTGCCGGATACAGCGCTGATTGCGGAAGACCTGGGATTTTTGACCCCGGATGTCCATAAACTACGGGATGAGGCGAATTTACCCGGTATGAAAGTGCTGGAATTTGCTTTTGATGGGGACGGAAACAATGCCTACTTGCCCCATAATCATATAAAAAATTCTGTCTGCTACACAGGCACTCACGACAATATGCCCCTTGCCCAGTGGTTTGCCGAAGCAGGAACGGAAACAACCTCCCGCGCCATAGACTATATGGGGCAGCCCAAAGACCCGGTGTGGGGTATGATTGTCCTAAGTATGGCAAGCGTTGCCGATTTGGCAGTGGTGCAGATGCAAGACTATTTGGGCTTGGGAGAAGAGGCTCGGATGAATTTCCCCGGAACTTTTGGTAATAATTGGACCTGGCGGGCAAAAGAAGGTTTTATTACCGAGCCATTAGCAGAGAAAATAAAAAATCTGACCCGTATTTGCGGGCGTTAAGGAGTTTATATGAGCTATAATTGTATGAATATTTTGAAGTGGACCGAGGCTAAGCTGAAGTACACCTATGACGTATCTTTGCGGGAGGCCAGTGCCCAGGAGCTGCATGAGGCTTTGGGCGAGGCTGTGATGATGTCCATTTCCGACAACTGGAATCACGCCAAGCATACCCGTATGCCCGCCCGGAAGGCCTACTATATCTCCGCCGAGTATCTCATCGGCCGGTTGGTGTATTCTAACCTCTATAACCTGGGCATTCTGGACGAAATGAAGCAGCTCTTTGCCCAGCGGGGCGTGGACCTGGCCATTTTGGAGGAGATCGAGGACGCTGCCTTGGGCAACGGCGGTTTGGGCCGTTTGGCTGCTTGCTTCCTGGATTCTGCCGCCAGTACCGATATGCCCCTGTCCGGTTACGGTCTGCGGTATCGGTTCGGCCTGTTCAAGCAGAGCTTTGATGCCAACGGCTCCCAAAGGGAAAATGCTGACGATTGGGCGAAATTCGGCGATCCCTGGTCCTACCGCCGGTATAACCATACCGTCAAGGTGAAATTCCCCGATCATACTGTTTTGGCTGTGCCTTACGATGTGCCTGTCATCGGCTATGGCACACAGAATATTAACACTCTGCGCCTGTGGCAGTGCGAGGCAGAGGAGGAACTGGACTTCAATGCCTTCAATGACCAGGATTATCTCCGGGCCTTGACCCAAAAGAACAAGGCGGAGGATATCACCCGTGTGTTGTACCCCAATGATTCCACCTGGGAGGGTAAGCGCCTGCGTATCAAGCAGCAGTATGTGCTGTCTTCTGCATCCCTGCAGGATATGCTCCGGGTCTATAAGACCACCCACGGCACGGATATGAGCCATTTTGCGGACTTCTACTGTGTCCAGCTGAATGATACCCACCCGGCTATGTCCATTCCCGAGCTGATCCGTCTGCTGATGGAAGAGGGTATGGACTTTGAGCAGAGCTTCGAGATCGCACAGAAGACCTTCTCTTACACCAACCATACGGTTATGGGCGAGGCTTTGGAAAAGTGGGATTTGGATCTGCTTCGCAGTGTTGTGCCGGAGATCGTGGACATCATTTGCCGCATTGATCAGAAGCTGAAGAGCGAGCATCCCAACCTGTTCATCGTCAAGGACAATACCGCCCATATGGCAAACCTCAGCGTGTACGTGGGCACCTATGTCAACGGCGTGGCGGAGATCCATTCGCAGATCCTCAAGGACGATGTGTTCCGTCAGTGGTATGAGGTGTTCCCGGAGCGGTTCCAGAATAAGACCAACGGCGTGACACCCCGCCGGTGGATGGGCCTGTGTAACCCTGAGCTGACCCAGCTGATCAAGTACCGTATCGGCGGTGACTTCCTGAAGAACTTAGATAAGTTGAATGACTTGAAGCCCATGATCAACGATGATCTGGTCCGCCAGTTCAATGGGGTCAAGCGGCAGAAGAAGGAGCAGCTTTGCCAGCTGATCCACAAGAAAGAGGATATTCGCTTAAATCCCGATTTCCTCTTTGATGTGCAGGTCAAGCGGCTGCACGAGTATAAGCGCCAGCTGCTGAATGCGCTGTCTATTATGGATATCTACTTCCGGCTGAAGGACGGCAGCCTGCAGGACTTCCAGCCTACCGTGTACCTGTTCGGCGCTAAGTCCGCTCCCGGCTATGCCCGGGCCAAGGCCATTATCCGCTATATTAACCGCATTGCCCGGCTCATTAACAATGACCCGGATATGAATGATAAGATGAAAGTGGTGTTCGTGCAGAACTACAACTGCTCCTATGCCGAGTCCATCATTCCCGCCGCGGACATTTCTGAGCAGATCTCTCCTGCCGGCACAGAAGCCTCCGGCACCGGCAATATGAAGCTGATGCTTAACGGCGCTGTGACCCTGGGTACTTTGGACGGCGCCAATGTGGAGATCGTGAAGGAAGCGGGTATGGAGAATAACTACATCTTCGGCCATACTGTGCCGGAGATCAATGCCGCCCGGGACAGCTACAATCCCCGTGGCATCTATGACAGCAACCCCCGTCTCCACAGAGCCATCGACACCCTGGTTGACGGCACTGTGCCCACCGACGATGACCAGAGAGAGCTCTACCACGCTCTGCTGGACGGCACCCATTGGCACCGGGCAGACCACTACTTCCTGCTGCTGGATTATGAATCCTATGTGGAAGCCAAGCTCCGGGCCAACCGGGACTATGCCGACAAGCTGGCCTTTGGCCGCAAGTGCCTTTGGAATATCGCCAGCGGCGCAAAGTTCTCCTCTGACCGGACTATCCGTCAGTATGCAGAAGAGATCTGGCACATCGAGCCTACTCAGTATTGATAAAACGCCCCCACTTTTCTGTGGGGGCGTTTTTGTACCGAAATGGTTTAGTTTTGAACAAATAGGGTGAGGAATTTGGCTGTACATACTGACCGTTTCGTGATAAAATGAACCTATATTAGGAAAATGCCCTTAATATTTCAGGAGGAACATACCATGGAAAAGAAGTATATCCAGGCGATCGATGCCGGCTGGGAAATGCCCAAGTGCGCCTATCCTTATAACGGCGAAATTCTCTACCGTAACGGCAAAACCGACAAGACCAAGGATGAGCTGCTGGCCTCTCCCGATTGGAAGCTGCCCGAGCTGATGGTAATGAATGACGGCACGCCTGTCACCGCAGATAAGTGGGCGCAGCGCCGGGAGGAGATCCTCTATACTGTCCGGGAGTACGGCTTTGGCCACAGTCCTGCCGCCCCGGAAAAGCTGGACGCAGAGATCGTCTATTCCTCCGCCTCCAAGACCTATGCAGGCACTGTCAAGAGCTATGCCGGCAAGGCAATTGTGGAGCGGATCAATCTGTCCTTTGATGCGCCCTACGGCCGCTTCTCTTTCCCCATTCAGTTTATTCGCCCCATCTATGAGGAAAAGCCCCCGGTGATCATCCACCTGGCCTTCAATCCCTCTTTGCGGGGGCTTGCTCCCACTGCTGATGTGGAAACCCGGTATGCCCCCATTGAGGAGATCATTGACAACGGCTTTGCCTATGTCCATATGTGCTACAATGATATTATCCGGGATAATTTTGCCAAGACTTACCCAGAAGCTTTGGGCGAAAACGGTATGGGCAAGGTGTTCTACAAGCCGGAGGGCCGTGCAAAGAACGAATGGGGTAAGATCGGTATGTGGGCCTGGGCAGGCAGCCGTATTGTTGACTATCTGATGACCCGGGACGATATTGACAAGGATTGCATTTCCGTTGCCGGTCATTCCCGTTTGGGCAAGACCGCCCTGTGGTGCGGCGCCCAGGATGAGCGTATCTTTGCGGCTCTGGTCAACTGCTCCGGTTGGGGTGGCGCAGGCCTAACTGTGGGCCTGGACGAGGGCAAGCTGAAGACCCTGGTTGCAGAGGGCTATATGCAGTGGTGGTGCGACGGCCTTGCCGACTACCAGGATCATTTCCGGGATATTCCCTACGATGCCCACTTTATGGTGGCGGCCATTGCGCCCCGGTATGTAAACCTGCTTGCTGCTGACGGTGATATGTCCCGCTACCAGCTGGCAGACTTTATGAGTGCTGCTGCGGCAAGTCCTGCCTTTGAGGTCCAGGGTCTGAAGGGCTTCGAATCCGATCCCCAGATCCCTTGTCCCACAGTGGTATATAACGAAGGCCATATCGGCTATGCTCTCCGGCCCGGTTCTCACCACTTCTCCCGTTGGGACTGGAACCGGCATATGGAATTTGTTCTCAAGCACCGTGGTAATAAATAAAACAAAAATCCCGTGTTGCATTGCAACACGGGATTTTACAGTCTGTAAAAAACTTGATTTTGGCGGATTGACAGAGGTCAAAGGGCGCGGCAAGACAAGCAACGCGACCCCGAAGTGTATATGGATACTCGAGAGGGGAGCGTTGTGCAGTAAGTCAAAATGCCTTGCGGAGCAAGGGCGTTCCACCACATCCGTCAAGAATTAAAGATTATTGCCACCTTCTCCTCAAGGAGAAGGCTTTTTATTACAAATTAAAAAATGTTGCATTTTGACGGTTGACGGGTTCTTTGACCTCTGAAAATTATTTAACCAGCAGTTCAGCGATCTGAATAGCATTGGTAGCAGCGCCCTTACGGACCTGGTCACCGCAGCACCACAGACAGATGCCGTTGTCGTCGGTCAGGTCGGGACGGATACGGCCCACATACACGATATCCTGGCCGCTGGTTTCCAGAGGCATGGGATATTCCTTCTTAGCCAGGTCATCCACCAGCTTACAGCCGGGAGCCTTGGCAATAGCCTCACGAACCTGCTCCACAGTGACAGGGACATCAAAGTGGCAGGACACGGAAATGGAGTGGCTGCGGACAACAGGCACACGGATGCAGGTGCAGGAGACCTTCAGCTCGGGCAGGTGCATGATCTTGCGGCCCTCGTTCTGCATCTTCATTTCCTCGCTGGTATAGCCCTCGAACTGCTCACCGCCGATCTGAGGAATCAGATTGTAAGCGATCTGATAGGGGAACACCTTGGGCTCGTAGGTCTCACCCTTACTAAGGGCCTCCACCTCGTTCATCAGCTCCACAGGGCCCTCAGCACCGGCGCCGGACACAGCCTGGTAAGTGGAGGCGGTCATAGCGCGGATGGGGGAGATGGCGTTCAGCGCGTTCACAGCGGTGACAGTGATGATGGTGGAGCAGTTGGGGTTAGAGATGATACCCTTGTGCCACTTCACATCCTCGGGGTTGACCTCGGGCACCACCAGGGGCACTTCCGGATCCATACGGAATGCGGAGGAGTTATCCACGAACACAGCGCCGGCCTTTACGATAGCGGGAGCAAACTTTTTGGCGATGTCATTCTCAGCAGCGCCCAGCACGATGTCCACACCCTCGAAAGCCTCGTCGCAGGCCAGCTGAATGGTGATATCCTCGCCCTTGAACTTCAGGGTCTTGCCTGCGCTCCGGGCGCTGGCAAGGGGGATCAGCTTGCCGACAGGGAAGTTGCGCTCTTCCAAAATGTTCATCATTTCCTGGCCCACAGCGCCGGTGGCGCCCAGCACAGCAACGGTATATTTCTTCATAAAACTACCTCCGATTACTTAATAAAGCTGTTGTACAGAACCCGGATGGCGCTGGCGAAATCCTTGTTTTCCACGCCAAAGATGATGTTCAGCTCATCGGGGCCCTGGTTGATCATACGGATGTTGATATCTGCCTGACCCAGGGCGGCAAAGATCTTGCCGGACACACCGGGACGGAAAGCCATCTGATGGCCCACGGCAGTGACGATGGAGATCTGATCCTGGACAACCACATTGTCGGGGTTTACCTCTTGCTGCAGATCTGCCATAAAGTTGTACAGATGGGGAGCAATGGTAGCGGTGGGGATCACCAGGGAAACATTATCGATACCGTTGGGAACAAATTCCACAGAAATATTGTACCGCTCCAAAACGGACAGGATCTTCCGCAGAATGCCGACCTCAGAGGTGAGGCCTCGCTTAAAGATGGTAATAATGGAGAAGTCCTTCTTGCCGGTGATACCGGTGATGATCCGGTCGGGATCGGACTCGGTCTCAAAATGCTTTTTGATCATAGTGCCGGGAGCGGCAGGATCGTTGGTGTTGCGGATGTTCAGGGGAATATCCTTTTCCCGGACAGGGAAGATAGCACCCTCGTGGAGCACATTTGCACCGGCATAAGCCAGCTCACGCAGCTCATCATAAGTGATCTCGGAGATGGGCTGGGGATTTTCCACGATCCGGGGGTCAGCCATCAGAATACCGGAAACGTCGGTCCAGTTCTCGTAAACGCCGGCATCCAGCGCAGCAGCTGCCAAAGAACCGGTGATGTCACTGCCACCCCGGGAGAAGGTACGGATGCTGCCGTTGGGCATCACACCGTAGAAGCCGGGGGTCACGATGCCCTCGCCGGTCATCTTCTCTTTCAGCGCGGCATAGGACTTTTTCTTGTTCACAGTGCCGTCGATGTTAAAGAATACCCACTCTGCGGCATCCACGAACTTAAAGCCTAAGAATGCAGCCATCAGCTTGGCGGAGAAATATTCGCCGCGGCTGGCCATTTCGTCCTGGGTGACCTGCTTGGCATCCAGGCGCTTTTTCAGCTCTGCAAAATCCTCTTCCAGATCCACTTCAATGCCCAGCTTTTCCCGGATCTCTAAGTAGCGGGATGTGATCAGCTCGTAGACGGGGTCGCAGGGGACACCGTACTGGGTGTGGGCGTGGCACAGGTACAGAAGATCGGTGATCTTGTGGTCCTTGCTGTGGCGCTTGCCGGCGGCGGAAACAACCACGACCTTGCGTTCCGGGTCGGACAGGATAATGTCCCGTACCTTCCGGTACTGACCGGCGTCTGCCATAGAGGAGCCGCCAAATTTGGTTACTTTCAGCATAAAATTCCTTCCTTTCGGGATGAATCAGTTTTCAGCAAAAGCGGCAATGAAGGCCTCGGGGTTGGCCTTGCGCCATGCGTGCATTTCTTCCACGGAAACGGGCTTTGTGATGACGGCATCGCCCCAGGTTTCCTGGGTGTTATCCTTCAGCCAGCTATCGGCAGCACCGCTGACGTAGTAGGAAAGCACATCGGTGTTCTTGGCAGCGACCTTTTCACCGTAGGGGCTGTAGAAGCCCTTGCCTGCCAAAACATCAGCGCAGTCCTGCACTACATTGTATGCAGTGGGGTAGCGGCCTGCGCCCTGGCCGTAGAAACTCATGCGACCGGAGGCAGCGCCCACAAAGGTGATCAGATTGTAGTTGGCGGGAACGGCGGACTCGGGCTCGCCCTGCTTTACCAGGGTGGGCTGCACATAGGCGCTGACCTTGCCGTCCTGGCACTTACCGGTGGAGATCAGCTTGCACACAAGGCCGTGGGCGGTGAAGTTTTCTACATCGGCGGCCCTAATCTTGCTGATACCGGCAACAGGTACGGTGTCGGTGTCCAGGCTGATACCAAAAGCAATGTTGGAAGACAGGATCACCTTGTGCCAGGTGTCGATACCCTCCACGTCAGTGGTGGGGTTGGCCTCTGCATAGCCCAAAGCCTGTGCCTGGGACAGGGCATCGGCGTAAGTAAGACCCAAACGGGTCATGGAATCGAGAATGTAGTTGCAGGTGCCGTTCATAATGCCGCCCACCTTTTCGATGGTCTGCATACGGCGAGCCCGCTCCAGCTCAGACAGCCAACCAATGCCGCCGCCAACGGCAGCGGTGCAGCGGAAGCAAACACCCTTTTCCTTAGCTAAGGGGATCAGCTCGTCATAGAAGCTGGCAACCAAAGCCTTGTTGGAGGTGACGATGTGCTTGCCGGCCTCAATGGCAGCCCGGACAAACTCATAAGCCGGGTGCAGACCACCCATAGCCTCCACCACAGTATCGATGGTGTCGTCATTCAGCACATCCTGGAAATTCTTTGTCACTTCGGCATCGGGGAGGGTCACATCCTCCAGGCATACAACCTTAGCAACCTTCATATCATCCCGGGTAGCGGTCAGATCGTAAACGCCTCTGCCAACCACACCGAAACCAAGCAAACCAATCTTCATTGTCTTTCTCTCCTTATCAGTTTTTTCTATAACCCGTAAAAGCTTTTGTAAATAATAACACTTGCAATTTGATAAATTAGAGTATATCATATACCTTACATAAATGCAATAACCTTAAAAAACAATAATTCTGCAAATTCCCCGCTGTTTTTGTGCAGATAGCGCAAAAAGGGAAAGAGATAAGAGGAGGATATTATGTTATACCATTCCACAAGAAACCATCAAGCTACCGTTGACAGCGCCCAGGCAATGCTCTCCGGCCTTGCCCCCGACGGCGGTTTGTACGTACCTGCCCAGCTTCCCAAGATCGATGTGGAGGCAACCTTGCAGGAAAATACCATGGCCATGGCTGCCCGGATCATCGGCGCAATGCTGCCGGATATCCCCAATATGGAAACTCTGGTGAACAGAGCATACCGGGGCAAATTCCAGACCGAAGAGCTGACCCCCACTGTGGACACCGGCAAGTTTACTGTGCTGGAGCTGTTCCGGGGTCCTACCTCCGCATTTAAGGATGTGGCTCTGTGTATGCTGCCTCAGCTGCTCACTGCTGCCAAAACCGAGAAGGGAATGCAGGAGGATATTCTCATCCTCACCGCTACCTCCGGTGATACCGGCAAGGCTGCATTGGCGGGTTTTGCGGATGTGCCCGGTGTGAAGATCTGCGTGTTCTACCCCGACGGCGGCGTTTCCGCTGTCCAGCGGGCACAGATGGTAACCCAGGAGGGCAATAATGTGGCGGTATGCGCCGTTAAGGGCAATTTTGACGATGCCCAGACCGGTGTGAAGAATATCTTTGCCTCTGCGGAAAATGGCCGTTTGCCTGCCGGCAACAAGCTCCGCCTGTCTACGGCAAACTCCATCAATATCGGCCGTTTGGCACCTCAGATCACTTATTATTTCAAGGCCTATGCAGACCTGCTCCACCGCGGTCAGATCAAGATGGGCGACACCGTAAACTTCTGTGTGCCCACCGGTAACTTTGGTGACATCTTAGCCGGTTGGCTGGCAAAGAAGCTGGGCCTGCCTGTTGGCAAGCTGATCTGCGCATCCAATGCCAACAATGTGCTCACTGACTTCATTCAGACGGGTACTTATGACCGTCGCCGCCCCCTGCACAAGACTGAGTCTCCCTCTATGGATATTTTGGTTTCCTCCAATTTGGAGCGTCTGCTGTACTTCCTGTCCGGTGACACCGCGCTGGTCGCAGACCTTATGAAGCAGCTGAATACAGAAGGTGTGTACACTGTTCCCGAAAGTCTGAAAGAAGCCATTTTGTCCGAGTTCTGGGCAGGCTTCTGTGATGATGAAAAGGCTCTTGCCACCATCAAGAATGTATTTGAAAAGCAGAACTACCTCTGCGATACCCACACCGCTACCGGCTGGGCTGTGGCAGAAGATTATGTAAACCAAACCGGTGACAACCGGCCTATGGTGGTCCTGTCCACCGCTTCTGCCTATAAGTTCCCGGCAGCAGTGCTGTCCGCTTTGGAAAAAGCAGAGGAAATGGACGAATTTGCGCAAATGGAATATCTTGAGAAGCGCACCGGTTGGGAGATTCCCAAGAATTTGGCCGGCCTGCAGCAGAAAAAAGAACTGCATACCGGCGTGATCGAGAAGACCGCGATGCTGGACTTCGTAATGGGGTTGTAATATGGGCAGTGTAACGATTCGTGTCCCGGCTACCACTGCCAATATGGGCCCGGGCTTTGACGCTTTCGGCTGCGCCCTGCAGCTTTATACCGATGTGACCTTTGAGGAAACGGAATGCGGCCTGGAGATCACCGGCTGCGATGAGGAATTTACCGGCCCGGACAATTTGGCCTATGTGTCCTACTGCGCTGTTTTGTCTTCTCTCAGCGAGGAGATCCGGGGCGTAAAGATCCATATTGATGCCCATATTCCTATTTGCCGCGGCCTGGGTTCTTCTGCCGCCTTGCTGGTGGCAGGCGCAATGGGTGCCAATGTGCTGCGGGGCAACCGCCTGTCCACCCAGGGCCTGCTGAATATCACCAACGCTATGGAAGGTCACCCGGATAACTTAGCGCCTGCTTTCTTTGGTGGGCTGACCGCTGCTATGGTGGATAATGGCCTGCCTGTGGCAGTGAGCTTTCCCCTCCATCCGGAATGGGAAATTTTGGCCCTTGTTCCCGATTTTACCCTGCCTACGGTGAAGGCAAGAGCGGTTTTGCCGGAACAGGTGAGCCGGGCTGATGCTATTTATAATATCGCCCACGGCGCTATGGTGCTGAAAGCTTTGGAGTTGGGCGATGAAAAGCTTTTGCACAATGCCATGCGGGACAAGCTCCATCAGCCCTACCGAAAGAGCTTGGTTGCCGACTATGAAGCCATCGAGAGCTTGGCCCGTACCTATGGCGTTGGCTTCTGCCTGAGTGGTGCTGGTCCTACGCTCCTGTGCATCACCCGCAATAAGGCTATCCGGGAAAAGCTGGAAGCCAAGCTTCCCACCATTACCACCCACGATTGGACCATTATGCCCCTGCATATCGACTTTGAGGGCGCAAGAGTGGTGTAAATCCTTAAAAATAGGAAGAAAAAGGGTGAAAAAGTCCTTGACTTTCCGGAAAACCTCTGCTAAAATAGTCAAGCCGCATTGAAGAGGCTTAAGTTGGTGCGCCCAAAATGCACCCGCCTTTAGAGCGAGTCTGCAAATAATAAAGTAGGTGAAAAAGAAATGAAAGCTGTTATCGTGACCGGTGGCAAGCAGTATACCGTGGCTGAGGGCGATGTTCTGTACATCGAGAAGCTGGAGGTAGAAGCTGAGGCTACCGTGAAGTTCGACAAGGTCCTGGCTATCCTGGACGGCGAGAACTCCAAGATCGGCGCTCCCGTTGTGGAGGGCGCAACCGTTGAGGCTAAGGCCATCAAGAACGGCAAGGCCAAGAAGATCACTGTCTTCAAGTACAAGGCCAAGAAGAACGAGAAGAAGAAGCAGGGCCATCGTCAGCCCTACACCAAGGTGGAAATCACCAAGATCGCACTGTAATTATGACAAAATGCGAGTTTTTTACCGAGGAAGACAGAATCACAGGATTCTCGATCTCGGGTCATAGCGGATATGCTGAAAATGGCAAAGATATCGTCTGTGCCGCCATCTCCGCTATTGTGACCATGGCTGAAGCCACCATCAATGATGTGTGCGGCGCAAAGGCCAAGGTCCGGGTCAAGGAAGAGGATGCGCGCATCACCCTGACCCTCCCCGCCGCTTGCGATGAGGAAGAGAGTGTCCAGGCAGTACTGGCCGGCATGCTGCTGACTCTGTGCAATATGCGGGATGAATATCCGGATTTTATCGAAGTTTTGGAGGTGTAATACTATGCTGAAGATTGGTATTCAGTACATTGCTCACCATAAGGGCGGTGGTTCTACTAAGAACGGCCGTGATTCTGAGGCAAAGCGCCTGGGCGTAAAGCGTGCTGACGGTCAGTTCGTGCTG
>JAFTMI010000020.1 GCA_017452505.1 Oscillospiraceae bacterium
ACTCGGCCTTGCCCATCTTCACCAACATGGTGCCGAAATAGTTGCCCTTGAGCAGGTTGGCCTTGCACTGCTCGGGGGTCATCTTGCCCTTGCGGAGCTCCACCATCTTCTCGACCATGGCATCCATGCCTTCGTAAGTAGCGGGATCCAGGATCTCAACACCCTCGATGTTGTAGCCGCCCTTGGCAGCATTGGCCTTCACTTCTTCCACATTGCCCACCAGGATGGGGGTCAGGAAGCCGCCCTCCACCAGGCGTGCGGTAGCCTCCAGGATACGGGCATCGTGGCCTTCGGTGAAGACGATCTTCCGGGGGTTAGCCTTCAAGGTTTCAATCATAGCATTAAACATTTTACATTTCCTCCGTTGTATTGGGCCAATGCCCAAAAATTTACAGCTTAATTATACATCAGCAATTTTCATTTGGCAACCGTTTACAGGAAAAAACTTTTCCTTCGCAGGGGAGGGATATCATCCCTCCCGCGGGAGGCATAGTATGCCTCCCCTACGAAAAGGATATATCTTGCAAGCAAGCCTCGCAATGGCAACAAAATTATGAATTGTCAATTATCCATTCTTATGTTATAATGGATAAAATTCCTGCTCAGGAGGTAAAAAATATGAAAAAGCTGATTACTTTGCTGCTGGTCATGGCCCTTTTGGTGCCCCTGTGCCTGCCGGCAAACGCAGCGGCAGAAAAGAAAGACTTCTATGCCGTGACCTGGTCCAAGGCCATCGACGGTTTTGACCATGTGAAAAACCTGTATACTGTGAACATTTCCATGCTGGGCGAAAATGTCAAGATGGGTTCGCTGGTCTACGGCAGCTACACCGATGCCCAGGTGGAAAGCGCCGCCCAGGCTATGAAGGCCGAGATGGACAAGCGGGCAGAAGGCGAACGCTACATCCATTTCTTCGGCCCTGCCAATGTTCTGGACGCGCTGATGGAAAAGGAAGTGTACTTTGACGAGGCTGAAAAGCAGCTGACCGAGCTGGCCACCGCCCTGTTTGACAAATATGCTGCCATCGGCGGCAAGGTCGACGGCGCTATGATGAGCATGCTCTACCCGGGTATGGGCAGCCACTATGTCAGCACCGGCTCCTATCACAAAATCGTAAGCGACTCCCGCTATAAGACCCAGATCCGTCCGTTGCTGGAGGAGCGGGGCTTCGTCTTCTATGATAAGCCCTCCGCCCAGACCCCCGAGATCTACGGCATTTCCGGCAATGCAGGCAGCAAGTATTCCAATTGCGCCGCCATTTGGACCACTGTTATGAATATCCGGCTGAACACCTTCATCAAGCATTGGGCTTATGATCCTATGGCCAAGCACTTCCCCAATGTCCATGTGGCCGACTACCAGTCCACCGACACCGATGCCTGGATGAAGCCTCTGAACACCAACGGCGGTGTGATGGGCGGCGGTGGCAATGCCCTCCGGGCCGGCAACACCTCCTGTGAGAAGTTCTATGCCAATTCCCCCAGCGACTCGGAATTTTACAACAAGATCGGTATTGCCTACAATAACCTGCCTGCCTACATGGGCACCTATTACCGCAAGACCTCCTTCAACAATTTCCTCTATGATACCAATGTGGCAAAGCAGTGCTATATTGCCGATGCCAATAATGATGTTTGCTTCTGGATCAACAAATACAGCACCGCTGAGGACAATAACACCTCCATTGCCAACTCCCCCTACTATGCCGAGCAGGTGTTCCACCTGTGTCTGTACGATCCCAAGCCCTTTGTGCTGTTCATCAACACCGACAGCGTCAGCGGCGATGTGCTGACGCAGGGCGTGAGCAATGTGGAAGAGCTGCTGTGCGAGCTGAACCGGATCGTGGGCTACGCTGACCGGGAGCCCATCGAGACCCCCATCGAATGGAACAGCGAGTTTGTGATCTCCGGTATGAAGGCAAACGGCAAAAACTACTGGCGTATCACCCCCAACCGGGATCTGACCACCAAGGAAAAGTTTAAGGTAAAGGATAGTGACCCCACCTTCTCCGTGGCCGGTCAGACCGTTACCTTCCCCGGCGGTAAGATCATCGCCGACAGCAAGTTCAGCCAGGTATCTACCGTCGGCTACTGGGTGGAGACCCCCGCAAATAAGACCCCTGTGGTCACCTCCGATGCCGACCGCTTTGAAAAGTACCCCGCCTATATCGAGGATTACGAAAGCTACAGCAAAAACACCGCCCTGAAGTCCAACAATGTCCGTGACCTGAACGCCTGGACCGTCAACCCCAAGGGCAGCGATATGAAGATCGAGTCCTTTGCCGGCAGCAAGGTCTTAGCTGTCACCGGCGATTCCATTTTAGAGAACACCAAGGTCCCCGCCAATCTGACCGCCGGCGATACCTATGCCAAGAAGCAGTCCTGGGAAGTGACCATCACCATTCCCGACGGCATTGGAAGCAATGCCAAGATGACCCTGCTGAACTATAAGGCCTCGGGCACCGATTTCGATGACGGCGGCTTCAAGCTCCAGGGCAACACCCTCTACTACGCCACCGGCGAAGCCGATGCGGACTACGAGCCTGTTTATGAAAAACTGCTGGATGTAAAGGCCGGTACATACACCTTAAAGCGTGATATGAACTTCGGCAAGTCCTACTTCTGTACCTACACCGTCACCGATGTTGGCGGCAAGGTGCTGAAAAAGGCAGAAAATATTGCCGTTCCTACCTTCTCCGGAACAGTGACCGGCATCGGCATGACCTGCTATGATATGAACAAGAAGATCCTGCTGGACAACTACACCCTCCGGGTCACCGGCGCAGGCGCGGATCTTTCTGTGTACGATACCGCTTTGGGTACAAAGGTAGCAGACGGTGCAAAGCATAATGCCTCTGTCACCTACCGTCTGTCCTGGGCCAATGCCTCCGACAAAAACGAAACCGTAAGCGTGAAGGCAGAGATCGGAAGCTCCGTCAAGACACTGAAGACCGTCACCATAAAGCCCGGCTGCAACGGTGTGGAATACGGCACTGTGGAAGTGAAGGCCGGTCAGAGCGTAAGGGTTTACCTGGAAACCTCCATCAAGGACGAAAAGCTGGAAAAACCCGCCGAAACCCAGCCCACCGAGGAAGAAACCGAGCCCACCAAGGCTACCAAGGCCACCATTCCTGCCTTCACCAAGCCCACAAGAGCCACCAAGACGCCCACCAAGGCCACCAAGATCACCAAGGCAACGGAAGCCACCAAGCCCACCGGCGATGCACCGGCAACGGATGCAACCGAGCTGACGGAGGCAACCCAGGTCACGGCAGCAACTGAGGCAACGGAAGCCACAGGCTTCACAGATGCCACCGAGGCCACCGGCGTTGCCGACACCAAGGACAAGACCAGCCCCAAAACCGTCGGGCTGATCGTTGCGATCTCTGTAATCGTACTGGCTGCCGGCGCAGGTCTTGCCACCTGGCTGGTGCTGAAGAAGAAAAAGCCCGCCGATGCAACAGAAGTTGCTGAAACCACCGAAGAACCCGAAAAAACCGAAGAATAATCCATAAGAAAGGGAACGGCTCACGCCGTTCCCTTTCTTATAAGCCTTCTCCCGGAGGAAGGCTTGTTTTGCCTTTTTTGTACACAGTTATCAAAAAATTGCGGAACGCGGCAAAAACACCAAATTTTCATTGACATACCTATGTTTTTTATAGTATAAATATTGGTAATGGGCAACTTTTGCCCCCAACCGTTTCCCCCTGACCGAAAGGAGAAAAAAGATGAAAAAAGCCCTCGCTCTGCTGCTGGTTTTGGCCACACTGATCCCTATGATTTTGGTAATGCCTGTCAGCGCAGCCACAGAAAAAGAGTCCTTCTATACTCTGAGCTGGACGGACTCGGACGAAGTGAAATACCCCTACATGAACGGTCTTGTCACCACCACCTTCAGCAATATCGGTGAATATGCGGTCCTGTCCCTCGATGGCGCAAAAATGCAATACGGCAGCTACACCGACGCAGATGTGACCAAGCTGGCCCAAGCCTTGAAAGCAAGGTTGGAACCCCGTCCCGCAGGCTCCCGCTACTGGCACATTTTCAAGCCTGCCCAGATCCTGTCCCTGGCTCCCGATGATGTTCTGTTCTTAGAGCACGGCGTTGAGCAGCTGAAGGAAATCTTCACCGACCTCTATAAGAAGATGGCAGAGATAGGTTGCCCTCTGGACGGTGTGATTATCGACACGGAGATCTATGCTTTGGGCGCCTGGTATCTTTGGACCAACAGCGGCAACCATAGCTTTGACTGGTACGCCGGTAAAAACAAGAACCTCTATGCCCAGATCGTCAAGAACCCCAAGTACAAGAAGCTGATCCGTCCCCTTTTGGAAGAGTACGGCTTCCCCTTCTGGCCCGCCGACCCCAAAAACCCCCACGAGTCTGAGATCTTCACCATGTGCCCCGAGAAGAAGTCCAAGGATGTGGATCGGTATAACCGGGCCTACAGCATTTGGAACACCGTTATGCGTGTCCACCTGAACCGGTATATCACCCAGTGGGCCTACGAGCCGCTGAAGCAGTACTACCCCGACGCAACCTGCTCCGACTATCAGTCCTTGTCCTCCAAGTCCTGGTATAAGCTGGCAGGCGTTACCGACGACGGCGGCATTGCCCTGTCCGGCGGCAACTCCGTCTGTGTGGGTGATGTGTCCACCTACAGCTACTACTTCAACCATCCCTCCCAGGACTTCTTTACAGCCCACGACAAGTATGCCTCCTACAACGAAGCTGTTTTTGAGCAATCCCCCTTTAACTGCTTCCTGTACGAGGTGAACTTCTCCCGGCACATGTATGCCTCCACCGAGAGCAAGCAGATCGCCCCCTGGATGGCATCGTATCTGTACAGCCGGGACAAGGCCGGCCGGTGGAACGGCACACCCTACTATTCTGAGCTTTGGTATCACTTGGGTATGTTCGATCCGGAGCCCTTCCTGCTCTACAATACAATATCCGAAGTGGGCGGCGATGCAGGCTGGGATAAAACCCAGCAGACGATAAACGCAATTATGGAAGCGCTGAACCAGGTGGCAGGCTACGCTGACCGCAAGCCCATCGAGCTTCCTCAGTACTGGAACGCAGAGTATACGGTGTCCGGTATGTATGCCGGTGGCCGGAACATCTGGCGTATCACCCCCAATACCGACGAAATTTCTCTGAAAGCCTTCAAGGTAAAGGATTCTGACCCCACCTTCTCCGTGAAGGGTCAGACCATTTCCTTCCCCGGCGGCAAGATCTTGAAGGAAGCCACCATTCCCAATGTGGGCTCCTGCGGTTACTGGGTGGAGACCAAGGCGGGTGTAAACCCCGTTATGACTTCCGATGCAGACCGTTATGCCAAGTACCCCTCCTTCTTAGAGAATTTTGACAGCTACGCAAACGGCGCTTTGACCGCTGCCAAAATGAGAGAGGATTACGCATGGAAGCTCACCGGCTCCGCCAGCATTGCCAATAAGGCGCTGACCCTTTCCGGCGATGCCCGCCTGCAGAATGTGGAGATCCCCGCCAAGATCACCGCCGGTGACTCCTATGCCGAGGATCAGACCTGGGAGATCACCTTTACCCTGCCCAGCGGCCTGTCCGCCGATGCGGAGATCATTCTGCTCCAGTACGAGGGCAAGGGTGGCGCAACCGACGGCGGTATCAAGATCAAGGGCGGCAAGGTCTACTACAGTGATGCGCTATCCGATGCCGCTGATTTCCAGGAGCTGACAGATATCAAGCCCGGTACTTACACCCTCAAGCGGGTGATGGATTTCAACGGCGCAGACACAGCCTCCTATGATCTTTATCTGCTGGACAGCAAGGGCAAGGAGATCACCAATGCCAAGAGCATTGCCGCTTCTTCCTTCACCACCATCACCAGCATCAACTTCTCCACCAAGAAAGCGGGTAAGGCTGTTTCCCTGGACAATTATAAGCTCTACCCCTCCGGCCTTGCCACTGACTTTGAGCTCTACGATGCCGGCAGCGGCAGAAATATCTTAGGCGACGAAGCGGAGCAGGCACGCGCCAAGAGCACCGCTTACCGCCTGTCCTGGCTCAACGGCACCAACACCACCAAGACCGCTACCGTGGTAGCCGCCATTTATGAGGGCGGCAGCCTGAAGTCTGAAAAGGCCATCAAGACCCTGACCATGAAGCCCGGCTATGACGGTGTGGAGACCGGTGTTGTGGAAGTCAAAGCAGGCCAAAGTGTCCTTGTCTATTTGAAGGGCGGCGCCCACCAGGATACAACGTCCAACCAGCCCGGCAATAACGAGGATGAAACCAAGCCCCAGCCCACCAAGGGACAAGAGGGGAATGCTTCCGCAACCAAGGCAACCGACAAGACAACCACGGCTACCAAGGCAACGAAAGCTACCAAGCCCACCCGGGCCACCAAGACACCCACCCGGGCAACCCGCGCCACAAAGGCTACCCAGCCCGGCGAGACTTTGGCACCCGGCGAGACCTTGGCACCCGAGGAAACCCTGGCGCCCGGTGAGACCTTCGCACCCGATGAGACCTTAGCGCCCGGCGAGACCTTAGCCCCCACCGAATCCACCGATGTGCCCACGGGCGAAACCAAGGATAACACGGTTCTGATC
>JAFTMI010000004.1 GCA_017452505.1 Oscillospiraceae bacterium
ATCCCTAGATCGCTGCCATGCAGACCAAGGCTGTCATCCGTGCAGCCCTGAATGTCAAGAAGGCCCATCCCGACTGGAACCTGGTCCCCGAGATCATGATCCCCCTGGTTGGCGAAGTCAAGGAGCTGAAGTATGTTAAGGACGTTGTTGTCAAGACTGCTGATGCTGAGATTGCCGCTGCCGGCATCGACCTGAAGTACGAGGTCGGTACCATGATCGAGATCCCCAGAGCTTGTTTGACTGCTGACGATATCGCTAAGGAAGCTGAGTTCTTCTGCTTCGGCACCAACGACCTGACTCAGATGACCTTCGGCTTCTCCCGTG
Organism: Oscillospiraceae bacterium; assembly: GCA_017452505.1. Lineage (GTDB taxonomy): Bacteria > Bacillota > Clostridia > Oscillospirales > Oscillospiraceae > Faecousia. The sequence continues at coordinate 325 of JAFTMI010000004.1, forward strand.
ACGATGCAGGCAAGTTCCTGAACGCTTACTACGATGCCAAGATCTTCGAGAACGATCCCTTCGCTAAGCTGGATCAGACCGGTGTTGGTCAGCTGATGGAGCTGGCGATCGCCAAGGCTAAGGCTACCGGCAACAAGCTGCACTACGGTATCTGCGGTGAGCACGGCGGCGACCCCGTATCTGTGGAGTTCTGCCACAAGATCGGCCTGGACTACGTGTCCTGCAGCCCCTTCCGTGTTCCCATCGCCCGTCTGGCTGCCGCCCAGGCTGCGATCAAGGGCTAATTGCTAACAACAAAATCGCCACCCAATCGGGTGGCGATTTTTGCAATAAATATTCTATTTCTTAGGATAGGGTGTCTTTTGGTCAGTTAGTCCAAGAAGATAATCGACGCTGACGTGATGGAACTGAGCCAAGGCAACTAAAACTTGCGGTGGAATCATACGTTCTCCGCATTCATAATAAGCATAGGTCCTTTGGGGAACATTGATTTGTTCTCCAAGCTCAGCCTGCGTTAGGTCAGCATCTTCTCTTAAATTTCGAATTCTATCATATTTTTTAGCCATTAATATCACCAACAACACTATACAGTAGAACGAATTGTTCTATTGACATTTTGAATGTTTTGTTCTAAAATATCCGTATTGCAAAGAGCTAATAACGAGGCAGAGGTGTATTTTATGGACGAATTTGGCTGTGATTACGGGTGCAGAACGGTTGGTGAAAGCATTATCAAATATAACATTCCCAATGATTGGAGCGCTGAATTTGATGCCTATGATGATGTATATCCCGTTATTTGTGTACAAGTAGATGAAATTTGCAAGACTCCTGCCTTAATGGATTTGAAACTCAGGGTTGTGGAGAATGAGGATGATGAATACGCTGGATGTATGGTACTCACAAATCAAAAGACCATCGCATTCAAGATTGATTATATGAGCGAGTTAATAAAGGCAATAGAACCAAAAAACTAAACAGCTCTTTGTTCCCTCTTTTTGCAGATAGCACCACAGACTGCAATTAAGGACTAATTGCTAACAAAAATGCCACCCAATCGGGTGGCGATTTTTGTATTGTGGGGGACGGGTCTCCCGTCCCGAATGCGGGAGGCGAAACGCCTCCCCTACATTCTTTGTGGGGCAACCGGAGGGGATTTTTCTTGACGGGGTTTGGTGTTTGCCATATAATTAAATGTATCAAGGCGCTTTGGAGTTTGCTATGATTGATACGATTATTTTTGATATTGGCAATGTGCTTTTGGATTTTGACTATATGAAGCAGTTCCGCAGGCTGTTTGATGAAGATACTGCGCAAGCCATCGCTGACATCAGCGTTTGCAAAACGGAAGCTTGGTTGGAGTTGGATCGGGGCGTTCTTTCCTATGAGGAAGCGGTAAGTTTTATTATCCGGGGTGCACCCCGGTTGGAGAAAGAGATTCGCCTGGCGGTACAGGAGCTTTATAAGCATGTGGAGTCTTACGATTATGCCTTGGAGTGGGTGAAATCCTTAAAGGAAAAAGGTTACCGGCTCTATGTTTTGTCTAATTATGGAGAAAAACCTTTTGCGGAAAGCAAAGCCCGTATGCCCTTCCTGCAGTATATGGATGGCCGGTTGCTATCCTATGAGATCCGGGAAGTGAAACCCAATGCCGCTATCTATCAGGCCCTCTGTGACAGATTTCATATCGACCCAAGGAAAGCGGTGTTTATTGATGATAGCGCGATCAATATTGCCGGCGCAAAAGCTTTCGGTTTGCATACCGTTCACTTTACGGGCTATGCCGATGCTGTTGCGCAACTGAAAGCGCTCCCCCTTGCGTATGGCTAACCTAAAAAATACCCCTTGGAGCAATCCAAGGGGATTATTTGTGTCGGGTTATTTCGACAAAATGCGACAAAAGCAGACAGAAATTGTTACGAATTTATTGACAATTTATGTACGCATCATTTATAATTAAGTTGTGGTAAAGATTTACCATAAAAGAAGGGAGGAAATTATTATGATGATGACAATTTACGGACGCGCATTGAAGGTTCTGCTGAAAAAGCCCTTTAAGCTGTGGGGTCTTTCCCTGTTGGCAATTGCGCTGAGCGGAGCACTGAGTGCTCTGTGTGGCTTTGCTGTTCCTATTTTGGGTATTGCAGTGGGTCTGCTGATCAGCACAGCTATGACCATTATTTTCCTGCGTGGCTATCGCGGCGAAGATGTGGATGTGCTGCAGCTGTTTGCATGCTTCAAGGACTGGACAACCGCTAAGAGAGTGCTGCTGGGCCTGGGGTGGATGTATCTGTGGATCTTCCTGTGGTCTTTGATCCCCATTGTTGGTCCTATCTTTGCACTGATTCGTGTTTATGAGTACCGCTTGACGCCTTACATTCTGGTGTTTGAGCCTGAAGTGCCCATTACTGAGGCCATCAAGGTTTCTTCTCAGAAGACCATGGGCTACAAGCTGCAGATGTGGCTGGCTGATTTCGTGTATGCGGCACTTTTTGGGATCGTTGCTTTTGTGCTGGGCCTGTTCTCTGCAATTCCCGTACTGGGCCTGCTGTTTGTGCTGGTTCTGATTGTGTTGTACATTGCCTTTATCGTACTGGCACCTTTGTTTGCAGGTTTGGTACAGGCTGCTTTCTATGAGGAGATCAACAGCGTTGCTGTTGCTTACTGCTCCGGCTGTGGCTTCAAGCTGACCGAGAAAGTGGATACCTGCCCCAACTGCGGCAGACCCATTCAGTAATCGAAAGACTTAACCGAATAGAAACTCCCCGCCGATTGCTCGGCGGGGAGTTTTTTGTTATTCCACAAAATGGATGGTTTCGGTATCGCCTTCCCGGTAGGTATAGACGATAAAGCCATCATAGTACAGGTTACCGTCCTCGCCCTCGCCCATACAGCTGGGCGCGTAATCGGAACTGTTGGGGTAGCCGATCAGATCGTAAAGCTCGGATACCGATCTGCCGGTGTATTCCCTTGCCAGCTCGAAAGGCGTTAGCTGGGTTGCATCAGTGGGATCGTCGGCAGTGGTGGGTGCGGTGACAGAGGTGGCAGCTGTGGTGGCGGTGGGGGGTTCCTGTTGGGCCTTTCCGCAGGCGCAAAGGCTCACAAACAGCGCGCAGGCAAGAATAGCGATCATCAGTCTTTTCATGGTTTTTTCTCCTTATTTCTCAATTTTAAGATCGTACAGGACGGCCTGTCCGTTTTGGATAAACAGCAGCTTCTCGGCGGTTTCTTCTGCCGGAATGTACGCGCCGTAGCTGTTATTTTCGGTTAAAAGTGCTTCGTAGGTTTTCTCTCCGCATACCAGGTACACGCGGCTGTCTGTGTCCGGGGTGGCGGGCAGGGTGCCTTTGACCTGCGTATAGCCCTCCGTGCCTTTTGCAGTGGTGAAAGAAGCCGTGCCGGATGAAGCGTGGGGAAGTGTTTGCTCCCGTTCCGGGGCAGGCATTACCGGAAGATTGGTTATTAAGTAACGCAAATTTCGTTCCACCAGCTCGATGAGCACGAAGTCACCGGGTTTGGTTAAGTCATAGCGGGTGGAGCGGGAGAAGGTGGCGGCAGCGAAGCTATCTGCCAAGTAGGGGTACAGGAGATTGCCGAAAGAATCCCGGTAGGCAAGCAGTGAGCCTTCGCCACTGCCTTCCGTTTTTAAGGTGATACTGTCCGGCTTGGTGGCAGCGCCGGCATAAGTGAAATTTAGCTTGCCGCCGTAGACGGGATCTTGTTCCGGGTCTTGTCCGGCGGGATAGAGCATCTCATACAAATCGCCCTGGTGGGGCGCTGTTGCAGAAAATGGGTCACTAAAGTACTGGCTGGGCTTGCCGAAGGCGCTGTTAATGGCATCTGCGGCCAAGGCTGCACCCTTGGAATTCCAGTGGGAATCGTGGACAAAGTACAAAGGCTCCTTCTGGGCATCAAACAGCGCAAACAGATCAACGTACGGGATCTGCCGGGCAGTCAATTCCTTGTGGAGATTTTCTGCATCTTGGCGAGGGTTGGCTATACCTGTATCGGGCATATTTTCCGGGTACAAAGTGTTCTTGTTGGGTGCGATGACAAATAAAAACTCCTTGCCCTGCTCCCGGCAATAGTTTGCCATCAGTTCCAAGTTGGTGGCGGCGCTGAACAGTTCCCGGTGGGTCATCAGATTTTGAGCGGTGTAATTGTCCATGGTGGAGTCGTAATAGAGCCAACCATTACTGCCTAAAACTACATCCTCTGCGCCGGAGGTGTGCACAACAGCGGACAGCCGATTATGAAGGGTGATCAGTTCCTGGCGCAGGAAGAAATGATCACCCACCCAAGCGGCGGCATCGGAAAGAAGATCCGGGTTGTATACGCCGTCGCTGACAAGCTCCGGCGGCTTGGCCAATTGCTCGTTGGCACCGGCTTTGGATGGGCCGTCAAACAGAATGCCTAAGGATAATGTGATACTCGCAGCAAAAAACACTGCCACAAAGCACCATTTTAGTATCGTTTGTTTCATAATTTACCTCAGAACTGGGCGTAAATGAAAGGCGCAAAGCCACCGGATGCCAGTTTCAGCAGACACAGTACAAACAAGAAAGCGCAGAAAATCCAGCTAAGCGGCTCAGCCAACCGATTCAGCTTGGCATTTGCTTTGCACCGGGGAACTATCGGCAGGCACAGCACTGCGCCGCATAACAGCGCAAGTACATATTCTCCCGTGAAGATCCGGTGCAGGAGCACCGTGGCGGAGGGAATAGCGGGTGCGCCGGCAAACATAGCACAGATGATCTGTATGCCCTGCTCTACCGATTGTGCCCGGAACATCACAAATCCAAGCATTACCACGAGCAAGGTGTAGATGTGTCCGACGATCCTGCCGGGAATACGGCTGGTCCATTTTTTTACAGGCAGTACGCTCTCCAGGGCGGCAAACAGTCCGTGCCAAAGACCCCAAACTAAGAATGTCCAGGCAGAACCGTGCCAAATACCGCAGAGGGTGAACACGATTACTTTGTTCAGTGCAGTGCGAATTTTTCCCTTGCGGTTGCCACCTAAGGGAATGTACAGATAATCCCGGAACCAGGAGGACAGGGAAATGTGCCACCGCCGCCAAAAGTCGCCCACGGTGGGGGCAATGTAGGGATAGCGGAAGTTTTCCGGGGTGGTAAGGCCGAAGGCCAATCCTAAACCAATGGCCATATCGCTATAGCCGGAAAAATCAAAATAGATTTGCAGCAGGTAGGAAACAGCGCCCACCCAAGCCAGGGCTGAGGACAGCGCTCCACCATCCAGCGCAAATACACGGTCTGCAGCTGTGCCCAGTACTGTTGCCAGCAGCAGTTTCTTGGACAGGCCGATAACAAATCGCCGCAGGCCTTGGGCAAAGGCATCAAAGCTTGTGTCCGGCTGCGCAAGTGCTTTTTGAAAATCGTCAAAGCGTGAAATAGGGCCTGCCGTTACCTGGGGGAAGAAGGAAATATAAAGCAAAAACTGCCAAAAGCTGCCGTGGCCGGTCTTCTTCCGGTAAATGTCAACCAAATAGCTGATGCTCTTGAAGGTAAAGAAGGAAATGCCCAAAGGCGCGATAAGGGATAGCTCTGTTTGGAAGCCAAAAACGTCCTGCAAAAAGAAATTCAGGTACTTATAGGCAATCAAAAGGGCTAAATTTCCAGCCACTGCTATGCCGAGCAGAAGCTTTCCGCCCCGGGCGATCAGTTTGGAAAACAGGTAGTTTATCCCGGCTGAGACCAGCAGTATGGCAAGGCCTGCCAAACCGCCAAAGCAGTAAAACAGCAGGCTTGCGCCCAGCAACAGGATGTTACGGGGCTTTTTACCGGGGATCAGCCGGTACAGGAGTACTGTCAGGGGCAAAAAACAACTGAGAAATACGACACTATCTGTACCCATACAGACTCCTTCCTGTTACCAATGGGGTGTCCATTTGTAAGTCCAATACTTTGCCTGGGTCATGGAGATCATAAACATTTCTTTGTCATAGATTTTGCGGTCGTGGTATGCCCATTCCCATTCCGGATCGAAGAAAAACTCCTCCCCGTCAAAGGGGATCATAACCCAGCTATGAGGCTGGTTATCGCTCAGACAAGTGCCGCTGATGGCATAGGCTTCGTAGCCCAAGCCCCGAGCCAGCGCCCAGAATGCGGCGGCAAAACCGTAACAGTTGCCTCTGCCGGTTTTAATGATGTCTTTGGCGTCTTTGATCTCCCAACCGGTGATGCCAAATTCGTAAGAGTTGCGGCGCAGGTATTCGAAAGTGTCGCGGCAATAGATCTGACACTGGCGCAGCAGCTGCAGCTTGTCCATATCGGGATTTTCCGCAATCAGCCGGGCAAGGATCTCGGCTACCAAGGCGTCCAGCTCGGCATCGCCGCAGGTATAACGGCCATCGGCACCAAAATGCAGCGTATCCACATCACCACCCCGGAGGAATTGACCGTCCTCCTGCACGTAATACAGCCAGCCGTTAATGTTCAGAAAACCGGGCTGCAGCTCGGGAAGAGCTGCATCCTGCCAGGCAATGCCTTCTGCGCCGGTCTCGTGGGGGACGATTGCTTCCAGCATATCGTATGTGCCGGTCTGCCCCCGGAACAGATCCACGGGCAGCTTAACATCTGCAGGCAATGTCACCTGTTCTGTGCCCCGTTTCAGCAGCTTATTCATTCCCACAGCAAACTCTTGACGGGAAAGCTTCGCCGTTCCGCCAATGGAAAAGGCCTGATTCAGTTCATCAGCGGGGAAAAAAGAGGACAAAGTTTTGCGGATCTCATTGTAGGTGATGGGGTCACTGCCGGTGGGCAGGGTGGGGAATTGCTGTTTTGCGGTTTCACTTGCCAGAGCGTTAAGGGCTAAAGTTAGCTCGTTCCAGGTAAGAGGATCGCCAGGGCGGGCAAAATCTGCCTCGTCGGTAAACAGATAAGGGGCATGCTGATCCAATACCGGGTGAAGAACAGCCTGGTAATCTTTGTCCTGGGTGACAGGCACGGCAGTCACATCGACCATCTCGCCGGAGGCGTTTTGCCACCCACGGAATACAGTTCCGGCAACTTCCGCAGTTACCTGGGTGGGGCATTCTCCAGCAGAGACTGTCTGCTGGCTGTGGAGGGTATCGCCAATATAAAAACGAATTGCAAATTTGGGCGTTTTGGCGCAGCTACAGAGACATGCGCCTATGCATATGATCAGCAAAATTGCAGCAAAAATCTTGGAACTTGTCTGTTTCACTTTTTCCGCACTCCTACATTGGTCACAATAATTTCCTAAAATACATTATAATAGGAAACACCCCACATTGCAACAAAAAGCGACAAAATTCGACAAAAAAAGCAGGACAGAATTCTGCCACTCGTAGGGGAGGGATATCATCCCTCCCGGGAGCATCGACAATGGATCGTCTCACGGTGATGCGGGCGGGATACTATCCCGCCCCTACGAAAAGAGTGCTACAGGGAAGGCGTAAAAAGAACCCCCGGCTGAGCCGGGGGTTTTGTGTTGGTTAGAAATCAACCTGTTAGTTTGTTAGGGATTAGCCTTCGTAAACCAGGTTGTCCTTGATCATCTGGTCGATGTTGGTCTTGTCGTACCATGCACCGGCGATGTCAACCTTCTCAGCCTTGCCGCCTTCAACGGCCTTGATGCACTCCAGAACAGCGTTGTAGCCGATGTTGAAGGAGTCCTGAGCAACGGAACCCAGCAGCTGAGGACCCTTGTCAGCCTTGATCCAGTTGATCTGCTTGGTGCCTGCGTCGAAGCCGCAGAACTTGATGGCGTCGTACTTGCCGGCAGCAGCGGCAGTAGCGTCGTAAACCTGCTTTACAACACCCTCGTTGCACATGAAGATAGCCTTAGCGCCCTTCTCGTACAGAGCTTCCAGAGCCTGTACGTAAGCCTGGTTAGCGTCGCCGTCCTTGATCTCGTGAGCGATCTCGTACTTGCCCTTGGTGGTCTCGTCAGCGTCAGCCAGCTTCTTGAACTCGTCGATGAAGCCCTTAGCGCGGTCAACACCGGTCTGGGTCTGGTCGTGCTGGATAACACCAACAACATACTTGTCAGAAGCAGCGATGTCAGCCTTGATAGCTTCGAACATGGGCTTAGCAGCAACAGCAGCAGCAGCCAGGTTGGAGGTAGCTACGTTAGCCAGGATGGGGTTCTTGTTAGCGGAGTCCAGAGCAGCAACGTCGTCTGCCCAGATGCCGGAGTCAAAGCTAACAACGGGGATCTTCTTGTCGTATGCCTGCTTCAGCAGATCGGTGAAGCCGGTACCGATGGTAGCCAGGACCAGGCCGTCAACATTGTTGGACAGAGCGGTCTGAACCATGGTGATCTGGTTGGGAACGTCAGCAGCGGTCTCGGATGCGGGGCCCTGGAAAGTGATCTTGTAACCCTTTTCCTTGCCTGCAGCCTCAGCGCCAGCCTTAACGGCCTGCCAGAAAGCGTGGGATTCGCCCTTAGCAACAACTGCGATGGTCTTTTCGGTCTTGTCTGCGTCGGGAGCGGGAGTGTCACCGGTGGGAGTGGTAGCGGGTTCCTTAGCGCCACAGGCAGCCAGACCCAGCACCATAACCAGCGCCAGAAGCAATGCGATAAGCTTTTTCATTGTGTTTTCCTCCTAAAATTAAATTATTTGTTTTTTATTCTAAGTGGGCCTTTGGCTCACACTTATACGGAAATTAAGCCTTGGGGGCTTCGGCCTTTGCAGCCTCTTCGACCTTCTCGATCTTGACCTTGTTCTGGTTGTTGGTCTTGATGATGTCCATCAGGATGGCGACCACAACGATGATACCGGTCAAAACGTAAGTCACATAGGTGGAGTTCAGGCTCAGACCCAGCTTTGCCAGAACCATGTTCAGACCGTTACGGATCACAACCAACAGGGCTGCGCCGATGACGGAACCGGAGACGGAAGCAACGCCGCCGGCGGAAGAAGTACCGCCAATGTAAACGCCTGCGATGGCATCCAATTCCATACCGTTACCGGTAGCACAGGCCACGGTGGGGAATGCAGCAGACCAGAAGATAGCGGCGATGCCGCAGAACATACCGGCGGTGGTGTAAGCGAAGATCTTATACTTGTCGGTGTTGATACCGGACAGGCGGGTAGCTTCCTCGTTGGAGCCGATGGCCAGGACATAGCGGCCGGCCTTGTTCTTGTACATTACATACATGCAGATGAACATCAGACCCAACACCCAAACAATGCCGATGGGGAAGTTGTTGAAGTTGGAGAAGCTCTTATTGAACCAGGTGCCGGTGGGGTAGAAGATGTTGGGCACGCCGGCGATCAGAGCGGACAGGCCGCGGGAAACCATCATAGTACCCAAAGTGGCAATAAATGCGGGGATCTTCAGCTTTGCGACCATCAAGCCGTTCAGCAGACCGCACAGAGTGCCGATCAAAATCATCACGGGAATGGTTGCCCACAGGGGAAGCACGCCCTCAGTGTAGAGCTTACCGGCCAGAACGGCGGAAGCAATGGTCACAGTACCTAAGGACAGGTCGATACCGCCGGTAGCGATAACGAAGGTGACGCCCAGGCCCATGATAGCGTAGGGGGCGAACTGCTGGATCATACTCAGGAACAGGTATTTATCCTTGAGCAGGTTGGGGTTGATCAGGCTGAACAGACCGTAGAGAACCACCATAGCGATGAGCATAATGATGTTCTGTTGAAGTTTAAACTTTTTTTTCATCGTACTTATCCCTTCTTACATAATATTAGTCACGCATGGTGGCGTATTTCATAATTTCTTCCTGGGTGGCATCGGCAATGTCCAGCTCGCCGGTGATCCGGCCTTCGCACATCACGATGATCCGGTCGCTGAGGCGCTGGATCTCAGCCAGCTCGGAAGAAATCATAATCACGGACTTGCCCTTGGCAGCCAGGTCTTCCATCAAGGTGTACATTTCGCTCTTGGCGCCCACGTCGATACCGCGGGTGGGCTCATCGAAGATGAAAATGTCGCAGTCCTTCATCAGCCAGCGAGCGATGATGACCTTCTGCTGGTTGCCGCCGGAGAGGTTCTTCAGCAGCTGTTCCATAGAGGGGGTCTTGGTGCGCAGAAGCCCATTAGTTTCTGCTGCTACCTTTGCGATCTCCTTGTCGTCGATCCAACCAGCCTTGATGAATTTATCCAAAGAAGCAATGGCGGAGTTTTCGGAAACGGATTTGCCCAGCATCAAGCCGTAGCGCTTCCGGTCCTCGCTTAAATAACAGATGCCGTTTTTAACAGCCTGCTCGGGAGTCTTGATGTTTACGGGTTTGCCGTTTATGTAGATCTCACCGGTCTGGCGCGGGTCGGCGCCGTAGAGCGCTCTGGCAACTTCTGTTCTGCCGGCGCCCATCAGACCTGCAAAGCCCAAGATCTCACCCTTGCGGAGCTGGAAGCTGACATTTTTAACGGCCTTGCCGGCGTTCAGATTCTTAACTTCCAAAACTACGGGAGCATCCGCAGGAACGGTGCTGGCTTCCTTTTTATCGCCCATGACGACACGGCCGACCATCATCTTCACGATATCGTCCTTGGTCACATCAGCGGTGTTCACAGTGCCTACATACTCACCGTCACGCATAACGGTGACCCGGTCGGAGATGCGGTTGATTTCGTCCATACGGTGGGAGATGTAGATCATACCGATGCCCTTGTCCCGCAGGTCGTTCATGATCTTGAACAGCTCTTCCACTTCGGGCTGGGTCAGTGCAGCGGTGGGCTCGTCCAGAACCAGGAGTTTACAGTCCCGGGAAACAGCTTTGGCGATTTCCACCATCTGCTGCTTGCCGACGGTCAGTTCGCCCAGCTTTACTGTGGGATCGATCTTCACGCCGATCCTGTCAAACAGGGCCTTAGCCTCGCAGATCATCCGGCTGTCATCGATCATAATGCCCTTCTTGGGCTCGCGGCCGATGAACATATTCTGTGCAACGGTCAGATGGTTCATCATATTCAGTTCCTGATGAATCACACTGATACCGGCTGCCTGGGACTCGGCAATGTTATGGAAGTTTACATCCTTGCCGAACAGGGCAACAGAACCACCGTCCCGCTTGTGGATGCCGCAGAGCACCTTGATAAGGGTGGACTTACCGGCACCGTTTTCGCCCATGAGCGCATGGACTTCGCCGGCCTTCAGTTCAAAGTCGACACCTTTCAGTGCGTGCACGCCGGAGAAATATTTCTGTATGCCTTGCATTTGCAGAATTGTTTCACCCATACAAACAACACCTTTCTTATAATGTATAATAGCAAAATCGTTTTCAAAAGGTCCGTGCATTTTGCGGGGAAACGACCGCCTGAAAAGCAGACCCGATTGAGAAAAAAGAGGAAAGTGCAGAGGTTTTTTGCAAGTTGCACAAAACGAATCGATTCGTTTTGTGGCACATATCCAACAAATCCTTGCACACGTTCCTTATGTTGCTATTATAATAAACCTTGCATAAAAAATCAAGGGTTTTTTCGAAAAAATTGTATTGACAGCACAAAAAACATTTTGTATTATAAAGAAAAGGAAAAAGCGAACGGGGATGCAAATGCGCGAACCGATTCGCGATTTTGGGGAAAGGAGGGGGATTTATGGCAACGATCAAAGATGTGGCCCGTATGGCCGGTGTTGCGCCCTCTACCATTTCCAAGTACATCAACGGTGGCAATGTCCGCAAGGAAAATGTGGCATCCATTGAAAAGGCAATCGCAGCGCTGGACTACCGGGCAAACCCCTTCGCCCGCAGCTTGAAGACTGGCCACAACCGGAGCATCGGTGTACTGATCCCGGATATGATTGCTTCCTTTTACGGCAATGTGGTGACCAACCTGTCCCGGGTGGTCCGGGAGAAGGATTACCACTGTCTGATCTCCTCCTTTGGCGCCAACCACGGTATGGAGCGGGATAATTTGAAATTTATGCTGGGCTGCGGCATTGACGGATTGATCTACGCCCCGGAGGATCTGTCCGCAGATGAATTCAATGAGCTGACCGCCCACTGCAGCATTCCCATCGTACTGGTTGACCGGATCATTCCCGGTGTGGAGGTGGATGCGGTACTGGTTGACAATGCGGAGGTGGTCTACGAGGCCGTTTCCGGACTTCTTGACAAGGGACATACTCGGGTGGCCATTATCACCGGCCCCAAATCCGTCTATACCGCCAAGGAGCGTATGGTGGGGTACTTAAGAGCCCTGTCCGATGCCAATATATTATATAATGAAGAGTTTGTCATATCCAGTAAAAATGAATTTGCCACCGGCTATCACGGCTTTGAAAAGCTTATGAAGAAGGCAGAGCCCCCCACGGCGATCATCGCGACGAACGACGACATTACAATGGGTGTGGTTACGGCGCTCCATGAGTACAGCGCGCAGATTCCCGGAAAAGTGGAGATCGTCGGTTTTGACCGGGCGGATGTGTGCTCTATGATGAAAGAACCCCTGACGGTTGTCCAGCAGCCGGAGCAGGCCATCGGTCAGATCGCGGCCCGGTATCTGCTGGAGCGGATCGAGGGCTTTAACGGAGAGCCCCGCACCCAAAGGCTTAAGTGCAAGATCGTGACAAAATAAATTTTTAGTCTGTATATAATAATGTGTAACATACATTTTTATAGATACTTATTTTAGGAGGAAATTAAAATGGCAAAGAACAGATACATCGGCGATTATCCTGTAATCGGTATTCGCCCCATCGTTGACGGCCGCCGCGGCCCTCAGATGATGCGTGAATCTCTGGAGCCCCTGGTTTGGGCAATGGCAGAGGCCGCAAAGAAGCTCTTTGAGGAGAATCTTTTCTACTCCAACGGCGAGCCCGTGAAGGTGGTTATGGCTGACACCTGCATCGGACGTGTTCCCGAGGCAGCTGCCTGCGCTGACAAGTTTAAGAAGGAAGGCGTTTCCATCACCCTGTCCGTCACCCCCTGCTGGTGCTACGGCTCTGAGACGATGGATATGGATCCTCACACCATCAAGGGTGTTTGGGGCTTCAACGGTACTGAGCGTCCCGGCGCTGTGTACCTGGCAGCCGTTCTGGCCGGCCACGCACAGAAGGGCCTGCCCGCTTTCGGCATCTACGGCCACGAGGTCCAGGACCGTGACCAGGTCACGCAGATGCCCGACGATGTTAAGGAAAAGCTGCTGCGTTTCGGCCGCGCTGCTGTGGCGGTGGCAACCATGCGCGGTAAGTCCTACCTGCAGATCGGCTCCCAGTGTATGGGTATTGCCGGCTCTATTATGGATCAGGCTATGATGGAAGAGTACTTCGGTATGCGTGTGGAATCCGTCGACGAGGTGGAAATTCTGCGCCGTATGGAAGAAGGCATCTACAACGAAGAGGAGTTCCAGAAGGCTCTGGCCTGGACCAAGGAGCACTGCAAGGAAGGCCGCGACGACAACCCCGAGGAAGTGGATTTCCTGGGCGAGAAGGTTCGCATCAAGTTCACACCCGAAGAGAAGGAAAAGCAGTGGGAGTTCACTGTTAAGATGTACTGCATCATCAAGGATCTGATGGCCGGCAACCCCAATCTGTCCGACAAGTTCGAGGAAGAGAAGGTTGGCCACAATGCCATCGCCGGTGGCTTCCAGGGTCAGCGTCAGTGGACTGACCATTGGCCCAACTGCGACTACCCCGAGGCACTGCTCAGCTCTACCTTCGACTACGAAGGCGCCCGCGAGCCCTACACCTTGGCTACTGAGAACGACATCCTCAACGGTATGGGCATGCTGATGATGCGTCTGCTGACCCACCGGGCTCAGATCTTCGCTGACGTGCGTACTTACTGGTCCGGCGAGGCTACCGAGCGTGTTACCGGCTACAAGCTGGAGGGCAAGGCCGCTGAGTCTAACGGTATCATTCACCTCTTAAACTCCGGCGCAGCCTGCCTGGATGCTTCCGGTGTCTGCACCGACGAGAATGGCAATCCCACTATGAAGAAGTGGTGGGAAGTCACCGACGAGGACATCAAGAAGATGACCGACGCTACCGTATGGTGCGAGGCCGGCCAGGATAACTTCCGCGGCGGCGGATTCTCCAGCCACTACACCACCAAGGCCGAAATGCCCTGCACCATGATCCGTCTGAACCTGGTGAAGGGTCTGGGCCCCGTGCTGCAGATCGCTGAGGGCTGGACTGTAAACCTGCCCGATCAGGTCTCCGATACTCTGATGGAGCGTACCAACCCCACCTGGCCCTGCACCTGGTTTGCACCTCGCTGCGACGGCAAGGAAGGTTCTCCCTTCAAGACCGCTTATGAGGTCATGATGAACTGGGGCGCCAACCACGGCGCTATCTCCTATGGCCACATCGGTGCCGATCTGATCACCATGTGCTCCATGCTGCGTATTCCCGTATGTATGCACAACGTTCCCGAGGACGATATCTACCGTCCCGCTTGCTGGAACGCATTCGGTATGGACAAGGAAGGCCAGGATTACCGCGCCTGCGCTACCTACGGTCCTATGTATAAGTAATTCTACCGGGGTGGCGGTCTGATGGCCGCCACCTCTGCCAATTTGGAGGTAATCAATTATGCTGAAGAATATCCCCCCCATCCTCTCTCCCGAGCTTTTGAAGGTTTTGGCTGAAATGGGCCACTCCGACCGCATTTGTATCGGCGACGGCAATTTCCCCGGCGCATCTATGGCAAAGGCCAAGAACGCTATTTTCCTGCGGGCAGACGGCCACGGCGTTCCCGAGATTTTAGACGCCATTTTGCAGGTGTTCCCTCTGGATACCTATGTGCAAAAGCCTGCCATTCTGATGGAAAAGATGGACTGCGACAAGGATCTGGTGATCCCTGTTTGGCAGACCTACAAGGATATCATCGCCAAGTACGATGACCGTGGCGCCGAGGCCGTGGGCAATATCGACCGGTTTAAGTTCTACGACGAGGCCAAGGATTGCTACTGCATTCTGCAGACCGGCGAAACTGAAATTTATGCCAATATCATCCTGCAAAAGGGTGTTATTAAGTAATGGATAAGCTGATCACGATTTTGCAGACGGCGCTGCCGGTGTTTTTGGCGCTGGGTGTGGGTGTGTTTGCCCGGAAAACCCAGTTTCTCACCCGGGACAGCATCGATGCCATGAAAAAGCTGGTGATCAATGTCACCCTGCCCTTTGTGCTGCTGAGCGCCTTTGCTTCTGCCGATTACAATAGGGCCGCGTTGGTTTTGCCCACCATGGTGTTTGTGCTTTGCTGTGTGGCGCTGGCGCTGGGCTTTGTGATCCTGCGGCTATGCAAGGTGAAAAGCCGTCTTGCCCCATTCCTGGCCTCCGGCTTTGAGGCGGGTATGCTGGGCTACTCCCTGTTTGTGCTGCTGTTCCCGGAGCACAGTGTTTCGACCTTTGCGGTGCTGGATCTGGGACAGACCCTGTTTGTGTTCACCTTGTTTAAGATCCTCCTGTCCGGCAAGACCGATTTCCGGGCTATTGCCAGGGATATGGTCACATCTCCCATTCTGTGGGCGGTGTTTGCCGGTGTGATTTTGGGCGTGACCGGGCTGTACCGGGTGCCCAATGTGGGCAGGCTTTTGGACGCTACCTGCGATTTTCTGTCCGCGCCTACGGGCATGGTGATTTTGCTCACCGTGGGCTATGATCTGGTGCTGGGAGAGATACCCTGGAAAAAGACCGTTGGCTACATAGCTATGCGCTTAGGTGTCATGGCAGTGATTTTGGCGGTTATGGTCCTGCTGAACCGGACGGTCCTGGACGGTATGATGTTTGAGGGCGCGGCCCTTTTGATGGTGATCTTGCCGCCCCCCTATGTGATCCCGGTATTTGCTGATGAGCCGTCGGAGCGGGTGAGTATCTCCTCGGCCCTTTCCGCCATGACGGTGGTGAGCTTGCTGCTGTTTGCGGCGTTGTCTGTTTTTATCGGCCTGCGCTGAATTTCAAAACGACCCCCTTGGAGTGATCCAAGGGGGTTGTTTCATAGCAGGGAGAAATTGGCAATAAGATACAATGAATCTGCGTTAAACTATTGACTTTTTGGACATTATATCCTAAAATAAAAATGATACAAGCATAATAGCTTGTGTCAGAATAAGTTAGAGAAAGAAAGGTAGAAACTATGGAAAACACTGTTAACACTGCTCCCGTCGGCCAATTGAAGACAAATAAGGGTCTGCTGAAGACGATTTTGCTGTCTTTGATTACATTCGGCATTTATCCGCTGGTGGTTATGTCTGCTGTTTCCACTGACATCAATGTGGTTGCATCCAGATATGACGGCAAAAAGACCATGCATTATTGCCTGCTGTTCTTTATTGTGGCACCTATCACCTGTGGTATTGCCAGCATCGTTTGGTCTCATAAGATTTCCAACCGTATCGGTGCAGAGCTGAAGCGGCGCGGCGTGGACTACAGCTTCAGCGCAGCAGATTTTTGGCTGTGGAATGTGCTGGGCAGCCTGATCGTTGTTGGCCCGTTTATTTACTTGCATAAGATGTTCAAGGCCGTCAACAAGATGAATGCACATTACAATGTAAACGGCTGATATTTTTCAGTATCCCCCCTCGGTGTAATCCGAGGGGGTTTTTGTTGTAATGTGGGGATTCCTGTGGTACAATATATGGAAAAAAGGAGGGGTTACTATGTACACCATCTATGTGAAATTCGACTGCCTACCCGGCAAGCGGGAAGCATTTATCCAAAAGGTGAAGGACACCGGTATTTTGGAGGCTATCCGGGCAGAGGACGGCTGCATTCGTTATGATTATTACCTGTCCGAAAAAGACCCCAATGCGCTGCTGCTCATTGAGCAGTGGGAGTCTAAGGCCCATCAGCAGACCCACATTGCCCAGCCTCATATGGTCCAGCTGCGGGGCTTTAAGGACTCGTATATCACCAAAACCACCCTGGGAGAGGTTGAACTGCTGTAATTGACAGGTTTTTGGGGGTGTGCTATACTTGCGGTATCTTGGGAAAGGGGGCTTGGTTATGAAAAAAGCAGTTTGCGCAATTTTGATAATCGCTTTACTGGCGACCCTTTCCGGCTGCGGCAAAAAGGCCCAGGAGCCTGTTACATCTGCGCCCAAGCCGACCAATTCCACAAAACCCCTCATTGGGGGAAACGATGTGTTTGGCGGCAAGCATTTTGACCAGATGCTTTGGGGCTATTACGAGGCCTCTACCTATGTTTATACCGGCGATTCTGCCAAGGATACGGAAGTCTTCCGGCAGGATATGGCCTATGTGAATGTTTCTTCCCAATACGGTCCGCTGCAACTGTCGGTGCTGCCGGTGGACATTCAGATGGGCAGCTACAGCCAGTTTATGAGCACCTTTTCCTACGAAGATAAATACTACAGCCCTTATACCGAAACGGGCAAAGCCATGTTCCGCAAGGTCTATATGGAAGAGTTCGGAGATTTGTCTGAGGAGGGATTCCAAAAGCTGGAGGAGCTTTTAGGCATGAATGTGGCCCAGATGACCTTTGTCCAGCCCGACGGCAATACCCAGCTGTGCAACCTGGTTTATGAGATTCGGGACGATGTGCTGACGCTTTACGAGCTGTCCGTGGATGAGCAGTACAATGCCACCGTTGGCGATGTATATGCCCGGTATCATTTCCTCCACGATGGCGGCAAGCTGACCTTGGATTGCAACGGCATCCGGCGGGAGTATTTGGCAAACGGCTATAAGGCGTCCGATCTGTATGTGGCCGGCTTCGCCCAAGACCAAAGCCGGCAGTATGAGAATCTGGAAGGCTTTGTTCTTTATGAGCAGGAGGAAGGCACCCGCATCGAAGTAATGCTCACAAACGATGTCCGGGCGGTAGATCCGGCGGTGACCTTTGACAAAACCACCGGCGATTTTTCTATCACCTGGACCAAGAGCGCCTACCACTCAGGAGAGATTCTGCATAAGGATCTGCGGGTGATCAACGGCAAGCTGATTCCCTGCACCGGTTACGGCTTCAATGGCTTTTCCGGCTTCCATCTGATCGTTGACGGGACTTGCTATTCCTATTTGGTATCCGAGGAGGAATACAGGGCGCGCAAATATGCAAATGTGGAAAATGAAGATTTGATCTCCGATCCGCAGAGGGAAAAGCTTGCCAGAGTCAAAATCAACATGCTGGCGGAAATAGAGCAGGCTTGCGTGGCTGGAGAGATCCCGGTAAGCTTCGATTTTGTCCGCGGTGAGATCACCCTGGAGGCTGACCGCCTGTTTGGAACGGACAGCCAGGAAATAACCCGGGAAGGTCAGGAATATTTGCAGCGCTTTGTGGATGCGTATTCTGCTGTGGTCTTAAAAGAAGCGTATGCTAAGTACATTTCCTGCATTGTGATTGAAGGACATACCGGCGTGACCGGGACGTATTCCTATAACCAAATGCTGTCAATAAGTCGGGCAGATGCCGTGGCAAAGTGCTGCGCAAATCAGAAGGTGGATCTGGAAAAAGAGATCCGGTTTAGGGGCTGCGCCTATGACTACCCCATTTTCGGTGAGGATGGCTCGGTAAATGCCGATGAATCCAACCGGATCGTATTCCGATTCCTGTTGGCAGATCAGTAAATACAAACCCCTTTGCCCTTGGCAGAGGGGTTGCTTTTTTGGCAAGTTGTGCTATAGTAGCCTCAGTAAAGAAAAGGAGGATCTCCTATGAAAATTTCCGGTTTATCCACCCCGGCATTGGTGCTGGATGTGAATATTTTAAAGGCCAATGCAGAGGCAATGGAGCAGGTATTGGCGGGCACGACACTGAAGCTGCGCCCTCATTACAAGTCCCACAAATGCGCTGCCCTTGCCAAATGGCAGATAAAAAATGGCGCGGTGGGTATGACCTGTGCCAAGCTCAGCGAGGCGGAAGACCTGTGCGATATTGGCGTGGAGGATATCCTCATCGCCAATCAGATCGTGGACCCTGTGAAGATTCGCCGGGCAGCGGACCTGGCAGGCAATTGCTGTTTGACCGTATGTGTGGACAGCGTGGAGAATGTGCAGGATTTTTCTGCGGCGGCTAAGGCTGCGGGCAATATTGTCCATTGCTTTGTGGAGTTTGAGATCGGTATGCAGCGCTGCGGTGTCAGCGCCAAGGAAGATGTTTTGGCGCTGGCTAAGCATATTATTGCCGGCGACAACCTGGAGTTTGCCGGTATCCAGGCCTATGCCGGTCACATTTCCCACGTGGAGGATCGGCAGGAGCGGGAGGCGATGACCGCCGCCAATTATGAAAAACTCCGGGAGCTTTTGAGCTATCTGAAAGAAAACGGCGTGGAAGTGAAGACGGTTTCCGGCGGCAGCACCGGCACAGCCCAGATCAAGGCAATGGAAGGTCTGTATACGGAGCTCCAGGCAGGCAGCTATCTGTTTATGGATGCGGTTTATCGCAATTTGAACCTGCCCTTTCAAAATGCTTTGTTTCTGCTGAGCACTGTGGTGAGCCAAAAGGATGATTTGACCGTGTTGGATGCAGGGGTGAAGACCTGTGGTGTGGACCAGGGCATGCCTGTGCCTTGCCAGGGTACTGTCCGGGAGATCGTGGCCAGCGAGGAGCATTTCCAGCTCCACGGATATTCCGAAAAGAAGACTGTGGGGGAAAGAATGCTGCTGATCCCAGGCCATTGCTGCTCCACTGTGAATCTGCACGATAAGATCTATTTGGTGGACGGCGATACTGTCATTGACCGCATTGCCGTGACCGCAAGAGGTGTGGGCAGATAATGAAAAAAACATACATATTTGCCACCGTGGCCATTTTTTGCTGGTCTACGGTGGCAACTGTGTCCAAGCTGCTGTTGGGCACGATGGATAAATATCAAGTCCTCTGCAGCAGTGCATTGCTTGCAGCCGTCGCTCTTTTTGCGGTAAATCTGCTGACCGGACGGCTCAAGCAGCTGCGCAGCTTCCGGGCAATGGATTATGTGAAGACCATTGGTCCATGCTTGTTGGGCAATTTTCTTTACTATGTGTTTTACTATGGCGGTACGGCCCGGATGCCCGCATCCCAGGCCTTTATCGTCAATTATCTATGGCCCATTATGAGCGTGGTGTTTGCCTGTATTCTGCTGAAAGAAAAGCTGACCGGCAGAAAGATCGCGGCCTTTGCTATGTCCTTTTTAGGTGTATTTACTGTGGCAGGAAAGGATATTTTGCAATTTAACGGCAATATTCTGACGGGTGCGGCTATGTGCGTTGCCGGTGCGGTAAGCTATGGCGCATTCACAGCGCTTATTAAAAAATGGGATTATGACAGATCTCTCGCTATGATGCTGGGGTTTGTTGCGTCTTTTGTGTTGAGCCTGGCAGTGTCGCTGTTAAGAGGCGTGAGCTGGGATATTGCGCCCGTTGCCTTTTTGGGCTTTGGTTGGAACGGCGTGTGCTGCATGGCTTTGGCCAGCACCTGTTGGGCGCTGGCTCTTAAGGAGGGCAACACTGCAAAGGTGTCCAATCTGGCGTATATCACACCCTTTTTGTCCTTGGTATGGGTGGCGATATTTCTGAAAGAAATGCCCACGGTATGGTCTGTTGCCGGCCTGTGTCTGATCGTGCTGGGAATCTTCATCCAGCTGAAAGACAAAAAGTAAAAATTTCTTTCCTTTTGGGGAAAGCTATGGTATCATAAAGAAAAACTGACAGGAGGGAACGCTATGGATAAGATCGCTGTATTGGTGCCTTGCTACAATGAGAGCAAAACTGTTGCCAAGGTGGTGTCAGATTTTAAGCGTGTGCTGCCCGAGGCCACCGTATATGTTTACGATAATAACTCCACCGACGGTACCGATGAGATCGCCCGCCAGGCCGGCGCTGTGGTGCGCTATGAGTACCGCCAGGGCAAGGGCAATGTGGTGCGCAGTATGTTCCGGGATATTGATGCGGAGTGCTACATTATGGCCGACGGCGACGATACCTATCCGGCGGAATTTGCTGCGGAGCTGGCTGACAAGGTCTTAAACCGCAATGCGGATATGGTGGTGGGTGACCGGCTTTCCTCCACGTATTTTACAGAGAATAAGCGCCCCTTCCACAATTTTGGTAACTCTTTGGTCCGCTGGTCCATCAATAAGATTTTTAGCTCCAATGTGCAGGATATTATGACCGGCTACCGGGCCTTCAGCTATCAGTTTGTCAAGACTTTCCCGGTGGTTTCCAAGGGCTTTGAGATCGAAACGGAAATGACCATTCATGCCATTTCTATGAATATGGCTGTGGAGAATGTGGTCATTGAGTACCGGGATCGCCCCGAGGGCAGTGAGAGCAAGCTGAATACCGTCAGTGACGGTATCAAGGTGCTGAAAACCATCTTCAACCTGTGCAAGAATTTTAAGCCTCTGTTTTTCTTTACCATTTTGGCGGCGATCATGACGGCGGTTGCTGTGGGATTCTTTATCCCCATGGTACTGATCCCCTATATCAAAACCGGTCTTGTGGAGCATTTCCCCACGCTGATCGCCTGCTGCTTTATGTTGTTGGCTGCCATCATTTCTTTCTTCAGCGGCTTGATCCTGGATTCCATCAAGCTGAAAGCCCGGCGGGAATTTGAATTCCGGCTGATCCAAACCAAGGAAATGAAAGAAAACGCCCGTAGAAGACATTTTTAAGGACGCTCCTTGTAGGGGAGGGATAGTATCCCTCCCGCCAATGAATCCCATATCGTAATTTCGGGAGGCATAGTATGCCTCCCCTACAAGAAAGAACCCACAGGTCTTTAGACCTGTGGGTTTTGTTATTTCAGTACGATTTGGTTGAATAATTGCAGGGTGTCATCAAAGCGGTCTTCCTCTAAGGGACAGCCGAACACACCGATGATCAGCTCGTAGTTATCCTTGCGGAAAGCAGAGAGCAAACAGCTGCCCGCGTCGGGAGTCTGTCCGGTCTTCAGACCCAAAGCATAGGGGCAGAAGTAGGAGTTGGTGCGGTCAACAAGCTTGTTGGTGTTTTTCCATTCAACGGTTTCACCGTGGAGGGTTACCGTATCTTTGGCTGTGGCGGCATACTTCATAATGGTTTTGTTGCCCAGAGCCAATTTGCCGAGGATCGCTAAATCACCGAAGGTAGAGTAGTGATTGGTGTCGTGAATGCCGTCGGGGTTCATAAAGTGCGTGCCGGTCATACCTGCTGCGACAGCCTGGGCGTTCATTTCCGCAACAAAGGCATCTTTGGCAGCGCCGGCATCAAGCTGGGGGTTATTTTTGATCGCCCGTCCGGCTTCACAGGCCAGGACATAGGCCGCATCGTTGCCGCTGGGTAGCATCATAGCCTCCACAAGCAGCTCTACGCTGAGCACGTCACCAACCTCGAGTTTCGCCACGGAAGAACCGGGAACGACATAATCCAAAGCGTCCCCAACGGTAACTTGGGCGGTGGGCTCCAAATACTGCATGGCAACATAGGCGGTAAACAGCTTGGTGATACTGGCGGGATAGACCTGTGTGATGGCATCACCGCCGGTGATCAGGAAAGTATCTGCCTTGGTATCATATACAAAATACTGCTGGGCAGTCAGCTGCCTGTCATCGGGGTAGGTGTTCCAGGTGGGAATAAAAGGTTCTGTGGGCTGGGGGCCGGTGGTTGCGGTGGGGTTACCCGATATCTCTGCTTTGAGATCGGGGCTCGGGAATGTGACCAGGACCACAAAGGTCGCAATCAGCAACACCGCCAAAACTGAAACCTCCCATAACATCAGTCGTTTCATTGGGATACCTCAATTCGTGGATATATGCTTTATTATACACACAGATCGCCAAAAAAGATAGTCCCGATTGAGGGAATATTTTTGAAGGCTTTGTAAAAAATAAATCAATTGACAGGGAATCCCTTGACAATCTTCTGTAAAATTGTTATATTAAAGGCACATAAGGGAGTAATTCCGGGCGGAAAGACCGCCTGTAGCATTTCGTCAAGCCGGCTGTTTTAAGCTCGGGATGCTTTGTAAGAATGAGACTTATGCACAGCCTTTAGGGGAACTGTGCGTAAGTCTTTTATTATTTTAAGGAGTGTGCAACAATGCAGAAAACCTACACCCTGTCTACCGATGAGGTCTTAAAGAACCTTGAAGTGGACGAAAACGGCCTCAGTACCGCCCAGGCCCAGGAACGCCTGCAAAAGTACGGCCCCAACAAGCTGAAGGAAGGCGAAAAGCCCACCTGGCTGCAGCGTTTCCTGGCACAGCTGAAAGACCCCATGCTGATCATTCTGATGATCGCAGCTTTGGTGTCTGCCGCGACCACTGTCATTGACTTCATGCAGCTGCCCGAGCCCCGGGATGCAGGTCATTTGGTGGAGGGCCTGGTGGAAGTGGGCATCATTGTAGTTGTGGTGCTGCTGAATGCGATCCTGGGCGTTATCCAGGAAAGTAAGGCAGAGGCTGCCATCGAAGCCCTGCAGACCATGACCGCCGCCACCTGTAAGGTGATCCGCGACGGCAAGCAGATGGTTCTGCATTCTGATGAATTGGTTCCCGGCGATATTGTGGTGCTGGAGGCCGGCGACGCTGTACCGGCTGACGGCCGGATCATTGAATGCGCAAGCCTTAAGATCGAAGAGGCTGCCCTCACCGGTGAATCCGTTCCCGTAAACAAGCTGATCGATGCCCTCAATATGCAGGATACCAGCTCCGAAGTGCCTTTGGGTGACCGGAAGAATATGTGCTATATGGGCTCTACCGTGGTTTACGGCCGAGGCAAGGCTGTGATCACTGAGACCGGTATGGACACCGAGATGGGTAAGATCGCAGGTGCTTTGGCTGCTGCCGGCGACGAGGAGACCCCCTTGCAGAAAAAGCTGGATAAGCTGGGCAAGACCCTTTCCTTCCTGGTGCTGGGTATCTGTGTGTTTATCTTTGCGTTCAATCTGCTGATGAAGCAGGATTATAGCTTAAACGGCGTTTTGAGCACCTTTATGGTGGCGGTTTCCCTGGCGGTCGCTGCGATCCCCGAGGGTTTGGCTACGGTGGTTACCGTGGTGCTGTCCATCGGTGTTACCAAAATGAGTAAGCGCAATGCGGTTATCCGCCGGCTCACCGCTGTGGAGACCCTGGGCTGCACCCAGGTGATCTGCTCCGATAAGACCGGTACGCTGACCCAGAACAAGATGACTGTTGTGGAGCATTTGGGCGATACCCAGCTGGTTGCCACCGCGATGGCTCTCTGCTCCGATGCAAACCTGAATGAAGACAATCAGGCCGAGGGTGAGCCCACCGAATGTGCTTTGGTGAACTTTGCATATTCTGTGGGTCTGCACAAGGCTGAGATGGAGAAGGCTACCCCCCGTGTGGACGAAGCGCCCTTTGACTCCGGCCGTAAGATGATGTCTACTGTCCACGATTTGGGCGGCAAGTTTGTCCAGTATACCAAGGGTGGACCCGATGTGGTTTTGGCCCGGTGCACTACCTATTGGGAAGACGGCGCAGCCAAGCCCATGACAGAAGAAAAGCGGGCTGAGATCATGGCCGCCAACAAGGCCATGGCTGACAAGGCTCTCCGTGTGCTGGCTGTTGCCAAGCGGGATTGGGAGAACAAGCCTGCTGACAACACCCCCGAGTTTTTGGAGCAGGAGTTGTGCTTCGTGGGCCTCACCGGTATGATCGACCCGGTTCGTCCCGAGGTCAAGGCTGCTATTGAGGAGTGCCGGGCTGCCGGTATCCGTCCTGTGATGATCACCGGTGACCATAAGGACACCGCCGTGGCCATCGCCAAGGAGCTGGGCATTATTACCGATGCCTCTGAGGCCATCACCGGCGCAGAGCTGGACGCCATCTCCGATGAGGATATCTGTGAGTTTGTAAAGAAGTTCGGCGTGTATGCCCGTGTACAGCCGGAGCACAAGACAAGAATCGTCACTGCATGGAAGGCCAACGGCGCCATCACCGCCATGACCGGCGACGGCGTGAACGATGCGCCTTCCATCAAGTCCGCGGATATCGGTGTGGGCATGGGCATCACCGGTACGGA
>JAFTMI010000005.1 GCA_017452505.1 Oscillospiraceae bacterium
GTGGCCAGATCAACAAGAACGAGCAGGTCGAGATCGTCGGTCTGCGCGAGGAGAAGAAGAGCACTGTCGTTACCGACATCGAGATGTTCCACAAGCTGTTGGACTACGCAGAAGCTGGTGACAACATCGGCGCTCTGCTGCGTGGTGTTGACAAGAAGGAAATCGAGCGCGGCCAGGTTCTGTGCCAGCCCGGTTCCATCAAGCCTCTGACCAAGTTCGCTGGCCAGGTTTACGTCCTGTCCAAGGAAGAAGGCGGCCGTCATACTCCTTTCTTCAACAACTACCGTCCTCAGTTCTACTTCCGTACCACCGACGTTACCGGCATCATCAGCCTGCCCGAGGGCACTGAGATGTGCATGCCCGGCGATAACGTTGTTATGAACGTTGAGCTGATCACCCCCATCGCTATCGAGAAGGGCCTGCGTTTCGCTATCCGTGAAGGCGGCCGTACCGTTGGTTCCGGCGTTGTTACTGAGATCTACGAGTAATCAATAGCTTTCTAAAAACAAAAACCTCCAGTCTTCGGACTGGAGGTTTTTTATTTACAATTTGGCTATGGTCAAAACAGGTTTCTTCTGTTATAATATATAAAATGAAAATGCATGTTCGGGAGTAGGTGAAAATTTGAAAGAACTGAAGTCGAAAATTATAGAAGCGCTGATCTCTGCACTGCCGATTACAGCCATTGTGTATTTGTTAAGTCTGACACCTTGGTTTAACTTTTCCGGTGCAGAGCTGATTACCTTTACTGTGGGCGCTGTGATGCTGGTTTTGGGCATCGGTCTTTTTAATATGGGCGCAGACCTGGCAATGACCCCCATCGGTACCCATGTGGGCTCCGGCCTTTCCCGGCAAAAGAATCTGCCCCTGCTGTTGGGCGCTTGCTTTGGCTTGGGGCTGCTGATTACAGTGGCTGAGCCGGCGGATCCACGTGCTGAACAGCCAGGTGGAGGAAGTGACCGGCGGCCTTGTGAAGAAAAAATCCATGCTCATCGGCCTGTGCATCGGCGTAGGCGCGGCGTTGTGAATGAAGATGCAGCGGCTTTCTTTGGCATTACCCTCCATGCGGACAAAGAAATTCTGATGATGGTGGTGGAAAAAGATATTCGTGACGATGTTCTCAATGCCATCTACAAGGAAATGGGTATGGACAAAAAAGCCAAGGGCATTGCCTTCAGTTTACCTGTGAGCGATGTTGCCGGCCTGATTCAGCAGAATTAGGCGAAAAAATAACGGGCTGAATAAGAAAGGAAGGTGCTTAACTTGAAAATCCGTAAAATTCTATTAGGGATTCTTTTCGTGATTTCTGTAACAGTAGGGGTGTTCGCGGAGGAATATTCGGAGCCTGCGCCGGTAATTTGGGATGCAGCGCAAAGCAGCGTTACAATAACAGCTTATCCCAATTATACAACAAGAGTTACCTATACGGCAGCAACCGCTGGAAGGTATGCTCTGACTTGGAGCACCGCACCGACAAGGCACAGTGTAGATCCTTGGCCGCAAACATACACGGTCGATGGCACAGAATATGAAGTTGTTGAATTGACGGCAGGGCAGAAGCTCATTATAGATGTTTATTTGGACGAGACAGCAGACCAGAGCCGCAGCTATGACCAGACGATTAAAATACAACCCTGGGATGGTTCGTTGCTGTTGCCGGACTATCCGTATATTGCAGAGGGTGAAAAGGTTTCTGTGAATCTAAGTTCCGGAGAAAGCAAGAATTATCTGTTTCGGGCAAATAAGGACGGATTGTACACCCAAGGTCAGTCGTATAGCTCCCACTCGGTGAACATAAACCAGTTGGACGGCTACGAGTCACCGGAAATGGTGACAAGCTGGATGGCCAACAATCAGCAAGGACATGTATACCGCCTGACAGCCGGCAATATATACCTTGTGGAAGTATCTTCCCGTAGCGGACCGCAGTATGCAGATGAAATTTGGATCCGCGCCGGTGATGCGCCAAAGAACGAATATCCGATTTGGCAGGAAACTGAAAAGAAGAAGAGTATTTCTTTATCTGCCGGAGAAACAAAGTCATACTATTTTACCCCCGGTCAGACAGGGGAATATGCACTGTATCGGGAGAGTACGCAGACAAGCATTCAAATAGTGGGTGAATCGGCGAAAAGGGATTTTAGTGCAGGAAACGGGCAATATCACGGGGAGATTTACACACTGAATGCGGGACAGGAATATGTGATAGAGATTACAGACCGGGTTGGTGGTGTTGCGGAAACGGTATATCTGGAAAAGACCCGGCCGCTCACATCCGCAGAAATTTACCTTGCCCAAAATCCCGGTGATGGCCTTTATGTGTTGGCTGTGCGTACAGATCCGTTATATGCCTATGCAGAAGGTGTGCAGTGGAGTATTTCTGACAGCAGCTTATTCAAGATATACAATCAGAGCAATGTTGCGTTGGACTTGAAGGCAGTCAAAAGCGGAACGGCAACCATAACGGCAAAAGTTGGAGATATTACCTGTACATATAAGCTGACAGTTGGCGCGGCAACGAACAGTGGTGGAACAGCTACAAAATCAACCTCGGCCACAATGCTGGGAAGCACACCGACCAAGCCCACACAGCCTGCTGAGACGGCAACAAAAAAAGAGACTGCAGCTACAGTCGCTCCTATAAAACCCACAGAACAGGAATCGACGCAGCAAACGACTGCTGTCCAGGAAGAAATCTTGGAGAATGTCCTTTCTCGGCAGACATTTTTGCAGTTGCCGGAGGGGGAAAGTGTAAAAGTTACATTGAATGGCTGCCATCTGGTTGTGGATAAGACTGCAGTTGAAGCGCTGCTGAAGCAGTCCCAGGCAGAAAGCTTTGCCGCGCAGGTTGAACGCATTGATTTTAGCCGGTTTAGCAATGCCCAGCAGGCAGCTGTGGCAGGCAGGGAAGTGGGATTTGCGCTGGATCTGAGCATCCGTGGCGATGATGCTGATATTCATAGCTTTGGAGACGGAATAGTTACGGTAAAAATTCCTTTTGCGCCGGATGCGGGGAAAGCTTGGGGTATCTTCTGTTTGGCAGAAGATGGCAGTGCTGAGTCATTAAACGCGTGGGTAGAAGATGGACAGATATGCTTCGAAACAAACCACTTTTCTGTGTTTGCGCTTCTTTATAAGCAGGAGGCACAGACTTCTGGCTCTTGGCTAATCTGGGCAGGGATTGGCGCGGCAATTGTTGCAGTCGGAACAATAGCGGTGATCTTGCTACGGAAAAAGAAGAAAATGGATTAAATTTTCTTGGAACTGTATCAAAAAAACCAAACAGAAGCCGAATAACGATTGTAAATGACCAAATAGGAAAAAGGGGTTGCGAAAAGCAACCCCTTTGTGTTATAAAAGACTTATCAAATATTCTTAGGAGGGTGTCAATGGAAGATATCATCAAAATTGACAGGCTTTCCAAGGCCTTTGGAGAGGTAAAGGCGGTGCAGGACCTGAGCTTCCGGGTGAAGACAGGGGAGCTGTTTGCCTTTTTGGGTGTGAACGGCGCAGGTAAGTCCACCACCATTAACATTCTGTGCGGACAGCTGTCCAAGGATGGCGGCAAGGTGGAAATCGACGGCACGGACCTGGACAAAAATGTGAATCAGATCAAGGGTGTCCTGGGTGTGGTGTTCCAGGATTCTGTACTGGACAAGGCACTTAGTGTGTATGATAATCTGCAAAGCCGGGCGGCTCTGTATGGCATTACCGGCAAAGATTTTCAGAAAAGACTGGCAGAGCTCGCTCAGCTGCTGGATTTTGGAGATTTGCTGAAGCGGCCTGTGGGTAAGCTTTCCGGTGGCCAGCGCAGAAGGATCGACATTGCCCGGGCGCTGCTCCACAGACCCAAGATCCTTATTTTGGACGAGCCCACCACGGGTCTGGATCCCCAGACCCGGAAACTGCTTTGGAGTGTGATCTCCCGGCTGCGGCAGGAGGAAAGTATGACAGTTTTCCTCACCACCCACTATATGGAGGAGGCAGCAGAGGCAGATTATGTGGTGATCCTGGACAGCGGCAAGATCGCCGCCGAAGGTACGCCCCTGGAGCTCAAAAACACCTACACCGGTGACTTTATCACCCTTTACGGGGTGGACGAATCGGCTGTTAAGGGATTGGGCGTTGCGTATGCTGCTTTGCGGGATGCTTTCCGTCTGCAGGTGTCCAATACTGCCCAGGCCACAGATTTGATCGTGAAGCATCCCCATATTTTCACCGATTACGAGATCACAAAGGGAAAGATGGACGATGTGTTTTTGAATGTCACAGGTAAAAAGTTAGAAGGGGGTGGGGAAAATGCTGAAAATCTTGATTAAACGGAATGTAAAGCTGTTTTTCAAGGATAAGGGTATGTTCCTCACGGCCTTGATCACCCCCGCTATTTTGCTGGTGCTGTATGCTACATTCTTAGGAAATGTCTACCGGGATTCCTTCACGATGAACCTGCCGGAAACGGTGAAACTTCCGGAAAAATTGTTGGATGGCCTGGTAGGCGGTCAGCTGATCTCTTCTTTGCTGGCGGTGTCCTGCGTGACCGTGGCTTTCTGCTCCAACTTTCTGATGGTGCAGGATAAGGCCATCGGCACCATTAAGGATCTGCGGATATCCCCGGTAAAAGCATCGGCCCTGTCCTTAAGCTACTACATTGCAACGTTACTATCAACCTTGCTGATCTGCCTGGTGGCAACCGGGCTTTGCCTGGGCTATTTGGCAGCAACGGGCTGGTACTTGTCTGTGAGCGATGTGCTGTACCTGCTGCTGGATGTGGTACTGTTGGTGCTGTTTGGAACGGCTCTGTCTTCGGTCATCAACCTGTTTCTGTCCTCTCAGGGACAAATTTCCGCGGTGGGCACCATCGTCAGCTCCGGATACGGATTTATCTGTGGCGCATATATGCCCATTTCTTCCTTTAGCCCGGGTCTGCAGAAGGTGATCTCTTTTCTGCCCGGCACCTACGGAACGGCACTGACCCGCAACCACGCCATGCAGGGTGCATTGGCGGAAATGAAAACAGAAGGTATCCCGGCAGAGCTGATTGAAGAACTGAAAGATGCCTTGGATTGCAACCTGTATTTCTTTGAAAAACAGGTGAGGTTGCCGGCAATGTACGGCATTCTTGTTGCAACAATTATAATTTTGATAGTGGTATACATCCTGCTGAATCAATTACAAAATAAAAGAAGTCGCTGACAATCGTCAGCGACTTCTTTTGTGGAATTATTTTAGTCCGGCGTCTTTCAGAACGCTGTAGGGTACATAGAAAGTTCCCTTAGTAGCCTGCTCGGAGCTGTCCAGTACGAAAAGTGCCTTGGGAATGGCATTGCCGATCTTGGGGATATCCTTTGTAACACCGTTCAAAGTATAGGTGGTAGCATTGCGGCTAATGGCAAGTCCACCGTTTTTGTAAGTGTTGCAGTTGTACTTAGCGTAGTAGTTTTCGTGGGTGGTGTCTGCAAAAATCAGCTCGCCGCCGTAATTTCCGGAGAAGGTTTGGTTGTTGTATTTGCCAACTGCCACAAACAGGGAGTTGGTGGCGGCGTCCAAAGAACCCAGCTTCAAAACCTTGGCAAGGGCGGGGGCGATTTTGGTGTTGTCGATGGTGTAGTCGTTGTTCAGCGCAGAGGATTTATACCAAGTCATATCGCCGCTTTCGTTCTTTGCGTAGTATTCGTTGGAGCCGGTGCGGATTTTCCCTGCTGCAGTGGGAAGACCCATAGCGGTGAGCAGATCGTTCCGAACCTCTGCCGGTGCATACAGGGAGATGGGAACTGCCATATCGGTATGTTCACCCTGTAAGGCCATTTTGGAGGTGTCTGCGCCGGCCTTGGTCAGCAGATCCTTGTAAGCGGTAAAGCCGGTTTCGCTGGTAATGGTGGTGTCGCCTATTTTGCCGGTGATAATGCTTTCAATGAGGACTTTCTCACAGGCTTCAATGCCGGAGAAGCCACCGGAATCGTGGTCGGGAACGGCGATGACGATGGTGTCGCCCCGTTTTTCAGCCCAGTTAACGCAGTAGCCGAAAGCCTCGTCGTAGGCTAAGTATTCACCCACAGCACCACGCAGACAACCTCCCTCAGCGGCATTGTCCAATGCGCCGCCTTCGATCATCAGGAAGAAGCCGTCCGGGTCATTGATATTGTCGCCCAAAACCTTCAGCGCGGCTTTGGTCATATCCAGCAGGGAGGGCTGTTCAGCGGATTCAGCTGCATCCACATCGTAGGTGATGCGGTCAGCGGCCCGGTCATTTTCCGTGGTCTTGCCTGCGCCCAAGATGGCTGCCCAAAGCTTTTTGGTGGTAGCGCTGTTGGCTTTGGACAAAAGCTCAGTTTTGTTCCGGGCAATGGTGTAACCCACGGTGGAGGCGGAAAGGTCGGGATGGGAAGTGGGGTATTCCTTGTACTTATCACCGTAGAGCGTGCCTTCGCCGATGACCACGTCAATGCCGCTGAGCAGACTTTGGAAGCTGTTGTCCTGGTACTCATAGCGGTAGATGGAGTGGCTGGTGAAGAAGGCCTGGGGGGTTGCGTCCATATAGGATTTGGTGGTCACAAGGCCGGTGGCCATGCCGTTCATCCGGGCAAGCTCTGTGATAGATGCCTTGGGCTTTTTCTTTTCGTTCAGACCCAGGAAAGTATACTGGGTTTTGTAGCCGGTTGCCAGAGCAGTGCCGGCAGCAGCGGAGTCAGTTATATAGGATTTGGGGTTGTTTTCAGCACCGTGGTTGACGGTCAGCAGGGTGTTGGCAGAGCCGACCAGCAGCTCATTTAAGTACAGGCCGTTTACATTACTCTTACCCAGGCCGGCCAGCAGGTTGCCGGTGACTTGGGTCTTGGCTCCGGCAAGCTTGTTGATGCCCTGAGCCTGCATAGTCTGCTTGACTTTGTTAGCCAAAGTGAAATTATCATAGCCACCGCCATCGGCGATCATAAAGATGACATTTTTGACACCCTGCTTGGGGGCTGCCGTAGTGGGTTTTTCGGTAGCTGCAGGATTGGTGGGAGCGGAAGTTGCCTTGGTTTCGGCAGGCTTGGTGGCAGCGGTTGCCTTGGTTTCAGCAGGCTTTTTGGTTGCGGTTGCTGCAGGCTTTTTTGTGGCAACAGGCCGGGTAACGGCAGGCTTTTTCGTTGCCGAGGGCTTGGTGGATTCGGTGGAATCTGCCCCTTCGGTAGGTTTTGCGGATTCGTCAGACGATTCCGTTTCAGTGGGGGCTACAGATTCTTCAGTGGGTGCTACAGTTGCTGCAGTAGTAGCGGTGGGTTCGGTGGCAGGTGCAGACTTCTTGCAGCCGGGAAGTGTCAGAAGGGAGAACGCCAGGATCAAGGCGACCCACCTGACGAGCCAATGTTTATGGTTCATAAAAATCCCCTTTCTCTGTGATAGAATGTTTTTATTATAGCATTGATACCCCCAAAAAGGAATAGGAAAAATAAAAAAGCACCGCGATTGCGGTGCTTTTTTATACGATCGGGTCTATAAGCCGGGTTCTGTCTTGACAGCCATCTATCTACTTCCGCAATTGCTCACGGAATGCAGCCGCCTCCTCGGAACGGTCGGGCAAACCTATTGTTCCTCCACGGCGTTGCTCCGGATAGAGTTTACATCGTACTAAGGGGCACTACTTGAAAGAATTTTTGTCGGAGCAGCGGATTTTTTGACCCAGCTCTGTGCTTTGAAAATCTTGAAATACACAAAGTATTCCTGCGATTGTCAAAGCTTGATCTGAGCCAAAATCTCTCGCTGTCCGCCGAAAAATTATTTCTGCGAAGCGCCCAACCTATGTCTCCATAGGCCGGGTGGGCTCTTACCCCACCTTTTCACCCTTGCTTGGGGATTCCTTTGGAATCCCCAAGCGGTATATCTCTGTTGCACTTGTCCTGGGGTCACCCCCGGCGGGCGTTACCCGTTATCCTTGCCCTGTGGAGCCCGGACTTTCCTCACCTGAGTCCCGTTGGGGGCTCAGCCGCGGCTGTCCGACCCGGTCGCCCAAATATTGTAACCCATTGCACGCCAATTGTCAAACATCTTGCAAAATTGCAGCAGAAAGGATATACTATAAAGTAAGAAAGCAGAAATCCCCATTATGGAGAGGAAGACCTTGATTATGGCAAGTATTTTGGAAACTTATTTTACATCCCTGAGAGGGAAGAATATTGTGGTACTGGGTCTGGGTGTGAGCAATCGTCCGCTGGTGCGCTTACTTTTGCGCTATGGCTGCAGCGTCACCGGTTGTGACAAGACCCCCCGGGAAAAGCTGGATGAGGAACTGCTGGAACTGGAAAAACTGGGTTGTAAATTGCAGGTGGGGGAGAGCTATCTTGATAATCTTTCTGCGGATTTGGTGTTCCGTACCCCCGGAATGCACCCGGGCAATCCTGCCTTGGAGAGTCTGCGGCAGACCGGCGCGGAAGTCACCAGCGAAATGGAGATTTTCTTTGAACTGTGCCCCTGTAGGATTTTAGCGGTCACCGGCTCTGACGGCAAGACCACTACCACCACCCTCATTTCCGAAATACTGAAAACCGCCGGAAAGACTGTGTGGCTGGGTGGCAATATCGGCACGCCCCTGCTGCCCAAGCTGGATGATATGAAAGCTACCGACTATGCTGTGGTGGAGCTCAGCTCCTTCCAGCTGATGGATATGCGCCGCAGTCCTTCCGTGGCGGTGGTGACCAATTTAGCACCCAACCATTTGGATGTCCATAAGGATATGGAAGAATATGTGGAGGCCAAGAAGAATATCTTCCGTTTCCAATCGGAAACAGATTCTTTGATCCTCAATGCTGACAATGCCATCACGGCAAAGCTCCGGGGCAACGGTATGACCCAATTCTTCTCCCGGCAAGGGCAGGGATATATCCACCTGCGGGGAACCGTCATTTACCGTGGCGAAACCCCGGTGCTGGATAGCCGAGATATTGTGATTCCCGGTGTGCATAATATTGAAAATTATATGGCTGCTATCGGCGCTGTGGAGGGTCTTGTGGCGGATGAGGTGATCCGCAAGGTGGCCCGGGAGTTTGGCGGTGTGGAACACCGTATCGAACTGGTGCGGGTGAAAGACGGTGTAAAATTCTATAACGATTCCATCGCATCCTCTCCCAGCCGTACCATCGCAGGACTCAATAGCTTTAACCAAAAGGTTTTGCTGATTGCCGGCGGCTACGATAAGCATATTCCCTACGATGTCCTTGGCCCGGTGGTCTGCGAAAAGGTGAAAAAGCTCTATGTAAACGGCGCAACAGCCCAGCAGATCCGCCAAGCGGTGGAAAATGCCCCGCAGTACGCTCCCGGAAATCCGGAGATCATCGATTGCGCGGACTTTACCGATGCTACATACCGGGCGGCGGCAGATGCCAAAGAGGGCGATGTGGTGCTGATGAGCCCTGCCTCGGCGGCTTTTGACCAGTTTAAGAATTTTATGGTCAGAGGCGACTACTTCAAGAAGCTGATTAAGGAGCTGTAATATGAAAATTTCCAAAGTGTCCACGGCCTTGCGTAAGCTCCTGCCGGTAAAGTATTGCGGCGCGGTGATCGTGGCGGCGGGAAATGCCTCCCGTATGGGCGGCATTGATAAAGTGATGGCAGAACTTGGGGGTGAGCCGATGATCGTTCGTACGGTCCGAGCCTTCCAGGAAAGCAATGTGATCCGGGAAATCGTAATTGTAACCCGTCCGGATCTCATCGATAAGATCAAGGAGCTTTGCGTGGATTTCACCAAGGTCAAAGCTGTGGTAGCCGGTGGCGCAGACCGGGCAGGGTCTGTGAATAACGGCTTAAAAGCCCTGTCGAAAAAGGTGCGTTTGGCGGCTGTCCACGATGGCGCAAGACCCCTCATAACCCAGGAAGTGATTGACAGAGCAGTGCGTACTGCCCATGTTTATGCTGCTGCAGCACCCGGTGTGCCGGTAAAGGACACCGTGAAAATCGTGCGGGGCGGCGTGGTGGAAGCGACACCGGACAGAAGTACTTTGCAGGCGATTCAAACCCCCCAGGTATTTGATTATGACCTGCTGAAAGGCGCATTGAAAAAAGCAAAGGATGATAAAGCGGCCATTACCGACGATTGTTCCGCTGTGGAGCGGATGGGAATGGCTGTGCGGATCGTGGAAGGCGACGAGCGGAACATCAAAGTCACCACCCCTATGGACCTGCGGATCGCAGAACTGCTATTGGAGGAAATGCAATGAGGATCGGACACGGATATGATGTACACCGGCTGGTGGAATGCCGGGATTTGATATTGGGCGGCGTGCAGATTCCCTTTGAAAAGGGCTTGCTGGGCCATTCCGATGCGGATGTGCTGCTCCATGCAGTGTCCGATGCGCTGCTGGGCGCTGCAGGTCTGGGAGATATCGGCGTGCATTTCCCCGATACAGATCCTGCTTATAAGGGCGCAGATTCCCGGAAGCTCCTTGCTGTAGTTGTGGATAAGATCCACGCAGCGGGCTATCGTGTGGGCAATGTGGATGTGACCATGATCGCCCAAAGACCCAAGCTGAAGGATTACATTCCCCAAATGCGGAAGAATATCGCCGAAACCCTGAAAGTTTCGGAACAGCAGGTGAATGTGAAGGCAACCACCGAGGAACATCTCGGTTTCACCGGCGATGGCAGCGGTATGTCCTGTCACGCGGTCTGCCTGTTGGAAGAACTATAAAAACACACAGAATAACCCTCCCGGACATAAACTGGTTCGGGAGGGTTTCTTTATGAAAAATTGTATCATAACCTTCCGCTCCGTGACCCCGGCCCAGCGGGCAGAGGAGGTCTTGCGCCGGGCGGGAGTGGAATGCAGTATACAGCGCACACCCAAGTGGATGGAAGAAAAGGGGTGCGGCTACAGCTTGCGGCTTAATTGCCGGGATATTATGACTTCGGCGGCATTTTTGCGGCAGGCAGGAATACACTTTCGCAGGGCCTATACCTTGCGGGATGACGGAACACCGGAGGAGCTGCGCCTATGATCTATCTGGATAACGGCGCAACATCCTTTCACAAACCGGAAACGGTCTACCGGGCCATGCGGTGCGCCTTGGACAACTGCGCCAATCCGGGCCGTGGCGGCTATCCCGCCGCCATGGCTGCTGCCAAGACGGTTTTGCGTTGCCGGGAGCGGGCAGCAAGCCTGTTTCATTGCATACCGGAGCAGGTCGTGATGACCTCTAATTGCACCCACGGCTTAAATATTGCCATCAACACCCTGGTAAAACCGGGGAGCAAGGTGGTGATCTCCGGCTTTGAGCACAATGCCGTGACCCGTCCGCTCCATGCAAGAAAGGCGCAGATCACAGTTGCCGGGCGAAAGCTGTTCTGCTGGGAGGACACCCTGGAAGCCTTTGAAAATGCACTGAAAAAGGGCGCAGATGCGGCGGTATTTACCCATGTTTCCAATGTGTTTGGTTATATTCTGCCGGTGTATGAGATGGCGGAGCTTTGTCGGCAGTATGGCGTGCCCTTTGTGATAGATGCTGCTCAATCGGCGGGAATGCTGCCTATCGATCTTCAAAAATTAGGGGCAGATTTTGTTGCGATGCCCGGCCACAAGGGGCTGCTTGGCCCCCAGGGAACGGGCCTTTTATTATGCGCAAGAGAGCCGATGCCCTTATTGCAAGGTGGGACCGGCAGCCTGTCTGCTTTGCAGGATATGCCGGATTTTCTACCGGATCGCCTGGAGGCAGGCACCTTGAATGTGCCGGGTATAGCGGGCCTGTCTGCCGGGCTTGCCTATGTGCTGGAGCAGACGCCACAGCGGATTTTGGAACGGGAGTGCCGGGAGGCTCGCCGCTGCGCAGATGCACTGGAAAAGTTGGGATTTCGTGTGTTTTCCGGGGAGAAGCAAAGCGGCACGGTGTCATTTGTTCCCAATATGGATTGCGAGGAGGCGGCCCGGCTTTTGGCAGAGCAGGGGATCGGTGTACGGGCGGGCCTGCATTGCGCCCCACTGGCCCACGAAAGCGCAGGCACATTAGATACCGGCACTGTACGCATCAGCTTCGGCCACGATGCTGCGCCCTGGCAGACGGGAATGCTGGCGCAGGAAGTCGAAAAATTGGTCTGTCAATCGTAAAAAATTTATGAATAGCTATTGCTATCAGTTCACAAATCCGCTATAATAGGATAGATAATAGGCTTGGTATGCCAAAAATGCGAAAAGCATGGCATTGTGATATAAAAAACACGGAAAGAAGGGGCAGGTATGGGAATTTTTGGATCTATCTGGCAACAAATACAGGCGATGCGGTGGTCGGATTATTTTGACATCATTATCGTCGCATTTCTAATCTATAAACTATTGCCCCTTTTCCGCTCTACGGGAACCTCCCGCATTGCGTGGGTGGTAGGTGTCATTATAGCGGTTGCGTGGCTGACGGATGCGCTGAATATGCATGCGCTGAGTTATATTTTCTCGGAGATACTGGCGATCGGACTGCTGGCGCTGGTTGTGCTGTTCCAGCCGGAGCTGCGCCGTATGATCGACCACCTCAGCAATATGAAGCTGGCGGATATTTTCCGGAAAAAGCATAGCCAGGATATGGAGCCTGTCATAACCCACACCGTCCGCGCCTGCGAAACGATGAGCCAGGAGAAGATCGGTGCGCTGATCGTATTCGCCCGGGATAACCGTCTGGATGAGCATTTCAAAAACGGTACAATGATCGATGCCCAGGTGTCTGAGCGTTTGATCCGCAACATCTTCTTCCCCAAGGCAGCCCTCCACGACGGCGCAATGATCGTCCGGGATGGCCGTGTGGCCGCAGCAGGCTGTGTGCTGCCGCTGTCTGACAGTGAGCGTCTGAACCTGGACCTGGGTACCCGTCACCGTGCAGCTGTGGGTATGAGCGAAGTATCCGATGCCGTGGTGGTTGTGGTTTCTGAGGAAACCGGCGCCATTTCTGTTGCAGTGGGCGGTATGCTCAAGCGCCACCTGGCGCCCCAGACCCTGGAACGGCTGCTGCGTAATGAACTATGTCCGGAGGAGGATGACCAGGAGCAAACCCTGGAGGTAAAGCTGTTCCAAAAGATCAAGCAGAGCGAATTGCTCCAGAAGATGAAACAGAACAAGCTGGTGGAAAAAATAAAGCAGCAGAAGAGCAAGGGAGGAAACGAAAATGATCATGAAAAATAAATTCCTTGCAATGGCTTTTTCTGTGGTGGTGGCCTTTGGCCTATGGCTGTTTGTGATCACCGTTGTCAGCCCCGAGTCGGAAAAGACCTATTTCGATATTCCTGTGGTGCTGCAGAACAAGGATGTTTTGGAGCAGCGGGGACTTATGGTGGTCAGTGACACCCCCAAGGTCACCCTGTCGCTGAAAAGTGACCGGACGATCCTCAACGATTTGAACGAGAACAATATCAATGTTCTTGTAAATTTGACCAATGTGGAAACTGCGGGCACCCATGATTTGTCCTATGACATCTCGTATCCGGGTAATATTTCCTCCGGCTCTGTTTCTGTGCAGAGCAGTTCTACGGAAATGATTACCTTGAAGGTGGAAAAACGTGTCACGAAAAAAATTCCCATTGTACTGGTGGCAAAACAGGATTCCAAACTGCCTGAGGAGTATTTTACTGACCTGAGCAAGGCTGAGTTTACTACCCGGCACGATAATCAGCCTGTTGCCGTTACGGATGTGGAGATTTCCGGTCCGGAGACGGTCATCAGTCAAATTACCCAAGCGGTTATCGATGTAGACTTAAATACCAACCTCAAGAGCCTTGAAGAGAAGACCGAGGTCTACACCCTTTGTGACGAGGACGGCAAGGCTGTCAATGCAGAAAAGGTGACCACCAATGTGGATGTAGTCCAGGTGACCTTGCGGATTTTGAAAGAAAAGACCATTGAAATCACATCTCAGATCATTCCCGGTAAGGGGGCTGAGGAGAGTAATGCAAAGGTAACTTTGGGACAGCAGTCCATCGTTATCCGGGGTGAAAAGGACCGGGTGGAGGCACTGCCGGCCACTGTAGCGATCCCAATCGATTTGGGCGAGCATTTTGAAAACGGCACTTTTGAAGTGGATCTAAACGATATTGGCATAGATTTGAGCGGTATGGAGATCCATACGGGCAAAGCTCAGGTTGAAGTGACCCTGGAGTTTACAGGTGTTGCCATTGCGGAGTTTACCATACCGGTAAAAGCCGTGAATATACCGGAAGGCGTTCAAATAGCCAGCCAGGCAGAGGGAATTACCGTAACTGTACGTGGCCCGAAAGAGGCGATTCGGTGGATGAGTGGCTCTGATCTGCTGGCTCAGGTGGATTGCACCAATGTGACAGAGGGCCGCAACGAGCTGACAGCCCAGATCACCTGCGAGAAATATCCCAAGGTTGCGGTTACCAGCGGTGACCATAAAGTGATGCTGGATGTCAAGATAAATGCAAAAGCAGCAACCTAGAAATAAAGGGAAAAACACAGAAAAGAGGAAATCACTTTGATTAAGAGTATGACCGGCTACGGCCGGGCTGTGGAAACAGTAAACGGACGGGAATTTACCGTAGAGCTGCGTTCTGTAAATAACCGCTACCTGGATTGCTCCGTGCGGTTGCCCCGCATCCTTTCCTTTGGCGAGGATGCTGTGAAGCAGGCGGTAAAGAATGCCATTTCCCGGGGCAAGGTGGATGTGTTCATTTCTGTGCGCAGCGAAGGTGGCGACGAAGTCCAGGTAACCCTCAATAAGGCCGTACTGGAAAGCTACCTGGAGGCTATGCGTCAGATGGTAAATGAATATGGCGTGGCGGATGACATCAGCGCATCTTCTGTGTCCCGGCTGCCGGAGGTGTTCTCTCTGGAGAAACCCCAGGTGGACGAGGAGCAGCTCTTAGCTGACCTGATGGGCGTGGTAGACAAGGCCCTGGAAGGCTATAACGCAATGCGTGCTACCGAGGGCGAGGCCCTGGATAAGGACCTGCGCAGCCGTGGCGAAACTATTTTGCAGCTGGTGGCAAAGGTTGAGGAGGGCAATGTACAGACCGTTATCGACTACCGCACCCGGCTGGAAAACAAGCTGAAAGAAGTGCTGGCCAACACTGCGTTGGATGAAAGCCGCATTCTTACTGAGGCTGCGATCTTTGCGGACAAGGTGGCCGTGGACGAGGAAACCGTCCGCCTGCGCAGCCATCTGCAGCAGATGAACGATATGCTCACTGCCGGCGGCGCTGTAGGCCGGAAGTTAGACTTTTTGCTCCAGGAGATGAACCGGGAGGCCAATACCATCGGCTCCAAGTGCACGGATGTAGCCTTGGCCCGTATCGTTGTGGATATCAAGGCTGAACTGGAGAAGATCCGGGAACAGACCCAGAATATTGAGTGAGGCGGCTATGAAACTGATTGGAATCGGCTTTGGCAGTATGCTGGCTGCCCAGCGTGTCCTTGCCATTATGGACCCGGACTCCGCCCCTATCAAGCGGGTGGTAGCTGAGGCCAAGGAGAGAGGAATGCTCATTGATGCATCCTATGGCCGGGCAACCAAATCCGTTATTTTGATGGATACCGACCATGTGATCCTCTCGGCGCTAACCACAGAAACCCTGTCCGCCCGTTGGGAAGATACCCAGGAGGAGAAAGAGAATGCCTAATAAACTGTTTGTGATCTCCGGTGCTTCCGGTGTGGGCAAAAGCACAGTGCTGGCTAAGGTGATGGGGGAAAGACCCGACCTGCGCTTTTCCGTATCTGCTACCACCCGTAAGATCCGGGATGGCGAGGTGGACGGCGAAAGCTATTACTTTGTTTCCAAGGATAAGTTCCTGGATATGATAGAAAAGCACGAATTTTTGGAATACGATGCCCACATGGACAATTATTACGGCACACCCAAGGCGCAGCTGGAGGAAAAACTCCAAACCGGCAGTGTGATCCTGGATATTGAGCCCAACGGCGCATTCAATGTCCGTAAGGAAAAAGAAGATGCAGTGCTGATCTTCATTGCGCCCCCTTCTTTGGAGGAACTGGAGCGACGGCTTCGCAGCCGTGGCGATACCTCGGAGGAGCAAATTGCGATCCGCCAGGCAAGAGTGGCCTGGGAGATGGAGCAGAGCAAGCAATACGACTATGTGGTAGTCAATGATATTGTGGAGCGCTGCGCCGCAGAAATTTTGGAAATTATCGCCCGTGAGGCGAATTGATGAATTGGAGGAAATGATTATGTTGTACCCCCCCGTAGCAGAACTGCTTAAAAATGTAGGCAGCCGTTATTTGCTGGTGAATGTGGTTGCCCAGCGGGCAAGAGCCATTGCCACTGAGGCGGAAGAGGCTCAGGAAACACTTACCGAGAAGCCTGTGACCCTGGCTATCCGTGAAGTGGCTGATGGCAAACTGACTGCCGATCTGAAGGAAGAGTATAAGCGCTAAGTTATAATAACCGCACAAAGAGAGGAGAGGGTTCTATGATCGCGAAAATTGCCGTATCAGCGGCCACTTTTGCCATAGACAAGCCCTATTCCTACTCTGTCCCCGCAGAGATTATTCTGCAACCCGGTATGCGGGTGATGGTTCCCTTCGGTCGCAGCAACCGCCATACAGAGGGCGTGGTGCTGGCATTGGAGGAGGGAAGCGGCGATGGCTTAAAGCCCGTTGCCCAATCTTTGGACGATGAGCCCATGTTCAGCGAAACGATGCTTCATTTGGCGGGCTTTATGCATAGGCGGTATTTCTGCACCTTGTACGATGCGATCCGTGCTATGCTGCCGGCAGGCCTGTGGTTTCGCAGTAAGGATACCTTTACTCTGACAGAGGACCGTTCCTGGCAGGAGAAAACCCTGCGTCAAGCCGATGGCAAAGCCATTTTGGAGCATTTGCTTTCCGTTGGCGGCAGTGCAGATGACAATGCCCTCCGGGAGATCGTCCCGGAGGAGGAAAGATTTGAAAAGGCAATCGCCTACCTTTTGGGGAAGAAGTGGATCACCGCCCAAAGGAATTTTGCCCGTCGGACCGGCGATAAGCAACAGTTGATCGCAACCCTGGCCGTACCCACCGAGGAGGCTCAGGAATTTGCAGCCACCCGTTCCCGGGCAGCAGCAATGCAGCGGACGGTTTTGGAGCTGCTTTGCGGTATCGGCTCTGCCCCGGTGAAGGAGATCTGCTATTTTACCGGCGCCAAGCCGGCAACGGTTCGCCGCCTAGCGGACCTGGGTTATATTGCCCTTACGGAAAAGGAACTGCTCCGCTGCCGGGAGATTCGCCCGGTCCAGCTGGATGGACCTTTGACCCTCAATCCCCAGCAGCAGACGGTTTTTGAAGGTCTCTGCGCCCAAATGGAGGAAAAGATTCCCGGTACGGCCCTTTTGTACGGTGTTACCGGTTCGGGAAAGACCTCCGTGTATATCAAACTGATCGAAAAATGCATAGCAGATGGCAAGCAGGCCATTCTTTTGGTGCCGGAAATTGCGCTGACACCCCAGCTTTTGGGATTGATGGCGGCCTATTTCGGCGATCGGGTGGCTGTTCTCCACAGCAGCCTGCCGGTGACGGAACGATACGACCAGTGGAAGCGCGTGCGTTCCGGGGAGGCAAAGCTGGTGGTGGGAACCCGCTCTGCGGTGTTTGCTCCCTGCCAAAACCTGGGCCTTGTGATTTTGGATGAGGAACAGGAGCATTCCTATAAATCGGAAAATACACCCCGCTACCATGCAAGGGAAGTGGCCCTGTGGCGGGGCGTGAAGGAAGATGCTTTGGTGCTGTTGGGTTCTGCGACCCCCAGCGTTGAGAGTATGTTCTGTGCCAAATCCGGGATTTACCGGCTCTATCAGCTGCCTAACCGCTTTGGTGGCCGCAAGATGCCCGAAGTGGAGATCGTGGATATGCGCCAGGAACTGAAGTTGGGCAACGACCTGTCTATGAGCAATGCCTTGCAAAATGCCATCCGGGATACGGAGCAGGCGGGAAAGCAAGCCATTTTGTTCTTAAACCGCCGGGGTAACAGCCGGGCGCTGGTTTGTGTGGATTGCCGGCAATCTCCGGAATGTCCCCGCTGTAATGCGAGAATGACTTACCATAGCGCCAACGAGCGGCTGATGTGCCACTATTGCGGTAATTCCATACCTGCCCCCAGCCGATGCCCCGATTGTGGTGGCCCTATGAAGCGGATCGGTACCGGCACCCAGCGGGTGCAGCAGGAACTGCAGGCCCAGTTTTCGGACATTGCCGTGGAGCGTATGGACGCGGATACCGTATCTGCCTCCAACACCCATGAGATGATCCTGGAACGGTTTCAAAAGGAACATATCCCTGTACTTATTGGCACCCAAATGGTTGCCAAGGGCTTGAATCTACCGGATGTGACCTTGGTGGGCGTGCTGGACGGTGATCTGGGATTATATACCGACAGCTACCGGGCTGCGGAAACCACCTTCAATATGCTGACCCAGGTGGTAGGCCGTGCAGGCCGTGGTGATACGGAAGGCCGGGCGATGATCCAGACGATGCTCCCCGACCACGCTGTGATTACATTGGCTGCCAAGCAGGATTATGACAGCTTTTATAATTTGGAGATCGGCCTGCGCAAACAGCTGCAGACCCCACCCTTTGGCGATCTGACGGTGATTACCCTCACTGGACAGGAGGAGGCCCGGGTGCTTCACGGCGCTGCCAAGCTGAAAGACAGCCTGCAAAACCTGTTGAAGCTGCCGGAATATGCCGGCCAAAGCTACAGCGTTTTGGGACCTGCGCCCTGCGCTGTGCCCAAGATCAATTACAATTACCGATATCGCGTGACTTTGCGGTGCAAGATGAATCCGCCCCTGCGGCAGCTGCTTGCCCACCTGCTGCGGCAATTCGCCCAGGACAGAGAAAACCGCGGCGTTTCGGCTTTCATAGATATAAACGGTTACGAATAAAGAGGAAAATAGATTATGGGTTTGCGTAAGATTTTGAATGATAAGGACCCGGCTCTGCATAAGGTATGTAAGCCGGTGGAAAACTTTGATGAGAAGCTCCATAAGCTGCTGGACGATATGCGGGAAACGCTGATCGATTCCGATGGCGTGGGCCTGGCAGCACCCCAGGTGGGCATTCTGCGCCGGGTGGTGCTGGTGGACAACGGCGAGAAGATTTTGGAGCTGATAAACCCCACCTTGCTGGAAACATCCGGTGAACAGATCGGTGCCGAGGGCTGCTTGAGTGTGCCGGGCAAATACGGCCTGGTAA
The DNA here is from genome assembly GCA_017452505.1 of Oscillospiraceae bacterium. Lineage (GTDB taxonomy): Bacteria > Bacillota > Clostridia > Oscillospirales > Oscillospiraceae > Faecousia. The sequence goes on from JAFTMI010000005.1 coordinate 19,146, forward strand.
AGCGGCCCAATTATGCAAAGGTCCGTGCCCAGGACCGCTACGGCAACTGGTTTGAAACAGACGGGGAAGAGCTGACTGCCCGTTGCTTCTGCCACGAGCTGGACCACTTGGACGGCATTCTTTACACCCAGGTGATGGAGCGTCTGCTCACCGAAGAGGAACTGATGGAATACTAAGGAGATACCCTATGCGCATCGTATTTATGGGCACGCCGGACATTGCGGCGACCTGCTTAAAAAAGCTGCTTTCCGAGAATATGGAGATCGTGGGTGTGTACACCCAGCCGGACCGTCCCAAGGGCCGGGGCATGAAGATGTAGTTTTCCCCTGTGAAGGAAGTGGCACTCCAGCATAATATTCCTGTTTTCCAACCGGAAAACTTCCGGGAAGAGGAAACCGTGCAGCAGCTGCGGGAGCTGCTGCCCGATGCAGTGGCAGTAGTGGCCTATGGCCGCATCCTGCCCCAAGCTGTGCTGGATATTGCACCCAACCGTTTTATCAATATCCACGCAAGCATTTTGCCCCAGTACCGGGGCTCTGCCCCTTACCAGTGGGCAGTGCTGGATGGTTTGGAGGAGACCGGTGTTTCCGCCCAGTTTATGGTGCGGCAAATGGATGCAGGAGATGTGGTTGGCGTTGCCAAGACCCCCATCGGCCCTAATGAAACCGCCGGCGAACTGCTGGACAGATTGGCAGTTTTGGGCGCTGACCTTTTGCACGAAACCCTCGTTAAATTAGAAAATAACACATTGATTCCCACGATCCAGGACGAGAGCCAAGTGACTTTCGCCCCGATGCTGGATAAATCAATGTGCCCCATAGATTTTACCCAAACTGCTAAGGCTGTCCACAATAAGGTCCGGGGCTTAAATCCCTGGCCGGTGGCTACCGCGCAGATCGGCGGCAAGCAGTTTAAGGTGTATACCACAGCCCTGGTGGAAAATCCCACCAATGCCCCGGCAGGCACGATTTTGGGCTTGACCAAAACCGGTCTGCAGATTGCCTGCGGCGAGGGCGCTGTGGAGATTCGTGTCCTCCAGGCGGAGGGTGGCAAACGGATGGCAGCCCCCGATTATTTCCGGGGACACCCGCTGGAGGCCTGATATGGGCGCCAGAGAAACTGCGCTGAATGTGCTGATCGCCTGCCGAAAGGAGGGCGGTTGGTCCAATAGCGTGTTGAAAGCTTACACTGCCCGGGATCACTTAGACAGCCGGGATAGTGCCTTAGCAGCAAGACTTTCCTACGGTGTTTTGCAAAACCGCAACTATTTGGATTTTTACCTAAAGCAGCTACTCACAGGTAAGTTGAAAGATTTGCACCCGGTGCTGCGGGACATTCTCCATTTGGGCCTTTATCAGATGTACCAAATGGACAAAATTCCCGAATCCGCCGCTGTCAATGAGTCGGTGGAGCTGGCAAAAAAGTACTGCCGCAAGCAGCGCAATGCCAGCGGCCTTGTGAATGCGGTCCTGCGGAATGCGGTCCGCACCAAGGGAAGCCTCCAGGAGCCTGTTTCCTGGGAGGATAAGTACAGCCACCCCGGTGATTTAATCAACTTGCTAAAAGGCTATGTGGGCAAGGAACGCATCGAGCCCATGCTCATAGCCAACAATGCTGTTGCGCCTATCTTCGCCCAGGTGAATACTCTGCGCACCACCGCCGAAGATTTGCTCCATCGATTGGCAGGGGAGGGCGTTACGGCGCAGCTCCACCCCTGGCTTCCCAATTGTCTGATCCTATCCGGTACAGGCAGTATGGAGCAGCTTAATAGCTTCCGGGAGGGCTTGTTCTATATTCAAGATCCGGCGGCTAAGCTGAGTGTGCTGTGCGCAGAAATTACCCCCGGTCAAAAGGTGCTGGATTGCTGCGCAGCCCCCGGTGGCAAGAGTTTTGCGGCGGCAATGGCCGGTGCGGGGGAGATCGTTTCCTGCGATATCCACCCCCATAAAATTGATTTAATTGCCAAGGGCGCAGCCCGGTTGGGCCTGCCTCAGATACATCCCATGGAGCAGGATGCTACCGTTTTTAACCCGGTTTGGGAAGAAAAGATGGATACGGTCATTGCCGATGTACCCTGTTCCGGCTTCGGCATTATCCGAAAAAAACCGGATATCCGCTATAAATCCTTAGCGGAGGCAGCGGAGCTTCCTGCTTTGCAGCAAGAAATCATCAACAATGCAGCCCGCTATGTAAAGCCTGGCGGCTTGCTTTTGTACTCCACCTGTACTTTGGTGCAGGCGGAAAATGAGGGAGTTGTGGAGTTGTTCCTCCATACCCACCCGGAATTCACCACCGAACCCCTGCCTCTGCCGGCAATCTTCCCCAAGAACGAGAGCGGAATGCTGGCTTTGGTGCCGGGAGAATATGACACAGACGGCTTCTTTATCTGCCGTCTGCGGAGAAAAGTATGAACAAACTAAAATCTATGACAATCCCGGAAATCGGGGTCATATTGAAGGAATTGGGCCAGCCCGCCTTTCGGGCCAAGCAGGTCTATTCCTGGCTCCACAAGGGTGTGCGCAGCTACGAGGAGATGACCAATCTCCCCAAAGCACTGCGGGATACCCTGCAGGAGAAGTATCCCATTTGCGCCCCGGAGGTGGTGCGCAAACAGGAGACTAAAAAGGACGGCACGATCAAATACCTTTGGAAGCTGTCCGACGGCAACTGTGTGGAAACCGTACTTATGCGTTATCACTATGGCAACACCGTCTGCATTTCCACAGAGGTGGGCTGCAAAATGGGCTGCGCTTTCTGCGCATCCACCTTGGGAGGCCTGGTGCGTCCGTTGGAGCCCTATGAAATGCTGGATCAAGTGCTGTTTACCCAAGTAGATTCCGGCCTGCCCGTATCCCACATCGTGCTGATGGGTATTGGTGAGCCTTTGGATAATCTACCCAATGTGCTGCGTTTTTTGGAACTGGTGAACAGCGAGGAGGGCATGAACATCTCCATGCGCCACATCAGCCTTTCCACTTGCGGTCTGGTTCCCAAAATCGACGAATTGGCAGAGCACAAGCTGCAGATCAGCTTAGCCATTTCCCTTCACGGACCCAATAATGAGATCCGCAACAAGATTATGCCGGTGAACAAGGCCTATCCTGTGGAGGAGCTGATCGCCGCCTGCCGCCGGTACTATGATAAAACTTCCCGGCGTATCCATTTTGAGTACGCTATGATAAACGGGCTCAATGACAGCCCCGAGCAGGCAAAGGAATTACTGGCTCTGCTGAAGGGCTTGCCTGCCCATGTGAATTTAATTCCCCTTAACCATGTGGAAGAAAGCCCCTTAAAACCCAGTACAAAAGCCGCGGTTGCGGCCTTTCAGAACCTGTTGGAGCAGGGTGGCGTTACCGCCACAGTGCGCCGCACCTTAGGCAGCGATATCGATGCCTCTTGCGGCCAGCTCCGCAGAAAGTATACCCAACAGCGATAAAGAGAAGGATGTGAAGTCTTATGCAATATTGGGCCTCTACAGACCTGGGCGCGGTCCGCGCCCAAAATCAGGACACCTACCGGGTGGAAAAATTAGATAAAAACACCCTTTTGTGCGTGGTGTGCGACGGTATGGGTGGCGCAAAGGCCGGCAATGTTGCCAGTACGCTGGCAGCTGAGGCATTCACCAAGGAAGTCAAACGGGCCTGGTCATCGGATCTTTCCGCTGACCGTGTGGAGCAAATGCTCCGGGGCGCGGTAAAGCTGGCGAATTTCACCGTCTATGACCAAGCCCAGCAGGTCGAGGACTATAGCGGTATGGGCACGACCTTGGTGGCTGCGCTGATCCGGGGAAAAAAGGCGAGCATCGTCAATGTGGGCGACAGCCGTGCCTATTTTATAACCAACGACGGCATCCGGCAGATCACCACGGACCATTCCCTGGTGCAGATGATGATCGCCCGGGGTGAACTGACACCGGAAAAAGCAAAGCGCTACCCCGGTAAAAACCTGATCACCCGGGCCATCGGCACGGAGGAGCAGGTGGAATGCGATGTATTCAACTTAGATGTTGGGAAAGAAACTTGTATTCTTTTGTGTACAGACGGTTTGTCCAACTTGATGGACGACCAGGAAATTTTGTTTGAAATTGCCCACAGCCAGGACAGAGGAGATTGCTGCCAGCGGCTGCTGGACATTGCGAAAAAGCGGGGCGCACCGGATAATGTGACCAGTGTGCTTGTGGCATTGTGAGAAAGGAGTTGACCGAAATGGAGAAGGATAAGTACATAGGCCGTATGCTGGATAACCGATACGAGATCTTGGAGGTCATCGGCACCGGCGGTATGGCAGTTGTGTATAAGGCCCGTTGTCACCGACTCAATCGGTTGGTGGCTATCAAGATCCTGAAGGATGACAATTTGGAGGATGAGGATTTCCGCCGCCGTTTCCATGCGGAAAGCCAGGCTGTTGCTATGCTCAGCCACCCCAATATCGTGAATGTCTACGACGTGTCCACTTCTGTGATGGCGGATTATATCGTAATGGAGCTGATCGAGGGCATTACCCTGAAGCAGTATATGGCTAAGAAGGGTATGCTCAATTGGAAGGAGACTCTCCACTTTGCCATGCAGATCGCAAAGGCTTTGGAGCACGCCCACAGCAAGGGCATTGTCCACCGGGATATCAAGCCCCATAATGTGATGGTGCTGAAAAACGGCTCTGTAAAGGTGATGGACTTTGGTATTGCCCGTCTGATCTCTCACGGCAATACCCTGACCAAAGAAGCCTTGGGCTCTGTCCACTATATTTCTCCCGAGCAGGCAAGAGGCGGCCGGATCGACGACCGTTCCGATATTTACTCTCTGGGCGTTGTGATGTACGAAATGATGGCCGGCCGTCCGCCCTATGACGGAGAATCTCCCGTGGCGGTGGCGATCCAGCATATCAACGGCGGCGCATCCCTGCCCTCGCTTCTGAACCCCAATATTCCCGGCGGCCTGGAGCAGATCATTATGAAGGCAATGGCCCGGAATCTTTCTGACCGCTATCCTTCCGCTACCAGAATGCTTGCGGATATGGATGAGTTCCGCAAGGATCCCACCATGCTGTTTGATTATACCGGTCTTCCTTTGGATGCCGCCATCCGGGTACAGAAGGTGCTCAGCGAAAAGGAAGCTGCAGAACAAAATGCCGAATTGGAGCCAGATTGCGCTGGCATTCCGATTCCTCCAACACCGCCCACGCCTCCCGTACCTGCGCCCCCACCCATACGGGATCCCGAGCGGTTCAGACAGCAACAGGAGCGGTCTCAGAATTTTGGTTGGGCCCATAGCCGTGGCACCAAGCTGGCGCTTATTATTTGCTCTGCGGTGGCAGCTGTCGCAATCATTATCTGTTTGATCGTGGCGTTCAGCAGCAAGGGAAAGGATACCGATAAAAAGGTAGTAGAGGTTCCTACCTTTGTGGGCAAGCAGCTCTCTGAATTCTCCGAGTATAAAGACCTGATTATTATGAAGGAAGAAGTGTACGACGAGAATGTTCCCGCCGGTGAGATTATCAGCCAGGCTATTGATGCAGGCAAAGAACTGATGAAGAACAGCCGTGTGCAAGTGGTAGTCAGCTTAGGACCCAAGCCTGTGGCGATTGAAATGCCGGACCTAACCAATAAGACCAAGGATGAAGCTTTGTCTGCGTTGAGCCAGCTTGGGTTTATCCCTGAGATCGAAGAGAAGAATGATGATAATGTCCCTGTGGGCGCAGTGATCAGCACAGATCCTGCGGTTGGCGCTTCTCTGACCAAGGATACCAAGATCAAGCTGTTTGTCAGCAAGGGCCAAAAGATAACCACACTGGGCGGTATGCCCAATGTGGTGGGTGAGACCAAAGAAAAGGCAGAGGAGATCTTGAAGAATCAGAAGATGAATCTGCAGATCGTGGTGGAGGAGATCTTTGATCCTTCCGTTGCGGCAGGTATTGTTGTATCTTCCGAACCGGATCGCGGCGTGGGATTGAAGGCCAATGATAAGGTGACCATCCGGGTCAGCAAGGGCGTTGAAATGAAACCGATGCCCGCTATGGTCGGTATGAGTCTGACAGAAGCGAAGGAAAAACTGAAAGAGCTGGGCTTCACAAAAGAGCCTGTGGTCAAATATTCTCCCGGCGTGGAAGCAAAGGATACTGTTGTATCCCAGCTGCCCAAGGAAGAACTGGAATATGAACTGGGCGTGGAGATCACCCTGGAAGTGTCCGACGGCTCTCTCGTGCCCAAGACGGTCACAAAGAATGTGGTGATCGATCTGAAGGGCCGTGCAGATGAAAACAGATGTGGCGTAACCATCAAACGGGAGGGCAAGAAGGACATTGACCTGTCTGTTCCCAAGGGAACGCCTTCTGTAGAACTCATCGACGAAGAGGGCGCAGGAATGGTTTATTATACCATTGTGATCAACGACACAGAGACCTGGACGCATATTGAGGATTTTGCAGAGGAAACAAATCCCACAGAGGCAACTCAGGAGGCAACAACGCCCAATGGATAAACGCTTGACCGGACGTATTGTCCGCTCCTTGAGCGGTTTTTATGATGTGCAGACCCCGGAAGGTGTGATCACCTGCCGGGGCCGTGGACACCTGCGCAAAGGCCAGGAAATTCCCCTTACCGGCGATATGGTGGAGATAACTGTAGCCCAGGGAAAGGGAATGGTGGAGAAAATTCTTCCCCGCCGAAACCGGTTTATCCGTCCTGCGGTTGCCAATGTGGATGCGTTGGTGGTGTTCTGCTCCAATGTGAATCCGGTGACAGAACCGTTCCTTATCGACCGGGTGGCAGCCATTGCCGGCAACCAGGATGTGGAGGTCCACATCTGCGTGAATAAATGCGACTTGGATGCAGGCGCGGATTTAGCGCGGATCTACCGCAATGCTGGTTTTCCTGTGATCCAGGCCAGCGCCAAAACCTGCGAGGGCGTGGAGCAGCTGCGTCAGCTGCTTATGGGCAAACTTACCGCATTTACCGGCAATACCGGTGTGGGCAAGAGCAGTATGCTCAATGCCCTGTGCCCGGAATTGCAGTTAGCAACCGGTGAGGTATCCCAGAAATTGGGCCGTGGCCGGCATACTACCCGCCATGTGGAGCTTTATAAAATCGACGAAGATACCTTCGTGGCGGATACTCCCGGATTTTCTTCGTTTGACACAGATCAGATGGATGTGATCTTAAAGGAGAATCTGCAGTATACCTTCCCGGATTTTGCCCCCTATTTGGGCAAATGCCAGTTCCATGACTGCTCCCACCGGGCAGAGCCGGGCTGCGCTGTGCGGCAGGCTTTGGAGGATAGCGCTTTGGAGCCTACCCGGTATGACAGTTATTTGCGCCTTTACGAAAAGGCCAGCCAAATCAAAGAATGGGAAACCAAATAAAATAATGGCCCCCTTGCCTAAAGGGGGCTGTTTTATTGCCGATGACAGGCAATAAAACTGGGGGATATAGCAAAAAGCTCGTCATCAGACGAGCTTTTTCTTCACAGCGGCAATATGTTCTGGGGTAGTGCCGCAGCAGCCGCCCAAGATCTTTGCGCCCATTTGCCGGCAATCAGCAACGATTTCTGCAAATTCCTGAGGGCCCATAGGATAGATGGGCAGATTGTTTTCTCCGATCACCGGATTGCCTGCGTTGGGCTTGCAAACCAGAGGCCCTTTCACATACCGGCGCAAACGGCTTACCAGTCCCGCGGTCATGTTGTCCGCGGCTACACAGTTAAAGCCCACGGCGCAAGCGCCGGCTTCTTCCAGTTCCTGCAAAACCGGGGCAGCATCCATGCCGGAAAACAGACTTCCGTCGGGCTGCATGGTAAAGGTGAACAGCATAGCCTCTGCACCCTCTAATTGGGCAGCAGTGAAGATGGCTTCTGCTTCCTGAGGATACATCAAGGTTTCCGCAGCCAACAGATCCGCGCCGCCTTCTAAAAGGCCTCCGATTTGTACCCGGTAGTTTTCTACCAGCAGATCAAATTTCTCCGGGTCAAAGCTGTCGCAGAAAGTGGCTAAGGTCGTTAAGTTACCGGCAACCAAAGCGCCCTCAGCGGCGGCTTTGGTCAGCGCTACCAAATGGGCGTTGATGGTCTCGGTTTGCTTGTGCAGATTCACCCGCTCTAAAGCAATGGGCTGGGCCTGGAAAGTGGGGGCGTACAGAATATTGCTGCCTGCTTGTACATAGCGTCTTTGCAGGTTAATGAGGGCTTCCGGGTTGGCTAAGATCCATTCCTCGGTGCAGCAGCCCCGGGGCATACCGGCCTTTTGCAGCTCAGAACCGGTAGCGCCGTCCAGCAAAACGGTTTTTTCTAAAAATGCGGAAAATTCCTGTTTGGTGAGCATAGTATCACATCCTTTGCCTTATTATAACCTCGTCGAAGAAAAAAGGCAACATACATTGACGAAGTTTGGGGAAACTGTTAAAATAAAGAAAAACTGCGAAGGAGCAATACTATGAATAAGACTCACTTAAGATCCTATGCGCAACTCATTGTCAGACGGGGCGTGAATGTGCAGAAGGGGCAGGAGGTTTTGATTTTTGCGGAGCTGGACCAGCCAGAATTTGTAAAGCTGGTGGTGGAGGAAGCCTATAAGGCCAAAGCCAAAAAGGTCACGGTGGAGTGGAGTTACCAGCCCTTGGATAAGATCCATGTGCGTAACCAATCTGTAAAAACCCTGGGCACTGTTACCGAATTACAAAAGGCCCGCCAGCAGCACTGGTGCGATACCATGCCCGCCCGCATTCACCTGATTTCCGAAGACCCGGATGGCCTCAAAGGTATGAACACCGAGAAGCTTGCAAAGGCCCGGCAAATGTCTTATCCCATCATAAAGCCCTATATTGACCAAAGAGAGGGCAATCAGCAGTGGTGTATCGCAGCTGTCCCCGGCGCGGCCTGGGCAAAGAAGGTGTTCCCCGGCCTGCGCACAAGCACTGCAATTGAAAAACTGTGGGAGGCCATTCTCTTTACCTCCCGTGTTACCGATGATCCCCTTGCCGCCTGGGAGGAGCATAACAAAAACCTCCACGACCGCTGCGCCTATCTCAACAGCTTGGGAATTGAAAAGCTCCACTATACCGCAGATAATGGCACAAATCTGACTGTGGGTATGATTCCGGAAGCACTGTTCTGCGGCGGCGGAGAGACTACCCGCCAGGGTGTTTATTTCAATCCCAATATCCCCACAGAAGAATGCTTCATTTCCCCCAAGCGGGGAGAGGCAGAGGGCATCGTCTATTCCACCAAGCCCCTGTCCTACCAGGGACAGATCATCGACAAGTTCTCTATCCGCTTTGAAAAGGGTAGGGCAGTGGAGGCCAAGGCAGAAGTGGGAGAAGATCTGCTGAACACGATGATCTCTATGGATGAAGGCGCGGCCTATTTGGGAGAATGCGCCTTAGTGCCGGAGAGAAGCCCCATTGCGGAAAGCGGCATCCTCTTCTATAACACTCTGTTTGATGAAAACGCCGCTTGCCATTTGGCTTTGGGAATGGGCTATGCCGATACCATTGCCGACCACCACAACAAAACCCTTGAGGAGTGCCGCCAGTTGGGCATAAACGACTCTATGATCCACGAGGATTTTATGATCGGCTGTGACTCTATGAATATCGATGCCATCACCCGGGACGGCAAGGTTGTTCCCATCTTCCGAAAGGGAAACTGGGCGTTTTGATAAAATTTTTCTAAAAAATCGAAAAAAACACTTGCATTATGTGTATGTGTGTGGTATGATATCCGGGCGATTAAGAATTGCTAGGGCAATTGCGCCCTTTTAGCTGACTACAAGAAAGAGGTGAATGAAATGAAGGAAGGCATCCATCCCACTTACGAACAGACCACCATCCGTTGCGCTTGTGGCAACGAGTTTACCACTGGTTCCACCAAGAAGGACATCAAGGTTGAAATCTGCTCCAAGTGCCACCCTTTCTATACCGGCAAGCAGAAGCTGGTTGACACCGGTGGACGTGTTGACCGTTTCAACAAGAGATTCAATCTGAAGTAAGAATGCAGTCCGTACCGCAAGTAAGTGGTACGGACTTTTTCTTGTGGTTTTTCCCACTTTTTGAAAGATTTTTGTTGTGCAAATGCCTGTATTTGTGTTATACTATAAGGTAAAGAAGTATCACCTGGAGGGTGTATGGAACAAAAAATTGACGAAAAGGTAATAGAACGGGCAGTGCTTGTGGGACTGAATGCGGACTGCTTCACCCGGGAGCAGACTGCCACGGATGAGACCATAGAGGAATTAGAGGCCCTTTTAGAGACCGCCGGCGGTTTTTGTACCGGTAAGATCCTGCAAAACCGCCATGCCCCCGATGCCCACAGCTTTATCGGCGAAGGCAAGGCTGAGGAGGTGCGGATGCTGGCGGAAGCCACCGAGGCGACTATGGTGGTCTTTGACAATGAACTGTCTCCCGGCCATATCCGGGCCCTGGAAGAGATTTTGGGATTGCCTGTTTTGGACCGCAGCGCCTTGATTTTGGACATCTTTGCCCAGCGGGCCAAAACCAAAGAAGGCCGCCTTCAGGTGGAGCTGGCCCAGTATAAATATCTGCTGCCCCGCCTGTCCGGTATGGGCAAAAATCTGTCCCGGCAGGGCGGTGGTATCGGCACCCGGGGACCCGGTGAGACCAAGCTGGAATCTGACCGCCGGCATATCCGGGAACGGATCGCCCGCTTGGAACACGAGTTGGAACAGGTGCGCCAGGTTCGTGGCGTTCAGCGGGAACGGCGGCAGAAAAACTCCGTGCCTGTGGTAGCCATCGTGGGCTATACCAATGCAGGCAAATCCACTTTGCTCAATAAGCTTACCGATGCAGGCATTCCTGCCAACAACCGGCTGTTTGATACGCTGGATACAACATCCCGGCAGCTGAAAGTTTCTGACAATCTGGATGTGATTTTGTCCGATACCGTTGGATTTATCGCAAAGCTTCCCCACCATTTGGTGGATGCCTTCCGGGCAACTTTGGAAGAACTGGAATATGCAGATTTGCTCCTCCACGTCATCGACTCTGCCGATCCCAACAGGGAAGAGCATATCCAGGTGGTGGAGAAGCTGATCGATAAATTGGCAAAGCCCGGCACCAAGACCCTGCGCTGCTATAATAAGGCAGACCTGGTCAGCCCCGCGGAAATTCCCATTGGGGAGGATGTGGTGCGGATGTCTGCCAAGCAGGGCTTCGGTACGGATGACCTGCTGAAAGCGATTGAAAAGACCTTAGATCAAGGTCGCCACCATATTATCGTCACCTTGCCCTATTCAATGGGCGGTATGCTGGACACCCTCCATTCCAGCGCACAAGTTTTGAGCGTGGATTACACCGGTGAGGGTATTGTGGTGGAAACAATCGTTGACCCGGTTCTGTATGGCAAGTTGCGGGAGTTTATCACAAAGGAGTGTTAAGACTTGGACGAATATCTGGTACCCACCCAGTTCGGTGAGGACGAATTTACAGAGAAAAAATCCAGGTTTATCGGCCGTGTTTGGCCTGTAGAAACGGAAGAAGAGGCCTTGGAATGTATCCAGGCTATGAAAAAGCAGCACTACGATGCCACCCATAACTGCTGGGCCTATGTGATCAAGGATGGCCCTATGCGGTTTTCCGATGACGGCGAGCCCGGCGGCACAGCCGGAAACCCCATGATGCAGGTGCTGCAAAGAGAAAATATTTACAATGTCTGCTGTGTTGTAACCCGGTATTTTGGCGGCGTCCTTTTGGGCGCCGGCGGCCTGGTGAGAGCCTATACCAAGGGGGCGAAGATCGCCATTGATGCAGCGGGTAAATCCATGAAGCGGGTGTGGAGCGTGCTGTACATACCCTGCCCCTATACCTACTACGAGCGGATGAAATTAGAGGTTGCGGCCTTTGGCGGCATTATCCGGGATACCCAGTTTACTAGTGAAGTGGAATTGGAAATTTTGGTTGCCCAGGCCGACGCCAAACCTTTTTTGGACAAAATCACCGATATGACTTCCGGCACAGTGGAGGGATTGGAAACAGGACTTGAGTACCGGGCATTCCCGGTGGAGGTGGAGTGAAATGACCGTACGGGAAGAATTGGAAGCGTTGGAGCATACCCAGCTGGACAGACGGGCAGCTTTTGCCAACGAAACCAGGGGTAGACTCCGACCGGAAGAGCCTAAAGTCACCGATGTCCGTACTGCCTACCAGCGGGATACGGATAAGATCGTCCACAGCAAGGCCTTCCGTCGCTTGATGCACAAAACGCAGGTGTTCCTCCGTCCGGAGGGTGACCACTACCGCACCCGGATGACCCACACCTTGGAGGTGGCAAGAATTGCCCGTACCATTGCCAAGGCGCTGAACCTGAACGAAGACCTTTCAGAGGCCATCGCAATGGGTCACGATTTGGGCCATACCCCCTTCGGTCATGCCGGTGAAACGGCCCTGTCCGAAGCGATGGGTCAGCCTTTCTGCCACAATGAGCAGAGCCTGCGGGTGGTGGATATCCTGGAAAATGAAGGCGCAGGCCTGAATCTTACTTACGAAGTGCGTATGGGTATTTTGGGACATACCGGGCCCCGTATTCCGGAAACTATGGAGGGGCAAATTGTCCGCTGGGCAGACCGGATCGCCTATGTAAATCACGATATTGACGATGCCATCCGGGCCGGTATTTTGGCAAGGGAGGACTTGCCGAAAGTCGTGCAGAAAACCTTGGGTATTACCCATTCTTCCCGGATCAACACCCTGGTGTGCGATATGATCGTCACCTCCCGGGAGGCAGGAAATATCACCCTGTCAGAGCCCGTGGAAAAGGCGCTGAATACATTGCGGGAGTTTATGTTTGAGCGAGTCTACCGCAACCCGGTGGCCAAGGGCGAAGAAGCCAAGGCCAAGGATATGCTCAAGCGGATGTATGAATACTACTATAATCACCCGGAAGCCCTCCCCGAGGACTTCCAGCCCCAAATGTCTTTAGAGGGAATGGGGCGTACTGTCTGCGACTATATTGCCGGCATGACCGACAATTATGCCGTAGACAAATATACCGAGCTTTTTATCCCGATGGGTTGGCAAGTTCGGGGATAATGTGATATAATAAAAAGATTCTAAGGAAAGGGGGAAGACAGATGGCATTCCCGGCATCATTTATCGATGAGCTCATGGCCCGCAACCCAATCGAAGATGTGGTAGGCCAGTATGTTACCTTAAAACGCTCCGGCGCCAATATGTTCGGTCTGTGCCCCTTCCATGGGGAGAAGACCGCCTCCTTTTCCGTAGCCCCCGATAAGGGTATCTACTATTGCTTTGGCTGCCATAAGGGCGGCAGCGCCATCAATTTTATGATGGAGCTGGAGGGTTTAAGCTACCCGGATGCAGTCCGCTCCCTTGCCAAGCGAGTGGGCATGGAAGTGCCCGAGGACGAGCAGTATCAGAGCCGCTACCGCGCCCAGGAACGGCTGTGGGCGCTCCATAAGGAGGCTGCCCGGTTCTTCCATTCTCAGCTGTATGCCCCCGTGGGCAAGGCTGCTTTGGACTATGCCATGGGCAGAGGAATGAACAAGGCAATCCTCACCCAGTTCGGTGTAGGCTATGCCCCCGATAGCTGGGATTCTTTGGTCAAGGCGATGAAGGCCAAGGGCTATACGGAGCAGGAATTGATCGATTCCGGCCTTGTGACCAAATCCCAGAAAAACGGCAATATTTTTGACCGTTTCCGGGACCGGCTCATGTTCCCCGTAATTGATGTGCGGGGCTATGTGATTGCTTTCAGTGGCAGAACCATGAAAAAAGGTGACGATGTTGCCAAATACTTAAACTCTCCGGAAACTGCAATTTTTAATAAGCGCAAAAACCTTTTTGGTCTGAACCTTGCGAAAAAGACCAAGGAAAACAGCTTGATTCTGGTGGAAGGCAACGTGGATGTGGTGGCTCTGCATCAGTACGGTTTCAACAATGCGGTAGCCTCTTTGGGAACATCGCTCACGGAGGAACAGGCTGCGCTCATCACCCGGTATGTGGAGCAGGTCATTTTGCTGTATGACTCTGATAAGGCAGGCCAGAATGCCACCCAGCGTGCCATTCCCATTTTGGAAAAAGCAGGCCTGCGGGTAAAGGTTCTGCACGTACAAGATGCTAAGGACCCGGATGAATTTTTGAAGAAATTCGGCCCGGACAAGTTCCGGCTTCTGCTGGCAGAATCCTCTGACCGGGTGGAGTATCAGATAAATGCCATCCGCGCCAAATATGACCTGCGGATCGACGAGCAAAAGGTCCGCTATGTCCAGGAGGCGGCGGAGCTGATCTGCACCTTGGACAGCGCCATCAAGCGGGAGGTCTACGGCGGCCGTGTGGCGGAATCCGCCGCTATCAGCCCGGAGGCAATGAAGTTAGAGGTGAATAAAGCCTTTAAGCGGCGCATTGCCCGCGAGAAAAAGAAGCAGGAAAAAATCGATTTAGACCCTATGAAGGCATTGCAGCCCAAGGAACGGTCCATTCGCTATGACAATATGAAATCCGCTTTGGCGGAAGAGAGCATCATCTCACAAATTCTGCGGGAGCCTGCCTTGCTGGACAGCTGTGGCAGCCTCACCGGGGAACAGTTCTCCGTGCCCCTTTTGGGCAAGGTGTTTGCCCAGCTGCAGCAGCGGCACAGCAAAGGTATGGAAGTATCTTTGCGGGTGTTGGAAGAGGTATCTGCAGAGGAAATGTCCCACCTGGCTGGCATCTGCCAAAAGCAAACAGGCCCGGTGAACGAAACTGCATTCCGGGATTGTGTCAAGATCGTATTGGGTGAGCAGCAAAGCCGCCGGGTCAGTACCGACGATGATCTGCTTGCCTTCCGGAATAAGCTTAAGGAAAGTAAGGGAACGAAACTATGACCCTAAGCCTACAGGACGAAACTGAAGTTACTGTTAGCCACGGAGAGGACGAGGCCCAGCAGTATTTGCAGCAGATCCGGGCAATTCCCCGGCTGACAGCAGAGCAAGAACGGGCTTTGGCAAAGGAATGCGCCGCCGGCGATGAAGAGGCCATCCGGAAGATGGTCAGCGCCAATCTGCGGCTGGTGGTGTCCGTGGCCAAAGAATATGCAGGCCGTGGCGTGCCACTGATGGATCTCATACAGGAGGGCAGTATCGGCCTTCTTACCGCAGCGAAAAAATTTGATTACACCTTAGATTACCGGTTTTCTACCTATGCCACCAAATGGATACGCCAGGGCGTTACCCGGTGTATTTTGAACCACGCGGGTCTCATCCGCGTGCCGGTTCATACCGCTGAGCGGATCCGGAAGGTGTTGGCTGTAAAAACGACTTTACAGCAGGATTTGGAGCGGGAACCTACCGTGAGGGAACTGGCAGAAAGCACCGGTTTTTCGGAAAAGAAAGTGCTTGAATACCTGTCGCTGATCCCGGAGGTCTGCTCTTTGGATGCAGCTGCCGGCGAGGATGCAGACAGTGCGCTGCGCCTGCTTTTAGAGGACCTGCAAGCGCCCCAGCCCCAGGAAGCCTTGGTGCGCCGGGAGTTGGAGCATACCATGGATGCCCTTCTTGGACAGCTGCCGGAGCGACAGCAGTATCTATTGCGGCTGCGTTTCGGTATGGAGGATGGCACTTGCTGGCATTTGGAAGCCATCGGTGAAAAGCTGGGCGTTTCCAAGGAACGGGCCCGGCAGTTAGAGCGCCAGGCTATTAGCAAGCTGCAGCAGTTGGGAACCGGTCTGGGATTGGAGGACTTCCTGGAATGATGGAATTTACATTTGAAGAATCCGCCTGGGAACAGGCTTTGAAAATGCTGCGTCCCGGCGATGTGCTGCCTGCGGCAAGGGCATTGATCCTTATGGAAGAAATGTCCGACGAGGCGGCAGAAGAGGCTCTTTTAGCATTGGAAGAGCAGGGGATTACCCTGGATATAACCGACTTACCTATGGACTCCGGCAGCGGCGAAGCCGCTCTGCGTCTGCGGCATGAGCAGCAGATGGTAAAATCCGGCGACCTTTTGACAGGCCTGGATGAAAATGATCCCTTAGGCCTTTATTTGCAGGAATTGTCAAATATTCCCGTGGTGGGTGATGCACAAGCCTTGGCGGAGCAGTATGCTGCCGGCAATGAGGATGTGTTGCAGGACCTTACCAACCTGTGCCTCAGCCGGGTGGTGGAGATTGCTTGCGAGCATACGGGCCGTGGCATTCTGCTGCTGGACTTGATCCAAGAGGGCAGCTTGGGTCTGTGGCAGGGCATCCTGCGCTATACAGGCGGCGATTTTGATTCACATATCGATTGGTGGATCCGGCAGTATTTGGCAAAGGCTGCGCTGATGCAGGCCCGGTCCAGTGGCATCGGAGAAAAGATGAAAACAGCCCTGGAAGATTTCCGAGATATGGACCAACAGCTTTTGGGCGAGCTGGGCCGCAATCCCACTCTGGAAGAAATTGCAGAGGCAATTCATATTACCACGGAAGAAGCGGCTGTGGTGGCGGAAATGCTCACCCAGGCCAAGCTTCGCCAGCAGACGGTGCTCTCCCGTGAGCCGAAAGAGGAAACCCCCGATGATAACCAGGCAGTGGAGGACACAGCTTATTTCCAGGCCCGTCAGCGGGTGCTGGATATGCTGTCTACTTTGTCAGAGCAGGAGGCAAAGCTTTTGACCCTGCGTTTCGGCCTGGATGGAGGTCTGCCTAAAACGGCGCAACAAGCCGGTGAAATATTGGGATTAACGGCGGAAGAAGCCGTGAATATGGAAGCTGCGGCGCTATCAAAGCTCCGCAAGTAAGGAGGATACTATGGCTAAGACTTATGCAATCGCCATTGACGGCCCTGCCGGTGCAGGCAAAAGCACCATTGCCAAGCGACTGGCAAAGGAACTGGGCTATCATTATGTGGATACCGGTGCGATCTACCGCACTGTGGCATACTTTATGGACCTTTTGGGCGTCAGCCCCAAGGATTCCGATGGGGTGGAGCGCTACATTGATGAGCTGACCATCCAAATTGAATATGACGAAGAGGGCAAGCAGCATATGCTGATGAACGGTATGGATGTGACCGACGAGATCCGCACCCAGGACATATCTCAGAAAGCCAGCCTGGTATCTGCCCAGCCTGTGGTCCGGGAAGTGCTGCTGGATATGCAGCGGGATGTGGCCAAGGCCCATAATGTCATTATGGATGGCCGGGATATCGGCACTGTTGTCCTGCCCAAGGCAGATGTAAAGATCTTCCTCACCGCGACCCCCGAGGTCCGGGCAAAGCGCCGCTGCGACGAGCTGCTGGCAAAGGGTCAGAAGGTGAATTACGAGCAGGTCCTCAAGGATATCATTCAGCGCGACTACCAGGATACCCACCGGGAAATTGCACCTTTGAAGCTGGCCCGGGATTCTGTCAAAGTAGACACTTCTGAGTTGGACATTGACGGTGTTATTGCCGCCATTGAAGCTATTATCAAGGAGAAGATTCCCGTATGAGCATTCGCGTAGCGGAAAGCGCTGGCTTTTGTTTCGGTGTGAACCGGGCAGTGGAATTGGTGGAGCAGGCTGCAGCTACGGACCAACAGGTTTGCACCCTTGGACCTATCATCCACAACAGACATGCTGTGGAGCATTTTCGTCAAATGGGTGTGAAGGTGATCGAATCCCCTGAGGAAGCCCAACCGGGCCAAACAGTCATCATCCGTTCCCACGGTGTGACCCGTGCGGTGCAGGAAGCCCTGGAGGCAAGAGGCGCCAAGGTGGTGGATGCCACCTGCCCCTTTGTGAAGCGGATACATAGTATCGTGAGCCGCGCAGAGGCGGAAGGCCGCCTGCCGGTAATTATCGGTACCCGCGCCCACCCGGAGGTGGAGGGGATCGCCGGCTGGTGCAGCAATTGTAAGGTTTTCGAAACCCCCGAAGAGCTCCAAAGCTGGGCTGAATCCGAAGAGATTTCTTCCGATTTGCCCATTAGTATGGTCTGTCAGACAACATCCACCGAAGCTCTTTGGAATTTTTGCAAAAAAATTGCAAAAAAAGTGTTTACTAATGTAAAAATTTTTGATACAATATGCAGAGCGACTGAATCCCGGCAGAATGAGGCGGCAAGCCTCAGCAAGACCAGTCAGGCAATGGTGGTGGTGGGAGATACCCATTCTTCCAATACCGGACGTCTGGCAATGATTTGCCGGGAACACTGCGACCGGGTCGTCCTGGTGGACAATGCCACAGAAATAGATCCGGAAATATTCCGCAGTGTGCGTGATGTTGGAATCACTGCCGGTGCATCAACCCCGGCGTGGATTATAAAGGAGGTCAATAAGACAATGAGCGAAATTATGAATGTTGAGGCTGTACAGGAGGAAAGCTTTGAGGCACTTCTTGAGCAGTCCATCAAGACTTTAAATACAGGAGATAAGGTTATCGGTATCGTTACCGGTATTGGCACCACTGAAGTCCAGATCGACCTGGGCACCAAGCACGCCGGCTATATTCCGTATGATGAAGTCAGCGCAGATCCTTCCGTAAAGCCTGAGGATATTCTGAAGGTAGGCGACGAGATCGAAGTATTTGTGGTCCGCGTCAACGATCAGGAAGGTACCTGCCAGCTGTCCAAGAAGAAGCTGGACGGCATCAAGGTTTGGGACGAACTGGCTGCCTGGTGTGAAGAGAAGGCTGTTATCGAAGGTACCATCACCGAGGAAAACAAGGGCGGTGTTGTTGCTACCGTTAAGGGCATCCGCGTATTCATTCCTGCTTCCCAGTCCGGTGTTGCCAAGGGCGGCGATATGGCAGCTCTGGTTGGCACTACCACCCAGCTGAAGATCACTGAGGTTAACCGCGCTCGCCGCCGTGTGATCGGCTCTATCCGTGCTGTTTCCGCTGAGGCTCGCAAGGCTGCTCAGGAGAAACTGTGGAGCGAGATCGAGGTTGGCGCAAAGTACCACGGCACTGTTAAGTCCCTGACTTCTTACGGCGCATTTGTGGACATCGGCGGTGTGGACGGTATGGTTCACGTTTCCGAGCTGAGCTGGAACCGCATTAAGAACCCCGCTGAGGTTGTGAGCGTAGGCGATGAGATCGATGTTTACGTCATCTCCTTCGACGCTGAGAAGCGCAAGATCTCTCTGGGTTACAAGACTGCTGAGATGAACCCCTGGAATCAGTTTATGACCACCTACAATACAGGCGACGTTGTAACCGCTAAGGTCGTGAAGCTGATGACCTTCGGTGCATTCGCTGAGATCATTCCCGGTGTTGACGGCCTGATCCATATTTCCCAGATTGCAGACAAGCGTATCGGCAAGCCCGAGGATGTGCTGGCTGAAGGCCAGGAAGTCCAGGTGAAGATCACCGATATCGATGCTGAGAATAAGCGTATCTCCCTGTCCATCCGTGCTCTGCTGGAGCCCGTTGCAGAGGAGACCGAAGAGGAAGCTGAGGAAGCTGCAGAGGCAACTGAGGAAGTTACCGAAGAGGCTTAATTGACAGTACATACCGGGACCGAAAAATCGGCCCCGGTATTTGTCGTAAATACCCGCAAGCAAATAAGGAGAGATATTATGGTAAAGCACATTGTTCTGTACACATTAAAAGAAAATGTTGATAAGGCAGAGGCAGTGGCCATCATCAAGGCTCAGCTGGAGCCCCTGGTAGGTGTGATCCCCGGCCTGCAGGCTATGGAGATTCGGGCTGCTTACAATGGCGTGGACTATGCTCTGTACTCCGAGTTCGAAAGCAAGGAAGCGCTGACCAATTATGCTACCCATCCTGCCCACCTGGCAGCCAAGGAGCATTTCTGGAACTTCCTGGATACACGCGTCTGCGCTGACTACGAGGTGTAAGTATGAAAGCGGTGGTAACTGTTGTTGGCAAGGACCGAGTGGGTATCATTGCTGAGGTATGTACGGACCTGGCCGGATTCCGGGTCAATGTGCTGGACATCAGTCAGACTGTTATGCAGGGCTATTTCACCATGATGATGGTGGTGGAAGTGTCCGATGCTACATTACCTGTGGCTGAGCTTGCTCAAAAGTTAGAGGAGAAGGGCAAGGAAATGGGCCTGTCCATCCGCCTGCAGAGAGAAGAAATTTTCCAGGCAATGCATAGGGTATAAGCGTATGTTGGATTTTAAGGATATTTTAGCCACTCAGGATATGATCGATAAGCGTCACCTGGATGTGCGTACCATCACCATGGGCATTAGCCTGCTGGATTGCGCCCATGAGGATGTCAACATCTGCGCCCAGCGGATCTATGATAAGATCACCCGCCGGGCGGAGAATTTGGTGAAGGTTGGCGAGGAGATCGAGTGGGAGTTCGGTATTCCCATCGTGAATAAGCGGATCTCCGTGACCCCCATTGCCATTGTGGGCAATAGCTGCAATACCGACTCCTATGTACCGTTGGCTATTGCCATGGATAAGGCCGCAAAGGAGTGCGGCGTGAACTTTATCGGCGGCTTTTCTGCACTGGTGCAGAAGGGTTGCACCAAGGGTGACTGGGTCTTGATGGATTCTATCCCCGAAGCGATGAAGGCTACTGACCTGGTCTGTTCCAGTGTCAATGTGGGCTCTACCAAGGCCGGCATCAATATGGATGCCGTTGCCAAAATGGGCCAAATTATTAAGAAAACTGCAGAACTGACCGCCGATAACGATGGTTTGGGCTGTGCAAAGTTGGTGGTTTTTGCCAACGCAGTTGAAGATAACCCCTTTATGGCCGGCGCGTTCCACGGTGTAGGCGAGCCGGAATGCGAGCTGAATGTGGGCGTTTCCGGTCCCGGCGTGGTGTACCATGCCCTGCAGAGTGTAAAGGGTCAGCCCTTTGATGTAGTGGCGGAAACCATTAAGAAAACCGCCTTCCGGATCACCCGTATGGGTCAAATGGTTGGCGTAGAAGCCGGTAAGCGGCTGGGCGTACCTTTCGGCATCGTGGACTTGAGCTTAGCACCCACACCCGCTGTGGGCGACTCTGTTGCCCGTATTTTGGAGGAGATCGGCTTAGAGGTCTGCGGTACTCACGGCACGACAGCAGCTTTGGCTATGCTTAACGATGCAGTGAAAAAGGGCGGCGTTATGGCATCTAACCATGTGGGTGGTCTCAGCGGCGCATTTATCCCCGTGTCCGAGGACGAGGGTATGATCGCAGCAGCTTTGTCCGGTACTTTGACTCTAGATAAGCTGGAGGCCATGACCTGCGTCTGCTCCGTGGGCTTAGATATGATTGCTGTCCCTGGAGATACCAGCGCAGATACCATTTCTGCAATCATAGCCGACGAAGCCGCAATCGGTATGGTCAATTCCAAAACGACTGCCGTCCGTATCATCCCTGCCCCTGGCAAAACCGTTGGCGATATGGTGGAAATGGGCGGCTTGTTGGGCAGTGCTCCGGTAATGCCGGTACATAATGAATCCGCTGCCCAGTTTATAGCCCGTGGCGGACGTATCCCTGCCCCCCTGCAGAGTCTTAAGAATTAAGGAGATAACCGATGAAAAGATTTTTGGCAACAATTTTGGCCCTCGTGATCCTGCTGTCTGTGGCACCTTCCGTAGGCACTGTTGCCGACGCAGCAGTCACATCCAAGCCTTTCTATGCGCTGACCTGGGATGCCTTGGACGGTGAGAAGTTTAGCAACATTGACAGAGCCTATGTGCTTACAGTCAAACCTCTTGGCGATCAGCTTACATTTAACGGCCAAACGGATTCTGCAAAACTGGCGCAGACCGTAAAGAATGCATTGGATTCCCGGCCGGAAGGTATGAAGTACATCCGTCTGTTTAATACTGCTGAGGCGTTGAAATGGGACGCTGACTTGGTTATTTATGCAGACAAGGGCGTTAAGGTGTTGAAGAAAATTTTTGATGAATTCCTGGATGCCTATAAGGATATAGGTGGCAAGCTGGACGGTGTGATCCTGGATACCGAATATATTTATATGGGCAGCTGGTATCTGTACTGTGACCCCTATGGTGGTCATTACAAGCCTTCTGATGAAAAGATCGCAGCAAATAAGTTTAACCGCAATCTCTATCATGACATCGTTGCCCACTCCCAGTATAAAACCCAACTGCGTCCCATGCTGGAGGAGGCTGGCTTTAAGTTCTATGAAAACATTGGCGGCGACAGATCTGAAATTTGGAGTATGTATCCCCCGCAGACCATTAAGCAGGTTATGAAGGGCGATGCGCTGGCAGAGCATACGGCTAAATACACTGGCTGCTATGAGATATGGAATCGGGTCATGTACAACCGGATCGCAATGTACTTTGACTATGCAATCTATGAACCGATGAAAGCGCTTTATCCCAATGCGACCTTGTCCGATTATCAGTCTTATGAGAGCGGAACATGGTATAAGAATCTCTATAGCTATACCAACGGTATGAAGACGGGCAATGTGTCCAATACCAACGACGATTCCCACCTGCCCAATGCAAGTTATTTTAAGAATGGCAGTACTTATCTCTATCAGAACCCTGCAAGCTACAATAACGCGGTCTATGACGATGATCCCTACGGCATGCTGCTGTGGAACATCAACAAGATGAAGAACATCTACGATGCAACCGACACCAAGAAGATCAGCGTTTGGATCTCAAGATTCGATTATGGCAGAGCTACTTCTTATAAGGGCAACACTGCTTATTATACCGAATCTTTGTATCACTACGGTATGATGGACCCCCAACCTTTCTTAGTCTACATGACAGTATCGGAGGGCGGCGGCCAGGCAGGTTATGACGAGCGGCTGAAGTATATGTCTGAGGCATTAAGTGAACTGACCCGCGTTGCCGGCTACTCCGACCGCAAGCCGATTTATGTTCCTGCAAACTGGAATGACGGATATGTGCTGACCGGTATGTATGCAAACGGCCGGAATATTTGGCGTATTACCCCGGATACTACCAGTGGCACAACAAAGGAAAGCTTTAAGATCAAGGACAGTGATCCTACCTTTAAGATCAACGGTACAACCGTTACCTTCCCCGGTGGCAAGATCCTCAAGGAGGGTTCTGTAACTTTGGGCAGCACCGGCTACTGGGTGGAAACTGCTAAGAATGTGAATCCTGTTGTTACCCGCGATGCTGACCGATACAGCGAGAATCCTTCCTATCTGGAGGATTTTGAGAGCTATAAAACCGGTATGGTATTGAATGAGGGCAATTTGGCACTGCCGCAGACCTGGAAGTTTAATGTAAACAACGATATGGTCATCACTGCCCACGATGGCGGTAAGGCGTTGGCCCTCACTGGCACAGCTGTTTTGGAAAATGTGAAACTGCCCGAGAACATTACTGCCGGCGATACATATGCTCTGCAGCAGGCATGGGAGGTTTCTGTCACCTTGCCGCAAGCAATGAACAGCGGCGCCAAGGTGGTTCTGCTCAATACCACTAAGGATGGCGGCATTAAGTTAGAAGGTGACAAGGTATTCTACGATGATTACGGCCAGTACAAAGAGCTTTCCGGCGTGACCCTTGCCACCGGAAAGAAATATACCTTCAAGCGGGATATGGACTTTGATGAGGGTACCTGCACTTACACTGTCTATGCTGATGGCAAGCAGCTGAAGCAGGTAGCCAATGTAGATATGGTAAAAATTTCGTTGCCTGTTGAGAAAATCAGCATTTCCTGTGCCGATCTAACCACCCAGGCGCTGATCGATGACTATAAGCTCTATCCCACCGGCCTGGCTGCAGACTTGTCGGTCTATGATGCCTACGGCGGCGAGGATCTGATTGCCTACAATAAGCATGAAAAGGCAGAGCTGGCTTACCGCCTGTCCTGGATGAATGCAACTGCTGAGAAGAAGACCATCAAGGTAAAGACGGCCTTCTATGACAGCAGCAATACCCTGACTTCTGAAACCGTGGTCGCCACTGTGACTATGGAGCCCGGCGATGACGGCGTGGTGGTTGGCACTGTGCAGAATAAGAGCAAGAAGATGCGAATTTACCTGGACGATGGAACAGGTGAGATGCCCACAAAGCCGACTGTGCCTGGTGTAGACTCCAATTCCGGTGAAGAGGAGAATGTAAGGCCGACAAGCGGCAGCACTGCAACCAAGGCAACCACAGAAACCAAGGCTCCGCTTACAAAGCCCACCAGAGCCAGCAAGGCAACTTCCGCTACCAATGCGACTAAGGCACCCACCCAGTCCACAAAACCCGGTGAGACTTTGGCACCCGGAGAAACCTTAGCACCGGATGCTACGACAGAGGTTATGGCACCTGATGAGACAGTGGCACCTGATGAGACACTGGCTCCTGAGGAAACCCAGGGCTCTGATGAGGAACCGAAGGTATCAAAGGACAACAATGTAATTTTAATCGTTGGCATTGCTGTGGCAGTCCTGGCTGTGGCCGGCGGTTTGACTTGGTTCTTCCTGGGGAAGAAAAAGCCCGCAATTCCTGCAACTGCTCCTGAAGCAGCTGAAGAACCCGAGGAAATCCAAGAATTGAATGACGACCCCGAAGCTTAAGTAAACAAAAAAGGAACGACCATTTGGTCGTTCCTTTTTTATAGGGATATTTACAGAGCTTCCATAACTGCTTTGATTCTTGCTACAGTTCTGTCATAGCCAAGGATCTGCATAACAGTGTAAAGGTCAGGAGAATTTGTCTTGCCGGTAACAGCCTGCCGGACAAAGGTGGATACATCTGCCACAGTGCCGGGGAAGGCGGTGGGGTCAGCCTTGTAGGCCTTCATATCAGTGGTGAAACCAATTTCTTCGGTGATGGCCTTGACCTTGTCAAACCAAGTGGCAGAGTCATCAGCAATGTCAAAATTCTCTAAGAACTTGGCCAGCACAGTCTTCACAGTGTCAGCGCTGAACTTTTCGTCAAAGACAGGCTTTTCCAGATATTCGTCATAGAAGAAGCCCATATATGCCTTGGCCTCTGTCCAAACTGCAATGTCCTTTCTGGGCTTCTTGCCGCCCCGGCCAATGGCCAAAATGGACTTGGTGTAGGCGGGATCACGCTCCAGTTTTTCTGCAAAGTCAGCATCAAACTCCTTGGCCCATTCGGTGAGCAGCTCGTAGACAGTTTCTGCGTCCATCATGGCGATTACATTCTTGCTCACGTCAGTCAGCTTGGCGTAATCGAACAGATTGCCGGCGGGGTTCAGCTTCTTGGCGCTGAAGGGGAAGTCGGTGGCGGGAGCGGTGGGATTAGCCCGACGCCAATCCTCATAGTTGGAGTTCAGGAGTGTCATAATGTACTCGTAAACCGCCGCAACAGGGAAGCCCTCGGCCTTGTAGAAGGTAAGTGCCAGCTCCGGGTCTTTTCGCTTGGATAGCTTGCGCTTGGAGTTGCCGTCCATCTTCATCAGCGGTCCGATGTGGACATACTTGGGCAGCCTAAAGCCCAAGGCCTTGAACAGCTGAATGTGGAAGGGCAGGGTAGCCATCCATTCGTCACCGCGAACCACATGGGTGGTTCGCATCAAGTGATCGTCCACCGCGTGGGCAAAGTGATAGGTGGGAATGCCGTCGGACTTGAGCAGCACGTGATCAATGTCATTTTCGGTGATGGTCAGCTTGCCTTTGACCACATCGTCAAATTTGAACTGATTCTCGATAGATCCCTCACTGCGGAAACGCAACACCCAGGGCTTGCCGTCAGCGATTTGTGCTTTGATGTCCTCGATAGCCCGGTCACGCCAAATGGCATACTTGCCATAGTAACCAAAATTCTCCTTGTTTGCCTCCTGCTGCTCACGCATGGCAGTCAGCTCTTCTTCGGTGCAGAAGCAGGGATATGCCTTGCCTTCTTCCACCAGCTTCTTGGCAAACACGTGGTATAAACCTGCTCGCTGACGCTGGCGGTAAGGGCCGTAGTCACCAAAATCACCGCTGTGGGATGCGCCTTCGTCAAAGGCAATGCCGTAGTGTTTCAGCGTGTCAATGAGAACCTCCACCGCGCCGGGAACTTCCCGCTTGGCATCGGTGTCCTCTACCCGCAAAAACAGCACGCCGCCGCTTTGGTGGGCCATCCGCTCAGAGATCAAACCCTGCACCAGATTGCCCAAATGGACAAAACCGGTGGGCGACGGTGCCATACGGGTGATGACAGCGCCCTCGGGGCAATTCCGCAGGGGGAATCTCTCTTCTAACATCTCGGGAGTGTCGGTAACGCCCGGGAATAATAAATCAGCCAATGCTTTGTAATCCATAGTATCAACCTCTATCTAAAAATCTTTTTGTTACTATACCATATTCCCCCCCGGAAAGTCAATTTCCCATTGCGTTTTTCTGTCACCTGTGATAAAATATTAAGAAATTCCCGGAAAAGAGGAAAGCAAAATGGAAGAAATCGTACAGAAGAAGAGAATGTTATCCGGCATCCAACCCAGCGGTGACCTGCACTTGGGCAATTACCTGGGTGCTATTAAGAATTGGAGTGGCCGTGCCGAGCAGTTTGACTGCTTCTACTTTATGGCGGATATGCACACCATCACCGTCCGGCAGACCCCTGCTGACCTGCGCCGCCGTACCTTGGAGCAGCTGGCTCAGTATATTGCTTGCGGCTTAGACCCGGAGAAGAACACCCTGTTTGTTCAGAGCCATGTCCACCAGCATGCAGAGCTTGGCTGGGTGCTGAACTGCTATACTATGTTCGGCGAGCTGAGCCGTATGACCCAGTTTAAGGATAAGTCCGCCAAGAATGCGGAGAATATCAACGGCGGCTTGTTTACTTACCCTGCTTTGATGGCAGCAGATATTCTTCTGTACCAGCCGGACCTGGTGCCCGTAGGCCACGATCAGAAGCAGCACTGTGAGCTGACGAGAGATGTTGCTCAGCGGTTCAACAGCATCTACGGTGATGTGTTCAAGATCCCCGAGCCCTACATCCCCGAGACCGGCGCCCGGGTCATGAGCCTGAATGCGCCCGAGAGCAAGATGAGTAAGTCTATGCCCGAGGGCTGCGTGTTCCTGATGGAGCGCCCCGAGGATATTCAGCGGAAGTTTAAGCGGGCTATTACCGACTCCGATACCGAGAACTGTGTCCGTTTTGACCCGGAGAATAAGCCCGGTGTTGCCAATCTGATGAGCATTTATGCTGCCGTCACCGGTAAGACCTATGAAGAGATCGAAACCGAGTTTGCAGGCCAGGGCTACGGCGCATTCAAGCCCAAGGTGGGCGAGGCTGTTATCGAGACCCTGCGGCCCATCCGTGAAGAGGCCAGTCGCCTGCTGAAGGATAAGGCATACCTGGAAGGTGTGTACCGTGGCGGCGCTGAGCGGGCCGCTTACGAGGCTGAGAAGACCCTCCGCAAGGTCTATAAGAAGATCGGTTTCTTAGCAAGATAAAAATGAAAGGGTGCGCTTGCCGCACCCTTTTGCATGAAAGCGAGGGCAAAATATTGAAAGCTCTAAAACATTTTGTGACCATCACCAAGCACCGTATGATTGTGTGCGGCGGCTGCTTCCGGGTGGGACTTTATTGGCGCGGTCTGGTCCACGACCTGTCCAAATATTCCCCCACGGAGTTTTTGAGCGGCGTGAAATACTATCAAGGCACCCGTAGTCCCAATACCGCCGAGCGGGAGGAAAAGGGCTATAGTGAGGCCTGGATGCACCATAAAGGCCGCAACCGTCACCATTATGAATATTGGACAGACTTGAGCCTGGAAACCAAGAAGTACGAATCTTTACCTATGCCCCGGAAATACCTGGTGGAGATGGTGATGGACCGCCGGGCGGCCTGTATGACCTACCAGGGGAAAGCCTATACCGACGGCGCAGCCTTGGCCTATTTCCGCAAGAGCCTGGAGCGCCATCGTATGCACCCCCAGACCCAAAAGGAGCTGGACTTTTTGCTTGAAATGCTGGCGGAAAAAGGGGAGAAGGAGACCTTTTCTTATATCAAACGCTCCGTCTTAAAAGGCAAACCCTTCCCTTGGGAAGAGACATAAGTTCACCTTGTTGTCATTGCGAAACCAGTCCGCAGACTGGTTGTGGCAATCTCTTGTATAAAATTTTGGCGTGGGGAAATACTACCTGCGAACCACGGAGAAAAAACTGGTAAAAAACGAAAAAAATGCTTGACTTTTTTCGTTTCGTGGTTATAATAAAACCTGTCCGTGTGATAGAGGATTAATGTAACGGTAGCACACCGGACTCTGACTCCGTTTGCGGGGGTTCGAATCCCTCATCCTCTGCCAATAAAAAACACCACCCAATCGGGTGGTGATTTTTATTAGATTCGGTTATGAGAGGGATTCGAACCAATAGCAGTGCAAACACTGGGGAGCGATGGGAGCGCCGCCGGTGGCGGGAGGAGCGACCTGAGCGAGTGGCAGCGGTCGACAAATGCCAAGGCATGCTGCCGCAGGCAGATGTCGGGCACCGCAACAGGAGGTTACCATTCTTTTCGCCAAAGGCGAAAACGCAACCGAATCCCTCATCCTTTACTACTTGCGGCAAAAAGCAATATCTGCTATACTATCCATGAGGTGATTGATATGAAAAGGAAACTATGGATGCTTATTCCGGCAATTTGCATTCCGTATTTGGCGCTGTTTACCTTGGCCACTCTTTTCTTTTCCGCAGAAACACCCTTTTTCGGTTTTTTAATGGAATCCGTGTTCCGAAATAATTTATTCCTGCTCTTAGGCCCGTTGGGATTTTTTTGCTTGCTTGCCCTTACGGTCAGTATTGTTTATGTTGTATTGAGTGTTCGCAAGGGCTGGGATGCGCTCACCTTGGCAAAATATGCAATGATTTTGAAAACAACCCAAGTGCCGGCCTATGTAGTAATCTTTGTTTTGGGTGTGCTTCTTGCGATTACGATCTTTACAATTCCGTTTGCCATTGGGTTGTGGTTGCTTGATTGCTTTACTTTGCTTATATCGGGCCTATTTATGCTCGCTGCGGTCATCAATTCCGTCCGCCAGGACATTTTCAAATCCAAGGAAGTTTGTTGGTATGCAATCTTACAGCTGTTTTTCTGCCTGGATGTAGTGGCAGCAGTTGTTTTTTACAGAAAACTCAAAAAGAAATACAAGGACCAAGAATAATGATCATCCATTCCGACTGGCATATTCACAGCGAAAATTCCTATGATGCCTCTAATCCCATTACCGTTATCGGTGATCAGGCGAATACCCAGGGATTGCGGTGTTTTGGCATCACCGACCACGCAAACCTCAATGACGATAAATTCAGAAAGAATATTGAAGATTCTGCGGAAAACGTGAAGCATCTGCAAGCCAAGTATCCCAATATGGTGTTGGGCGTGGAGCTGACCCCCATTGAAAGACCCCTCTATGACTATATCTGCAAATATGGCACCCGTGAGGGATATGCAGTTCCTGCCACGATGGTTGATTGTGATTTTGCAATAGCTTATACCAAGGAAGAACTGATGGCTTTGGGTATGCGCTATGCTGTGGCGGCTGCCCATTGGAGCTTGATCGGTCCTAATGCAAGAGGCGGCGATTTGAAACAAAGCATAGAGTCCTGGCATTATCAGCAGATGAAGCTTGCCTGCGATGAGCGAACAACTATTCTGGGTCACCCCTGGTGGAATGGTAAGGGTATTTGGTACGAAGATTTTAGTGTAATTCCCCGAACAATGAATTTGGAATTAGCTGCCGCGCTGAAGGAGAACGGCAAATATGTAGAATGCAATTCCCACTTTTTTACCCGGGCTAAAACGACGGAAAAATTCCGTCATCAGTATGCAGAATTCCTACGGGAGCTGTTTGAAATGGGCATCTCTATTACTTACGGCTCCGATTCTCATCACAACTATGACGATTTACGCCCAAAGGTGGAAGAATACCTGTCCGCCGCCGGTTTCGCAGACGGCGATTTCTCCGAATTGTCTGAAAAAGACTTATGGTAAGCAAAAAAAGCAGATGCCTTAGACATCTGCTTTTTTGATTTTTAGTGTCGATGCCAGGAATAAGGTAAAAACCGCGCTGACAGCGCTGGAGGCCAAAGGGTTGAGCCAAACGCCGTCCAAACCCCAGTATGGGGTGAGAATGAACAAAAATCCAATGGGGGCAACCAGTGTGCCGAAGAAGGATGTGAGCAGTGACCGTCCCGGCCGCTCCAATGCGGTAAAATAAGAAGAGAAAGTCATATCTACCCAGCCGGTGAGATAGGAAAGAGCAAACAGCTTCATGCCTGCAATGCTTATTTTCAGCAGCTGCGTATCTTCCGGTTTTACAAAAATGGGAGCAATATATGGTCCTGCAAAGTACATAAATGCCATCGCCGCGGCGGAAAGCACGAAAGCAGCCAAAATGATCCGCTTACATAAAGCCTTGACCTTGTCCATCAATCCTGCGCCATAGCAATAGCTGATGGCCGGCTGCATAGAGTCGCACATACCGAAGGTGAGCATGCCGATAATGCTGTCCACATACATAATCACCGAGAATGCCGCAACGCCGGTTGTGCCGCCGTATTTCAGCAGAAAAAAGTTATAAACGATGGACATGACCGACATGGAAATGTTGCTGAAAAACTCACTGGAGCCGTTGGCAAGGATTTTTGAGAATTTAGAGAAGGAAACGCCTTTCCGGGTATAGTAAAGATCCATTTTCTTGCCCCGGAACAACCAAAGGATAATTACAGCGCCAATGGACATAGCCAAGCAGCTGGTGAAGGCGGCGGCCCAAACACCCTGCCCTAAGAACACGATAAGGACCACATCCAGCACAATGTTAAACAGTTGTGTGGTGATGCTCAGCCACATGCTGAGCTTTTCCTTGCCGCATACCCGCAGATAGTTGTCTGTTGCAAAAAAGACGAGGCACAGCGGAGAAAAAACCGCATTCACCCGAATATAGGTAACGCCATATTGCATCGCCAATTCCGATGCGCCGGGGGCTAAGAGCCGCACAAAAGGCACAGCAAAGAAGACACCCAACCCGCCTAAAACACAACCCAGCAGAAAAATGACCTTTAGAGAAAGGGAGAACACCCGAGATGCTTCCTCCCGGTTCTTTTCACCCAGCAGCACGGAAATCCGCACCGCTGCGCCGGTGGCGATCATGTTGGAAAAGGCGAATACCATCATCAGAATGGGCATTATTAAATTGACGGCGGCCAAAGCATCCTCACCAATGAACCGTCCCACAAACAATCCATCTGCGATTTGATACAAAGCGCCAAAGGCCATTGTGATCATCGACGGCACTGCGCACCGGAAAAACAGCTTGGTGGGCGGCAGCTTCTCAAAAATTTCCGAATCCATAAAAACCTCAAAAAGTATAAAAAATAACCCGATTACTACGAAATGTAATAACCGAGCGCACTCGACACCTAATCCGGTATGCGGCCTGCAAGCAATTGCTTACGATCCCCGAGCACTGCGGTGCTCTACCTCCGGTGACAAGGGGATTATACGACAAAGCTCCCCAATTGTCAAGTCTATGTAGGCCCCCTTGTCTGAAGGGGGCTGTCACCGAAGGTGACTTCTTAGTCGCAATCGGCAGCGCAGCGGACATAGCAGGCAGCGGAGGCAACCGTCAGCCACAGGAAGAACACCAGTACTCCTACCAAAACGGCGCTGAGCACGCTGGTAGCCACGATGCCCACAGCCAAAAGAACCAGAGAAAGCAGAATCGTTCCCAGAACGCCTGCCAGCAGTGCATCCAGGGCTCTGCACAGGCAGCTGGTTGCGTTTGTGCATCTGCACCGGGTCGAGGCGACTGTTAAGCCCGCAAGGTACACCACGCCGATGCCCAAAGTTACCCACAGAAATGCAGCTGTCACGGTGATCGTACCGGAGATCTGCAAGAATGCGGCGACCACACCCAAGATAGCGGCGCTGATGACCGCAAACAGGGTGCAACTCCATCTGCAATTACAGTTACACATCATTTTCACCTCCCGTTTTCACTATATGCGAAAAGCGCAAGAGGGTTCGACAAAATCTGCAGAATTGACATGGGGTTTGGGGTGCGTTATAATAATCAAAAAAATCAAAGGAGCGTAGCTATGAAGAGTATTACCGATATTCTCTACAGCGAAGAAGCAAACCAATACTTAGATGTCCACCTGCCGGAATGTGATCGATTCCCGGTGTTTTTGTATTTCCACGGCGGTGGAATTGAAAGCGGTGATAAAGCGCAGAGGTTTGACCTGTTTATCAGCCATTTGACAGCCCACGGCATTGCGGTGGTTAGCGCTAACTACAGAATGTACCCCACTGCCAAATACCCGGAATTTATTGAGGATGCAGCCTGTGCCACCGCCTGGGTTTTTGCCAATATGCGCAATTATGGCGAAGTGACTGGCATCTATGTGGGCGGCAGTTCCGCCGGCGGTTATATCTCCCAAATGCTCTGCTTTGATAAGCACTATTTGGCAAAGCACGGCCTTGCGCCCACGGATATCACCGGCTTTATCCACGATGCAGGCCAGCCCACCGCCCACTTCAATGTATTGCGGGAGCGGGGTGTTGACAGCCGACGGGTGATCGTGGACGAATCCGCGCCCCTTTACCATATTGGTGTGGACGAAAAATATCCCCCAATGCTCATCATCGTGTCCGATAACGATATGCAAAACCGCTATGAGCAGACCATGCTTTTGATGTCCACCCTGAAGCATTTTGGCCTTGACGAAAATGTAAAGCTGCAGGTGATGGAAAGTACCCACTGTGCCTATATCCGCAAGGCAGACGAAAACGGCATCAGTATCTTTGGTAAACTTATCTCCGATTTTATCTTAGGTGAATAACCAATCCCCCTAAGGGCCGTGTACCGCCCTTAGGGGGATTTGTCATAAGAAACAGTATAGCGCCATTGTCAGCAGCGCGGTGTTTTTGTCCTCCGGTTTGTCGCCGGCCATTAACAAAAGCAGCAGTACCACAATGAGATCCCCGGTGTCAAAATCCCTGGGGATCAGCCGCTTCAAAAATCCCGTTACGCTGTCACCCACGGGAGGCACCCCATGTGGCGGACGGGGCGGTGGCTCCGGGGGCGGGGGATTGGGCCTGGGCGGATTGGGACGGACCGCATCCGGTTCTTGCTTTTTGCGAAATGTGCCGTCCTGTTGGGGAATATAACGGTTGTACACCAAATCACCTGCCTAAAAATGTGGTTGCGATACCTGCCAGCTTGGCCGCCCGCATAGCTTTCTCCAGTTTCCCAATCCGCTGGCCGCTGAGATACGGACGCAGTGCCTGCAGCAGAGCTTTCTGATGGTTGTCGATCCCGGTTTTACCGATGAGAGCTGTAATTTTTTGTATGGTGGCAAAATCCAGCTCCGGCCCACCCTCCGCCGCAGGCGGGGGAGGGGCTGGTTCTGATTGAAAGTTTTGCGCCAGGGACATAATTTGTTCCATCATTTGGGGGTTGCCCAAAATGGATTGCAGCCCCGATTCCAAATTATCCATCACTTGCCACCCAATTCTTTCATCAGCTTTTGCGCCTCCGGGGAAGACAGCAAAGCGCTAAGGGTTTGCCCCGCCTGGGAGTAATTCCCGGACTTGGCTTGGGCAGTGGCTTGTGCCAAAGCATTGCTGTCTTTCTGTTGCAGCAGGGCCATCAGCTGTTGCCCGGCAGGGCTTTTTGCTATGCGCATAACTTCTTCCATAGAAAAATCCTGAGATTTTTTCTCCACGATCATTGCCTCCTGTCAAAATGCCTGCTATCATACTCTTATAATACTATATGCGTCAGCAGGTAAAAAAGACACAGAAAAAAACCCGCCGTGAGGCGGGTTTTTAATGGGATAGTGGTCACTTAGTCCGTAGTAATGCAGGCTCTGCGGGCGGTTTTGCAGAGGGTCTGCTGATAGTCTTCGTCCAGCTTTCTGTACATTTGTCCGCAAAGGGCCATGGGGAGATAAATACCGCCGTCAAAGGTTCCGGCCAGGCACATATCCACTTCCCCCAACTTGTGGCCTTTGATAAACTGAAGCATTTGGGCAGCGCGGTTGACGTGTTGCATCCAATCTGCGGCATATTTTATCCAGGAGCTTGCGCGGATGTGCCGGTCGTGAGCTGCGATGGCCTTGCTGTTTTGACCCATGATAAAGGGACCGTGCTGGCCGACTTTTTTGCCCCAATCCAGCATCATAACACCCTTGAACACCAGGCCTACGCCCACACCCCCACGCAATTCCAAGATTTCTTTGGTAAAGGCAAGGGTTTCTTCGTATATCTTTTCGTCCGACACAAAAGAGTTGTAGCTATAGGGAAATTCACCGCAGTCTTCCCACATAATATCGATCCGCGGGTCTACCCGGGCGATCTCATCCAGACGACTCCGCACAGAGGTAGCGTGCAGACCGAAGATGATACGAAGCCCCGGCTGAATCTGCCAGATCTGGGAGGCAATGTCATTCACCATATCCACCACCAAACGGGAAATCAGCCGTCCGCCTACCTCTTCTTCCTGCCGCTCAGTGAAGGATTGGAAATAGATGCCGTCGCAGGGCACATTGGCATAATGGTCCCGGAACTGCTGTATGGCGATGGCTTTGGTTTCTTCGATTTTTTGGTCGGTGATCTCAGCCACTTTGTTGCCGATTTCACGCCAGCCCCAGCTGTAGCCCAGAATCACTTTAATACCGAAGGCGTGGGCATAATCAATGACGTCATCAATGTTGATGGGAATGAAATCATTCCAAATAATCAGTTCGTTGAATTTCAGCCGGGCCATATTTTCAATGTATGCCCGGTAATCGTTAATGGGGTGACCCCAGGTGAAAATGCTCCGGGTCTTGTTGTCCGGCACCTCGGTGTAGGTGCATTCCGGCAGCGGCCTGTCAAAAATTCGGTCCGGCATATAGTTGGAACCAAAGATGGGAGCGTTTTCGTAAATATAATCGTCCAGGAAACTGACAACCGCATAGAAAAGCTCTTGTTCACTATGGGCGGTCAGAATCACAAGCCGGCCCTCAGCATCCTCGGGGTTGGGAATGACCTTCACCAAAAAACCGTCTTCGGGAATCTCGTCCTGGGAAACATGCTGCTTTATGGTAGTACTTTCCTCATAACAGCTTACAAAAAATGCGTTTTTCGAAATGGCGCAGCCCTCTTTTTCGCAGGGCAGCACATAAATGCTGTATACATGGGGTTCCCGAATCAAAAACTCGCTGACCTCTTTGGATAGAAGCTCAATGGCTTTTTTGGCAATGCCTTCATATTTGGTGTATATAATTTTCCAATCAGTTTGCTTCATAAGAAGACCCCCTTTTGTGTGGATACTGCCATTATAGCGTGCCTATGGGGGATAAAATAGATATATTTCATTATAGAAATATCGTTTTTCGAAACAACGCATATTGACACACCCGCACCTCCATATTACAATGAACTTATCCAGAAAGGGGGGAAGGCCTTTGAAGATTTGTGCATTAAATGACCTGGTGCGTCAGAATTTTAACCCGGTTTTTATCAACGGGTTGCAGCAGTTTTGGCGCAATACCAAGAGTTTTCAGTGTATCGGTGCGCCTAAAAAGCAGAATTTGTTTATGCTGTTGAACGGCTGTAAAGTTACTTATACTGACAAAAACGGAGAAATCTTCGTGGCTCACAGCGGTGACATTGTATATACTCCCATGGGAAGTGAATACAGAGTGCAGCTGTCGGATTTTCAGGATGCAGACTCCCACACTATCGGCATCAATTTTTTGCTTTATGACGAGCAGGGGGAGGATGTGCTGCTTTCGGAGCAGATTCAAATTTTCCATATTGCCCAAGATCAAATGTTGCCACTGCTGTTCAGAAATGTGCTGCACAATGAGATCCCCAATCAGTTTGCCAAAAACAGAATTTTGCTTATGGAGATCCTTTGCGCGCTGGCCACCAAAGACTTGGAAAAATCTATGCCGGACCATATTACAAAGGCCTTGCGGTATCTCTCGGAACATATCGAGCAGAATCC
Organism: Oscillospiraceae bacterium; assembly: GCA_017452505.1. Taxonomy (GTDB): domain Bacteria; phylum Bacillota; class Clostridia; order Oscillospirales; family Oscillospiraceae; genus Faecousia. The sequence goes on from JAFTMI010000005.1 coordinate 54,914, forward strand.
CACAGTGGCGGAATTGGCGGCCATTTGCCATATCAGCGAGGTATATTTTCGTAAGCAATTTAAGGCTCACGTAGGTGTTTCTCCATGCGAATACCGCAATGCTCTTCGCTTGAGCCGGGCAAAATCCTATTTGGAATACGGCGAAATATCCGTGCAGGAAATATCCGATATGCTGGGCTATTCTTCGGTGTCCCATTTTATCAAAGAATTTAAGCACCGCTATGCCTGTTCTCCACTAAAATACCGAAAACGCAAACGCACCGATTAAAGAAAAAACTTAGGATTTTTCTCCAATATCATTGCCTCCCGTCAAAATGCCTGCTATAATACGCTTATGAAAACGATATGCGCGAAAGGGAGGAATGGTGAACGATGACAATTCTAATTTTTTCTGATTCCCATTCCGGAATGCAGTTTATGCGCCGGTGCGTGGAGAAAATAAAGCCGGACGCAATGATCCATCTGGGCGACCATTATGACGATGGGGAAACCCTTGCAGAAGAATTCTCCCACATCCCAATGCACCAGGTGGCAGGTAACTGCGATAAATACCGCACGCCGCCCCACGCCCGGGAAATGCTCTGTTACCCCATCGGCGGTGTGACGGTCTACATGACCCACGGCCACCGGGAGCATGTAAAAATGGGAATTGGCGGTTTGGTGGCGGAAGCTCGCCGTTATAACGCACAAATTGCCCTTTACGGCCATACCCACAGAATGGATTGCCACCAGGAATCAGATGGCCTGTGGGTATTCAACCCCGGCAGCGCCGGCTACAACGGCGGTTCAGCGGGTATATTAAAAACAGACGGTGATAAGATCACCGCCTGCTACTTCGTTACACAGGAAGATTTGGAGGAAATGAAATGATTTTAACCATTGATATCGGCAATTCCAATATCGTTTTGGGCGGCGTCAAGGACGATGAGATCGTCTTTGAGGCTCGACTTCGTACCGAGGCCACCAAGACCTCTGACCAGTACTGCGTGGACCTGAAGATCCTGCTGGATGTGTACGGCGTGCGTCCGGAGGATATCCAGGGCAGCATCATTTCTTCCGTTGTGCCCCAGGTGCTCAATTCCTTTCAGACAGCTGTCAAGAAGCTCACAGGCAAGCAGAGCCTTGTGGTAGGCCCCGGCATCAAGACGGGCCTGGATATCCGCCTGGAAAACCCCGGCCAGACCGGCGCAGACCTGGTGGTGGCAGATGTGGCAGCCCTGCGGGAGCATAAGCCCCCGCTGATCGTCATCGATATGGGCACGGCTACCACCATCTCCGTGCTGGATCAATCCGGTGCCCACATTGGCGGCTGTATCATTCCCGGTGTGCGGATCTCTATGGATGCGCTGACGGATAAGACCGCTTTGCTGCCCGGTTTGCAGCTGGATCAGCCCAAGCGGGCCATCGGCAGAAATACCATCGATGCAATGCGTTCCGGCATTATGATGGGAACCGCCTGTATGCTGGACGGTATGGTGGAGCGGATGGAGCAGGAGCTGGGCTATAAGACTACTGTCATTGCCACCGGTGGCATTGCCAAGTTCATCGTGCCCCTGTGCAAGACTCCGATGATCTATGACAAGAATTTGCTCATTAAGGGCCTGGTTGCCCTGTACCGGGACAATAAGAAAAATTAAATGACAGTCATCAGCGCGATGATCGCGCCAATGCCAATGCCGCTGGCAGTAACCAAAGCGGTGTCCAAGGCCTTGTGAAGCAGTTCACGGCGGGTGGCGGCATTGGGGTAGGGGATGCGGTCAATAGGGTTTGTTTTGTAAGCGATTGTTTTCATAATCAGTACCTCCGTGTTTTATCTTATGTTCTGATTATAAAAATAAAACAGTCCAACAAAACGGACTGAATAAAGTTGTAAAGCCGACAAAAGATTTTGCGGTTCGCCCCAAAGAGACAAAAAATAATGGTTGACAAGTTCTGTCTGCCGTGGTACAATACTTAGGCGCTCGAGAGAGTGCCTCATATCGCGGAGTAGAGCAGTTGGAAGCTCGTCGGGCTCATAACCCGGAGGTCGTAGGTTCGAGTCCTGCCTCCGCAACCATAAAAACCACGGCTTTTGCCGTGGTTTTTCTTTGTTTTTGCAACTTTTTGAGACGAAATGGAACATATCAAAACTTGTTTGACACCAATTTTGACACCAACGCCGGGTCAAAATTGGTGTTGTTTTTGTTTTGTGTTGTTTATTCTTATTATGGGTCATATGCAGACTTGTTTCCTTAAATCCATTACTGATTTCTGATGGATCACTTTCATGGGATTCTGCATAAGCCTGGTACAGTTGATCCAAAACAGTTTTACAATCACTGTCCCCAGAATTAAAAGGATGGGTGGTAATATAATCATTCATTAGCTTAGTGATCTTGTTCATATTAGTGCTCCCTTTGCGTCTAATGCGCACGCATAAAATATATCCATCTTTTCCATGCTCTGTCTCTTGTGGTCCGGTAGGGCATGGGCATATAAGTTCAGTGTCGTGGAAGCCTGGGCATGACCTAAAATAGAGGAAAGAACTTTGATATCCATACCGGCTTCCAGGGCTCTGGTGGCAAATGTGTGCCGTAGGGCATGGAAGTTGATATCAGGAACACCAGCTTCCTTGAGAGTCCTTTTGAATAAGTCCTCATAAGTACGGGGCTCATACACGATACCCAAAGGCGTGGAGAATATGGGGGTAGTAGGTGTTAAGGGAATTCCCTGTGCTTGGAGAAGTTCGTGTTGCTTTTTGTAGTAAGTCATAAGGTCATTCCAGACTTGGGAGAACAGAGGGATCGTCCGCTGCGCCGTTACTGACTTAGGAGATCTGGCGACGATCTCAGTAGTTGGGACACCAGCGGTCTTGGGGATCAGTTTCCCGGACTCGTCTACTTTTTGAAGGCGGCCGACTGTCCGTCTTATTCTGATTGTGTGATTTCTGTAATCCACATCTCCCCATTGAAGACCCAGCATTTCACCCATTCTGATACCGGTACTGAGAGTAAAGATAATTCCAAATGTGGCTATTGTGTGGGACTCCTGGGCAGCCATATGGAGAGTTTTTTGTTCTTCTTGGGTAAGAATAACCATTTCCTTTTTGGTGACCTTGGGGAGCTTAACGCCCTGCAGGGGATTACGTGATAGGTATCCATTTGTTACTGCTTGGTCAAGGCAGTTGTGTAACATATTATAGATATTCCGAAGGGATTTAGGAGAAAGAGTCTGTTTCTTCTGATTGAAGAACCGTTGGAGTAGTTCAACGGTCAGGGTCGTTAGTCTGTTGGTTCCAAGTACTGGTTCCAAGTGGAGCCGGACATAGCTTTCATAAGAGATATATGTGGATTGCTTAACTGTTGGTAAGGCATAGGTTATCAGCCATTCTCTGAGCCATTGAGACACAGTATAGCCAGAGGGAGTAATGTGAATTTCCTGATCGATTTTGGAAAGTGTTTCGGTTAGCTGCACACGGACTTCTTCAAAGGTTGAACCATAGATGGCACATCGTTTGTCTCCCATAGTGTACCGTGCCATATACCGTCCGTCTTTCCGTTTGACAATAGAACCTTCCCCGTTTGCTTTCTTTTTGCTCATAATTCAGCGACCTCCTTTTTGTGTTTGCGGATATATCATATCGTGTTTTTCTTGATTTGTAAGCGCATCACATCTAATAAGTACAATTTCTGTTGTATTGAAAAAATGACCGATTTATGGTATAATAATAAAGAAATAAAAAGATTTTCTGCGGTTATAATTGCAAAGATATTATAAATTGTGCTGTTAGAATGCATATAGTAGAAAAATAGTCGAGGGGGACGGGACAATATGGTTAAGACAGTGAAGTTTAATGGTTACAAAAGCTTTTCGCATGGAGAAGAACACGAAATTGATCTTTCACCATATGTAACTGTATTTATAGGTAAGAATAATTGTGGCAAATCTAGTTGTTTAGATGCTCTCGAAACAGCCTTAATGCGTAATAGGTTTTTAGAAACGAAAAACCTATTTCAGGAAATAGCAGTATCTTTTATCGCAAGTGATTATGAAATCAGGTCATATTTTCAAAGTTCCTATGGCGGTGGGGATGGTATCCCAGGAAATCATTATGAATATGGAAAACAGTATGTAGGGCAAAAAGTGTTCGGTGTGCTGAATGTAGAGGGCTCACCATTAGGCAAAGATCAAAGAGTTGGCTTAAAAATCCAGGACAATCAAAAACACATTGGGCTTCCTGCTGGAAAAAACAACTGGAACAATCTAGTGCGCCAGCACAAAGATTACCAATCAAGGGTTGATTTTAGAAGAATTAATGCAGATAGAGATATTATTCCAGAAGAGGAAAGCAACACTGAACTACTGGAACATAACGGACTAGGCGCGACAAACCTTCTAAGACAATTTGTTAATCATAGTGCATATGATGAAAAAATTGTGGAGGATAAACTGCTAAACGAACTGAACTCAATTATGGCGCCGGACTCACATTTTAAGAACATTAGATTGCAGCAAATTCAATCAGGGGATAAGCTACTTTGGGAAATATTCTTAGAAGAGGATGGTGGAAAAAGATTCGCATTATCTAAATCCGGTAGTGGTTTAAAAACCATTATATTAATGTTGATAAATCTATATGTAATTCCTCACACCCGACCATACAAGAACAAAAAAATTGTATTTGCGTTTGAAGAGTTGGAAAACAATCTGCATCCGGCACTCCAACGCAAAGTATTTGAATATTTGTATCGATTTGCAAAAGAAACAGATTCACATATATTTATTACAACCCATTCTCATATAGCAATCAATACCTTCTTTGACAAAGAAAACACCGTAATATATCATGTAACCAAAAATGAGAATGAATCCAAAATCGTGCAAGTGGATAATCATGCCGGACGTATAGAAATATTAAATGACCTAGAAGTACGTGCTAGTGATTTATTCCAATCTAACGGAATCATTTGGGTTGAGGGGCCTTCAGATCGTATTTATATCAACAGATGGCTGGAAGTGTTTTGTGATTCTAAGTTTATTGAAGGATCGGATTATCAATTCTTGTACTATGGTGGTAAGGTACTATCTCACTATTCAGCTGATGAAAAAACTCAGGCTGATTTAATTAATATTCTAACTACTAATCAGAATGCAGCTATTATTATTGATTCTGATCGGAAAAAGAAAAGTTCACGGATTAACGCCACTAAAGTCAGAGTCCGTGATGAGTTTTCAAGAATTAATTGTTTCTGTTGGATAACGCAGGGAAAAGAAATTGAAAACTATATTCCTGCTGCCGCAATTAATAAAAAATACGGATCTAGTCTGACTGACATAGACCAGTACGAGTTATTCCCGGAGTACATTGGAAGAGTTGTGAAAAACTTCTCCAGTCAAAAGGTACCATTTGCCAAAGGAATAGTTGAACATATCACTAATGAGAACTCAGGCCAAATGCTTGATCTCGAAAAGCAAATAGGAAAGCTATACGATGCTATTCAAAAATGGAATAAGAAATGACCACAAGCAACCACATACTGAGGTTTTTCTTGGTATGTGGTTGCTTTTTTTGCTAAGGTCCATTTGCTGAAAAAATATTGCTAAATTATACGAACAGCAATATTTTGCGCTCTGTTGTTGTTTCATATAATTTGAAACAGAAAGTGGTGCCGGTATGGAAAACAAAGAAAACACTATTAATAAAATCGATAAAGTTACAGAAACATTAATCAAGGAACTGGAAGGCCTAAACGAAGAAGGACTGCACGAATTCTTCATGTTCTTTTACAAGATGAATCATCAGCACGGTAACATGATTGCTGTGGACAAGTTTGAGGAATTCCTGGAAACCTTTGATAATAATCCGTTCAAGGTAAATGAAGATAAAAAGTTCAGGAAGCAGTTGATCAATAATGTAGTCGAATATGCTTATGATCATATGAGTCTACTGACTGCAGCAGTTCTAATTAAAAAGAAGTTCACAGTAGATGAAATAGTTCGAAACTACTATGCCAATGTCGATATCTTTGGTGGCAATTGGTATTAACCTTATAAATCGGAGATAGCGCAAAATATCTCACAGAAAAGGTTGATGGTGTTAAATACAAACCATCAACCCTTTTTATTTGTATAGAAATATTCGCTAAATTAAATGAAGCAAAAAGTGTACTGTCATAACCAGGTTAAAAGCATTCCATATCGAAGGAGGTGACCTCTCCGTGTGTAGAGAATTAACATTTGAAAACAAGAATAGGATTGCTTTATATAATAATCTTAAAAAGCTAAACAAAGATCAATTCAAAATCTTTTATGGGGCATTTGTTCATTATTGGGCAAAAAATAAATTCTTTATCAGCAAACAAAACCTGTTTAATCTTCGTTGTGAACTAAATCAACTATGCCATGAGCTTGATGAAAGTTTTCCGGATCAATATGATGTTTATGAACTGATGAAATCCTTTTTCTTGGCACATCCTTACTATTATATGGATATACTTCCCATTGAACTTATGGCAAAGTTATTCTCTGAATATGTTGATGATCGTATTGACATTCTATCAGCCATTGCCAAAACAATATTTGAAACAGATATATGCACCACCTATACCTACGCAAACAACGCACTTGGCTTAAATGAACAGATAGATATCGTAGCGACTCAAGCTCAAAACCACATAGAAGACTTTTCGTAATTACCATATTTGAAGAGACTGCTGTCAAAACAGTCTCTTTTTTTGTTAATCGTCCCGCCCAATCCAGTTGTTCATTTTTTGAACAACTATCTTATTTTTATTAATTTACTAAAGATAAAGCTATATAGCTAA
>JAFTMI010000021.1 GCA_017452505.1 Oscillospiraceae bacterium
ATTGACCATTCCGGTATGTTACCGAAGTTATATAAGGACGGTTTCCGGGGCAGTATTTATGCAACCTCCACCACTTGTGACCTTTGTAACATTATGCTGCGGGACTCCGCCCACATTCAAGAATCCGAAGCGGAGTGGCAGAACCGGAAAGCGCAGCGTGCCGGTGATGATTTGGTTACGCCAGTCTATACAATGGCAGATGCAATCGGTGCTATCTCCCGTTTTCGTCCCTGCGAATACGGTCAGGTGATCCAGGCGGAGGAAGGAATCGTTGTCCGGTTCTCGGATATTGGACATCTGCTGGGCTCTGCTTGTATTGAGTTGTGGCTGACCGAGGACGGGGTTACAAAGAAAATCGTATTCAGCGGTGACGTGGGTAACATCAATCAGCCGCTGATCAAAGACCCTCTGCCGGTAGAAGAAACGGACTACCTTGTTCTGGAATCCACCTATGGCAACCGTCTCCACGAAAAGCCCGGCAATACCGTTGGGGAGCTGGCTGAGGTCATTCAGCGCACCCTCGATCGGGGCGGTAATGTGGTGATCCCATCCTTTGCGGTGGGAAGAACACAGGAGATGCTGTATGCCATTCGGCAGATCAAGCAGGAAGGCATGGTTAAGGGGCACGATGGCTTCCCGGTGTATGTGGATAGCCCTCTGGCGGTGGAAGCTACCGGCATCTTCCTGCAATGCGACCAAAGCTGTTTTGATGAAGAAACTGCAGCATTGGTCAAACAAGGCATCAACCCGATTTGGTTTGACGATATCTGTCTGTCGGTAACCAGTGACGAATCCAAGCAGATCAATTTCGATAAACGTCCCAAGGTGATCCTTTCTGCCAGCGGCATGTGCGAGGCGGGCCGTATCCGGCATCATTTGAAGCATAACCTATGGGGCGGGGAAAATACTGTTCTGTTTGTAGGTTATCAGGCAGAGGGGTCTCTCGGCAGAAAGCTCCAGGACGGCGCACAGTATGTCCGGCTGTTCGGTGAGGATATTACGGTCAATGCGGAGATCGCCGCGCTCCACGGCACCAGCGGTCACGCAGACCAGGCAGGCTTGATCCGATGGCTCGCAGGGTTCAAAGAAAAGCCTCAGATGGTATTTGTCAATCACGGTGATGATACTGCCTGTATGATCTTCCAGAAACTGCTGACTCAGATGGGCTACCACGCAGATGCACCTTATAGCGGAGCTGAGTACGATCTGCTGACAGGCAGAATGACCGTGTTCGCAGACTCCAAGCCCATTCGCCGGGAAGAGATGACAAAGGGATCTGCCAGAGCCCGGGCCGTCTATGGAGAACTCCTTGCTGCAGCAGAAGCACTCCTGGCCTTTGTCAAAACCTGCAAAGGCCGCACCAATAAAGACAACGCAAAACTGGCCTCTCAGATCCGCAATCTGATTGAAAAGTGGAGGTAACCAAAAGCGACTAATAAAAATCAACCCAGCTAAGCCGATGAAGGTTTAGCTGGGTTACTTACTTCAACATATATGAACTTGGACGATATGCCACGGTCATATTTGCACGCTATGGTAAGCAATTATATTAGATTTTTGCATGTGAAAATAAAGCCGTGTCGGTTTCTGTGTCGGTTTTGGGGGTGGGTAGCATATAGCACAAAAAAGAAGAAAGCCTGAAATCCGTTGGAATTCCAGGTTTTTTCTTGGAGCTGCTAGCCAGATTTGAACTGGCGACCTCATCCTTACCAAGGATGCGCTCTACCGACTGAGCTATAGCAGCATTTAGTTGACAGCTTGGGTATTATATCGCATCAATGCCCAATTGTCAACCCTTTTTTGCAAATTTTCGGCCCATTTTTTCCGCCGGCAGTTCTCCGGCCAAAGTGCTGCCCAAAATCAGTACCGCCCCCAGGATTCCCTGCCAGCCCAACGGTTCTTTCAGCCACAGGGCAGACAGCACGATGGCGATCACGGGGTCTAAGTAGCTGAACAGCGCCACCGTTTGGGAAGGAAGCTTTCCCAGCGCGCCAAAATACAGCCCGTAGGCAATGCCCGTATGCACGATGCCCACCACCGCCAAAAGCGCATAATCCCTGCCGCTCATTTGGCTCATGCCAAAGCCTCCGGTCAGCAGGACATAGGGCAAAATCACCACAGCAGCAGCGATAAGCTGCGCGATGGTTTTGTCGTATGCATTGATAGGGCCTAACTTCTTATTGAGGAACATCACCGTAGCGTACAGCACCGCAGCGCCCACGGCAAAAGCAATACCTTTGCTGCCGGAAATTCCGCCCTCCGGCACCCCGGACACAAACACCATACCTACCAGCGCCACGGCGCAAAGCAGGCTCTTTTTGAGCGTGAGCCGTTCGCCCAACAGGGGCGATGCCAGCACCAAAAACACCGGTGCCAAATAATAGCAGATGGTAGCCGTGGCCACAGAGGTATGGTTATAGCTTTCAAAGAGAAAAACCCAGTTAAGGCCCATTGCACCGCCGGACAGGAGCAGCACCCACAAATTCTTTTTCAGATTCTGCCATTGGATCTTTTTCCCTGTGACCGCCATGATCCCCAACAGAAAAAGCAACCCCAGCACGCCCCGGAAAAATGCTACCGTCGCGCCGGGCAGGGGGATATAGCGCACAAAGATACCCACTGTGCCGAATATAGCCATTGCGGTCAGCAAGCTGCACTTTGCCTTGTTCATTCCTCTACACTCCATTCAGGCTCTTTTTGGAATACATACGCCTTCCCCTTATAGGGGAAGCTGATCCGCCGGGAAAACAGCATCGGTTCTTTTCTTTCATCCCGGCTGCCGTACTTATGATCACCCACCAAGGGGAATCCCCGGCTGGAAAACTGCACCCGGATCTGGTGGCTTCTGCCGGTATAGAGCCGGATATGCACCAAACTCCGCTCCCCAGCCTTTATAAGCTGATAGGTCAGCCGGGCGGCTTTCACCCCGGCTCTTTGCCGTTTCACCACGAAGACCTTATTCTTCCGGCTGTCCTTAAACAGCAAATCTTCCCAATCTCCCTCAGCAGGGGGTGTTCCGTGGACCAAGGCCACATATTCTTTCACCATTTCGTCCTTTGTTATGGCTGCGGACAATTCGGCGGCGGCTTTTTTGTTCCGGGCGAAAACCATCACGCCGCCCACATTTTTGTCCAGCCGGTGCAACGGAAAAATCTCTCCGCCCAGCTGCTCCCGGAGCGCCCCGGGCACTTGGCTTTCCGAATCCAGACCCACGGGCTTGACGCAGGCTACAAAGTCCCGGTTCTCGAACAAAATCTCCACACCGCCACCTCCTTTTGCTACCAGTATAGCAGAGATTTTCCTAAAGTCAAAAGAAACAGGATTTTATTGCAATTTTTTAGCCGTTTCAGTATAATAAGAGACAAAGAGATTGCCACGTCGCTGTGCTCCTCGCAATGACGTGGTTGTTTGGGAGGTTTACTATGACCACGAAAGATTATCAGAGGAAACGGCCTCTGTTTATTTTCCTCAGTTATTTTAAGAATCACAAAAAGCTGTTTTTGGTGGATGTGTTGTGCGCCTGCCTGATCGCCGGCGTGGATCTGCTTTTTCCGCTGATCACCCGCAGCGCCCTTTATGATATGCTTCCCGGGAAGCTGTACCGGACCTTCTTCATTGTGATGGTTGCGGTAGTAATTTGCTATGTTCTGCGCTCGCTCCTTAACTACATTGTGACCTTCTTTGGCCATATGTTCGGCGTGCGGGTAGAGGCAGATATCCGCAAGGATCTGTTTGCCCATATGCAGACCCTCAGCTTTGATTTCTATGACCGCAACCGCACCGGCAAGCTTATGTCCCGGCTTACTTCCGACCTGTTTGAATTGGTGGAGCTTGCCCACCACGGCCCGGAAGATCTGATCACCTCCACCCTTACCATCATTGGCGCGCTGATCGTCATGGGCAGCGTGCAATGGCAGCTGGCGGTGATCGTACTGCTGATGATCCCCCTTTTCCTCACCATCGTGATGTGTATGCGCCAGCGCATGAGCCGAGCCTCCGCCCTTTCCAAAGAAACCATGGGCCACATCAACCAGGAGATCGAATCCAGCCTGTCCGGTGTCCGCACCGCCAAGGCCTTTGCCAACGAGCAGGCGGAAAGCCAGCGTTTCCACAATGCCAACGAGCGATTCAAGACCGCCCGCCGGGATTTCTACAAAGCGATGGCCGTGTTTCACAGCTCCGTGGAATTTTTTCTGTGCAGCCTCAATGTGGTGGTCATCGGCGTGGGCGGCTACTATGTGATGAAGGGCTCTATGGACTACCGGGACCTGGTCACCTTCTGTCTGTATATCACATCCTTCGTTGGCCCTATGCGTAAGTTATCCGGTTTCTCCGAAATGTTCGCCAACGGCTTTGCAGGCCTCAAGCGCTTTGTGGAGGTTATGCGGATGGAACCCTCCGTGCAGGATAAGCCCAACGCACCCGACCTGGAGAATGTAAAGGGCGCGATTTCCGTGAAAGATGTGTCCTTTGCCTACGACGGCGATTTGGATGTGCTCCACAATGTAAGCTTGGAAGTGAACCCCGGCGAGACCGTGGCAATCGTCGGCCCCTCCGGCGGCGGCAAAACAACATTATGTCAACTGATTCCCCGGTTCTACGATGTATCCTCCGGCACTATCGCCATTGACGGCCAGGACATCCGGGATGTGACCCAAAGCTCCATTCATAAAAATATCGGCATTGTCCAGCAGGAGGTGTTCCTGTTCGCCGATACGATTTTTGAGAATATCCGCTATGGCAAGCCCGATGCCACCATGGAGGAGGTCATCGAGGCCGCCAAGAAAGCCGAGATTTACGAAGATATCCTGGCAATGCCTCAGGGCTTCCAGACCTATGTGGGCGAGCGTGGCACGCTCCTGTCCGGCGGACAGAAACAGCGTGTGGCTATCGCCCGGATCTTCCTGAAGAATCCGCCCATTTTGATTTTGGACGAGGCAACCTCTGCATTGGACTCCGTCACCGAAGCCAAGATCCAGCGTGCCTTTGATGCCCTGTCCCAGGGTCGTACCACTTTGATCATTGCTCACCGGTTGTCCACCATCCGGGCGGCCCAGCGGATCGTGTCCATTGCCGACGGCAAGATCACCGAATGCGGCTCTCACGAGGAGCTGATGGCCCAGGGTGGCATCTACGCAAATCTTTATCAAACCCAAAATGCAACTTTTGCATAATTTCCCCTTGCTTTTTTTGAAAATATGGTGTATAGTATGTGGGTAACTGAGAGCAATCCCGGTTATCCACCATCCGCCGGTGTGATGGAATTGGTAGACGTAGTGGACTCAAAATCCACCGATGGCGACATCGTGCCGGTTCGAGTCCGGCCACCGGCACCAAAAATCCTCGACCCCCAAAGGGGGCCGGGGATTTTTTAGTGCCGGTGGCCAGTCAGACTCGAACCGAAGGTGAGAGTCTGGGGAGCGAGGCGACCGCCGCCAGTGGCGGAGGCAAGGGAGCCGAGTGAGTGGCAGTGATCGGTGAGCGAGGAAGGCGCTCCGTCGCCGACGAGAGCACCGAGCATCACAACAGGAACACCGGCACCAATTCTATTTATTTTTCCTGCCATCCACAGCATCCTCAATGGTTGGCAAAAACTCCAAATTTAATACATACTGCAACAATTCTTTGCTAAGATATTCCTTTGAAACAAAGCCATTCTCATTTGGTTCTTCGTAGATATAATTATCGCAAGCTGCCGTGTATGGGCGTTTTCTTTTAGGGCTTTCATATGTGCAGTGTCCACAATTCACCCGGAATATACGGCGCTTATCAAATGTGTAGTGCTGCCGAAAATATGTGCAGCTTTTGCAGGTATTATTTTCCACCGTTATCACCTCCGAAGCTTATTTTAACCTGTTTCAGGTTAAAAGTCTATAATCTGTTTTAGGTTAGTGTACAATATTTTGCGAGGTGATTTTATGTACCAACGTATTCGTAGTCTTCGGGAAGACCGAGACCTAACACAGACACAAATCGCACAAATGCTGGGCATGTCACAAACCGGCTATTCTAAATATGAAACCGGCGAAAATGACATTCCTACCTCCGTTTTAATTAAGCTCGCTGACTTTTATGGCACAACAACCGATTATCTTCTGGAAAGAACGGACAAGAAATAAATTTTCTGAGAAGCAAACATTAAGAACGACCCTCCCCGGTCGTTCTTTCTCGTTTCCCCATTTCAACAATATATCTTGCAACTTGCTAAATTTTATGATATACTGTCAGTTAATGGGTGGAGTATACCCTATTCCCCCTAAAAACAGCGCTATCGGCGCTTTCCAAAAAGGAAGGAGAACACATCCATATTATGGACGGAGACAGTAGTAGTTGGTTATTATTCGCAGCTTTAATTCTCTTGATTCTTGGCGGCGGCTATTTTGCTGCAGCTGAAACAGCTTTTGCCTCAGTAAACCCCATTCACATCAAACAGAGGGTTGAAAACGGCGAAAGAAAAGCCAAGCGGGCCCAGTATGTGCTGGATCACTTCAACAAGGCCCTCTCCACCCTGCTCATCGGCAACAACATTATGCACATCGGCACAGCATCCCTTGCCACCTACCTGGTGGTGGAAGTGCTGAAGCGCCCGGATCTTACCACTGCCAGCACCCTGGTAACCACCGTGGTGGTATTCCTGGTGGCAGAAATGATCCCCAAGCAGTTTGCAAAGGATTGCCCCGAAGCTACCGCTTTGGCCTTTGCGCCCTCTCTTTCTTTGCTGATGAAGATTCTGACCCCCATCTCCGCATTTTTTGACGGACTTTCCGTTTTCGTATCCAAATTCTTCAATGTTGCTCCGGAGCCGGTCATCACCGAGGACGAGCTGATCGAAGCCATTGATTCTTTGGCCGAGAACGAAGAAAGCACCCCCGAGCGCCAGGAGCTTTTGCACTCTGCGCTGAAATTTGACGATGCCATCGTGTTTGACATTATGACCCCCCTGGATCAGGTGGAATGCGTGGAGATCGGTATGAAGCCGGAGGAGGTCTTGGCAATCGCCCGGGCCACCAAATATTCCAGACTCCCTGTTTATAAATCCACCAAGGATAACCTGGTTGGCCTTCTGAACATCCGAGATTATATCAAAGCCCATTTAGCTGCCCCCGGTACTGTAACCGTTTGGGAGCAGATGCATCCGGCTATGACAACCGACGATGCAAAGCAGATCGACGAGCTGTTTGACGAAATGAACCAGGCAAGAAGACATATGTGTCTGGTAACAAACAGCGAGTATAAGTATGTGGGCATTGTCACTATGGAAGATATCCTGGAGCAGCTGGTTGGCGAAATTTGGGACGAAGCTGATGAAGTCCCTGCCGAACTGCTCAGTGAGGAGGCTGCACAATGAGTTATGTCTTAATAGCCTTCTTATTGGTTTGTTCTGCATTTTTCTCCTCTACGGAAATCGCATTTGCCTCTGCCAACCCCTCCCGTTTGCGGAAAGCTGCAGAATCCGGTTCCAAAAGCGGAAAACGGGCGCTGCACATCAAAGAGCATTACGACAAAGCTCTTTGCACCATCCTCATCGGCAACAACCTGGTAAACATCGCCTCTTCCTCCGTAGCCACCGTGATCGCGCTGGATCTTGTGGGCGATGCAGGCGTGGCTATTGCCACCGGTGTTATGACCGTGCTGCTGCTGATTTTCGGCGAGATTTTGCCCAAGCAGATGGCAAAGCAGTTCTGCGACAAATACGCCCTGTTCTCCGCGCCTCTGCTGCATCTGCTTTATAAGATCACCACGCCCCTCGTTTGGGTATTTATGAAGATGATCGCCCTGGTCTCCAAGGTATGGACCAAGGCCAAAACCGACGATTCCATCACCTATGACGACTTGATGACCATGGTGGAGATCGTCGAAGAAGAAGGCCTTTTGGAAGATACCAGCGTGGAGCTTTTGCAGGCTGCCATTGAATTTGACGATATCGAAGTCCACAAGGTCATCACCCACCGGGTAAATATGACCGCCCTGGATATTAACGATCCCATTGAAGAGTCTATCCAGACCGCTTTGGCATCTGAATATTCCCGTATCCCCGTGTACGAAGACAGCATTGATAACATCATCGGCATCCTGCCTGTGAGTGTGTTGCTGAAAGCATTGCTGGATAACCCCACTCCCGATATCCGCGCCATGCTCACCGAGCCTTTGTTCGTTCCCCAGACCAAGAATCTGCCGGAAGTTTTGGATCAAATGCGCCGAACCAAGTTCCACATGGCTGTGGTCACCGATGATTACGGCGGAACGCTGGGTATCGCCACTATGGAAGATATCCTGGAAGAGCTGGTGGGCGAAATTTGGGACGAGACCGACGAGATCGAGCCGGACATCGTGGAAGTCACCGAAGAGCATCTGCTGGTTGAAGGCGATATGCTGATGGTGGACTTCTTAGAGTACATTGAAGAGGAAGACCCGGAGTTGGACGGCGATTTTGCCACCGTAAACGGTTGGGTTACCGAGGTTTTGGACAAGTACCCCGAGGAAAACGACACCTTCCAGTATCGGAACTATCAGATCACCGTGTTGGAAACCGACAATCTGTGCGCTTCCAAGCTGCAGATCATAAAGCTTCCCGACCCGGAAGAAGAGGAATCCGAAGAAGATTGATCGCTTAAAAAGAACGACCCTGTCGGGCCGTTCTTTTTGTTTACTTCAGCATATGGATGAGGTCGCCCAAGGCGGTCTCGAACTTTGCGCCGTACCAATGGGTGGGATCACCCTGGGAATTTTCAATGCACTTGACAGTGTAATCCGCTGCGATACAAGCGGCATTAAACACAGTCTTGTCATTCATCAAGGCACCCACAAAGGCGGATGCGTAAATATCGCCGGTGCCGTGGCAGCCCTTTGCGATCTTATTGTGTACATAATAGTGGCACTTATTGTTCTCATAGACCAGCACACCGGTCTTGCCGGCTTCATAGCTGACACCGGTAAGCACCACAGTCTTTGCGCCTAAGGCCAGAAGCTTCTCCACCAGAGCCGCAATATACGCCTCATCGTAGACTTCCTTGTACTCTGTTCCGGTCAGGAAACAAGCCTCGGTGATGTTGGGCACAAGAATATCCGCCACACCGCACAGGTCCTTCATACCCTCTACATATTCCATATCAAAGATGGAATACAGCTGGCCATTGTCCGCCATAGCGGGGTCAACCACCCGGATGCAATCCTCTGTGCCCATCGTTTCCAAGATATTTTTTACATAGCCGATCTGCTTGAGGCTGCCTAAGTAGCCGGTGTAAATGGCGCTGAACTTGATGCCTTCCTTCTGCCAGTGGGCTTGAATGGCAGGCATATCGTCGGTGAGATCCCGGAAAGTAAAGCCGCTGAAGCCGGCAGTGTGGGTGGAAAGAACCGCCGAAGGCAGAATGCAGGTCTCCAGACCGCAGGCGGACAGAATGGGAAGCGCCACCGTCAACGAGCATTGCCCCACGCAGGAAATATCCTGGATGGTGAGAATTTTTTTGTAAGCCATATTTCTTCTCCTTGCTATTTTGTTTTCCTTAGTTTATACTATAACTGATAATATAAAAATACCCAAAACAGGAGAAATATATATAACCAGATGAAGTACAAAGTTGATAAAACCATCCGGCCTGCCTACCTGCAGATCTACAACCAAATCAAAGAGGACATCATTTCCGGGGTGCTGGACAGCAAGCTCCCCTCCAAGCGGCTGCTCTCAGACGAATTGGGGGTCAGCACCATCACCGTGGAACACGCCTACGCTCTTCTGGCTGACGAAGGCTATATCGAGCCCCGGGAGCGCAGCGGGTATTTTGTGATCTTTCAGCAGACAGACGGGTTTTCCTTAGGCGAACCCACCGCGGCTGTACCCCAGTTTCAACCTAACCACAGCTACCCGGACTTCCCATTCTCCGTGCTGAGCAAGACTATGCGGAATATCCTCTCCGTCTATGGAGAACGGATCTTGGAGAAATCCCCCGGTGAGGGCTGCGGGGAACTGAGAACCGCCCTTGCCCGGTACTTGGCGCGAAACCGGGGCTTGAATATCACCACCGAGCAGATCGTCATCGGCTCCGGTGCGGAATATCTCTATGGCCTCATTATCGAGCTGCTGGGCCGTGACCGGGTCTACGGCATTGAAAAGCCCTCCTATGAGAAGATCGAGCAGGTTTACGGCGCGGCAGAGGTTTCTTTGGAGCATTTGCCTTTGTCCCACGATGGCATTGACAGCGTCGCCCTGGCCGCCACCACCGCCACCGTGCTGCATACCACCCCCTACCGCAGCTTCCCCAGCGGTGTCACCGCCTCCGCCTCCAAGCGGCATGAGTATATCCGTTGGGCGGAAAGGGGCAGATACATCATCGAGGACGATTTTGAGTCG
Source organism: Oscillospiraceae bacterium (assembly GCA_017452505.1). GTDB lineage: Bacteria > Bacillota > Clostridia > Oscillospirales > Oscillospiraceae > Faecousia. The sequence goes on from JAFTMI010000021.1 coordinate 10,352, forward strand.
GAGTTTTCCGTTTCCACCAAGGCTGAGGATACCCTGTTTTCCCTATCCAAATCCGATAATGTGATCTACCTGAACTCCTTTTCCAAGACCATCTCCCCCGCCCTGCGTATCGGCTATATGGTGCTGCCCAAGGCGTTGGTGCCTGCATTCCGGGAAAAGCTGGGCTTTTACTCCTGCACCGTTCCCACCTTTGAACAGCTGGTCATCGCCTCCCTGCTGGGTAGCGGCGACTTCGAGCGCCACATCAACCGCGTCAGAAGAAAGCTAAGAAAGGCGCAACAAACAAAAGACTAATGGACTCGGTGCATTTTTACCTTCGGTAAAAATAAATGTAGCCACCAGTGTTTGCACTGGTGGCAGGAACTGTCCACCGGACAGTTCCACTGCTATGGGTTCGAGTCCATTAGCCTAAATACCGATACCAAAAGAAAAAACCTACCCGGTTGGGTAGGTTTTTCTTTTGGTGGAGACTAATGGACTCGAACCATCGACCTCATGCGTGTGAAGCATGCGCTCTAACCAGCTGAGCTAAGCCTCCATTGGGAACATACTGAATTATAACACAAATACAGGAATTGTCAACCCTTTTGTTTCCCCTGCAGAGGTGGGCTTTTTGCATTTGGGGACAAAATTCGTTATAATAACAAAAAAGAAGTGAGACTTTTTGCGCCCTCATTCGTTTAATAGGTGAAAGGGCTTAAAAAGAACCTTTCGGAAAGGAGTATGTCAATGGATAACGGTGCAAGTAGCTACCGCCGTTTTCTGAATGGCGACGACAAGGGCTTAGGCGAGATCGTACGGGATTATGCAGACGGCTTGACCCTTTATCTCAACGGCATTGTGAATAACATATCCCTTGCTGAAGAATTGATGGAAGAGACCTTCTTTCGGCTTATCACGAAGAAACCGAAGTTTCACCCCAAGCACGCTTTCAAAACCTTTCTCTATACCATCGGGCGAAACGTGGCCATCGATCATCTCCGGCGCAGCGCCAAAATATCGGACACATCTTTCGAGGATTTAGAGAACTGCATTCAAGATGAATATGACTTAGAAAATCTCTACATCATTGAGCAGCGGAAAATCACGGTACATAGAGCGCTGAAAAAACTGAACACTGACTATCGGCAGGTTCTTTGGCTGCTCTATTTTGAGGATCTTTCCCATGCAGAGGCTGCAGCCGTTATGAAAAAGAGTGCCCGTCAAATGAAGAATCTCGTATACCGTGCCAAAAGCGCTTTGAAATCAGAACTTGATAAGGAGGGCTTTGTTTATGAAGAATTATGAGGAATTAACCAAGGATCTGCTTGCCCGCAGAGACTGCTATGTTGCGGCGCAAAAGCAGAAAAGAATAACCGCCGTCACTTCCCTTTGCTGTGTCTGCATTTTGGCGCTGCTTGGCTTTGGATTTTGGAAAGGCGGTTTTTTTCGCCCCGTAACCGGAGGCCAAACCATCAGCGGCAACATTCTTTACACGCCGACCACCACCATCGGGAACGCAACCATTCCTACCAAAAACGCGCCCATTCAAATCTCCTGGGTGGTAAACCAGGTCAAAGGCTTTGTCGGCGGCGCAAGATTAAACTACGAAACCTCTATGTATTACAGCGAAACGAAAAACATAGCGGAAATGGCCCAGCACTTTGGCCGTGACTTTAGCACCCTGACCGAGGTAATGCCTGACGGCTTCCAATTTGCCGGTAACTATGAAAGAAAATTTTATTATGAAAACAACGGCACTTTGGTCTGCGATGATTGCCACTTCTACTACACCAAAGGTGAGCAGGAAATTGCGATTCACGCCAGTAAAATCGGTGTTCCTTACGACTACCTGTACAGGCTGGATAACCTCATTCCTTCCAACATTAACGGCGTGGAAATGATTATCGGTGAATTTTATTCCAACAATATCTCCCCCAAAACCGACCTTGTTTTTGCGGATTTTTCTCACAAGGGTATCCAGTATCGGGTCACTGTCAAGAATGTACCTTTTGACGGAAGCAAGGATGCCCCCTCTTGGTTGGTGGATATTCTTGCAGAACTAATTAAATGATCCGAAAAGCCCACCATTTGGTGGGCTTTTTTCTTGCCAAAGAGGCCGCTATTTGCTATACTGTAACCAAACACCAAAGGAGCGGCTTTTTATGGTTACACTGATCTCTTCCCGCATTCGGCGGATCACCATTCCCTACAAGGATATTTACACCAGCGTGTTCATTTTGGACACTAAGGATGGCACGATCCTCTTTGACACCGCCTCCGGCGACTACGATGTGGACACCTACATCCTCCCGGAGCTGCGAAACCGGGATCTGCGCTATATTTTCATCTCCCACAACCACCGGGATCACGCCTGGGGTTTAGAGAGGCTGATGGCGGTCTATCCCGAGGCCTGCATCGTCACCCAAAACGACGCGCTGGCAGAGAAATTTGCCAAATTCTCCGTTCTTCGCCCCAAGGAGGACGATATGCTCTTAGACACCTTCCGGGTGGTGAATATCCCCGGCCACACCGCTGATTCCCAGGGTCTTTTTGATGTGACCACCGGCACGCTCTTTACCGGTGATGCCCTCCAGGCCTATGGTATTTGGGGCGGCAGCCCCTGGGGCGCTTGCATCCGCTGTATTCCGGAGCATTTGGAAGCTCTGAAGAAGCTGCGGGAGCTGCCTGTTGTAGATCTGCTGATGGCCCACGATTACCACCCCTACGGCAACGAAGTCTATGGCACAGAAGAGATCCACAAATGCCTGGACATCTGCGTCAAGGCGCTGCTGCAGGTGAAAGAGGCGGTATGCGCCCACCCGGCGCTGAGCGACCAGGAAGTAGCCGATCTTTATAACGCCGATTCCGGCCTGCCCGCTGTTCCGGCCTTTGTGGTGGAGGCCATCCGCACGGCCATTACCCAAGACGCATTTTAATAAAAATCGGTCATTGCGAACCAGTGCGCCACAGCGACGCGCTAAGAGCCGCCGCTTTGCGGCGGTTGCGCTCTGCACGCGCCTGCTGGCGCAGTGGTGTGGCAATCTCCTTCTTACAAGGGGATTCCCACGGGCTAAAGCCCTCGGAATGACCGTTTTTGTCTTATTCTTCTGTCAGGAATTTGAAAATCTCCGGGAGCATATCGTCCACCTCCGGGTGGAACTGGACACCTAAGATATTGCTGCCGTTATCCAGGCCCTCGATGGTGCCTGTGCCGTCGGTTGCCCAGGCATTCACCGTCAGCGCTTCTGCCGGATCTTCTACCCGCCAATGGTGGAAGCTTGCCACACGCGCTTTCGTTCTGCCCAGCAAACGGTTCAGCACAGTGCCGGGTACTACATCCACATCGTGCTTGGCAGTGTCCTTCCCCTGCTGCAGATGGTCGTAGTCTATCAACCAATGACCCTCCACGCGCTTCAGCAGATCGTGGCCCACCTCTTTGTTGTAGAACAGGTCCATGATATTCTCAAGAACATCGCCCTCCAAACCCATATCCGCCACCATTTTCCGCATAGCATAATACCGGTGGATCAGCTGCATACCCAGGCAAATGCCCAAGTATTTCTTGCCGGTATTATAGGCGTGGTCGATCACCTGGAAATGGTAGGGCCACATTTGGGTGCCACCCTGGGCGACAAAGCCGTCACACATCTCCAGCTGCTCCTGGGTAAGCCGACCGTCCACAGGTGCCAGGCACACAGGAATACAGCCGGCCTCCAGTACCCGCTTGGTATAATTGTTGCCCAAGGTATATGTATCGCGCTTTTCCGGATCAAAAAGGATGCCAAACGGGAGAATGCCGATTACTTTCTTTTTCATAAGGTTACTTCCCTTCCGCGTTTTTTATCATTATAGACGTTTTCCTAAATAAGCCAATTCCTTTGCTTGCAAAATGGCGAAAATCTGCTATGCTATTAAAAAGAGGTGTGCTTATGGAATACAAAAACATCGTGCCGGGGGTGTTTTTTGCCCGGCCCAACCGATTCATTGCCCATATTGAAATTGACGGCAAGGAAGAAATCTGCCATGTCAAAAACACCGGCCGCTGCCGGGAGCTGCTTCCCGTGGGCGCAAAGGTTTGGTGCGAAAAATCCGATAACCCAGCCCGGAAAACCGGGTATGATTTGATCGCCGTGCAAAAGGGACACCGGCTCATCAATATGGACTCCCAAGCCCCCAACGCTGCCGCTAGGCAGTGGCTGGAAAAGGGCGGATTGGGGCAAATTGAAAACTTAAAACCTGAGAGCCGCCAGGGAGATTCCCGGTTCGATTTTTCTTTCACCCGGGACGGCAAAGCCTGTTTTTTAGAGGTCAAAGGTGTGACCTTGGAAAACGACGGCGTATGCGCCTTCCCCGATGCCCCCACCACCCGTGGTGCCAAGCATTTACGGGAACTGACCAACCTTGCAAAAGAGGGTTATGGCGCTTATGTTCTGTTTGTCATTCAGATGGCAGATGTAAAATACCTGCACCCCAATGACATAACCGACCCGGATTTTGGCGCAGCCCTCCGGGATGCCGCCGCTGCGGGTGTGCAGATTTTAGCAATGGATTGCAATGTAACACCGGAAACCATGACCCTGCGTTCCCCTGTAGAAGTCCGGTTATAACAGGTAAATAGCCTTCCCCTCGAGGGGAAGGTGCCCCAGTGCACACACTGGGGCGGATGAGGTGTTTTTTACTTTCCACCTCATCAGTCACCTACGGTGACAGCTTCTCCTCAAGGAGAAGCCTAAAAAAACACGGCAACAAAATCGTTGCCGTGTTTTTTTAATTACACCAAACGCTTGTGGATCCATTTACCGCTGCGGTAGCGCATAATATTGACGACGGTACGGACAAACCAGTCTGCCCACATACCGATGTAAATACACAGAGGGCCAAGCTCCGGCTTTATCCAATAGGCCACAAAGCTGAAGCCCACACGGCACACAAACATACAAATGCCGGAGAAGATCATTGTAAAGCGAATATCTCCCGCTGCCCGGAAGCCGTTGGCGGGTGTAAAAGAGAGAGAATACAGGCTAAAAATCGAAGCCAACGCGCCCACACCAGTGTAGTAAGCGGTCATCTTCAGGGTTTCCGGTTCAAAATCATACAACCGTACCAGGCCGCCCCGGAAGAAATAGATTCCGGAAAACAGCACCAGCATAACACCGGTGGCAGCGCCTGACAGCTTTTTCATATTCAGCTTTGCCTGTTCCACTTCGCCTGCGCCAATGCACTGACCCACCGTGGTAAGCATAACGGTACCGAAGCTGATAATCACTGTCCAGCCGATATTGTTGATGGTGTAGGATGCAGAATAGGCCGCAATGGCAGCCGTGCCAAAACCGGCAAGCAGTCCGGAAATCAGCACCTTGCCCAAATGAAAAAGGCTGTTTTCCGTGCTGTTGGTGATGCCGATACGGAACACTCGACGCAGAATATCTTTATCCAGCCGAAACTTGAGCAGATCTTCAAAATGGGCTGTCAAAGATTCCTTGCGAGCAAACCACATACCCCCAGCCGCATAGATCACCCGGCTCAGACTCGTAGCAATGGCCGCACCGGCCACGCCCATATGGAAACCATAAATTAAGGCAGCATTGCCGATGACATTGAAAATATTCATAACGATCACAACCGCCACTGCCTGACGGTTTTTTCTTTGCGACCGCAGCACTGCAGTAGAGGACGCACCTATGGCAAAGAACGGAAAACCTAAGAGGGTAAACATGAAATAGGTGCTGGCATTTTGGAACACATCCGCTTCCAGCTGGCCATAAACCAGCCTCAGAACCTGATTCCGGAAGCAAAGCAAGACCAGCATCATTCCCGTTGCCACAGCAGTTGCCAGGTATAAAAGCTGATTTGTGCTGACACAGGCTTTTTTATAATTCCTGCTGCCAATATACTGGGAAGTGATTACACTGCCGCCATTGGCCATACCGGTAAAGGCTGTGATAAACAGCAAGTTGATGGTATCCACCAAAGAGACTGCGCTCACCGCCGCCTCACCGGCAGACGACACCATCACCGAGTCCACCAGGCCCGCCACGATGGCCAAAAGGCCGGACAGCATCTCCGGGATCACCATTGCCGCCAACATTTTATTGGTAAATAGTAGCGGCTTTTGGTCTGTCAGTTTCATAGATAAACCCTCCTACAAAAGGCATACTCTATTCACCCGTATCATACTCCTTTTATTTCTTTTGTCAACCCCCTAAAACAGAAAAAACGGCAATGACATTCGGGGTCATTGCCGTTTTTTGACATTTTCTTATTTTGGCTTGTATGCCGCCACGCTCTGGCGGATCAACGCACGCTTCAAACGGGCTTCAGCCAAACGAATATCCGTGTTGCTGGAGGTTTTATCTGCAAGGATCTCCTTGGCTCGCTCCTCCGATGCATGGGCACGGGCAGTGTCGATCTGGTCCGCCCATTCAAAGGTAGTGGGCACTAACTTCACATTTCCGTCCAGCACGGTCAGCATTCCGCCGATGCAAGCGCCATAGCGCTTTTCCCCATCGATCTTCACCGTGGCCATACCCATTCCCAAGGGAGCAACGCAGTTCATATGCCCGGCCAAAATACCTAAATCGCCGCTGACTGCGCGGACGATCAGCTCCTCCGCCTGACCTTCAAACTGCAGGCCGTCGGAGGTTACAATTTTCAAAGAAAAGGTGTTCATAGGGTCTCCCCTTTCAAATTACTTGCTAAAATGCTCGATTGTGATACGGGCAATGGTAGCCCGGTGCATGGGGAACATATGGCCGTCCTCCAGCAGATGGCAGGTTGCATCAAATCCGGCCTTCTTCATTTCTTCCACCAGCGGACCCATTTTTGTAGAGGTTGTATCCTTGACGCCGTCGATGAACGCCATAGGCACACGCTTATCCCAGGAAGCCATCAGATTGCGGAAATTCCACTTTTCTGCATTTTCCGCAGCATCCTCTTCCAGGGCATTTTCCGAAGCAAGGTTAAAATAACCGCTTTCCTTGCAGGCCATTACGCTGTCGAAATTGGGGCGGTTATACAGGTACTGATAGCCGGCATCGTAAGGTGCCATCAGCACCGCGCCGCTGACCTTCAGACCGCACGCCATAGCGTTCAGCGCAGAGAAGCCGCCCATGCTGTGACCGAACAGGAAGACCTTCTGGGGGTCTATGCGGTATGTGTCTGCCTTTGCCCGCAGGAAGTCTACCGCGGAGATCACATCCTCAATGTTGTGGGACAAAAGGTAGTCACCGTGACTGCCCCAAACGCCCCGATAGGACATCACAGCCACTGCAAAGCCGTTAGCCCGCAACGCCTCACCGATGTCTAAGTTCTTATCGCCGCCGGGATGGCCGTGGAGCATCAGCACCACAGGGCAGCGGCTTTCCTTGTCAAAGAAATCCGGCAGCAGAAGTCTGCCGAACAGACGGCTGCCGTGGCTGTCAAAGGTAATATAAGTGCCGTGGGCAGGTTCTACTGCCTCCGGGTTTCCGTCTTTCAACAAGTAAAGATCCATACAATCCTCACAATCCCTGTGCAGGCCGCAAAAGCAGGAACGCAAAGCGGCCAAACAGACTGTCTATAAATGTATCCATCTCTTCGCCGGAAATACTGCGGTTCTTTCCACCTGCTTCAAAGCAGCCGATCAGCTTTTCACCGTCAAAGAATGCGCTGTAGGCAACATCTCCAAAGCTGTCCTCCAGGCAAAGGAGTACATCGCCGGGGAGCAGATCAGCTGTAGAAATAAATGTAGTCCGCACATAGCTTCCGGCGGCCATTTCCGGGGTGATTACATTCTTGCCGCCAAAACCGGTGTAGACCGCCAGGTCTTCAAAGGGCTTTTGGGGGCGGCGGGAAATCACATCGCCGGCGGGGGTATCATGGTAGCAGAATTTGCCCCAGCTGTAATGCTTTTGCACCGGGTCTATTTGAATACCCAATCGTCCATAAGCCTTGGCAGCAGCGGCAATGGCAGTTTTGCCTTTGGAAATTTCTTCCAAAGCAGTTTCTTTTACCTGCTGCCACTGGTTATCGGTCATCTGCCGACCCAAAAGAACCGGATGGGCATAGATGATCAAATCATTGACTGTCACCACCGGGCCTTCCAACTGAATCGCGGTGTTGGCCTTGTCCACAGTGGCAGAGAAAGTCACGCGCTTTTCTTCGCCGGCCTGCAAAGTAAATTCCGCCTTGCCCTCACCGGCAAAAGTCGTACCGGCAGGCGCAGCAAAGGTCACAGCAATCTCTCTTGCATCGTCATTTTGATTACGGACGATCACGGTATAATCTACTTTACCGCCGGGATAAGCCTGGCGCAAGCCGGGCGCAGAGTTTTCCACTGCGCACCACAGATCCTTGGCGCGCCCCATACGCAGCTTTGCCTGGGGCAGGATATCTCCCACAATTTCTAGAGGCCGGTGAATTGAGAAACGCTTAATATTTTCGTGAAACAGGCCCTTGTTGCTCTCCCAATCCTCCTGGGTCAGGGGGAATTTCACATCCAATGTGTCACGCCACCACAGGCCGCGCTCGTAAAGCTGGTTCTTGCATTCCTCGTAATTATAGCTGTTTTTCATTTTGGGCGGGGTTGTGCATTCGGTGTAGCGCCCCTCACCCAGGTACATAACGATATGACCGCTGCCCGTATACCGCTGCCAGGTGATCAGATCACCGGGCTGCAAAATCGCATACATCTCATCCTTGACCCGCTGAATATCTGCAAAGGTCTCCTCGTGGGTCAGGTTATACAGATATTTCCGGGGCTCCATCTGATCCACCATGATCCAAGTCAGATCGGAGGGCAGCTCATAGCCAAAAGCAGTCAAATAAATGGCGCTCATATATCCGGAGCAATCCAAAAAATGGGTATACTGACTGTTACCGGCCTCCGGAGGCAGATACTTTCTGCGCCGGGGTGTGACCTGGATCAGACGGTCCATACTCCGTTGGTCATACTGGGTGTAAGCGCCACGGTCATAAAAAGCTTTCGCCACAGTCAGCACCGCTTGCTGCTTTTGCTCCATAGAATCCATTTTTATTTCTCCTCAGCTTTATGCTTGGCAACCACATCGTCAATGGAGCCTGCAAACAGGAAACAGGACTCAGGGATAGCATCGTGCTTGCCTTCAATGATTTCCTTGAAGCCACGAACAGTTTCTTTCAGAGGTACATATTTGCCCTCATAACCGGTGAACTGCTCTGCCACCGCAAAGGGCTGGGACAGGAATCGCTGCACCTTACGGGCACGGGAGACAGTGAGCTTGTCCTCTTCGCTCAGCTCATCCATGCCCATAATGGCGATGATGTCCTGCAGTTCCTTATACCGCTGCAGAATTCTCTGCACGCCACGGGCAACCTCGTAATGCTCCTGGCCCACCACCTCGGGGGTCAAAATACGGGAAGTGGAGTTCAAGGGGTCAACAGCGGGATAAATACCCAAAGAAGCAATACCACGGTCCAACGCGGTGGTAGCATCCAGGTGGGCAAAGGTAGTTGCAGGGGCAGGGTCAGTGTAGTCATCAGCAGGCACATACACCGCCTGGACGGAGGTGATAGAGCCGTTCTTGGTGGAGGTAATACGCTCCTGCAGCGCGCCCATTTCCGTTGCCAGGGTGGGCTGATAGCCAACCGCAGAGGGCATACGGCCCAGCAGCGCCGACACCTCAGAGCCTGCCTGGGTGAAACGGAAGATATTGTCGATAAACAGCAGCACATCCTGGTGCTTCACATCCCGGAAGTACTCAGCCATAGTAAGGCCACTCAGACCCACACGCATTCTCGCTCCGGGGGGCTCGTTCATCTGACCGAAGACCATGGCGGTCTTCTTGATAACACCGGACTCGGTCATTTCCAAAAACAGGTCGTTACCCTCACGGGTACGCTCGCCAACACCGGTGAACACAGAGTAACCATTGTGCTCGGTAGCGATGTTGTAGATCAGCTCCTGAATGAGAACGGTCTTGCCAACACCGGCGCCGCCGAACAGACCGATCTTGCCACCCTTTGCATAGGGGCAGATCAGGTCGATGACCTTGATACCGGTTTCCAAAATCTCCGTAGAGGTCTCCTGCTCCTCATAGGAGGGGGCACTGCGGTGAATGGGCCACCGCTCCTCAGCGTTAATTTCTGCGCCGCCGTCAATGGGCTGACCCAGCAGATTGAACACCCGGCCAAGGCATTCTTCGCCCACCGGCACGGTAATCGCCGCTCCGGTGTTCTCTGCCTCTGCGCCACGGGCCAGGCCGTCGGTAGAACTCATTGCGATACAGCGCACCACATTGTCACCAATGTGCTGGGCAACCTCCGCAATAATGGTGTGCTCCCCGTTCTTTACGGAAATTGCCTGCAACAGCTCGGGCAGGGCATCCTCCGGGAAGCGAATATCCAAAACAGGGCCCATGATCTGAACCACTGTTCCTTTTACATTAGACATAGGATTCAACTCCTTAATTGGAATTTCGCAGCTATGTGCGAAAGCCTTCCCCTTGAGGGGAAGGTGCCCCGAAGGGGCGGATGAGGTGTAGCCGCCAACGGCGGCGTAAACAGCAGCTTATCATAGTGTTTGACACCTCAGCAGACAAAAATCAAAGATTTTTGCCAGCTTCTCCTCCAGGAGAAGCCTCATTAAGAACCGGCAATAATTTCGGTAATTTCTTGGGTGATGGCGGCTTGTCTTGCCCGGTTGAACTGCAGGCTGAGGCCCTCGATCATCTCCTGGGCATTTTGGGTAGCCGCATCCATTGCGGTACGGCGGGCCGCCTGCTCGGAGGCACGGCTCTCGCACAGCGCACCATACAGCACACCGCCCAAATATTCCGGCACGATGGCTGCAAACACAGTTTCGCTGTCCGGCTCATAAAGCATTTCCTGCACTGTGCCGGAGGGGGCATCTCCCTGCTTTTCCAAAGGCAGAAGCTGCAAGCAGCGGGTCTCCTGGGAAAGCACGGAACGAAAATCCGTATACACCACATATACTTTATCGTACTCGCCCTGCAAATAGGCCTTGCAAAGCTGCTTTGCAACAGAGAAGCAATCGCCGATACTGACAGTTTCGGCAGTGGTGTAATTCTCCGTCAGCACAGGGATTTTGTGGGCCTTAAAATAGTCCGCGCCCTTTTTGCCGATGGGCAAAATGGCAGCATTCTTGCCCTCCATTTGGGCGCTTAGCAGCTTCAGCACATTGCTGTTGTAGCCGCCGGCCAAGCCCCGGTCACCGGAAATCACGATAAAGGCCGCCTTATTGCCACTTCTTCCCGCAAGGTAGGGGGAAGAAAAATCCCGATCGTGATTCACGATATCCCACATGGTAGCGTACAGGGTCTCAAAATAGGGGCGGCAGTTCAACGCCTGGGACTGGGCCTTGCGCAGCTTGGCGCTGGCCACCATCTCCATAGCCCGGGTGATCTGCCGGGTGGACTCCATGCTGCGAATGCGGGTTTTGATTTCTTTGGTAGAAACACCTGCCATATCAGCCACCCATTTCGCTTAGCAGCTGCTGCAAAGCTTCCTTGATGCTCTCTTCAGCAGCCTCTTCCAGCTTGCCGGTCTCCCGGATGGAAATAAGCGCCTTTTCATAGCGGGTCTCCATCAGCTCGGACAGCCGCCGCTCAAACTCGGGGATCTTGTCCACTTCCAGGGTGTTCAGCCAGCCGTTTACCACAGCGTACAGAATGCAAACCTGGTGGGCAACCTCCACAGGGGCATTGTTCTTCTGCTTCAGCACCGCCACGATCCGCTCACCCAAAGCTAGTCTTGCCTTGGTGTCTGCATCCAGGTCAGAACCGAACTGAGCAAAGCTCTGCAGCTCCCGGTACTGGGAGTACAGCAGCTTCAAAGAACCTGCCACCTTCTTCATGGCCTTGATCTGGGCAGCGCCGCCCACACGGGACACAGAAATACCCGGGTTCACCGCAGGCATAACGCCGGCATTGAACAGCTCACTTTCCAGGAAGATCTGTCCGTCGGTAATAGAAATAACGTTGGTGGGAATATATGCAGACACGTCACCTGCCTGGGTCTCGATAATGGGCAGAGCGGTCAAGCTGCCGCCGCCGTTCGCTTTCGACATATGGGCAGCCCGCTCCAACAGTCTGGAGTGGAGATAAAACACGTCGCCGGGGTAAGCTTCCCGTCCGGGAGGACGGCGGATCAGCAGAGAAATGGCACGGTAGGCCACAGCGTGCTTGCTGAGATCGTCATAGATCACCAGCACATCCTTGCCTTGCAGCATAAAATGCTCACCCATGGTACAGCCGGTATAGGGGGCAATGTACTGCATAGGCGCCAGCTCCGATGCGGTAGCGGAAACCACGGTAGTATAGTCCATTGCGCCGCCCAGGGTCAAGGCATTCACGATCTGGGCCACAGTGGAACGCTTCTGTCCGATGGCCACATAGATACAAATAACATCCTTGCCCTTTTGGTTGAGAATGGTATCGGTGGCAATGGTGGTCTTACCGGTCTGCCGGTCACCGATGATCAGCTCACGCTGACCCCGGCCAATGGGGATCATAGAGTCGATGGCCTTGATACCGGTCTGCAAAGGCACATTGACGGGCTCACGCTCGATAATGCCGGGTGCCGGGGATTCGATAGGCCGGTAGGCATCCGCCTCAATGGGGCCCTTGCCGTCGATAGGCTCACCCAAGGCGTTCACAACACGGCCGATCAGGCCCTTACCCACAGGCACGGACACAACCTTGCCGGTACGCTTGACAGTATCTCCCTCTTTGATGCCGTTGTCGCTGCCCAAAACCACGATGGAGGCAGTATCCTCCTCTAAGTTCTGCGCCATACCATAAGCACCGTTGGGGAACTCCACCAGCTCGCCGGCCATACACTTGTCCAGGCCCGACACCTTGGCGATGCCGTCACCGGACAGGATAACCGTACCTGTTTCGCTGGTCTGTAATTTATTTTCGTAGTTCTTGATTTGACTACGGATGATTTTCGTAATTTCTTCCGGTCTAAGTTCCATAATTTACCTCATTTTTCAGAGTCTTGCTCATTTCATCCAGGCGACCCTGGATGGTACCATCCACCTGGCAGCCGTCATAGCGCAGGCGTACGCCGCCCAACACGGCAGGATCAATCTTACAAAGAAGAGCGATTTTCTTACCTGTGAGGGCAGTGAGCTTGTCCGTCAAACGGACTTTTTGGGCATCGCTGAGGGCGATCGCCGTAAAGACCTGCACCTCCAAAATGCCCTTGTCGGTATTGTACTGCTCCCGGTAGGCCTTGCAGCATTCCGGGAATTGGCGGATATGGTTCTTCTCCGTCAGCAGCTTGCAAAAATTCAGTACATAGGTCTGCACCTTCCCCCGGAAGCCCTCTTCCAAAAGGTCAAGCCGCTCCTGCAGGGGGATATTGTGGGAGGCAAGAAGCTTCAGAAATTCCGGGTTTTCGCCAAATACGGTCTGCAAAACCGCCAGCTCACCCAAAATCTGTTCTTCCAAGCCTTCCTCCTGCGCCAGGGTATAAAGTCCCTGGCCATAAACAGTTCCTGCCTGGCTCATGGCTGCTCACCCAATTCTTCCAGGAAGCTGTCTACCAGCTGCTCCTGCCGGGCTGCATCCAAAGACTGTCCGACCACCTTGCCGGCGATCTCCATAGCCAAAGAGGAAATCTCATTTTTGGCTTCACTGACAGCCTGTTTCTTCTCCCGGGCGATGTCCGCAGAGGCCTTCTCCCGGATGGCATCGGCCTCCCGGTTTGCCTGGCGGATGATCTCCTCCTCCCGGCTCTTGCCCCGGGCCACAGCCTCTTTCACCAGCCGGTCGCTGGTTTCCTGGGCAGTTTCCAGCTTGGTCTGGTATTCCGATTCCAAAGCCTTCGCACTGTCCTGGGCGGATTGCGCCTGGGCATACATATCATCGATCTCCTGCTGGCGGTCGTGAATAATCTTCATAACCGGACCGAAAAGGAATTTCTTGGCTACGAAATAAATGGTCAGCGTGTTCAGCAGAACGAACAGAGCAGTCCAAAAGTTTACGCCTACAAATGCTTCAAATCGTCCCACTTCTGCGTACTCCTTTCAAATATTCTTTTGGGAGATCACAGAAGGAACATAATCAGCAGCGCAATAACCAGAGAGTAAATACCGGTGGTCTCTGCGATAGCACAGCCCATGATCATAGTGGAACGCAGAGTACCTGCAGTTTCGGGTTGACGCGCCATACCGTCCAGTGCGTGAGCTACAGCATTACCTTCACCGATACCGGGGCCGATAGCACCGATACCCATACACAGACCTGCACCGATAGCCTTGCCGGCGATTGCGATTGCGTTTGCTAATTCCATAATAATTTCCTCCTAATATTGTTGTTTATAATTACTTATGAATTAAGTTTTTTCTTTCTCTTGGGGTTCCGGGAGAGATCCGGCAATATACACCATCGTAAGCAAGCTGAACACATAAGCCTGCACAAAGCCGGAGAACAGATCGAAATAACAGGAAAGCACAGCAGGAATACCATAAGACAGGATGGGAATACCCGAAAGCACACCCAACGCCTGCAACAGGCCAAACAAGCCAAGCACCCCGGAAAGGATACCGAACACCAATGCTGCTCTCTTTCCCTTTTTCTTCCACAGGAAACAAAGGCCTGCACCAACCGCCATCATCACTGCACCAACCAGCCAGCCCTGCGATGCGATCAGATTCAAAATTGCCACGGAGGCCGCGCTGAGCGCTGCGTAGATAATGGTGGTAATAACACCGCCGCCGGCCACATTGCCGAAATGACGGAAAGCCATAGACAAAGGCTGGGCGATCTCCGACACGATATTCATCGGTGTCATCACCACGATAGGCTCAGTAAAGCCCTTGAGCCAGCCGCCAAAACCTTTGTTTTTGATGCTGTTATACCAAATGATCGCTGTGACCATCAGCGCCCATACCATCACACAGCTTACATCCGCTGTTGCCGAACGCAGAAAGCCTGTTAATCCGATCAGTGTACCGCAGATGGAGCTGAGGAATATGGTGCCAATAAAGGGAGTCCAATGGACATTATGCGCGCCCATAGTTTCCACCACCATATTTTGCAGCATCATCACGCCTTTTTCCACCATCACCTGCTTGCCATCCGGGCGTTTTTTCAACCCCTTGCCCAAAGCAATGCAGGCCCAGCACAAAATCACTGTTACGATCAAAAACGATACTGTGGTCTGGGTAATAGGGATCCCACCGAATATGGGAATGGTAAAATAGATAAATGCGCCGTCAACACTTATATTCATACTGACTTATCACCCGGCTTTCTTCTGAAAAATTCCCAAAGGGTCAAGGTAAACCGCACAAACACAAGCGGCACCACCAGGGCGATCACATTGCAGATGCCGCTTTTGGCAAAAGCAAACAGCACCACTGCCATTACAAGCATTCGCAGCGCATAAGAGCCTTTGATAGCCGCCTGTCCACCCTTCACATCCTGGTTTTGAGCCTTGTCCGCAGCAATGTTTACGCCGATGGCCATCACAAAGAAATTGGCAATCGCCACCAGACCGCCAACGATGCCGCCCCAAAGCACACCCATATCAAATTTCCCCAGCAGGGCAAAAATACCCATCATTGCCGCCACGCCCAGGGCTTCACCCAAGGCCACAATGCCGGTCTGCCGGAGGAGTTCTTTCCTTACGTCCATTTATGCTTCTCCAATCAATCGTGTTCCCCAAAGGAAACAGGGGGGTCTTCTTTTTCTTTCTCCTTGCTCAGCCTGTTCAGCACCTTCAGATTCCGGACAAATCCGTCAACGGCGCAAAACAGCCCCAATCCGATACCCAAAAGCACCACCCACAGGCCCAGATCAAAACGGTTTTTCAGCCAAACAGCCAGCAGAACGAAGCCTGCCAGGGGCACTGCCGTGCTTAATCCCAGCTGGGTCAGCCAAACAAGCAGGTGCAAATTTTTCATACATTCCACCCCATTATATATTGTCTTATATTATACCAAATTTTCCATATTATGCAAGTAGCCTTTTTTAAATTATTTCCCAAAACCCCTTTATAATTTCCCAAAAATATAGTAAACTTACAGAAGACAAAAAAAGACAGGAGGCGGTAGCTTGAACCAGCAGGAATTGGAGATTTTACAGGGCACTATTGGTGCCGTTGTTTTTCAGAATTATGATAATGGCTACGCCGTCCTGCGCCTGCAGTTAGAGGACGGTCAAACCGTCACCGTGGTGGGCACCATTCCCCTGCCGGCTATCGGCGAACGGCTGATGGTCACCGGCAAATGGGCCACCCACAGCAGCTACGGCAAACAATTCGAGGCGGAGTTTTTGGAGCGGCTGATGCCCCAAACCGCCCCGCAAATCATTACATATCTTTCTAGCCGTGTCATTAAGGGAATCGGTCCTGTGATGGCAAACCGGATCGTGCAAAAATTCGGCGATCAAACCTTAGTGGTTATGGAACGAGAGCCGGAGCGCCTTGCAGAGGTTGTGGGCATCTCTGACAAAAAGGCCATGGAGATCGGCGAGGCCTTCCGCCTGCAGGTGGGTATGCGCCATTTGATGGAGTTCTTCACGCTCCACCAGCTACCCACCGAACTGGCAGTAAAAACCTATAAAGTTTACGGCGAGGCAACCATCGACCTGCTCTATGACAATCCCTATTTGCTGATGGACGAAGACTTGGAAGCGCCCTTTGGCGCTGTGGACCGTTTCGCCATCGACTTAGGTGTTGCCGGGGATGATACCCGGCGGGTCAGCGCAGGCATTCTCTTTGAGCTGCGCTATAATCTCACCGCAGGCCACAGTTTCCTGCCGGAAGACAAGCTCATCGGTGCCACCGCCCAGCTTTTGAATGTGGACAATGCCACCGTAGAAATGGGCATTGCCCGGCTTTTGGAAGAAGAGCAGCTGGTGCGGGATCATTTGGCCGACATTCAAATCCTCTATCTGCCCCCTCTGTACCGGGCAGAAACCTACTGCACCCGGCGGTTACTGGCACATACCGCCACCCGCTACCCCGCCCCGGCATCCTTCAGCAAGAAGCTTCGTACTGCCGCCCAGTCAAGCGGCTTAGAATACTCCTCCCAACAGGAGCTTGCTCTGCAAGAAGCCGCCACCTCCGGACTTTTGCTGATCACCGGTGGCCCCGGCACCGGTAAAACCACCGTTCTCAACGGCATTTTATCCCTGTATGAGCAGATGGGCCTTAAGACCCTTCTATGCGCTCCCACGGGCCGGGCCGCCAAGCGGCTGACGGACGTGACGGGCCGGGAGGCCTCCACCATTCACCGGCTCTTGGGTGCGGGCATTGACCCCCACACCGGCAAGCTTTTCTTTGCCAAGGACGAAAGTGACCCTCTGCGGGCTGACGCTGTCATTGTGGACGAGATGTCCATGGTGGATGTGCAGCTTTTGGGAAGTCTTCTCCAGGCCGTTCCCCAAACTGCCCGCTTGATTTTAGTAGGCGACCCGGATCAGCTTCCCCCTGTGGGCCCGGGCTTCCCCTTCAGTGATATGCTCCGCAGCGCTATGCTCCCGGCAGTAAAGCTGACGGAAATCTTCCGTCAAGCCCAGGAGAGCCTTATCGTTATGAATGCCCACCGGGTAAACCGTGGGGAAATGCCGGAGCTACGGAACACAAAAAGCGACTTTTTCTTCCTGCAGGGCCGTTCCGAGGCGCAGGTCGCCCAAACCATTGTAGGTCTGTGCGCCACAAGGCTTCCCCAAAATATGGGCATTCCTGCCGACCAAATTCAAGTCCTTTGTCCCACAAAGAAAGGCCCAGCGGGCACTGTGGCTCTGAACAAGCTGCTCCAGGCCCACTTAAATCCCGCTGCCCCCACCAAGCAGGAAAAAAATGTGGGTGATACGGTGTTCCGGGTGGGTGACCGGGTCATGCAGATCCGCAACAATTACGACCTTCTGTGGAAAAAGACCGACGGCAGCGCCGTAGGCGCCGGTATCTTCAACGGCGACGTGGGTATCGTCACCAAGGTGGACAACCAATTGGAAGTGCTTACTGTGGTTTTTGATGACCGGGAGGCAGACTATGATTTCACCCAGTTAAACGAACTGGAGCTGGCCTATGCCATGACCGTGCATAAGAGCCAGGGCAGTGAGTACCGGGCTGTGATCCTCAGCGCCTGGAATGCATCCAGCTATCTGCTCAGCCGCAGCATTCTATACACCGCCATCACCCGGGCCCGGGAACTGCTGATCATTGCAGGTCGTCCGGAGACCGTGGCTACCATGACCCAAAATGCCAAGACCGGCCGCCGTTACACAGGCCTAAAGCTACGCTTGCAGAACAAAGGAGCGTAACCCTTGTTTTCCTGGCTGCTCGACTTGCTGTTTCCACCCAAATGCGTGCTGTGTAAGAGTCTTCTTTCCCGGGAAGAGACGGATATTTGCCACCGTTGCCGGCAGAATACCCCGGAAATGGAAAAACCAAAATTTAGGCTTTCTTTTGTTGCAGGATGGACCGCTTTGTGGTATTATAAAGATGATGTTCGATCAAGTATGCTCCGATTCAAATTCGGCAAGAAACGCCATTATGCTCTGTCCTACGGACGGGCATTGGCAATGCATCTGCAGCAAAAGGGCTTTGATCAGTACGATGTGCTTACCTATATCCCTGTGTCGCCCTTGCGAAAATTCCGCCGCAGCTATGACCAGGTAGAGCTGATTGCCGGAGCTGTGGCAGATGAGTTGGGCCTTCGGCTCACTCCCACCTTGCGGAAAATCCGCAATACACCGCCTCAATCGGGCTTTAAGGATGTATCCCAGCGCCGTGCCAATGTGCTGGGCGCATACAGAATCAAAGACTCCGACCTGATCCGGGGAAAACGGATCCTTCTGCTGGACGATGTGATCACCACCGGTGCCACCGCCTCAGAATGCGCCAGGGTCCTTCTGGTGGCCGGTGCAAAAGAAGTATACTGTGCCGCTATGGCAGCGGCCCATCAAGATAAGAATAAGTAGGTGAGGTTATGCAATTTGTATCCCAAGACTTAGGTATTGACCTGGGTACTTCCAATGTTTTGATCTATGCCGCAAACCAGGGCATCACCGCAAGAGAGCCCTCTGTGGTTGCCGTGGATAAGAACTCCGGTAAGATCCTCCAGGTTGGCGCTGCCGCCCGGAATATGCTGGGCCGTACCCCCGGCAATGTGGTGGCTATGCACCCGTTGAAAGACGGCGTGGTCTCCGACCACGAAATGACCGTGAAGATGCTGCAGCATCTGATCCGTTCCGCCACTAACAAATCTTCCCTCTTCACTCCCAAACCCAGAGTAATTATCTGCGTGCCCAGCAGCATCACCGAGGTGGAAGAGCGTTCCGTTATCAATGCCGCTCTGGAAGCCGGCGCTCGCCGTGTGTACCTGATCGAAGAGCCTTTGGCAGCTGCCCTGGGCGCCGGTCTTGACATCAGCGGTCCTAAGGGCCATTTGGTCGTAGATATGGGCGGCGGTACAACAGATATCGCTGTGCTTTCTATGAACGGCGTGGCAAATGCCACCTCTTTGAAGATCGCCGGTGACCATTTCGACGAAATCATCGCTCGGCATATCCGCCGTAACCACCAAGTCGTTATCGGACAGTCCACCGCCGAGGACATTAAAATCCAAATCGGCTCCGTGTTGCGCCGGAACGAAGAATTGTTTATGGAAGTCAAGGGCAGAGATGCCAAGTCCGGCAGACCCAGAAGCATCGAAATCAATTCTACGGAAATCTGCGGTGTTCTTTACCGCCCCGCCCTCCGAATTGCCGAGGCGGTAAACGCCATGTTGGAGGACACCTCCGCAGAATTGGTTGGTGACCTGAACGAAACCGGTATCGTGCTCACCGGCGGCAGCAGCCAGCTTTGGGGTATGGATATGCTCCTGGAAAAGGAAGTGGGTATCCCCTGTACCATCGCCGACGACCCCGCCGCCTGCGTGGCTTACGGCTGCGGCAAGAGCCTTGCCTGGATCACCCGTATGACCGACGGCCCAGTAAATATCGCGCGAAAGCGTTTAATGAGAGGATAAAGATTATGAACACATTACAAGTTGGTTTTTCCCGTGTAAATGTTACCCCTATGCTGGGCATCGGCATGGCCGGTTACCAGATCCGTCGGAACGCCGACGGTGTCCTTGATGAGTTGGAGATCAACTGCCTGGCCGTTGCCTGTGGCGACAGCAAAGCTGTCCTCATTGCCATTGACCACTGCGGCATCGTGAAATCCGTGCTGAATCCTATGCGTCAGCAGATCTGCGATGTGACCGGTCT
This sequence comes from Oscillospiraceae bacterium, assembly GCA_017452505.1. Lineage (GTDB taxonomy): Bacteria > Bacillota > Clostridia > Oscillospirales > Oscillospiraceae > Faecousia. The sequence goes on from JAFTMI010000021.1 coordinate 30,538, forward strand.
TCCCTGGGAGGCTGTGTACATCCACTCCACCCACACCCACACCGGTCCTTTCCTGAACCCCAACCCCACCGATCCTCTGGAGATCGAATATGCCCAAACCGTCACACGGAAGATGGGCGATGTAGCCAAGATGGCTTTGGATGATCTGAAGCCTGCCAAGATGGGCTACGGTGTGGGTCATGCACCCAACATTGCCTTTGTCCGCCGTTTCCGTATGAAGGACGGCTCTGTCCGTACCAACCCCGGCGTGGATAATCCCGATATCCTCCACCCCATCGGCGATGTGGATGAGCGGGTGAATGTGCTCCGCTTTGACCGGGAAGACGGTCAGAGTTTTGCCCTCGTTAACTTCGGCAACCATCCCGATGTGGTTGGCGGCTGCAAAATTTCCGCTGACTGGCCCGGCTTCACCCGTAAGACCGTGGAAAAGGTGCTGGACAACACCAAATGCATTTTCTTCAACGGTGCCCAGGGCGATGTGAACCATGTGAATGTTCACCCCACTGGCGGCTACCTCAACGATATGTTTATGGACTTCGACGATGTAGCCCGTGGCTACAAGCACGCAGAGTACTTAGGCCGTGTGGTCACCGCAGGCGTGCTGCAGATCTGGGACAAGGTCAAGTATGTGGATGTGGACTCCATCCGTTTCACTCAGAAGATTCTGGAAGTCCCCTCCAATATGCCCACGCCCGAGGATGATATGGCAGAGGCCCATCGGATCGCCCAAGTCCACGACGAGGGCCGCGACGAGGAACTGCCATGGGTGGGTATGATGCGTACCACCGTGGTTGCCAAGGCCTGCCGCCTGGTGCGGCTGGAGAATGGTCCGGCCATCTTCCAGATGCCCCTGTCCGGCATCGCCATCGGCCCCGTGGCTATGGTTGGTATCCCCGGCGAGCCCTTCACCGGTGTAGGCCGTGGCTTGAAGGAAGCCCCCGATTGGGCAATGGTCCTGCCCACCTGTAACACCAACGCCAAGGAAGGCTACTTCCCCATGCTGGAGTGCTACGAAGAAGGCGGCTACGAGGCCGGCGGCTCCAACTACAAGGCCGGCGTTGCGGAGATCCTCATCAAAGAGGGTCTGGATATGCTGAAAAACCTCAAATAAATACACCAAGACCCAGGAACTTGTTATTCCTGGGTCTTATTTGTAGGGCGGGGGCTTGCTCCTGCCGTTTATAATGCAATGGTTGCAATATGGGGTCTGTGGTCGGAAGACACGATAGCGGGGATATCCGCGCTGAGCACCTGCATATCCTTGGATGTAAAAATATAGTCGATCTTCATCGTGGGATCGTCCGAAGGCCAGCTGAGCTTTGGCCCGTCAAATTTCTCCGCCGTATCATAAAGCCGCTCCCGGATGGGGTTCAAAATCTCATTTTCCGGCTGCATATTGAAATCGCCCATTAGGACACATCTTTCATCAGCCATATTGGCAAGCACTGTGTCCACAGCATTTTCGTGCTCATCGGGATTCAACCCAAAGTGGCCGACCAGCACAGTCAGACCGCCGGCCACATCCAGCTTTACCTTCAGCAGGCAGCGGGTTTCGTAGTAACCGTGGTATTTCTTCTCCACCGGATTGGGGATCATAATGGTCTCGGCCTCCAAAATAGGATACCGGGAAATGAGTGCATTTCCGTAATCGTTTCCGTCTTTGGCGTGGAGTGCCGATGCAAAATAGTGGTAAAAGCCCAACCTTTCTGCCAAATGCTCTGCCTGGGGAAGGCGAACTGATCCCACGCCCTTTTTATACATTTCCTGCATACCGACGATATCCGCGCCACACTTTTTGATGGTGTCCGCCATAATATCAAAGTCGATTTCCTTGGTCAGATAGTTCATACAGTGCTGGGTATTGTAGCTCATTAGGGTAATGTTCATTTCGTAACACCTCATTTACACAAGTTCAATGGTTGCAATATGTGGTCTGTGGTCAGAAGATACGATGGCAGGGATATCCGCGCTGAGAACCTGCAGATCCTTGGTGGTAAAGATGTAATCGATCTTGCCTCTGGGCTCATCGGAAGGCCAACTACCCTTTTCTCCGTCAAACAGCTCCGCAGTATCGTAGAGACGCTCCCGGATAGGAACGATCCGTTCATTTTCCGGCCGTACATTGAAGTCGCCCATCAGCACACCTTTCTCCCGGGGCAGATTGGCGATCACTGTATTCACAGCATTCTCCTGCTCGTCAGCATTCAACCCAAAATGGGTAACCAGCACATTCAGGCCACCGGCCACATCCAGCTTTGCCTTCAAAAGGCACCGGGTCTCATAATACCGTTTACCGGTGCGCACCTCCGGGTCGGGGATGATCACCGTTTCCGCCTCCAGAATAGGATAGCGGGACAAAAGACCGTTGCCGTAGGGATACTTCCCCTTTTCCAATTTGGTTGCCTCGGCAAAATAGTAGTAGAATCCCAGCTTTTCTGCCAGGACCTTCGTTTGCTCGGTAAAATCCTCGGTTTCGCCCAAATTGAACATCTCCTGCAGGCCGATAATATCCGCACCGCATTTGCGGATGGTGTCCGCCATAATGTCAAAGTCGATTTCCCGGGTCACATAGTTCAGGCAATGCTGGGTGTTATAGCTCATGAGGGTAATCTTCATTTCACCGCACCTCTTTGCTTTTTTCTAAGCATAGCACAATATCTTCAACTTTGCAACCAATAAAAAGAGCGTACTGCAATCGCAGCACGCTCTTTTATTTGTTATGAACCGGGGATCAAACCAGCTCGATGACTGCCATCTCAGCAGCATCGCCGCGGCGGGCGCCGATGCGGGTCACACGGGTGTAACCGCCATTGCGCTCAGCATATTTGGGAGCAATCTCATCAAACAGCTTCTTAGCCACGTCTTCCTTGGTAATGAAGGACAGAGCCTTACGGTAGTTAGCCAGGCCCTGCTTCTTGCCCAGGGTAATCATTTTTTCAACAACGGGCTGAACTTCCTTAGCGCGGCAGAAAGTGGTCTCGATCTTGCCTTTTTCCAGCAGATCGGTTACCTGCTGACGCAGCAGCGCTTTTCTCTGTGCGCTGGTCTTGCCCAGTTTACGAGTACCGAACATAAACGTTTCCTCCTAACTCAGAATTAGTTGTTGCTGCCGGAATCCTCGCTGGCCAGGGACAAGCCCATCATTTCCAGCTTCTTCTGCACTTCGTCCAGAGACTTCTTGCCCATGTTACGCACCTTCATCATATCCTCACCGGTCTTGCTGATCAGATCAGCAACGGTGTTGATATTGGCGCGCTTCAGGCAGTTGAAGCTACGAACGGACAGATCCAGCTCGTCAATGGTCATTGCCAGCTTGGTATCGGGGCGATCAGCGGACTTCTCCACAACAGTGGAACCAGTGCCGACAGTGTCAGACAGGTTGGTGAACACTGTCAGATGGTCGGACAGAATCTTAGCGCCCAGGGACACAGCGTCCTTAGCGGAAATGGTGGAATCGGTCCAGACCTCCAGGGTCAACTTGTCAAAGTCAGTCTTGTCGCCAACACGGGTGGGCTCCACCGTGTAATTCACCTTGGTAACAGGGGAATAGATGGAGTCAATGGGAATCACACCGATCACGGTCTGTGCGGTCTTGTTCCGATCAGAGGGAACATAGCCGCGACCCTGGGACAGAGTGATCTCCATATTGAATGTTGCACCTTCACCCAGCGTGCAGATGTGCAGCTCGGGATTCAGAATTTCAACCTCGCCATCAGCCTTGATATCGCCGGCGGTGACCTCACAGGGACCAACAGCGTCGATATATACGGTCTTGGGCTCCTGGCTGTGCAGCTTCATGATCATACGCTTCACATTCAGAACGATCTCGGTCACATCCTCGGTAACACCGGGAATGGTGGAGAACTCGTGCTGTACGCCGGCGATCTTCACAGAAGTTGCAGCGTAGCCGGGAAGGCTAGACAGCATGATACGACGCAGGGAGTTACCCAGGGTCATACCGTAGCCGCGCTCCAGGGGCTCAACAACATACTTGCCGTAAGAAGGATCCTCGGGAGTATCCAGGCAAGTGATACGAGGCTTTTCAATTTCTACCATAGAATCTTACCCTCCTAATTTAGTGTGCGGGGTGTAGAATGCACCCAGCAATAGCATTCGAACGGACAGGGTGTCGATTACTTAGAGTACAACTCGACGATCAGGTGGACAGCGATGTCGAAGTCGATATCTGCCTTGGTGGGCATAGCAACGACCTTACCGGTGAGGGTGTTCTTATCGCGATCCAGCCACTTGGGAGCAGCAACAAAGGTGTCAGCTTCCTTCAAGCCCTTGAAGAAGGCATTGGAAGCGCTCTTCTCGCAAACTGCCACAACATCGCCAGCCTTGATCAGGTAGCTGGGAATGTTCACGCGGCCACCGTTCACGGTGAAGTGACCGTGGTTGACCAGCTGACGGGCCTGACGGCGGGAGTTAGCGAAGCCCAGACGGTAGACAACATTGTCCAGTCTGCGCTCAACCAGAGTCAGCAGGTTGTCGCCGGTGTTGCCTTCCTGGCGAGCGGCCTTCTCGTAGTAGTTACGGAACTGCTTCTCCTGGATGCCGTATACAAACTTGACCTTCTGCTTCTCAGTCAGCTGAGTAGCGTACTCGGACTTCTTAGCTCTTCTCTGACCGCCGGGGTTCTTGTTGGAAGTCTTGCTGTAACCCATTGCGGCAGGAGAAACGCCCAGCGTTCTGCAACGCTTCAGCACAGGCTGCATATTCTTAGCCATAATTCAAATTCCTCCTATTCCGAAATCAGACACGACGTCTCTTGGGGGGACGGCAGCCATTGTGAGGAATGGGGGTGACGTCCTGAATCAGAACGACGTCCAGACCTGCAGTCTGCAGAGCCCGGATAGCAG
>JAFTMI010000006.1 GCA_017452505.1 Oscillospiraceae bacterium
CATCGGCCCACAGTCGCTCCAGGTCATATAATTCTCTGGCGTCAACGGTGAAAATATGCACCACCACGCTGCCAAAATCCAGCAGTTCCCAGGTGTTGCCCCGGTGACCCTCACGGCCCAGCATGGGCTCGCCCAGCTGCTCCAGGGTGTACTCCGCGTAATCGCAGAGGGTCTTTACGTGGGTGTTAGAAGTACCGGTGCAGATCAGAAAATAATCTGCCAGGGAGCTTACCTTTTCGATCTTCAGCAACTTAATATCCAGGCCCTTTTTCTCATCCAAAGCCTTGGTGACTGCAATCGCAACTTCTTTTGCACTTAACATAGTTTCATCCTCTCATTCTTATACACCGGAGCGCTCCAAGAAGGCCAAGGCCTCCGCAGATTCCGGAGAAATCTCTCTTCCCTGCTCTTTGAGCAGCTTAAGGGTCATTTCAAGTCCCAATTTTAGGGCTTTATCCAAATCCGTAAAGGCAAGCTCACGAAGCTTTTCTACCCCTGGGAAGTCCCGGTTCGGCTCCATATAGTCTGCCACATACAGAATTTTTTCCAAAGTATTCATATTTGCTTTTCCGGTGGTATGACTGCGAATGGCAGCTACCACTTCCCTATTTTCCCCAAATATCCGGTCAGCAACCAGGCTGCCGGTAATGGCGTGGAGTGTTTTGGGATTTTTCTCGTGAAAAGCATCCAACATCATACCATACTCCCGGCACAATGTCAATTGCAGCGGGCCGTCCAGAGCTTTCGTGATATCGTGAAGAAGTCCGGCTCTTGCCGCGTCGGTTTCATTCGCACCCCAGCGCCGGGCCAGTTCCGCTGCGGTGTCCCGGCAGCCTAAGATATGGGCCACCCGGTTGGGCTTCACCAAGCTCACCGCCACCTGCTCCAATTCTTCAAGGCTTAAGTTTCGGTAGTGCTTTGCCGTGCCGTAAAATCCCTGCTGGCGGATATAGCTTTCCACGCCCTCCGATAGGAACGGACCGGCACACTGAAAGATCAGCATACGACGCAGTTGGGTGGAAGAAATGGCTGTTACCGGATTTTTTACCAGGTACACTTTCGCCCCGTGGTCTTCTAAGTTTTTCTTCTGCGCCTCAATTTCCTCCAATTCGCCCCTATCTCCTCTATAGAGGACACCCAAGGATGCCTTTTGCAGAATCCTTTGGGGCTGCATCCAGGTAAGAAAAGAAAGGAACATATCCGTACCCATCAGCAAAATCAGTTCTGCATCCGGGTATTGGGACGCAATTTGCTCCACGGTTTCATAGGTGTAGCTGGTGCCGCCACGGCGCAGCTCTATATCGCTGACCTCCATATTCTCCCCGGCTGCAAGCTCAAGCATTTTTGCTCTTTGCTCCGGCGCAGGAGAATGGTCGGGTAAGCGCTTATGGGGAGAAATGCAGGAAGGTATCAGCAGCAGGCGCTCCAATTCCAGGGCCTCAATGGCATACGCCGCCCCCCGGATATGGCCTGCATGAGGCGGATTAAAGGTACCGCCGTAAATGCCGATCCGTTTCATTGCATTCCCTCCTCTGCGTTAGTCTTGATTCTTCAGCTGACGCTCTCTGTCTCGCTCAATGGCTTTATCAATGGCCATTTGACGGAAGTATTCATTCCGCTGCTCCCGGACCTTTCTTGCCGCCTGGCGGCGAGCCTGGGCGCCCTTGCGGACAGGGTTTTTCTTGCCGGATGGGGTTTCCTTCCGCTTGGCGCGGCCGGACTGATTCCGCTGGTCCTGGAGCTGCTGGCTGAATCGGTAGATCACAAACTTTGTGCCGATCACAGCAACACCCTCAGCGCCGGTATACTGGCAGATCTCGTCGCAAACCTCCCGGGGAGTCATCATTGCGCCCTCCAGCACCTTACCCTTTACCAGTTCCCGGGCATTCAGCTGGTTCTCTGCTTCGGCGATCACCGCATCGGTGACACCGCCTTTGCCCACCATCAAGGTGGTATCTATGGTCGTGGCCTGGCTTCGCAGCTCCGCCCGCTCTTTACTTGTCAGCATAGCCTGCCTCCTTCAGTTTCTCGTAAAACAGTTTCAAGGCGTTCGCCCGGTGGGATACTTCATTCTTGTCCTCCGGGGACATTTCCGCTGTGGATTTGCCTGCAGGGGGATAGTAGAAAATAGGATCATAGCCGAAGCCGTTCTCTCCTCTGGGCTCACGAAGCAGCTCACCGTGGATCTCACCCCGGGCCTGGATGGTCTTGCCGTCAGGGGTAACCATCGTGATCACGCAGACGAATTGCGCCTGGCGCTGGCCATCGGGTACATGCTCCGTATTTTTCAGCAACAGAAGAAGTCTTCCCCAATCGTCTAAGGAATCGTCAAAGCCATAGCGAGCGGAATAAACGCCCGGCTCTCCGTTCAGTGCGTCCACCGCAATGCCGGAATCGTCTGCCAAAGCAGGCAGGCCTGTGGCTTCCATCACGGCTTTGGCCTTCAGAAGAGAATTTTCCTCAAAGGTCGTGCCGGTTTCTTCCACATCGATATCCACACCCAGCTCGGACTGGAGCACCAGCTCCATATCAAATTTCTGGGTAATTTTGCTGATTTCCACCAGCTTGTGTTTATTTTTACTTGCAAGAACTACTTTCATTGCAGCAGCGCCTCCACAAAGTCTTTTGCCTCAAAGGGCATCAAGTCGTCGGCCTTTTCGCCCACGCCCACGAATTTCACAGGAATCTGCAGGCTGTCCGCCACGGCGATCACAATACCGCCCTTGGCAGTGCCGTCCAGTTTCGTAAGGGCAATGGCGGTAACGCCGGCGATCTCCTTAAACTGCTTGGCCTGGATAAGGCCGTTTTGGCCGGTAGTACCGTCCAGCACCAGCAGCACTTCTTTGGCGGCATTGGGCAGTTCCCGCTCCACGATACGGCTGATCTTATTCAGTTCGTTCATAAGGTTAGTCTTATTATGCAGACGGCCGGCGGTGTCAATAATAATCACATCCGCGCCCTTTGCTTTAGCAGACTGGATACCGTCATACACCACTGAGGCAGGGTCTGCACCCTCGTTTTGACGGACAATGCCGCTGCCGGAACGCTCAGCCCAAATTTCCAGTTGGTCTGCCGCTGCGGCACGGAAGGTATCGCCTGCCACCAAAAGGACATTCTTGCCCTCATTTTTCAGTTGGGTGGCGATCTTGCCGATGGTAGTGGTCTTTCCCACGCCGTTGACACCGATCACCAGGATCACAGAGGGCTTGGTGGACAGATCCAGGGCGGTATCGCCTACATTCAGCATTTCCACCAGAATTTCTTTCAAGGCAGACTTAGCTTCCTCTGTGGTTTTCAGGTGCTGCTCCTTGATGGTTTTCCGCAGGCGGTCTGTGGCCTTCACTGCGGTATCCACGCCCAGGTCGGCTATGATAAGGCTTTCTTCCAGCTCGTCATAGAAATCCTCATCGATCTCGGAAAAGCCGGAGAACACGCTGTCCAAGGTGTTGGACAAGGCATCTCTTGTCTTGCTAAGACCCGCTTTGATTTTATCAAAAAAGCCCATAAATAACTCCTTTATTCCACAATTCCCAGGTACTCTTCCATCTGGTTTAAGTCCAGGCGCAGCAGCTTACTGATACCCTGTTCCTGCATAGTCACACCGTACAGCACATCGGAAGCTTCCATAGTACCACGGCGGTGGGTGATGACGATAAACTGGGTCTTGGAGCTAAGATTCCGCAGGTAAGAGGAAAAACGCTCCACATTCCGGTCATCCAAAGCTGCATCGATCTCATCGAGCATACAGAAGGGCGTGGGCCGCACCTTCAGAATCGCAAAGTACAGGGCGATAGCCACAAAGGCCTTCTCGCCACCGGACAGCAGTGTAATAGTCTTGACCTGCTTTCCGGGAGGCTGCACACGAATTTCAATGCCACAGGTCAAGGGATTCTCCGGGTCTTCCAGCAGAAGCTGGCCCTTACCACCCTGGAACATTTCTTCAAAGACCTTGCCGAAGTATTCATTGATCTTGGCAAATTCCGTTACGAAGATCTCCGTCATTTGGGTGGTGATTTCCTTGATAATGCCCTCCAGATCCTTCTTTGCGCTGAGCACATCATCCCGCTGAGAGGTCAGGTAGGTATAGCGCTCGTTGACACGGGCAAACTCTTCGATAGCGCCTAAGTTGGGAGTGCCCAAGGAAGAAATCTTCCGCTTCAGCTCGGCGATCCGACGGGAAGCTGCTGCCACGGATTCGATCTCTGCTTTCTTTTCCACTGCAGTGCCGGGGGTCAAGCCATAAGTATCCCACAGCTTGTCCACGGTGTTCCGCTCCTCTATAAGGGCGGTTTCTTTCTTATTTTCAAGCAATGCACAAGCCCGCTCCATATTGAGAATGGACTTGTTTTTCTCCTGGATATCGCCCTCGGTCTTGGACTTTTCCGCCTCAATCCGGGCATACTCGCCCTGGGCATCCTTCATACCCTGGCGAACTTTTGCGATTTCAGCCGCATTTTCTTCCTGCCGCTTCAGCTGGCGCTGGATCTCCTCCTGCAGGCGGATATTTTCCGCTGCAATGGCATCGATATCGGACAGTTTCCTGCTCTTATCTCCCTCAGCGGCGGCCTGCAGAACCCGTAGGTCAGCAATGTGGGCATTGGCAGTGGTACGCTCTGCCTCCAAGGCAGCAGAATCGGTACGCAAGGCGTTCATCTGGTCGGTAATTACAGAGGTAGCCTTGTCCGCCTCAGACTGGGTGCCCTCCAACGCAGCGATTTGCTGACGGGTCTGGGTCAGCTGTTCGGTAAACACACCCACCTGGGCTCGGATAGCAGCCAGCTGCTCCCGGTCAGATGTATTGCGCTTTTCCAAGTTCTCCAATTCGCGGGTTGCTGCATCCTTGGCATCACAGATGGCCTGCAGCCAGGTTTCCCGCTGACGGACATAACCCTCCTGGGTCAGCACCTGCTTTTCAGCCTCCTGGAGCTGCTCTCGGGCGGTATTCATCTGGAACTCCACCTGGTCAGCAGCACGGCGGGCCTCCTGGAACTCCGTTTCCAGGGTTTCCAGCTTGGCAGACAGATCCTTTTCCCGGGCTGCCAGTTTGTCCAGTTCGTTGGCACGGCTCAAGATGCCTGCTTCTCTGTTCACAGAACCGCCGGTCATAGAACCGCCGGGGTTCACCACCTGGCCGTCTAAGGTGACGATCTTAAAGCGGTTATTATACTGCTTCGCCATCGCGATAGCCGCATCAATATCCTCAACAATAACGATCCGGCCCAACAGGTCTTCCATCAGATTTTCATACCGTTTTTCAAACTTAATGAGCTTGGAAGCAACTCCCACATAGCCACGGCACTTTTCAAGGCCGGTTTCCTTCAGCTCTCTGCCACGAATGGAAGACAGCGGCCAAAAGGTGGTACGACCGCCGTTTGTGCGCTTTAAGTAGGCAATAGCAGCCTTGGCGTCCTGCTCAGTATCCACAACGATCTGCTGCATAGCGCCGCCCAAGGCGATCTCAATGGCCACAGTATACTGATCCTCAGCACGGATCAGCTGAGAGATAGGACCGTGGATATTCCGCAGAGAACCACCCTTAGCCGCCTGCATCACCTGGCGGACAGACTTCTGATAACCTTCAAAATCCTGCTCCATTGCCCGGAACGCACGGGCCTTGGCAGAAACCTCGTCCAGCTGGTTGCGGAGCTTCTGCACCTGCTCAGCCAGCTCATCCCGGCGCTTTGCACGGGTTGTCTGACGAAGGGTATAGCCGGCAATGGCATTTTGGTTGGCAGTGACTTCTTCCTGGGCTTTTTTCAGTTCCTTTTGGCAAGCGGTCAGTTGTTCCCGGGCCTCCTGCTCCTTGGCTTCTCCGGACTGCAGGTCTGCACGAATCTCCTCCGCTCTTTCGGTACTGCCGGCCATATTAGCCTCCAGGGCCTTTTCGTCTGCTTCCCGGGCAGCTAAGTCGGCTGTCAGATTCACTTCACGGGTCCGCAGCTCCATAAACTGCCGGGTAAGGCCCTGGGCATCGGCGGTCATTGCCATCAGCTGCTTTTGCAGTGCTTCCAGTTCGGCTGCCTTTTGGGCTACGATGGTATCAATCTCAGCAATACGGGCTGTGGCCTGCTCCATCTGGACTGTCAGACCACTGCTGCGGTCTTCCTGTCCCTGCAAATCCTCCTTGCTGCGGGCAATGGTTTCTTCGTTATGCTTAACAGTGCTTTCCAGCACTGCAATTTGTCCTTCGATCTGCTGGTGCGTTCCCTCCAGCAGAGAGACCTGGTCACGAAGGGTATCTACCGCGCTGTTCTGGTGGCGCAGCTGGGCACCCATCTGCTCAGCAGACAAGTACATTTTCTCCAAATCATCATGGGCCTGCTGCAGCACAAAGGACGCAGAAGTATAGTCCTCCGCTGCCTTCTTTGCCTCGGCAGAAAGCTTGTCCAACTTATCCAGCCAAACAGCCACTTCGATACCCTGCAATTCGTCACGAAGCTCCAAATACTTGGATGCCTTCTCAGACTGCACACGCAAAGGCTCTAATTGCAGCTCCAGTTCGGAGACCTTATCGCCAATACGCATCAGATTGTCTTCCGTATGCATAAGCTTTCGCTCGGTCTCCTCTTTGCGGTGGCGGTATTTGGAAATACCGGCAGCCTCCTCGAAGATTTCCCGGCGGTCAGCACTCTTGAGCGACAGAATTTCGTCAATTCTGCCCTGGCCGATATTGGAATAACCCTCCTTGCCCAAGCCAGTATCCATAAACATCTCGTTGATGTCACGAAGACGGGCGGATTGGCGGTTGATATAGTATTCACTGTCGCCGCTGCGATAATACCGGCGAGTGATCATAACCTCGTCGGAATCGTAGGGCAGCGCGCGGTCGGAATTATCCAGGATCAAAGTCGCTTCGGCAAAGCCGACGGCAGCTCTTTTCTGCGTGCCGCCGAAGATCACATCCTCCATTTTTGCGCCACGGAGGGTCTTGGAGCTCTGCTCGCCCATGACCCACAAAATGGCATCGGAAATATTGGATTTGCCGGAGCCGTTGGGGCCAACGATGGCGGTAATATCGTCGCCGAAACGGATCAGCGTTTTATCGGGGAAGGACTTAAAGCCCTGCACCTCCAAGGATTTTAAATACATAGCAAAAACCTCTTGCCAAAAAGTTAAATTGAATCAGTTTATTATACCGAAAAAAACGAAAAATTGCAAGGCTTTCTTTCCATATTTTACACAAATCGGTGTGCATATCGCAATGTTGCGTAACACCTGTGTCAATTTCACTGTTTTCAGGATTTTTTTGTTGCCAAAATGGGGTATTTTTGTTATAATGGTATTGTTATGGAAAAGAGAAAGAGTTTTTATGTCAGTCCGAAAAACGGATTGACCTGGCTGGTAGTCCTTTGCATGGTCTGCTCGGCAGTGGCCCGCGTTTTGTTCGGTGAGAAAGGCATCGATGTGTGGAGCCAAATCGTTCTGCCAATCGCAGCAGTCCTGCTTTACGGGGCCATCTGCCTGTTCAGCGGCAAGGAGCGGTTCTATAAGACCGCTATCCCCTTCTGGATGATTTGCATCTATTACGGTTTTGTCTTTACCGGGTACGATTTTGGCGACCATGACAAGATGATCGATGTGCTGTACGCCGTTGCTATGTTCTTCATCGCTGTCATATACACCCAGATAACCTGCGGCAAAATCCCCGCAAGTTCTCTGATTATACCCCTGGCTGTAGCCCCCTTTGGCGCTCTTCTGTACCTGGAGCGGGACAACTGGCAAAGCCCTGTTCTGTTGGCTGACGCTTTGATGGCGTTGGCTCTGGTGCTGGTTGTATTCGCTATTCGCGTACATCCCGCCGGAGAATACCATCCCACCTGGGGTGACCGTACCGACGGCCGTCGGATCCGCTCAGAACCGCCCATCAATCAAATCGGGCCTTATTTAATGTGGACTCGTTGTGCCTCTATGAATCTGTTTGCCGATGCCATTGAGATCAGCAACGCCGAACGTTACATCCGGCAAAAGCGCAAGGAAGGTCTGACTTCCTTCGGTATGATGCACGTCATGCTGGCTGCCTACTGCCGCGCCCTGTGCAAATATCCCGGATTAAACCGCTTTATTTCCGGTCAGAAGCTCTATACACACGGCGATGACATTCAATTTTGTCTGACCGTAAAAAAGGATATGTCCACCGACTCCCCCGATACAGTTATCAAAGTGCATCTGACCCCCACGGACACCCCCGAGGATGTTTACAACAAGATCAACAAGGAAGTGGAAATCGTCAAGAACACCCCCTTGGATTCCAGTTTGGACAACACCGCCAACCTGCTGACTATGATCCCCGGTGTATTCCTGAAATTCACCGTTTGGCTGCTGCGGCTGCTGGATTATTTCGGATTGCTTCCCAAGTTCCTGTTGGAGGTAAGCCCCTTCCACGGAAGTGTGTATTTTACTTCGATGGGTTCTCTCGGCATCCCTCCCGTTTTCCATCATCTGTACGATTTCGGCAATATGCCTATGTTTGTCTCCTTCGGCTGCAAGCGCAGAGCCCTGGAGGTTCAGGAGGACGGCTCCGTGGTGCAGAAAAAGTATGTGGACATTAAGATCTCCACCGACGAAAGAATCGTGGACGGCTTCTACTACGCCACCTTCTTCAAGCACTATAAGCACCTGCTCCTCCGTCCGGAAATTCTGGATACCCCTGTTGAAGAAGTCAAGCAGGATGTTGACTAAGTTATGAAAGAACAAATTTTATCTCAAATTCCTACAGAGTGTCCCTGGCGGGACACTCTGTATTGGTATGATACAATTGATTCCACAAATACCCGGGCAAAGGAGCTGGCCAAAGAGGGTGCTCCTGCCGGTACTGTATTGGTAGCCGGCAACCAAACCGGTGGCCGGGGGCGTATGGGGCGCAGTTTCTCCTCCCCTGCCGGAATGGGTGTATATCTGTCCGTGATTCTCCGCCCCGGGTGCAAAGGGAATCAGCTTATGCATTTGACCTGCGCTGCCGCTGTCGCCGCCTGTGAAGCCGTGGAAAAGGCAAGCGGTACGCTTCCTGGCATCAAATGGATCAACGATTTGGTTTGCGGAAAAGAAAAGTTAGGGGGTATCCTAACAGAACTATCCGTAAACAGCGACGGTTTTGTGGATTGGGCTGTTGTGGGTATCGGCATTAACTGCTGTCAGAAAAAGACAGATTTCCCAACTGAATTGCAGGATATTGCCACTTCCCTGCTTCTGCAAACAGGAAAAGCCTGTTCTCCTGCCCTGTTGGCTGCTTGTCTAACGGAATCTCTTTACGAAATGGATAAGATTCTGCTGTCACAAAAGCAGCAGCTTATGGACATCTACCGCCGCCATTGTGTGACCCTTGGAAAAAGGATCCTAATGGTCCGGGGTGATGAATCCGCCTATGGAGAAGCCTTGGATTTAGACGAAGACGGAGGTCTGTTGGTTCGTCTGTCTGACGAAACAGAAAAAGTTGTCAATTCCGGGGAAGTCAGCATCCGGGGTATGTATGGCTATGTATAAATTCTTCTTGCATTTTTTATGGCGATTGGTTATAATAATCTTACAAGAGTACACTCCAAAACGGATCTTTTATGGGAGGTTATGATTATGAAAGTTTTTAACAAAATTCTGAAGGTTTTCTTGGCTTTGGCCGCTGTTGCCGGCATCATTTACACCATTGCTGCTTACGGCGAGCGGATCGTTGCCTGGGCAAAGAACCTGCTGGAAACTCTGCGCGCCAAAATTGATTACTGTTACAACGATGACGAGGATTTCGACGAGGAATTCTGCGACGATGTAACCGACGAGGAAGATTTCGAGGCTTAATTGCTTGACAAAAAACGCCATCTCCACTGGAGATGGCGTTTTTTATTTGATTTCAGCATTTGGGAAATAGGTTTTCACGAAATCCACTTCTTCTACCTGGAAACTCTTGCCGTTCAAATACGCCAGGCAGCCGCTGTCTGTTGTGAATTGGAAGGTCAGCTTATAGGAATAGAGGGCCTGGTAGGTTCTGTCAAACCGCTTGTCCAGTTTTCCGTATTTGCCGTCACCCAGGAGCGGGTGACCCGCATGGGCAAACTGGGCGCGGATCTGGTGGGTTCTGCCGGTGATCAGCTCGCACTCCACCAAGGACAGGCCGTTGGCGCTTTGCAGCACCTTATAGTTGGTTTGGCAGGTTTTCGCGCCGGGTTGCGGGGTATCTGTGACGAAGACCCGGTTCTTTTGGGCATCTTTGAAGAGGTAGCCTTTCAGGCTGCCTTTTTGCGGCTTGGGCGTGCCCTCTACAATAGCCAAATAGCGCTTGTCCAGCTCTCGGTCCTTGATTTTCTGGTTCAGAATCCGCAGGGCTTCGGCATTCTTGGCAGCGATCACAATACCGCCGGTATTGCGATCAATGCGGTTGCACAGGGCAGGCGCAAAGGCATTCTCCCCCCTCGGACTCCACTCCCGCTTTTGGTAAAGATAGGCCTGGATATGGTCGATAAGGGTTCTGCCATACTCTGCTCCGTCGTGGGGATGGACGGCCAAGCCGGGGCGCTTGTCTGCCAGGAGGATATTCTCATCCTCGTAGACAATGTTCAGCTTGGGCGTTGCCACCGTCAGGTAGGCATTATCCTCCCGGGGCTTGTCAAAAAATTCATCGTTGATAAACAGCTGCAGCACATCGCCGTCTTCCAGACGGGTATCCCGCTCAGCACGGGCACCATTGCGCTTGATACGTTTAATGCGGATGTATTTTTGCGCCAAAGATGCCGGCAGCAGCGGCACTGCCTTGCCCAAAAAGCGATCCAGCCGCTGGCCGCTGTCATTGGGGCCAATGGTTATCTCTTTCATAGAGGTTCTCCCACAAGGTTGTTGATCTGCTCTGTAAACTCCTTGGCGGGGTTGTAGCCCATCTTCCGCTGGCGGTTATTCATTGCCGCCACCTCCAAAATCACCGCCAAATTACGGCCGGGGGTGATAGGAATGGTGTTAATAGGAATCTGCACGCCCAAAATGTCTGTATACTGATCTTCCAGTCCCAGGCGGTCATAGGTTTGGTGCTGATCCCAGGGAACCACATTCACAACCAAGTCGATTTCATTTTCTGCCTTAACTGCGCCCATACCAAACAGCTTTGCCACATTGATAATGCCTATGTCCCGCAGCTCCACATAGTTACGGACCACATCCGGCGCAGAACCGATGAGCTTATTACCAACCTTGCGGATCTCCACAGCATCGTCAGCGATCAGTCGGTGGCCGCGCTTTAAAAGCTCCACAGCGGTTTCACTCTTGCCCATACCGCTTTCACCGGTGAGGAGGATTCCCTCGCCGTAGACCTCCATCAGCACGCCGTGGCGGGTGATTCGGGATGCAAGGGTCGCAGACAAATACGCAATGATCGCCGACACAATGGTGCTGGTGCTCTCATGGCAGCGCAGGACAGTTACATCGTGCTTCTTCGCCATCTCCAGGCACACCGGGTCCACCGCATTATAGCGGGTGATCAGCAACGCTGGGAACTTAAAGGCGCAGTAGCGGTCTAAGGTCATTGCCCGCTCCGCCTCAGAAAGCTTTTGCAGATAACTTACCTCCACATTGCCCATAACCTGCAGGCGCATGGGCTCAAAGTGGTCAAAGTATCCGGCAAGCTGCAGACCGGGTCTTGCCACATCTGCAACGGTAAGTTGAATGTTTTCATAATCGCTGGAACGATAGGCAACCTCCAGCTCAAATTCCTTGACCAGCGTGGTCAACGGTACACTATATACATTAAACATCGTTTCGCACCCCATTTCTATGGCTATTATAACGGCCAACAGGTCAAATAGCAACAATATTTTAGAAAAGTAAAAAATTTTCAAAAAAACACTTGCATTTTGGAAGAATCTTTGGTATCATATCAAAGCGCCTGTTTGCAGGGCGTCAAATTTGTGAGATTCGATAGGAGGTGCAGCAGAATGGCGAAGTGTGATTTTTGTGACAAGGGCGTTACCTTTGGTATTAAGGTTTCCCACTCCCACAGACGTTCCAACCGGACTTGGAAGCCCAATGTAAAGCGGGTCAAGGCCATTGTGAACGGTACTCCGTGCCACGTGTACGCTTGTACCAGATGCCTCCGTTCCAATAAGGTTGAGCGGGCCATCTAATCCCTTGCAACCAAAGTACGGCATTGCGTTATGCAATGCCGTTTTTGCGTTTTATAGCAAAAGAGAGAGTTCCCAAATGGGAACCCTCTTTTATTACTTTGTATAGCCCATATGGATCCAGCCGGTGGCAATTCTGCCCCAGGTGGCGCCATCCGAAGCCTTCTTGGTTTCCAAAATATCTACCTTAGAGCCATAGTAGAGATACCCTACAATGGCATTTTCCGTGCCGGCATCTCTGCGAACACGCAGGCAGTCGGCAATGATAGTTTTGGTAGTCTTTTGGGTGGTGGGGGTGGTAGGCGTGGTAGGTGTTGTCTGGGTCTGGGCCTTATCCAGGATCACATAGTCCATGGAAATCCAGCCTTCCACGATCTTGCCCCATTTCATACCGCCAACAGTTTTCTGCTCGGTGATGGTTACCTTCTGCTTGGGAGACAGGTAGCCTGCCACCGCATAGGAAGTACCGGGGCCGCTGCGAATGCGCAGCCATTCCTGGACATTTACTGTGCCGGTCACAGCATTTGCCGGTGTTGTGGGCTGGGTGGTTGTGTTGTCGGCATTGCCGGTGCTGGTGGTCTGATCGAACTTCACATAGTTGATGCAGATCCAGCCATTGGCTATCTTACCCCATTCCAACGTGCCATTGATCTTGCGTTCCGTAATCGTAACGGATGCGCCTTGGGTCAAGTAGCTGACAATGGAATAGGTCGTACCGGGGCCGCTGCGAATCAGCAGCTCTGTGGCAGTTACCTTGCCGGTTTGTGCGCCGGTACTGCCGGTATTGCCGGTATTGCCGGTGCTGCCGCTTGCAGGCTTATCCAGGATCACATAGTCCAGGCTGATCCAGCCCTTGGTAATACGACCCCAGGTCGTTGCGCCCACGGTCTTCTGCTCCAGGATCTCCACCTTTTCCTTGGGGCCAAGGTAACCGGCAACAGAATAGGATGTGCCGGGGCCGTTACGGACACGCAGCCATTCCTGCACATTGGTAATGCCGGTGACCTTGGTCTGCTCCGGCTTTGCAGGGGCGGTAGTAGGCGCTACAGTGGGTTTCGCTGTTGCGGCTGTTGCAGCCGTGGGTTTGGCAGTTGCGGTGGTAGCAGCTGTAGGCTTGGTGGCCTGGCTGTTGATAACAGTTTCGTAATTGGTGTACTGCAGAGCGATCCAGCCCTTTTCGGATTTACCCCAAAGGTATCCGGTGCCGGTAGCGGTTTCCGTGATGGTCAGCTTATCGCCCTTGGTAGCCACGCCCACTCTTGTATAGTTGGTGCCGGGCCCCTGGCGCAGGTTCACATCAACACCGGTTACGGTAATATTTACAGGATCCTGCTTTGTAGTATTATTCTCAGCCGGAGCTTTTCCGCCGGCGTCCTTCCACTGGGCATACAGGGTCTTGCCCTTGGTGGAGGCATTCAGAACAGTAACCTTGGTGCCGCCGGACTTAGCGGTGAACCAGCCCTGGAAGGTATAACCTGCATAGGTAGGAGTCGGGAAGGGCTTGGCTGTAAGCTTGGCATCATAGCCCTGGCTCCGGGGACTGGTCGTGCCACCATTGGCATCATAAAGAACATAACAATAATGATCCGGAGGATTTTGGCTGTAAACACCGTTAAGATATATATTTGCCTCACTCAGGCGGCGGCGCAGCAGGAAGCTCTTGATCTCACCGCCGGCACTGCACCACAGGGCAAAGGCCCGGATCAGATCGTTGCCTTTATATCCCTTTGCAATGGCTGTATGGAATGTGCCGTTGGTTTCGTAGCACCAACCGGTACCACAGTTAAAGGAGAACAGCACCAGCGCATCAAACTGGTTCTGCGTCAGCTTAAGGCCATACTTATCAATAACCTTTTTGTTGATATCACGCTCGATCTTGATGAGGTGATTGCGAAGCAGTGTTTCAGCTTCCTTCTCGGTGATACCGTTTTGGGTATAGTACTGGACCATATCACTGGGGCAGCTTGTGCCGTAACCCACAGTGTACTGGGTGTAATCCCAATAGGGCTTTCTGCTGAAACCTTCCTCTGCCTTCAGCACACGGATGCAGTCATTGCTGGCATGCATACCGGGCTCAGTAGGCTGGCTTGCAATGGTGGGCTTCACAGTGGGCGCCACGGTAGCCTTGGTAGTAGGCTTCGTAGTAGGCGCAGTCGTGGGAGCCGTTGTCGCCTTTGTGGCAGGCGCGGTAGTGGCCTTTGTTGTGGGTTTGGTAGTCGGCGCCGTGGTAGGCGCGGTAGTCGGTTCTGTTGTAGGCGCCGTTGTGGGCGCAGTAGTACTTTGTGCCGTTTCTGCCCAGGCTGTAGCAGGCAGAATGCTGAGCAGCATAATCACCGCCAGTAACAAACTGGTAATTCGTTTCTTCACCAATATGTACTCCTTTCAGTTTCTTTGCGCAACCATTATAGCAGACATAACGCGTTATTGCAACCTTTTTTTCGCAATTGTTACACGTTTGTTACCAATTTTACTGCAAAAATGTTTCCTATTCTGTATTATTTTAGGTGTTTATTTCCATATTTTTACAAATTATGTTTATCCTGCAAGTTAACATAATTTTATCGGTTATACTTTCCAAGGGCAATTTCGTTGCATTTCGTTTTTTTATGTGATAAGATAGGCACATCTTAACAAGGAGGTGTTGCAATTGGTAGCGATGATCGCCATGAGCGGCGGTGTGGACAGTTCTGTTGCTGCATATCTTACGCAGCAGGACGGTCTTACCTGCATCGGCGCAACCGCACAGATGTGCGGACCGGATATTTTGGGCAACGCTTACTCCCAGCAAAGTATCATGGATGCCAAAGCCGTTGCTGACCGCCTTGGAATGGATTTTCACATTTTAGATGCCACGGAAGCCTTTCGGCAGGATGTGGTAGAAGCTTTTATTCGTTGCTATGAAGAGGGTCTGACCCCCAACCCCTGCATTCAGTGTAACAAGCATATTAAGTTTTCTTATCTGCTGGACCAAGCCTTGGAGTTAGGTTGTGACTGCATTGTTACCGGCCATTATGCCAAGATTCGGCAGGACGAAAAAACCGGCAGGTTTTTGCTGTACAAAGCCGCCGACGAAAGCAAGGATCAGTCTTATTTTCTTGCCTGCTTAGATCAACGCCAGCTCTCCCATGCCCGCTTCCCTTTGGGAGAATACACCAAGGCAGAAATTCGGGAAATTGCAGAAAAACAAGGTTTTCTCAATGCCAAAAAGCGGGACAGCCAGGATATTTGTTTCATTCCGGACGGGGATTATAAAGCTTTTATCTGCCGCTATACCGGTAAGGCGTATCCCGCCGGAGATTATTTGGATCTGCAAGGCAAGGTCGTGGGCAAACACACCGGCGCTATCGGCTACACTTTAGGCCAGCGGAAAGGTCTGGGCATCGCCATGGGCGCACCGGTGTATGTATGCAGCAAGGATATGGATGCCAACACAGTAACAATCGGCCCGGAGGAAGCGCTGTTTACCGCTACCTTGGTGGCAAGGGATTGGAACTGGCTTCCCTTCCCTGCTTTGACCGAACCCATTCGGGTTATGGCCAAGGCGCGGTATCGGCACATCCCCCAGCCTGCAACGGTATATCCTGCAGAAGGCGGCAACGCCAAGGTGGTTTTTGACGAAGCGCAAAGGGCTATCACACCGGGACAAACCGTTGTCCTGTATGACGGGGATATGGTGGTCGGCAGCGGCATCATTACCGAAGCTTATTAAAAACCGGAAGCTCGGCTTCCGGTTTTTTATTTCACGATAGATTGGCGGTACTGACTGGGACTCATATTGGTGGCATCCCGGAAGCATTTGGAAAAGTACTGAGGAGAATCATAATGCAAAAGTTCCGAGATCTGCGCTAAAGTATGGCGATTTTCCCGAATCAGCTTTTTTGCCTCCCGGATCTTTAGTCCATTGTAGTAATGCATAATGCCACCGGGATAAAATTCGCGAAAAAGGGCTTTTACCGTACTTTCTGACTTCCTGACCGCTTTTGCCACATCCGAAACAGTCAAACGGCCATAAACATTGGCTTGCAGCACATCCAAAATTTCCTTAATTTCAAAATTCACCGCCACGCCGTCGATCTGCACGCTTTGGCGGCTTATTTTTGTCAAGCTCTCCCTGTGGCGATACAAGCTGATAAGGAATATTTCCAGCAGATTGCGAATCATTTGAAAACCGCCAAAAGGCGCATCCGGCAGCGCATGCAAATTTTGCAGCAAAGGATTATTGGGGTTTTCCAACCGAAAGCAGGCCAAACCCTCAGACATCAACAAGGAAAGTAATCTTTTTTCCTCCGCGTTCAGCTGCAGAATTTTGCCCTCAAAATGCTTCATAGCCACGCTGTCACATTCAAAGGTCAGAATGCTCACATTGGGGGCGTTTTTTCCGTCACCGGACAGATTGTGGTACTCGTTTGGTTTGTGAAAAGTGACCTCACCGCTTTTTAAGGTAAATTGGTTTTTGTCTGCTGTGCAGAACATTTCACCTTTGTCGATATACACCATTTCCCAAAAATCATGCCGCTCACCGTCATTGCGAAAGTCCTTTGACAGCTCCATATAGAATATGGTAATGATTTTTCGGATGTGGATCACTCCCGGAAGACCTTGTCTAATAAATTTGTCCATACGCAAAACCCACTTTGTCTGATTTTGTTAGTATTATATCCGATTTTCCATTTTTCTGCAAGTATAAAATCTTTATACTAACCTTAGAAAGGAGGTATGCGTATGTATACCGTTTTAGTAATTTCCTGTCATCCCGACGATATGGAGATCGCCTGCGCCGGCACGCTCTTAAAATGCAAGGAGCGGGGTGACCGGGTGGTAATCTGTCATCTGTCCAGCGGTAATCTGGGCCATGTAGTGATCCCTCCCGATGAACTGATCAAAATGCGGGCCAAGGAAGCAGAGCGCTCCGCCCAATTGGCAGGCTTCGAAGTCATTCACAGTTTCTTTGACGATTTGGAGATCTACGACAACAACAAAGAAGCGCGGGACAAAGTAGTGGAGGTGATCCAGCAGGTTGACCCCGATTTCATCATCACCCACGACCCTAACGACTATATGCCCGACCACACAGCGGTTTCCCGGTTGGTATTCGATGCCAGCTTCACTGCTACCCTGCCCAACTATCCCACCAAGACCGGCAAAGCCGCAAGATTGGTGCCTATCTACTATATGGATACCCTGGCAGGTGTGAACTTTAATCCCACGGAATATGTGGATGTATCCGACCACATTGACAAGAAACTCCAGATGCTGGAGTGTCATGAGACCCAAGTGGTATGGATGCGGGATCACGACGGCATTGATTTCCCCGATATGGTAAAAACCTGCTGCCGCTACAGAGGTTTCCAGTGCGGCGCAGAGTATGCTGAGGGCTTCCGCCAGTGTCAAGTCTACTTAAAAGGAACTACAAAACGGCTGCTGCCGTAAGGAGGATATAAATATGGATTTTAATTCTACTGTTAAAGGTTCTGCCCTGGAGGGCTTTTATCCTGCCGGTTGGGATTTTGCCAAGATTGATGCCTGCATAGGCGCGCCGGAAACTATTTGCGACCGGCAGGCTTTTTGGAATCCCGCTTTTAACCCTGTACAGTGCGAGAGCCTGGGCGAGTTTGAGACCTATATGGGTCATGAGATCGCCATTCAGATCAAGAACGCCGCTGACCGGGGCGAAAAGATCGCTTTCATTCTGCCTGTCGGCCCTATGGGTATGTACAAATGGGTGGTTTACTTCCTGAAAGAGTGGAAGGTATCCTGCAAGCACGTTTACACCTTCAATATGGACGAATGGGCAGATGCCGACGGCAACACCCTGCCCTCTGACAATCCCGGTGCTTTCCAGTATGCAATGGAGCAGGCGCTGTTCAATCCCTTAGGTGAGCTGACCGTTCCCGCTGAGCAGCGGAACTTTGCCACCAAGGAGAATCTGCCCACCTATCCCGAAAAGATCGCTAAGCTGAAGGCAGAGGGCGCTAAGCTGGTGCTGGTTTACGGCATCGGCAGAATGTGCCACATTGCTTTCTGGGAGCCCACCTTTGCCGCTGATTATGCAATCGCTGCAGAATGGGAGAAAGCACCCTACCGCATCGCTGCCAAGATCCACCCTCTGACTGTGGAGCAGAACGCACTGACCAGCTTCAAGTCCCGCACCACTTTGGTCCCCTGCCGGGCCAACACCATCGGCCCCGGCCTGTTCCTGCAGGCGGATTATGCCATTGGCGGTGCTGACGGCGTATTGAGCCGCGGCATGCAGTGGCAGGGTCTGTCTCTGTGGATGACTCTGCGCCACGGTGTGGATCCCTGGATCACCTCTTCCTATATTCCCACCTTGGCAGGCAGACTGTTCTTCTTGAAAGAACTGGCCGGCCCCCTGGAAGCTGAGTGCAACTGATGAAAGCTTTCGAGAGAAAAGGTATT
This sequence comes from Oscillospiraceae bacterium, assembly GCA_017452505.1. Lineage (GTDB taxonomy): Bacteria > Bacillota > Clostridia > Oscillospirales > Oscillospiraceae > Faecousia. The sequence continues at coordinate 18,510 of JAFTMI010000006.1, forward strand.
GCCGTCGCAGGCAGCATCTTGGTTGACAAGATCAACGAAATCAGTGCGTATCCTCCTGCCGGTGAACTGACACAGATCCGCAGCATTCAATATGCCGCCGGCGGATGTGTTCCCAATGTAGCTATAGACTTAAAGAAAATTGCCCCAAGCCTTCCGGTACGAGCCGTTGGCAAAATCGGTAACGACTCCGAGGGCAAATTCCTTTCAAGTCTTCTGTTAGCCAATGGTGTTTTCACCCAAGACCTTGCAGTTATGGATGGCGAAAAAACCAGTTTCACCGAGGTTATGAGCATCCCCGGTGGACAACGGACCTTCTTTGTTTACCCCGGCGCCAGCGCAGATTTTGGCATTGCAGATATGGACTTTGGTGCCATTCACGCGAAAATCCTTCATCTTGGCTACTTTTTGCTGCTGCAAAAGGTAGATAACGGCGATGGATTAAAAATCCTGCAGGCAGCAAAGGAACGCGGTATAGAGACATCCATTGACTTAGTCAGCGAAAACTCCGACAGATACAACCTTGTTCTGCCCTGTCTTCCCTACACTGACTATCTCATTGTAAACGAGTTAGAGGCCGGCAGACTGGCTGGGATAGAGCCTATCACTGAAAATTTGGAGAGAATTGCGCGACGGTTAATGGAATTGGGTGTGCAAAAGAAGGTCATCATTCATATGCCGGAGCGATCTGTATGCTTGAGCAAGGAAGGTTATAGCGTTCTTGGCTCTTACATCCTTCCCGATGGTTATATCCAAGGCACCACCGGTGCCGGTGATGCTTTCTGCGCCGGTGCGTTGATCGGCATTTACAACGGTTGGAACGATATGGCGATTATGGAATTTGCATCAAGCTGTTCTGTTATGGCGCTAAGCTGCCCGGATGCTACCGGCGGCATGAAAACAGAAACAGAAATCAAAGACTACTGTAAGCAATTTACAAGACGGGAGGCAGGACAATGAAGGCAGTTATGTACGGCGGCGGCAATATCGGCAGAGGCTTTATCGGACAACTTCTAAGCCAATCCGGTTATGAAGTCACCTTTATTGATGTAGCCGATGCCGTGGTTGATTCCTTGAACAGCGAACACAAATATCCCGTCCGAATTCTTTCCAATGAGGGTCACAGGGATATTGAAGTCACCAACGTCCGTGCTGTTCACGGCAATAATACCGAAGCGGTCGCCGATGCCATTGCAAATGCAGATATTATGGCAACTGCTGTGGGTGCCAGAATTTTGAAATTCATTGTTCCCAATATTATTGCAGGCTTGCGCAAGCGCTGGGCAGAAAACAAACCGCCATTGAATATTATCATTTGCGAAAATCTGATGGATGCCAACAAGGTTCTGGAGCAAATGCTGAAAGAGCAGCTCACGGTCGAAGAACAGAGTCTTTTCGACGAAACCGTCGGTTTGGTCGAAGCATCCATCGGTCGAATGGTACCCATTCAAACAGAAGAAATGAAAGCCGGTGAACCTATGCGTGTTTGCGTGGAAAGCTACGGCTTCTTACCTGTGGACAAAGCTGCTTTCCTTGGTGACATCCCCAATATCAAAAATATGGTCCCCTTTGAACCCTTTGATTTCTACATCAAGCGCAAGCTATACCTGCACAATATGGGCCACGCGATCTGCGCGTATTTAGGTGATTTATTGGGCTTGGAGTACATTTACCAAGCGATTGATGTACCGGAAATCAAGATCATTGTACAAAACGCAATGCTGGAAAGCGCCATTGCCCTTTCCAAGACCTATCGTGTCCCCCTGGAAGAACTGCTTTGCCATACTGAAGATCTGCTGTATCGGTTCACCAACAAAGCATTGCAGGACACCTGCAAGCGTGTGGGTGGTGACCCGGCCCGAAAGCTGTCTGCCCAGGACCGGCTCATTGGTGCCTCTTCCCTTGTAATGCAAACCGGAGAAACCCCGGTTTATATCGCTATCGGCTGCGCCGCCGGTCTGCATCGGTTGGTTGCTGAAAGCGGTTTGGAACAAACTCTTGAAAATGCCAAGGCCACACTGCTGCAAACCTCCGGTTTGGCAGAAAATGACCGTCTTACAGCACTGGTCTTAGAGATATATGAAAAGATCCTTGCCGGTGAGACTCTGGCTCAGCTGCGGCATTTCGGACAAGAAGAAAAAGCCACTAACAGGCACAATGTAATTTAAAACGTAAAGTAAAAAACACATCCACCTAAGGTGGATGTGTTTTTTGTTTTATTCAGTTCGCAGAGCCACAACGGGGTCTTTCTTGGCTGCGCTTCTGGAGGGGATAATACCGGAGAACAAAGTCAGCAAAACACTGATCAGCACCAGCACGATCGCCACATTCCAGGGCAGCACTGCCCGCAGATTGGCAATGTCGGTAAGAGCAAAGAGGATCACATTCACCACAGCGCACAGGCCGTAGGTCACGATCACTCCCAGCAAACCGGATGTGAAGCCTATGATCATCGTTTCCGCATTGAACATACCGGACACATTCCGCTTGGATGCGCCGATAGCCCGCAATATTCCGATCTCCTTTGTCCGCTCCTGGACAGAGATCAAGGTGATAACGCCAATCATAATGGAAGACACCACCAGAGAAATGGCCACAAAGGCGATCAGCACATAGGTGATGGCATTGATGATGGTGGTAATGGAAGACATCATAATACCCACATAGTCGGTATAATGGATCTGCTGCAGCTCCTCCACAGAATCGTTGTAGGCGGAAATAACCTCTTCCACCACATCCTTATTCTCAAAGCTGGAGGCATACAGATTGATGGTTGCCGGGTCATCCAGATCCACATCGCTGAGCTTACGCAGGTTCTGCTCATAGGTGGAGTCGGAGAACTCCATCACGCTGTTATAGCAAACCGTATACTGCTCCGGAGTATACTTCATCAAGTCTGTTTGCAGCATCAACAGCTTATTCTCCATAGGCATCTTGTAGCATTGCTGCAGGCTCATCATCACAGTGACCAACTCTGCCTGGGGATTGGTTTCACCTTCCGGAAGTGTGGTCGCATCTCCCTGGGGAATGGTCGCACCCAACTGAGGAGTGGTTGCGCCAACCTGGGGAGCGGTTGCACCAGCCTGGGGCGCTGCATCAGCAGATTCCTGGACCAATCTGGGATCTACCATCTTTACAAGGTTATCCTGCAGAAGCTTGCGCAGCTCTGCATCCTTCATATTCTTGATGTAGCTGGTCGCCGCCTGGATGTCGATACCCTCTTGCTGACCCAGTGCGTCAAGCACTTGCTTCTCCATAGTCTCCCGGGTCATAGAAGCAAGCATCCCATCCACAGCAAGGGCCACCTGCATATCCATATACACTTCAGCCTGCTCCTCGGGCGTTAAGCCGTCGATATGTTTCACCAGGAGATCTCGCATTTCCTCATGGGTGATCGCATCGCTGTTGGGGAACGGCATACCGGTGAAAATATCCATTGCAGGATCCTGCTTTTGCGCCTCCAGCGCAGCAGATTCCAAATTCTTTTGGGCAACGAACTCCGTGAGCATCTTGGTGTAGCCAATAGAGCCGGTAAGCATAGTGGAGCTGGCCTTCTCACTGGGGCGAATAATACCGGTGACTTTCAGCTTCAGCGCATTATCATAAAGCTGCCTTAATTTAACGGAATCCGCCCGCTTATCCACATACAGACCGGTAGCTGCATCCTTCTCATAGCAATCAGCATTGAGGATCACACGGAATTCCTTGGCACAAATTTCCTCGTAGGACCATTTTTTCTGATCGGCATCAACCTCTTCGCCCTTCATAATGGCATTGAAGCTGTCCTCGATCTTATCGTGGGATTCCAGGCCCAGGGCATACATAGTCAGATCGTCCAGTTCATTATTCTCATTGACCACCAGCACGATCTCATTATAGCTATTGGGCCAGCTGCCGTAGATCACATCATACTGATCTTCCAGCACAGGGTTAACGGGGCTGCCGTCCTTGCCGGAAAGAAGTTCATTCCACAGCTTCATTTCCATACCCGGCATTTGCATTCCCATACCGCCGCCCATATTTTCACCCATGGACATCATAGAGGACATATCCATTCCCATAAAATCCTTAAGCGCTTCGGCAAGCAGCTGCTGGGTATCAGAATAGACGATGTTACCTACAGGGTCCTGGGTATACACCAGCAGATCCATATCGTAGGTATACTGGATGCCGGTCAATGCCTCAGATAGTTTATTCTCCTCTTCCGGCTTCTGCATTTCCTGCTCCAAATAGGTCTTAAAAGCCTTCAGGTCATTTTCCGTGGACTCCATATTGTTCAGGGCATTGATCATATCCGCCATTACGGAAACAGAATAGACCGCGTCCTTATCGTGAGCAGATTCCCCATCGGTTTCCTTGCCCATAAAGGTTTCCATCAAGGTGCCGATGTCCACCGTAGTCGCTTCCAGGGTCAGCGGATAAGAAGACAGGGTATCCTCCTGGACAGCATTGATGTAGGTGGTCATACCGTTGGACACCGCATAGATCAGCGCAATACCGATGATGCCGATAGAGCCTGCAAAGGAGGTCAGCGCGGTACGACCCTTCTTGGTAAACAGGTTCTTTAAGGAAAGGCCAAAGGAAGTACTCCAGGACATGGAGGGTTTCCGGACAGCCTTCTTCTTGACGGATGCCGCCTGGGTCTCCTCTTCCTCGCAGGCCTTCTGTTCCTCTTCGTTCAAGGGCGCGGAGTCACTGGTGATCTCGCCGTCCAGCATCCGAATGATACGGGTGGAGTAGGTGTTGGCCAGGTCCGGGTTATGGGTGACCATGATCACCAACCGGTCCTTGGCAACTTCCTTCAAAATCTCCATAACCTGCACACTGGTTTCTGTATCCAATGCGCCGGTGGGCTCGTCAGCCAAAATGATGTCCGGGTTATTCACCAACGCACGGGCAATTGCCACACGCTGCATCTGTCCGCCGGACATTTGGCTGGGCTTTTTCTTCAGCTGATCACCCAGGCCCACCTGCTCCAGCACGGCTTTCGCCCGCTGGCGGCGCTCCCGCTTGGAAACACCGGACAGGGTCAGCGCCAGCTCCACATTCTGCAAAACGCTCTGATGGGGAATCAGATTGTAGCTTTGGAACACAAAGCCGATGGAGTGGTTGCGGTAAGTATCCCAATCCCGGTCCTTATACTTCTTGGTGGACCGGCCATCGATCACCAAATCGCCGCTGGTATACTTATCCAGGCCGCCGATGATGTTCAGCATAGTGGTCTTACCGCAGCCGGAGGGACCCAAAATGGACACGAACTCGTGGGGGCGGAACTGCAGAGAGATACCCCGCAGAGCCCGAACGGTATTCTCGCCGGCGGCATAGTTTTTAACAATGTTTTTCAGTTGCAGCATATATGCGCGTCCTTTCCTACATAAGGGTTATTTCTTCTTTTTGAATTTGCTGAAGGTGGCCTTTCTCTCATTGCCCTTCAGCAACCGGCCAACATTGCTCCTGTGCATAAACACGATCAGCAAGCCCAAGGCCGCGCCCAACGCCGACGCCAAAGGACTTTGCGCGCCATATATCACGGGAAATGCGATCACAAAAGACAATGTACCTAAGATCGAGCTCAAGGAAACATATCTGGTCACAAACAGGCAGACCGCAAAAATGCCTAGGGCCAGCAAGCCCAGGCGCCAATCAGCCATCAGCGCAACGGTCACGCCGCTCAGCACGCCCTTGCCGCCGTGGAAACCCAACAGAGCCGGAAAAACATGGCCAATACACACAGCTATTCCGCCAATCAGCACACCGTCCAGCGGGCAGCCATAGGGGGTCAACAGAAGCCTTCCCACCTGGCACGCTACTACCGCTTTCAGCATATCCACGCAAACTACCAGCAATGCGCTGCCGGGGCCAAACATCCGCAGAAAATTGGTAAGGCCTGCATTGCCGCTGCCTTGGTCACGGACATCCTTTTTTGCCAAAAGGTTGGAAATGCTCACAGCGCCATTAAGATTACCCAGCATATAGCCAGCCAGGATCGTCAAAACGATAGGAAACCACATAATTACTCCTCCTTGTCGCCCTTTTGGCGAATGGTAATGCGCACAGGGGTTCCCTGCAGACCGAATACCTCACGGATCTGATTTTCCAAATATCTTTGATAAGAGAAGTGGAACAGTCTTGCATCGTTGCAGAAAATCACAAAATGGGGGGGCTTTGTACCTGCCTGGGTCATATAGTAGATCTTCAGCCGGCGACCCTTATCGGAGGGAGGCTGCACCCGGGCGGTGGCTTCTGCCAAGATGGAGTTCAGCGCGCCGGTAGTAATACGGCTGGTGTTCTGCTTGTGCACATCCTGGATCACCTGGAACAGCTTGTCCACACGGGAACCGGTGAGGGCGGACAGAAACACCACAGGGGCATAGGTCATATAGCTTAGGCCGTCACGGACAGCCAGCTCCTTATCCCGCATGGTATTGGTTTCCTTGTCGGCAACAGCGTCCCATTTGTTCACAACAATGATAGCCGCTTTGCCAGCCTCATGGACAAGGCCTGCGATCTTGGTATCCTGCTCGGTAACACCGTCGTTGGCATCTATAAGGATCAGGCACACATCCGCCCGCTCAATAGCCGCAACGGTACGCATATTGGAGAATTTCTCGATGATATCGTCCACCTTGCTCTTGCGGCGCATACCGGCGGTATCAATAAAGCAATATTTACCTGTTTCATTTTCAAATTCGGAGTCGATGGCATCCCGGGTCGTGCCGGCAATATTGGACACGATCACCCGCTCCTCGCCCAAAATCCGGTTTAAAAGGCTGCTCTTTCCCACATTGGGCTTGCCAACGATTGCCACCTTGATGACATCGCTTTCTTCTTCCTCTTCTTCTGCTTCCGGGAACTGCTCCAAACACCAATCCAACAGATCACCGGTACCGTGACCGTGGATAGCAGACACTTCAAACAGGTCACCGATGCCCAGTGCATAGAACTCGTACACATCCGGATTCACCGGGCCGATGGCATCACACTTGTTCACAGCCAGCGCCACAGGCTTGCCGGACTTCCGGAGCATGGTAGCCACATCCTGGTCGGCAGCGGTCACACCGGTCTGCACATCCACCACCATCACGATACAATCAGCCAATTCAATACCGATCTCTGCCTGGCGGCGCATAAATTTCAGCATATCATTCTCGGTACCCGGCTCGATACCGCCGGTATCCACCAAGGAAAAGCTTCTGCCACACCACTCGCAATCTCCGTAAATACGGTCACGGGTGACACCGGGAGTATCCTCCACAATAGAGGTCCTGCGACCGGTGAGCTTATTAAACAGCATGGACTTACCCACATTGGGACGACCTACGATCGCAACCAGAGGTTTTGCCATAGGAAACCACTCCTCTCTTCGAAATAATTATCGCATGAAACTATGAACAAATCAACGCAAATCCTGTCGATTCACATAAGTTTTACAATTTGGTTATAAATGGAAAAAGAGGAAGGCAGCACGCCTTCCTCTCAGCTTACGCTTTTTTCCAGCCTTACTCAGCCTTAGCTTCCAGGACCTGGCGGCCATTGTAGGTACCGCAAGCCTTGCAAGCTCTATGAGGCATAACGGGCTCACCGCACTTGGGGCAAACAGCCACACTGGGGGCGGACAGCTTCCAGTTGGAACCGCGGCGCTTGTCACGGCGGGCGCTGGACACTTTACACTTAGGGACAGCCATTTGAGACACCTCCTTGGTCAAACTGCTTTTTACAGCATTCTTTGTTTACTACTTATCGAGAAGCTGCCTTAAAGCAGCAAAACGGGGATCGAGCTCCTTCTGGCAAGTGCAGGGACCATCGTTGAGGTTCTTGCCGCATCTGCAGCAAAGACCTTTACAGTCCTCTTTACACAGCAGTTTGGAGTCCATATTCAGGACAAAAACCGTCCGGACAATGTCATCCAAATCAGCAGTGTCTGCCTCCAGGGGGAAAACCCATTCATCTTCGCTGTCTTCGTTGGCAAGCTCAGCAACCAGCACCGCATCGATGGGAATTTCCACATCCCGGTCAAAATCGGAAGCGCAGCGGTCGCAGGTTCCGTGAATACAGGTTTTGATCAAGCCCTTCATCACAAGAACTCCGGCGGTATTGCGCACCGTGCCGCTGGCCAGCACCGGCTCACTAACCGGCTTGCTTGTGCCATACACAAGATCGCTCAGATCCACGCTGACAGAGTAGGCTACGCTTTCACCGGGACGGTCTATAATTGAAGACAGATCCAGTCGCATAGTATCCCCCTCCTCACAGTCGTGCTTAGCTATTATATAGGCAAATTCCCTGTTTGTCAAACATTATTTTTACATTTATTTGGGTTTTTTCAGAAAAATCTTCTCTGCACACAATCCATCGGCACTTTCCCAAAAAAGACGGAATGCAGTGGGCAGGGCTATTTGCGCGTTGATCTCCTCGGCTGTCAGCCAAAGATAATCGCCGCCGCAGTTTGCCGTTTCCACATAAGTTCCACACATATCCCATTCTATATGGGTAAATACGTGTTTTCGCTCCACTTGTACCAGAATTTCTTTCGGTTTTACTCCGAGCTTCTCCACTTCCGCCAGTGTTTCCCGGATATTCAGTTTCCCCGGCACATTGGGAAACTGCCAAAGGCCTGCCAGCAACCCTTTATTGGGTCGTTTTTCCAGCGCAAAACGGCCATCGCAGTATAGGATCAGTACTGTTTTCTGTTCTACCTTTCGTTGCTTGGGGGGAGATTTTTTCGGAAGACTTGGCGCAGTTCCCCTCCGATAGCCCAAGCAGAAGGGATTGCAGGGGCAATTCTCGCAATCCGGCAGGCGGTTTGGTCCGCAAAGGGTCGCGCCCAGCTCCATCAAAGCCTGAGTGAAGTCCCCTGCCCTGTCCGGATAGATTTTTTCCAATTCCTCACGGGCAGACTTTTTGAAAGCAGGTGTATCAATGGGGGTATCGTCGTCAGTAAGCCTGGACAAAACCCTCAGCACATTGCCGTCCACCGCCGGGGTCTTTTGGTTAAAGGCAATGGAGCTAATAGCACCGGCGGTATAATCGCCAATGCCGGGCAAGCTGCGGATCTGGCTGTATTCGTTGGGGAATATGCCATTATATTGATCTACGATCTGCTGGGCGGCTTTTTTCAGATTTCGTACCCGGCTGTAATATCCCAGACCCTCCCATAGCTTATGGAGGACATCATCGTCGCAGTTTGCCAAATCTGCAATTGTAGGGAGTTTTTCCAAAAAACGGGCATAATAGCCTTTCACAGCCTCTACCCGGGTCTGCTGGAGCATGATCTCAGACACCCAAATGTGATAAGGGTCTTTGTCCCGCCGCCAGGGCAGTTCCCGGTGTCCTGCATCATACCAGGGAAGCAGTGCCCCCGGCAGCTTGGCAAGTATTGCATTTTTCGCCATGGGCACACCTCCTTTTTTGTCTAATTATTTTACAACAACGGACTCTTTTATGTCAAGGTCGAAGGCATTTAGAAAAATATGTGAAAATTCCGAAAAAAAGGCTTGCATTTTGATTTTAGATGTGTTATTATACTTTGGCACTTGAGAAAAGTGTGTATGCGCCGATAGCTCAGTTGGATAGAGTGACTGGCTACGAACCAGTAGGTCGGGGGTTCGAGTCCCTTTCGGCGTACCAAAAAATCCAGATACCCAAATGGGTATCTGGATTTTTTGTTGCCGAGGGACTCGAAGATCATAAATGCAATATGCCAGTGGCATATTGCTGCCACCAGTACAAACACTGGTGGCTACCTTACATTTGCAAAGCAAATGCACGAGTCCCTTTCGGCGTACGCCGCCCGTAGGGCGGCATATCCCACTCACCACAACAATGGGCCGGTAATTACATTTTCCCTCTTGTTTTTTTCGAAAGAAGAGGTTATAATATGGCAAGAAAAAGATTAGGAGGTCATATTATGGCTGTTAAAATTGAAAAAGAAACCATTATCGGTGATGTTTTGGACATCGCACCCCACGCTGCACCTTTGTTCTTCGCAATCGGTATGCACTGCCTGGGCTGCCCCTCTTCCCGCGGTGAGACCGTGGAAGAAGCCTGCGCTGTTCACGGCATCGACTGTGAGCCTTTCCTGGCTCAGCTGAATCACTTCCTGGAGGCCTATGAGGCTGACCAGGCTGAGAAGGCAGAAAAGTAAAATCCCACACCATCCCGTTTGCGATAAACACAACCTTGCGGAATCCCTATTCAGGGAGGAGATTGCCACACCAGTCTGCGGACTGGTTCGCAATGACGCGTGTATTGTGTTTCGCCGGGATGGTATTTTTTATGAGGTAAGTGTATGAAGATCCCCCTGTCAAGCCGGCTCTTGGCCTGCTGCAGCTTTGTTTCCCCCGGTGATCGGGTGGCGGATATCGGCTGCGACCACGGGTACTTAGGTATTTATTTGCTGCACAAGGGCATTGCCAGCGCAGTAATCGCATCTGACATCAATGAAGGCCCTCTGCAAAGCGCTGTCCGCAACAGTGAGAAATTCGGTGTGCGGGACAAAATCAGCTTTTATCTTTCCGACGGTGTGCGAAATATCCCCAGGGAATTTGATACCATGGTATGTGCCGGAATGGGTGGGGATACGATGGTATCCATTCTCTCTGCCGCACCCTGGCTGCAAAGCAAGCAGTATCGGCTGATCCTGCAATGCCAATCCAAGACACCGCTGCTGCGGAAGTATTTGTCGGATACCGGCTGGCGAATTGCCCAAGAAAAAGTCTTGAAGGATGGCAAATTCCTCTATACTGTGATGGAGGTTCTTTGGCAGCCGGATTCTCCCAAGCTGACCCCGGCACAATGCTACATCCCCCCTGCCCTAATTGAATCAGAGGAAGCCGTTGCTTATCGAAAGTGGGTCGTGGAAGGTTTGCGGATCGCCACTGCCCACACCGATGATGCAGAGAAAAAGCAGATTCTAAAAGAGCTGGAGATTGCCACGTCGCTTCGCTCCTCGCAATGACAAGGAAGAATAGGAGATTATCTATGACTACCGTTCAGGATATTTTACGATTTGTTGAGTCCATTGCGCCTCCTTCTTTGAAGATGGAGGGTGACAATGTAGGCCTTTTGTGCGGTCGGGCCGACAAGGAGGTCAAAACCGTCTTGGTTGCCCTTGACCCCTTTCCCTCTGTATGCCGGGAGGCTGTGGCAGAAGGCGCTGACCTGCTGGTGACCCATCACCCCATCATTCACGGAAGCATCACATCTGTGACAGACCAGACCACCTATGGGCAGGCTATCTTGGAGCTGTTGGCTCACAACATTTCCGCTGTCAATGCCCACACCAATTTGGATTGCGCCGATGGCGGTGTCAATGACACTTTGGCTGCGCGCTTGGGTTTGTCCGAGATTCAGAAGATCTCTGTTGATCCCTATGGCCTTTTGCGGCAAGGACAGGTGGACGCCCAATCTTTGGAGGATTTCCTGGCCAAGGTGAAAGCAAATTTGGGCTGTGCCGGTCTACGGTATGCCGAGGGCGGCAAGGAAGTTCGAAAGGTAGCCGTGGGCGGCGGCTCCTGCGGCTCGGAGCTAGCAGCTGTGGCAGCGGCCGGGTGCGACACCTTTGTCACCGCTGACGTGAAATACAATCAATTTTGGGATGCACAAATGCTGGGTATCAATATGATCGATGCCGGTCATTTCCACACGGAGAATCCTGTGGTGGCTGTGCTGGCAGAGAAAATCCAGGCTGCATTCCCCCATATCCAGGTAAAAATCTCGAAAAACCACTGTGACTGTATGAAATTCTATTGATTTTTCCGGTCTGTGGTGCTAAAATAGTTGCGATAATTTTTGAAGGGAAGAAAGAAATATGTCCGGACATTCCAAATGGCATAACATTCAAAAGACCAAGGGCGCACAGGACGCCAAGCGCGCTGCCGCCTTTACCAAGATCGCCAAGGAGCTGATCGTGGCTGTGAAGGAGGGCGGCGGCATCACCGATCCTGCCAACAACTCCCGTTTGGCTACTGTCATCACCAAGGCCAAGGCTGCTAACATGCCCAACGATAACATCAAGCGTTGCCTGGAGAAGGCTGCAGGCGGTGGCGGCGGCGACAGCTATGAAACCATTACCTACGAAGGCTACGGCCCCGGCGGTGTTGCTGTGATCGTAGAAACTATGACCGACAACCGCAACCGTACCGCAGGTTCTATGCGCCATCACTTCGACAAGTTCGGCGGCAACCTGGGCGCTTCCGGCTGTGTGGCATGGAGCTTTGACAAGAAGGGTGTGCTGGTCATCGACAACGAAGACGGCGACTACGACGAAGAAGAAGTTATGATGGACGCAATGGATGCCGGCGCTGATGATTTTGAGGCCGAGGAAGATTGCTTCACCATCTACACCCTCCCCGATGATTTCAACGACGTTGTTGCCAAGCTGGATAAGTACAACTTCGTTTCCGCGCAGATCGAGATGGTCCCCCAGAACTATCAGAAGCTGGAATCCGAAGAGCAGGCTACCCAGATGCAGAAGCTCATCGACGCTATGGAAGATGACGACGATGTGCAGAACGTGTGGCACAACTGGGAAGAGTAATTCAAGAAGCAATCCCCGGAGCAGATTTGCTCCGGGGATATTTTTATTGTTTGAAGTCGCCGCATTTCTTGCACTGGCCGTATTTCATAGGATTCTCCGTGCCGCATTTTTTACACACCCAATTTTCATCCACACTAATTTTTGGTGTGTCAGCACCCATTATTTTTATTTTCTCGTTTATATCACGAAGATAATGTACAGTCTCACCATTGGCATACATGGCAATTGTGATTCGATATGCGCCTCTAATAAATATCAAATATGCACATCCTGCAATTAGTGCATAAAAAACAATATAGGCCAACAAATTGTATATAAATCCACCTATGCTCTTAATGCTTTGCGCCGCTTCTACAATTCCGATTATAAAAAGAACAAGCTCAAGAACCAGTATTATGTTGTATATCACAACAGCAACTTTATAAGTACGTTTTGCGGTATTTTTCAGTTCCTGGCCTACGTCCTTTGTGACATCCTCAACATCTCTTATGAAACGATAGTAAAACATGCAGTCTCTCCCCCCTTTTATGATATATAATTATATCAAATCCTTTATTTTAAGTCAACGATTCCCAATATGCAAAAGCCGATATGCCGCAAAGCAGCATATCGGCTTATTTTTACAGTTGGATTTGTGCAATGACTTCTTTCAGCTTGTTGGCACTATTTTGAAGCTTTGCAACTTCCGCATCGGTGAGTCTGTTGAGGATCTTTCCGCGGACACCCTTACGGTCAACAAGAGCCAAGGTGGACAGGCACACATCGTCCACACCGTACTCGCCGTGCATCATGGTGGACACAGTCAGCGCGGTACCGGCGCCTGCGTAAATGCACTTACAGATATGGCAAACGGACATTGCCACCGCATAGAAGGTTGCGCCCTTATTCTCAATGATAACGCCGCCAGACTTCTTCACGAAGGTCTCGACCTCTTCGTAGTCCTGATTCCAGTTAATGCGTTCTTTATCAGGAGAATTCTCCTTATACACATTGATATGGTTATTGGCGATGGTAGCCAAGGACCAAGGCACGAAGGAGCTGTCGCCGTGTTCGCCATAGACATGGGCATGGACATTCTTGGGGCTGATATGGAAGCGCTTGGCAAGCTCAGACTGCAAGCGGCTGGTATCTAAGATTGTACCGGAGCCAATGATCTGATTCTCGGGCAGGCCGGAGATCTTATGGAACACATAGGTTAGCACATCCACAGGGTTGGATACGATCACATAAACGGCCTCGGGCGCGTGCTGCACCACATTCTTAGCCACATCCTTGAGGATATTCACATTGGTCTGTGCCAGGTCCAGACGGCTCATACCGGGCTTACGGGCAACGCCGCAGGTGATGACCACGATATCGGAACCGGCAGCATCTTCATAGTCACCGGAGCGGACAACAGCAGGAGAATGGAAAGGCGCACCCTGGTAAATATCCAACGCTTCACCATAGGCCTTCTTGGTATTGATATCCACCAAAACGATCTCAGTAGCAACGCCTTGGACCATTAAATCGTTTGCAACAGTAGCGCCCACGCTGCCTGCGCCGATCACAGTAATCTTGCTCATAATTGAAAGCTCCTTAATATTTAATCGCGGTGTTCATCACCGCAAGTATCGATAATATTATACCGATACACATACCTTCTGTCAAGTGCTTTCCCGGAAAATTGTAGCAAAAAAGACCCGCAATTGCGGGTCTTTTTCAGAAAAGCGATATTACTTGGCTGCAGCGACCAGCTCAGCGGTATCCTGAGCGATCATCAGCTCTTCGTTGGTGGGAACGACCCAAACTTCAACCTTGGAGTCGGGAGTGGAGATCTTCATTTCCTTACCCCGCTTGCTGTTCAGCTCGGGATCGATCTTAACGCCCATAAAGCCCAGGTACTCGCAAACTGCGGCACGGACATTGCAGTCGTTCTCGCCAACACCGGCAGTAAAGGTCAGAACATCGATACCGTTCAGAGCGGCTGCGTAAGCGCCAACATACTTGGCAACCTCGTAGCAGAACTTGTCACGGGCCAGGGTGCAGTTCTCATCGCCGTTCTTGGAGCCGTCTTCCAAATCACGGAAGTCGGAGGAAACGCCGGAGATAGCCAGCATGCCGGACTTCTTGTTCAGCATGTTCAGGCACTCGTCAACGCTCATACCATACTTATTGCAGATGAACTGCACAACAGCAGCATCGATATCACCGGAGCGGGTACCCATAGGAACACCGGCCAGAGGGGTCAGA
>JAFTMI010000022.1 GCA_017452505.1 Oscillospiraceae bacterium
GCCCTTCCTGATGCCCGTTGAGGACGTCTTCACCATCTCCGGCCGTGGTACCGTTGCTACCGGTCGTGTTGAGCGTGGCCAGATCAACAAGAACGACAAGGTCGAGATCGTCGGCCTGCGTGAGGACAAGCTGGACACCGTCGTTACCGACATCGAAATGTTCCACAAGCTGCTGGACTACGCTGAAGCTGGCGACAACATCGGCGCTCTGCTGCGTGGTATCGACAAGAAGAACATTGAGCGCGGCCAGGTTCTGTGCAAGCCCGGTTCCATCCATCCTCTGACCAAGTTCGCTGGCCAGGTTTACGTCCTGTCCAAGGAAGAAGGCGGCCGTCATACTCCCTTCTTCAACAACTACCGTCCCCAGTTCTACTTCCGTACCACCGACGTTACCGGCATCATCTCCCTGCCCGAAGGCACTGAGATGTGCATGCCCGGCGACAACGTTGTTATGAACGTCGAGCTGATCACCCCCATCGCTATCGAGAAGGGCCTGCGTTTCGCTATCCGTGAAGGCGGCCGTACCGTCGGTTCCGGTGTTGTCACCGAGATCTACGAGTAATCTATAGCTCTTAATAGCATCAGATCCCCCGAGCCTCGGCTCGGGGGGATTTTTTGCTCTTCTGAAAAAAGAGGTTGCACATAGGGTAGAATTGTGTTACAATTTCTGTATTCTATTATGGAGGTAATACATATGTTCTGTCCTTCTTGCGGCAATCAGTGCGCTGATGACGCCAAGTTCTGCCCGGCATGTGGCTATGCTTTCCCTCAGAGTGCCGATCAACCTGTTGTGGAGAATACAGACGGTATTCCCCATCAGCCGGTGGATACTCCCAGTGCGTCCCCAGCATATGATGTAAATACCGGCTACACCGGTGGATACAATTCCAATGAGAATGCTCCTTACTTTATCAATACCCCCGCAGCACCCAAAAAGTCCGGCACCACTGTGCTGGTTTTGGGTATTGTTGCTACGGTGATCAACTCCGGTCTGGGTTGCCTGTGCGGTTGCCTGGGTAGTCTCCCGGGTTTGGTATGCGCCATTATTGGCTTGGTTCTTGGCTTCAAGGCAAAGAAGGAATATGCTCCCGGCGAGAAGGATAAGCATAACGAAGTCGGTGTGATCCTGTGCTTTGTTGCCTTGGGCATTATGATCTTCATGACCATTATTAACGCCGTTCTTGGCGGAATCATGGCAGCTTACAATTCTTAAAACAACTTGGTTATCTGTTCATTATTCTACAGGGTAACGGAATATGTAAAAAAACACCCTTCTTTGCCGGTATATGTATTGGATGCAGCGGTCGTTCCTGGTATTTATGTCTGCAGATGGCTGCTGCAGAAGATGCTGGATCGGGGTGAGCCTTGCAAATGGACATTTGTGGGGGCCAAATGTGCTACTTGTGGTGGCACTCATTGCGTGCAAAGTTTTCTGCAGGGCGATCTTGCGGCGTCCTTTGTCTGGAATCCCATGGTTTTTTGCTGGATCCTATATGCAATTGCAACCGGTGTTTTGCTGAATCTTCGATATGTTTTTCATCTGCGGTGGGCGGAGCATGTGCTGAAGGGAATGTATTCCTTGCGAGTCTTTTATGTGGGACTGGGTGTGTTTCTGCTGTATACACTGGTGAGAAATGCTCCGCTTTTATGGAATTTGCTATTTTAAGCCATCCCCCGAGCCTCGGCTCGGGGGATTTTTAAATTTTTCCATAAACTTTCTGTACCCCCCCTTGCCTTGATAGCATGCTTTTGGTACAATATATTTATGTAAAGTAAAGTGGAAATGAGTGATATTATTTGAAGGAACTTTGGCTAAAAATCAAGGAGGCTCTGGTGTCTGCGCTGCCGGTTACACTGATCGTGTACATACTGGCATTGACGCCGCTGTTTAACCTGTCAGCGGTGGAGCTGATTACGTTCAGTATCGGTGCCGTGCTGCTGATTTTGGGTATCGGCCTGTTCAATCTGGGCGCGGACTTGGCTATGACGCCTATGGGCACCCATGTGGGCGCCGGCCTTTCCAGGCAGAAAAAACTCTGGCTGCTGCTTGCCGTCTGCTTTGTGCTGGGCATGCTGATCACCGTAGCGGAGCCGGACCTGCAGGTGCTGGCCAACCAGGTGTCCGCCGTCATGAACGGCACGGTGCTGGTGTATGCGGTTGGTATCGGTGTAGGCGCGTTTTTGATCGTTGCGATTCTGCGTATTGTATTCCGAAGAAGACTGGGCAGCATTCTCATGCTTTTCTACATGCTGCTGTTTGCGCTGGCATTGATGCTGGTGGTCAGCGGCAATGAGAAGCTGCTTCCCATGGCCTTTGATTCCGGCGGTGTTACCACCGGCCCCATTACGGTGCCCTTTATCATGGCGCTGGGCGTTGGTATTTCCAGCGTTTTGGGTGATAAGAAGAGCAAGGAAAACTCCTTCGGCCTGGTTGCCTTGTGCAGTGTGGGCCCCATTTTGGCAGTGCTGATGTTGGGCATTTTCTCCACAAATGATATGACCTACCAAGTGCCGGATTATACTGTCAGTAATGACATCCTGGGTGCGTTTTTGCATACTGCCGGCCACACTGCCAAAGAAGTGGCTATTGCGTTGGGTCTGATCGTAGCGTTCTTCCTCATTTGCCAGATTATTTTCCTCCGGCTACCGAAGCGGAAGCTGCTGCGAATCGCCATTGGCGTTTTGTTTACATACGCAGGTTTGGTAATCTTCCTCACCGGTGTCAATGTGGGCTTTATGCCTGTGGGCTATAAGTTGGGTACCGCATTGGCAAGCCGGCATCCGGCGGTGCTGATCGGCTTTGGCTTGATCGTCGGTGTGTTGGTGGTGCTGGCAGAACCGGCAATTCACGTCCTAAACGGTCAGGTAGAGGACGTTACCGGCGGTCTTGTTCGGAAAAAGAGCATGATGATCGGCCTTTGCATTGGCGTAGGCGCAGCCATTGCTTTAAGCATGGTGCGGATCGTCTTCGATTTCTCTCTTGTTTATTACATTGTTCCCGGCTATTTCATTTCCCTGGCCTTAAGCCTGTTTGTCCCCCCTGTGTACACGGCTATCGCCTTTGACTCCGGCGGTGTGGCCTCCGGCCCCATGACCTCCGGTTTTATCCTGCCCTTTGCCATCGGCGCCTGCGTCAGCATGCAGGGCGCTGAGTCGGTCTTGGCAGATGCTTTCGGTGTGGTGGCACTGGTTGCCATGGCACCGCTGATCACCATTCAGCTGTTGGGCTTCAAGGGCATCGTTGCTGAGCGGGTCAGCGAGAAGCGGGCCATGAAGAAGATCCTGGATGCGGATGATCAGCAGATCATCAACTTTATGTAAGGAGGGACAGCTATGGCTAATTCTATCAACGAATCCGCAATTAAAAAGCTGAAGCTCCTGTTTACCATCGTGGACCGGTCCAAGGGTGAATTTTACCTGGATGTGATCAGCCAGTTTAATGTCAACTGCCAGTTGGTGCTGCCCGGCACCGGCACTGCGGCTTCGGAGCTGGTGGAGCTGCTGGGTTTGAATCTGCAGAAGGCTGTGGTAGTCAGCGTGGTTCGGGAGGATCTGACAGACGAGATCTTAAATACGCTGGAAGATAAATTTTCTGCCATTAAAAACGGTAAGGGAATTGCCTTTGCTGTGCCGCTGAGCAGCGTGATCGGTGTCAATATGTATCAGTTCCTCAGCGACAACCGCATGAAGAGGGGAGAGTAATTATGAAAACCAATAATCATGAAGTGATTTTTACCATTGTCAATTCCGGCTTTGCCGAGGAAGCCATGCGGGTGGCTCGGGAGCAGGGCGTCCGCGGCGGCACCATCTTAGGCGCCCGTGGTGTGGTGCGGGAGGATGCGGCAGCATTCTTTGGCATCACCCTCCATGCGGATAAGGAAATATTGATGATGGTAGTGGATAAGGATATCCGGGACAAGGTTCTGAATGCGCTGTATAAGGAAATGGGGCTGGGAAGAAAGTCCCAGGGCATTGTGTTTAGCCTGCCGGTCAGCGATGTGGCTGGCCTGGCGATGCCTGTGGAAGAAAAAAAGGAACATGAATAAAAAGGATCGGGAGGCGTGCAGCCTCCCGATTTTGTTGCTGAATTGTATAGAAGTGAGTGTGAAAATTTATAGGAAATTTACAAAAATCCCTTGTAATTTGTCGATAGCCATGCTATAATGGCCCGACTCTGTGAAAAAGGATAAAACAATATGAAATTTTTAAAAATCGGCGGAAAGATTCTGGCTGTTGTTTTGGCAGTGGTGCTGGTGCTGCTGGCGGCGCTGCATATTGGTGTCACTGTGATGTACGACAGCTTTTTTGGTAATGCGGATGCTTTGTTTCGGATCCCCGGCTTAAATACCGGCTTCGTGCCCCAGGGCTTTCATTATCTGCAGGCGCAGGATGCCTATCTTATGAGCGGCTATATGAAGGATCACGGCGCCGCCCGTATTTACATCCGGGATGCCGAGGGCAAGAGCCGCTTCGTGGAGCTTCTGAATGCTGACGGCTCTGCTTACGATGAGCATGCCGGGGGCGTGACCACCGATGGCACCTATGTGTATCTGCCCGGCACCCTGGGCGTGGATGTGTTCCTGCTTGCCGATGTACTGCAAAAGGAGCAGGCTGCCATGGTGGGCAAGATCCCCATGGCTTATGACGGTGACTGCTGTACCTTCTACAATGGCTACCTGTTTGTGGGTGATTTTTATTACCCGGAGATCTATGAGACCCCGGAGGAACACCGGGTCACCACTCCGGCAGGGGATGAAAATCCCGGTATTATCGCCATTTACAAGGCCACCCCCGCAGCGGAATTTGGCATTGATCCGACCCCTGTGGCGGCCATTTCCATCCGTGACCGGGTCCAGGGCTTCTGCTTTACGGAGGATGGGCAGATCGTGCTGTCTACGTCCTACGGCTTTAACGATTCCCATCTGTGGTTCTACGAGCTGGAGGATGAGCGGCAGGGGAGTGTGAAGGTGGACGGGAGGGAAGTGCCCCTTTACTACCTGGACAGCGCCAATCTGACCCGCCGGGTGGATATGCCGCCTATGAGCGAGGAACTGGTAGCCAAGGACGGCAAGGTGTATGTGCTGTTTGAGTCCGCCTGCACCAAATACATGTTTGGCAACCTGATCCGTGGCACCCACGTGTATGCTTATGCAATGGACAATTGACAGTTGACAATTGACAATTGGCAAAAATCGAAGCACTGTTCGTTCAACCGGGCAGTGCTTTATTTATTCCGTTTGGGGTTGTTGGTCAGACCGAGAATGTAGTCTACTGAAACATTGTAATACAGGGCCAGCTTGATCAAAACGTCGGTGGGAATGTCCCTCTGTCCCAGTTCATAATTACTGTAGGTTTTCTGCGAACAATTCAAATGCTCAGCTATCTCGCGTTGCTTCAAATCATGGTCTTCTCGTAAATCACGAAGCCGTTGATACATAATTATCACCCATGAGCATTCTACCACAGCCCATTTTGTTCTATTGACATTTAGAACAAAATGCAGTAAAGTATA
>JAFTMI010000009.1 GCA_017452505.1 Oscillospiraceae bacterium
AGGTTCGCGGAATAGTAAAAGTCCTTAACTATGTGATCGAGGCAGATGTGGATGATGAAATTCCACCAACTAGCCTTGTTCGTGAATTTGTGGGTGGGAATACTTTTTATAGAAAATGATACGATCCACTCATAATATAAAGCGATTGGAGGTCTCACTATGAAAATTCAATTTATTGGGGCTACCCATGAGGTGACAGGAAGCTGTACACTTTTGGAGGTATGCGGAAAGAAATACCTGGTGGACTGCGGTATGGAGCAGGGAATCGATGTGTTTGAGAATGTGCCGATTCCTGTACCTGCCAATACCATTGAAGCGGTCTTTCTGACCCACGCCCATATCGACCATTCCGGTATGCTGCCCAAGCTTTATAAGGACGGCTTCCGAGGAAGCATTTATGCAACGACTACTACCTGCGATCTGTGCAACATTATGCTGCGGGATTCTGCCCATATCCAGGAGTCGGAAGCGGAGTGGCAGAACCGGAAAGCACAGCGAGCCGGTGATGAATTAGTTGTACCGGTCTACACGATGGCAGATGCCATTGGTGCCATCTCCCGTTTCCGTCCCTGCGAATACGGTCAGGTGATCCAGGCAGAGGAAGGAATCGTTGTCCGCATTTCTGATATTGGACACTTGCTGGGTTCTGCCTGCATCGAACTATGGCTGACCGAGGAAGGCGTTACAAAGAAAATCGTGTTCAGCGGTGATGTGGGCAACATCGATCAGCCATTGATCAAAGACCCTCTGCCGGTAGAAGAAACGGACTACCTCGTTCTGGAATCCACCTATGGCAATCGGCTCCATGAAAAGCCCGGCAATACCGTCGGAGAGCTTGCAGATGTGCTGCAGCGGACCTTTGACCGGGGCGGTAATGTGGTGATCCCGTCTTTTGCGGTAGGCAGAACCCAGGAAATGCTCTACGCCATCCGCCAGATCAAGCAGGAAGGGATGGTCAGAGGCCACGACGGATTCCCGGTGTATGTGGACAGTCCTCTGGCTGTGGAAGCAACGGGAATCTTCCTGCAGTGTGACCAAAGCTGCTTCGATGAAGAAACCGCAGCATTGGTTAAACAAGGCATTAACCCCATTTGGTTTGATGATATTTGCCTTTCCGTAACCAGCGATGAATCCAAGCAGATCAACTTTGACAAACGACCCAAGGTGATCTTGTCTGCCAGCGGTATGTGCGAGGCGGGCCGTATTCGCCACCATTTGAAGCACAACCTATGGGGCGAGGAAAACACCATCCTATTCGTTGGTTATCAGGCAGAAGGTTCTCTCGGCAGAAAACTCCAGGACGGCGCACAGTATGTCCGGCTGTTCGGTGAGGATATTACTGTCAATGCGGAGATCGCCGCGCTCCACGGCACCAGCGGCCACGCAGATCAGGCAGGCTTGATCCAATGGCTTGCCGGATTCAAGGAAAAGCCTCAGATGGTTTTTGTTAATCATGGCGATGATGCTGCCTGCATGATCTTCCAGAAACTGCTGACTCAGATGGGCTACCACGCAGATGCACCTTATAGCGGCGCTGAGTACGATCTGCTGACAGGCAGAATGACCGTGTTCGCAGACTCCAAACCTATCCGCAGGGAAGAGATAACAAAAGGCTCTGCAAGGGCACGGGCGGTCTATGGCGAATTGCTTGCTGCAGCAGAAGCGCTCCTTGCCTTTGTCAAAACCTGCAAAGGCCGCACCAATAAAGACAACGCAAAACTGGCCTCTCAGATCCGGAATTTGATTGAAAAGTGGAAATAACAAAAAGCTGGCTTGCTTTCCTGCAAGTCAGCTTTTTGATTGACGCATTTTCTTGGTAGGTATATTTTTACGGTGTCTTATGAGTTGAAAGCTACCGGCAATAAATAATATGAAAAACATATAATGATATTGATAATTTGCCGGTAATGTGGTATAATAATGGCAAGAAATCTAGCCGGGAGGTAACTATGGAATACGTATCTGTCGCAAAAATGGCTGAAAAATGGGGGCTTTCTGAACGAAGTGTCCGGAATTACTGTGCCCACGGCAGAATTCCCAATGCCAAGCTTATCGGCAAAACTTGGTACATTCCGGAAGACGCACAGAAGCCGGAGCGTGCAAATAAGAAAAACGATGCTCCTACGTTGCTTCAGATCCTGCGTGAGCAGAAAGCTGCTAAAATGACCGGTGGTATCTATCATAAGATTCAGATCGATTTGACCTATAACTCCAACCATATTGAGGGAAGCCGGCTTACACACGATCAGACTCGGTACATCTTTGAGACCAATACTATTGGGTTTGAAAACGAGGCTGTCAATGTGGACGATGTGATCGAAACCTCCAACCATTTCCGTTGCATCGATATGGTGATTGACCAGGCAGGCTCTGCTCTAACCGAGAAGTTTATAAAGGAACTTCATTACGTACTGAAGATTGGCACCAGCGACAGCCGCAAGGATTGGTTCGCGGTAGGGGAGTACAAGAGGCTGCCCAATGAGGTAGGCGGTAACGACACCACACTGCCGGAGAACGTTGCCGGTGAAATGCGCAAGCTACTTGCGGACTACAATGCGTTACCCCAAAAGACCTTTGAGGACATCGTAGCTTTCCACGTGGCCTTTGAACGCATCCATCCCTTCCAGGACGGAAATGGCCGTGTAGGCCGCCTGATCCTCTTTAAGGAATGCCTAAAGCATAACATTGTGCCCTTCATCATCGAGGATAATCTGAAACTGTTCTACTACCGCGGCCTCAAAGAATGGGACCACGAAAAAGGTTTCCTTATGGATACCTGCCTCACCGCCCAAGACCGCTTTAAGGCTTACTTGGATTACTTTAGGATTGCATATTGAATTGAATGTAAACACCCGGCGGTGAGACCAGTTTGGTCTTACCGCCGGGTGGCTGTTTATGGTAGCAGCATGTACTTTTTCCCAGGCTGTCCGCTGATTTTCTCTACGCCATTTTACGCCAATTTTACGCCTTTTTCCCGTGGAAAGGCATAGAGATGCATGGACTTATGTGTTTTAGAAATGTTAGAAAACCTAGTGTTTATCAAGCTATATCGGCATTTAGAGAGATACATTGAAATATGGAATCGGTAGCTTCAGCGCCGATACCTAATTTCATATATGATCATTCTCCTTTGCGTTGTTCTTTTACGATGTACGGTAATCTTCAAAATAGGGTTTCAGGCATTCAAAGTAGCGATCAAAGC
>JAFTMI010000007.1 GCA_017452505.1 Oscillospiraceae bacterium
ATCTACCCCAAGGAGATCGAGGAGTTTATTTACACCCATCCCCAGACCAAGGATGTGCAGGTTATCGGTGTGCCGGATAAGAAGTACGGCGAGGAGATCATGGCCTGCATCATTCTGAAAGAGCCCGGCTCTGTGACGGTGGAGGAAATGACCGATTATATCAAGGCCAGCATGGCCCGGCACAAAGTGCCCAAGTACATTGAGTTTGTGGACAGCTTCCCCATGAATGCTGCCGGCAAGATCCTCAAGTACAAAATGCGCCAGGACGCCGCCCAGCGGCTGGGCCTGGTGGGTGACGGCTCCA
Organism: Oscillospiraceae bacterium; assembly: GCA_017452505.1. Taxonomy (GTDB): domain Bacteria; phylum Bacillota; class Clostridia; order Oscillospirales; family Oscillospiraceae; genus Faecousia. The sequence continues at coordinate 305 of JAFTMI010000007.1, forward strand.
ACACCGCCGAAAACCCCAACGGATAAAGAAAAACGACCCCAAATTGGGGTCGTTTTTTCTATGGATAAATGATTGTAGGGCGGGGGCTTGCTCCCGCCGAAAATTTTCAGTATAATAAACCCGGTGATAAAAATGGAACGAAATTTACCAAAGCGCAAACATCCCCGGTTAGATAGCTATGATTACAGTACTGCCGGCGCATACTTTATTACGATTTGCACCTGCAACAGACGCTGCCTGTTGTCTCACATTGTGGGGCGGGGGCTTGCTCCCGCCGAAATCCGATTAACGAAATACGGTGTGATTGCAGAAGAGCAGCTGCTTTTGCTGGAAGAAAGATATCCCCAGTTGAAAATTGATCAGTATGTGATTATGCCTAACCATATACACGCTATCTTGCTGTTGGAAGAAACAGCGGGAGGCAGCCAGCGCCCTACGATAACAGATATAGTTTGTGCGTATAAATCCCTAACAACCATAAAGTGCAAAAAGGTATACCCTATTAAAAAATTGTTCCAAACTTCTTTTTATGAACATATCATTCGTGGGCGATACGATTATAATGAAATTGCAGAGTATATCGTTAACAACCCAAAACAATGGGAGTTAGACCAGTTATACACAGCGGAATAACACGGCGGGAGCAAGCCCCCGCCCTACAGTAAAGCCTGTAAGGTACAAGGTAAAAACGACCCCATTTGGGGTCGTTTTTTATGTATTCAAGTCGCGGATGAGGGATTCAATGGGTTCGTCGTCCTTGCAGAATTCGTGGGTACCATCGTAAATGTGCAGCTGCATCCAATCCTTGTCGCTCATTTGCGTGGCTTCGTTGAAGGACTCGATGGTGTTGTGATAGTCAAAGAGGGCATCTTGATTTCCCATCAGCACATACAGCTTCCGGGGATAGACCAGGCAGGCAATCTGGGCATCGTCGAATTTATGACCGGACTGGAACCAAACCCAATCGTGCCAGGGGACAGCATCCCGCTTGTTGAAATAGGAGCAGCAAATGGCGCTGCGAAGACGGGTGTCCAAGGCGGTGGTCATCAAAGTGTAGAATCCGCCGTAGGACATACCTGCCATACCTAAGCAGGACACATAGCTTTGGGCCTCGAAATAGTCCAAGATCCGCATAAGTGCGTAAATTTCCACTGCCGCAATGGAGCTGCCCACCCGCTTTAACCGGGCCTCCATCTCCTTCCGGTCATAGGGAATCTCGTAGCTGTCACTCCACATGCAAAGCTGGGGCGCAAAGGCGTGGACATTGTGGGAAATGATCCGGCTGAGCATATGGTTATAGTTGGAAGTGCTGCCGTAAAATCCGGATACCCGCTCCGGTGTACCCAGCATGCCGTGCTGCACCAGCACCAGGGGCTTGGGGGTGTCTCCGTCCATGCGGAAGAACAGACCGGCCAATTTCACCCCCGGCAGAACTTCAACTTGCAGGCGGTAGATAGTGTAGCCCTCTTCTTCTGACAATTTTTCTGCGGTAACAGGGGGGAGGTCGGCGGGGGAGGGCTCGGTCAAGGGCCAACCCAGCATATTCCGCAGATCTTTCCGGTAGCGCTCCGGGTCGGTGAAAATATCCCGGCAGTATTCCCGGCGAATCTCAGCGGCCTTAAGTTGCTTTTCTTCGATCAGTCGGGTAAGGCCGGCAAGGTATTGCTCTTTATAAGGCTTGGCAGTTTCCACGGGTTCTCGGTAATTCATAATCACACCTCGTTTTATAATTGATGCTTGGCAGCAGATAAAAGAACTTCTTTTTCGTTAGGGAGTTTTTCGTCCAACACCTGCTCCAAAAGGAGGTTTAGGCACGCGCCTATTTCTTTGCCGGGGGCAAAGCCGATTTTCTGCAGATCCTTGCCGTTTACGGCTAAGTCCCGGAGGGTAAGACAGGCTTGCTCCTGCAGGATTTCTGCAATCAAAGCGGAGATGGCCTCAAAGCGGTCATTCTCATGGGTACCGGTGCCAATACAATCGGCCTTTTGCAGAGCCACCAACTGGTGCAGCGCATCCACACCGTACTGACCCAATCGGCGGCGGAGCAGTTTCTTGTCCGGCTCTAAGGGGGTCATATGCTTTTCGATAAGGAAGACCACCCGCTCCCGCAAGGCAGTGGGGGCTTTCAGCTGCAAAAGAAGGTCATCTGCCATTTGGGCACTGACTTCTGCGTGGCCGTAGAAATGGCCGATGCCGGTTTCGTCAAGGGAGAAACAGCCCGGCTTGCCGCAATCGTGAAGAATTGCCGCCCAGCGGACAGCCAAATCTTTCGGGGCATTTTCCACCACCTGGGCGGTATGGGTATATACATCGTAAATATGATGGGGATTCTTCTGGTCAAAGCCTAAGGTGGGCGCAAGGGGTGGGATCACCTGGGTGAGAATGGCAGAATAGGTGGCCATATCCTCGGATTTCAGCAGGGGAAGAAGTTTACATAACTCGTCAAACACCCGTTCCCGTGCCAAATTGTCCATAAGGGGGGCGAGGGCATTCATAGCCGCCAGGGTGTCTTCCGTGGGGGTCAAAGAAAACCGCACGCCGAACCGCACACCCCGCAAAATCCGCAAAGCGTCTTCAGTAAAGCGGGTGGTGGGGTCGCCCACAGCACGCAAAATGCCTTTTTGCAAATCTTCTTGTCCGCCAAAGGGGTCGATGTAGCCGGTCTTGGGATTGTAGGCCATAGCATTGACGGTGAAATCCCGCCGGGAAAGGTCCTCTTTCACATCGGGCACGAACCGCACCCAGCCCGGGTGGCGGCTGTCCTGGTAGCCGCCTTCCGTGCGGAAGGTGGTGATCTCAATGACCTCTTTGTCAAAAACCACACCGATGGTACCGTGCTTTTCGCCGCTGCGCACTAAGGTATGACCGGGAAACAGCCCGGCGGTTTCCTCCGGCAGGGCATTGGTGCAAAGGTCATAGTCGTGGGGAGTAAGGCCCAAAATAGCATCCCGGACACAGCCGCCCACAGCATAAGCTTCAAAGCCGGCCTTTTCCAATGCGGCTATGCAGCTTAGCACATTTTTCGGTAAATACATAGGCTTATTCATCGCTGGAAAGCTTCTCGGGAACGGCGGAGGGGGCGGGGCAATCAAAGGTCAGCCACAGGATACCGGACAGGTAGAAGATCCAGTCACTGCCCCGGCAGCACATAAAGCAGCAGAACAGAGCCGCCTGGCTGAAAAATACATACTTTTTGCTATGCTCCAAGCCTAAAGCCAAAGCGGCCCGGTAGTAAGAGGTGATCATCAGCAGCACACAGGCCAGCAGCGGGAAGAAGTACTGCTGGAACTGGGGCTGGGCGCTCCAAACGCTGCAATTTGTCATGGTCCGCAAAATGAGATACACGGTGATGATGCTGTGGAGCATGGCGTCGGCGTGGAATTTCTTCGCCCGGCACAGGGCGATATAGCCCAAAGCCGCCGCGGCCAAAATACCGGTGCCAAAGGTCAGGATCTGCAAGATGCCCTTGCCGTGGGCGGCAAAGGCAGAAAAGGCCATGGCAACAGCGCTCAGCGCAATGCCCACAGCGGCAGCGCCGGAGGAGAAAAACAGCTTATCGGGGCAAAGATCCTCCTCATTCCGGGAGCCCAGCCAGCAGATCACCATTGTCAGCGCCAGCAGGCCGAAGCTCAAATAGCCGGCAATGTGGTTTGTGGGCAGCAGCCCCTTGGCATTGATGGCAGAAAACAGCCAGCATTGCAGGAAGAAGCCTGCAAGGCCTTCTATAATGGTAAACCAGGGGAAAATTCCGCTTCTGGGTTGGGTGTTCATATAAAATGCCTCCTAAAAGACAGGTCGTCTGTATATTAAATGTATTATACCAACCTTTTTTATGGATTGCTACCCCTATTTTGGAAAATTTACTCTTGTGTCCGGGAAAAATTCCGAGTATAATTATAATGAAAAACTATGTGTTGGGGGAGAACCTATGCTTAAGAATATGGGACTGATTTTATCTGCGCTGATTGCGGCGGCGGTATGCGCGCTGACAGGCGCTTTTGAGAGCCTTACCTGGCTGTGGCTGTTGCCGGTGGGCTTCTTGGCAAGTCTGCTGGTGCTGGCGCTCCTGTTTTTTCTGGTGCTGTGGCTTTGCTGCGCATTTGTGGATATTGAAAAGCCCCAGGAGCGTGACAGCAAATTCCACCGCTTTATGGTGGGCAATACTGCCCAGCTGGTGCTGAGCATTCTGCGGATGAAAATGCATACGGAAGGCTTGGAGCAGATTCCCAAGGACGGCCGTTTTCTGCTGGTTTGCAACCACATCAATGACTTAGATCCGGTGGTTTTGCTGGCTTATTTTAAGAAAAAACAGCTGGCCTTTATCTCCAAGCGGGAAAATGCCGATATGTTCATTGTGGGCAAGATTATGCATAAGATTCAGTGTCAGCGGATCAACCGGGAAAATGACAAGGAAGCCCTGCGTACCATTATAAATTGTATTAAGATCATTCAGGAGGATAAGGCCTCCATCGGTGTGTTCCCCGAGGGCTATACCAGCAAGGACGGACTTTTACATCCTTTCCGCAGCGGTGTGTTCAAGATCGCCCAAAAGGCCAATGTGCCCATCGTGGTCTGCACAGTGCAAAATACCAATAAGGTATTCCGCAATATGAAGAAGCTGAAAGCCACCCATGTCCACCTGCACCTCATAAAGGTGCTGCAGCCGGAGGAGCTGAAAGGCAAGACTGCTGTGGAAGTGGGCGATTTGGTACATAGTATGATGGCTGAAGATCTTGGCCCTGACTTGGTTTTGCAGGAAAATACTTGATTTTGCAAAAAGTTTCCTATATAATGAACTATTATTCCGAATTTGGAGGATGAAAAGATGAAAAACAGCGAAAAGACATTAGAGATGATCGTAAATCTCTGCAAGAACCGCGGTTATGTGTATGCAGGTTCTGAGATCTACGGCGGCTTGGCCAACTCCTGGGACTACGGCCCTCTGGGTGTGGAGTTTAAGAACAACGTGAAGAAGGCCTGGCTGAAGAAGTTTGTTCAGGAATCCGACTACAATGTGGGTCTGGATGCCGCTATTATTATGAATCCCACTACTTGGGTCACCACCGGTCACGTGGGTTCTTTCTCCGACCCCCTGGTGGACTGCAAGGGCTGCGGTGCCCGTCACCGTGCCGACAAGCTGATCGAAGAATCTGAGTCCGGCAAGGGTGTCAATGTGGACGCTATGAAACCCGCTGAGATGAATGACTTTATCGCTGAGCACGAGGATGTGGTCTGCCCCAACTGCGGCAAGCATCACTTTACCTCCATCCGGAACTTCAATCTGATGTTCCAGACCAAGATCGGCGTTACCGAGGACTCTTCCTCCATCGCATATCTGCGGCCCGAGACCGCACAGGGTATATTCGTAAACTTCGACAACATTCAGCGTACCACCCGGAAGAAGCTGCCCTTCGGCGTTTGCCAGGTTGGTAAGGCTTTCCGAAATGAGATCACTCCCGGCAACTTCACCTTCCGTACCCGTGAGTTTGAGCAGATGGAGTGCGAATTCTTCTGCCAGCCCGGTACTGACCTGGAGTGGTTTGCCTACTGGAAGGATTTTTGCAAGAACTG